>NZ_JBVHQG010000007.1:0-606699 GCF_055567535.1 Streptomyces sp. NPDC026538
ACGGTCTTCGCGCTGCCGCTGCTTCCAGCGACACTGGGTGCCATCGTCAGCGCCCCGTCGTCAGCGCTCGTCTCGGTGGTGTACCTCGGCCTGCTCCCCTCCGCCGTGGGATTCGTGATCTGGGGCTATGCCGTGGCCCGGCTGCCGCTCGCCGTATCCACCGGCGCCCTCTACCTGGTGCCGCCGGTCGCACTGGTCGTCGCGTTCGTGTGGCTGTCCGAGATCCCCCATCCGCTCGAAGTGGCGGGCGGCGCCGTCGTCATCAGCGGCGTCGTGCTGCTCAACCACCGCTCCCCCACAGCCACCCGCCGACATGGGCCCCCGGCCACACTCGGCCCCAGGAACGTGCCGTCGAAAGCACCACCACCCGGCCGGCCCAGCGCACCGGATCGCTGCCTGGCACGGAAAGCACTACGTGCCCCTGGCTGAGCTACTGGTCCGCCTCGGCAGCTTCGGCCTGGACCTGACGTGGCGCCGATCGCAAGCGGCTCGTTCAAGGAGAACCGCTGCTGCGCCGTGCGGCTTCCGGACGACCGGATCGCCGTCGTGGTGGCCGGCAACACCGGAGCGGTCGTCGTCGATGCCACCACCGGCGAGGTGGCAGGACTACCCGACGGCGGCCAGCGCATCACCGCGCTGCTGGCGCTGCCCTCTCCCACCGGCCGCTGCCCGGTGATGGGGGCCGCGCGCTCCCGGCTGCTGGTGTGGCACGTGGCCAGTGGCGAACTCACCGCTCCCCCACGTCCCGGGAACCTGTCTGCTGGCAGCCGGCAACGGCACCGGCATGCGGCTGTGGGAGCCCCTCACCGGGCGTCTCGTGCATTCCCTGCTCACCGCGGCACCGGTCACCAACATCGTCCACACCCCCGGCCGCCCGCAGTACGTGCACATCGGCGGTCCGACGGGGCTTGCCACCCTGAGCTGGCCGCTGCAGGCAGAAGCCTCGTAGAGACGCCACCGCCCAGCAATGCCCACCGTCTTCGGAGTCCTGTGCTCTTGGAACGGCGCGGCAGGTACTGGTGCTGGGCTGTCAGACGTTCGGCTACGGCTGGTGCACGGTGCACGGCACGAGAGGCTCGCCCTGCGGGACGCGTGCCGTCTCGCGCTGGCCGAGGCCGGTACGGCAGCCTGCTGCTTCCCCCAGCCCCGCTCAGCAGTTGCTGTTCGACGCGTTGGACTGAGACGCCTGACACTCAGACAACGATGCCCAACTGACACTCCCCCGCAGACCATCGCGGTGGGCAATGCGCGGCCGTGGCTGCCGTTGGGCGATTGGGCTGCGCGGGTCGCACGGAAATATTGGTGCAGCAGGGCTCCGCACGCCGTCACAATCTCAAGCACATGACGATCCCCTGGAGTTGTAATGGCGCAGCCTCTTGATCCGCTGACAGTTCAGCGGCTCGCGTACGTCCGGTACCTGTACCGCGAGGGGGTCGAGCAGAGTGGGCAACCCTCGCCACTGCGCTCCCGGGCCATCACGTCCTTCCACGACGCGGTGGAGAACTTCATCGGCCTCGCCGCGCAGCATTTGGGCGTGGACTTGAAGAAGAACGCGGAGTTCCTCAGCTATTGGGAAGCGATCAAACCAGTCTATGAACTTCCCAAGAAGGATCAGATGAGGCGCCTCAACGACGCCCGCGTCGCTCTCAAGCACAACGGAACCTTCCCCTCCGCGCACCAGATCGAGCAGGCCCGCGAGACCGTTGTCGATTTCTTCACCACGGTCACCCCCAAGATCTTCGGTGTCGAGCTCGACACTGTCGACATGGTCGACCTGCTGACTCAACACGAGGTCAAGCAACTGCTGCACGACACACAAACGCATGCCGACATCGGCGACTACGTCCAGGCCATGGCCGGCCTCAGCCTGGCATTCCAGGCACTGCTGACCAACTACCAGAGCGGCGAAGAGCCAACCAGACGGTCAGCCTTCAACTTCAGCGAGAGGCCCTCCCCTTTCGATGAGCCTCGCGGGGAGTATCGGGACCCTGGTCTCAGGCGACTCGAGAAGCTCGACAACTTCATGGTAGTCACCCAGGACACTCTGTTGGCCATCAGTCTCGGCATCGACTACGCGAGCATGGCCCGCTTCCACATCCTGACCCCCCAGGTCCGCACCTACAGGAACGGCGACAAGCGCTACTACATCGGAAAGGCCCTGGAGGAGGTAACGTCCAACGACTACGACTGGGCGCGGCACTTCGTCATCGAATCGGGCCTGCGCGCGGCAAAGGCGGATGATCTCCAGGCCATGGAGAAGAAGAGGTGGGAAGCCAACCAGAAGACCAGGAAACCCCTGCCTCATCGTTTCTGGACCGGGCCCGTCACCCCCGAGGACAGGAGCGAAACCGCCCGATTTCCTGGCAGACCAGCGACCTAAGTGCGCTGCACGGTGATAACGGCCGACCAGGGCCGCCAGATTCTCCCCGGAATGGGTGTGCCCGGCTGCTGCGCTGCCGGGCTCGCACCGTACGGCGTTGCGCACCAGGTCGTCGGTTGCCGGAACGCGGTCCAGATCCTGCCCGGCCTCGATGGCACGCTGTCGTGAGCCTTCACCCGCCCCATACTCGGCCGCTGCAACCTCCGACCAGCACAAACTCCGCATCCCCTATAGCAGTCTGCGTGAGAATGACATGGCCCTTCGTCACTCATGTCAGCAACAGGTGGGCACCACCCGTCAGCACCAACCACCAGGTCACTGAGCCTGCGCCACTGACACTCAGATGACGATGCCCAACTGACACTCCCCCGCAGACCATCACCTGCAGAAGCAGGCCTGGGTTTGTCGACCGATCGTTTCCTTCACCTCAGAACTTTGGGTGAATCCGGGTCTGGGTGTGTGCCCCCTTGAGAGGGAGATTGTGGTGGGCAAGTCTGTGTGTGTCGGAGTGGGAGCACGAAGAGAAACTCAACCTCTTTGCAGCCGAACCCGCCTGACATCACCTCAGCGGGGGGTGTGCCAGGCGGGTAGGGGGTGTCAGTCGTGCTGCCACCAGGTCACTGCGAGGCCAGCCAGAAGGGCTCCGATGTGGCGGACGGCTCCGGCGAGGAGCGCTACGGAGACAAGGCGCCGCCACGAGGCGGGAGCGGGCGCACACTGGTCCTGGGGCGAGGTGGTGGAGGGCGTGCGGTTCTTCTTCGGCATCGCGAGGTGTCCTTCGGTCGGGCCGGGTTCAGCGGCGTGGGCTGTGGTGCTGGGACCAGTGAGCCAGAGCCGCGAGACCGCAGAAAATTGCGCTTCTCGGGGTTGTAATGGTGGGCATGGCACGAGGGGCGCCGAGTCCGGCTGATCTGCAAGTGGTCCGTGAACTTGCCGCGCGCGAGGTGGTGGTGACGCCAAGCCAGCTGGAGAGCTGGCGGCGAGTGGGCTTGTTGCCGCGTCATCGGCGGCGGGGACTGGGGCGCGGCCGGGGGTCGGTGGTGGACGCGGTCGATCCGCTGGTGGTGGAGAGCGCGGCGGCGCTGGCCCGGCATCTACGGCAGGGGCGGGACCGGCGGCTGGCTGTGCTGGCGTGGTTCGCCGAGGCCGGCACGCCGCCGGTGCGGCCGGGGGCGGCCCGGGTGCCGGAGCCGCCGGTGGCCGCCGTGCGCGAGGCCCTGGTGTGGGCGCTGCAACGCTCGGCGTCGCAGAGGCTGGTGGAGTTCGCGCGCAGCGCGGCCGGGGCGGGCGAGGAAGGACAGGACGCGCTGTACGCGGCCGCCGGACGGCTCATGGGCTCGTCTCGCGGGGCGGCTAACCCCACGCTGGTGCGCGCGGCGCTCGAAGCCGGCGGGGACGTGCCGGCCGAGGCCGAGGGGCCGGACGCCAGGAGCATGGTGCATGTGGCCGCCGCGATCGGCCTGGGAGCGCAGGAGGTCGGGGCGGACGCGCTGGCCGAGGGGTTCGCCGCCTTCGGCATGTTCGGGCTGACGGCCGAGGACTGGGCACAGATGCTGGGTGCCGCGGAGCGTGGCGAGGGGCCGCCTGTGGACTGGGGGCTGCTCCAGCAGAACGCGGACATGGTGGCTCAGGTCCTGCGGGCGAGTGACGAGGAGCTGGTGCGCGCGCGAGAGGTGCTGGTGGGTCTGCGTATGTTCTACGGACTGTACGTGCTGCACGGACTGCTCCTGCCGGACACCCCCGCGCAGGCCGCGCTACGGCAGCGGATCGACGAGTGGGGCATGTTCCCGTTCCTGGACCACGTCATCGCCATCAACCCCTCCCCCAGGCAGTTCGCCGAGTCCTTGGCGGTCTTCCTCGAGCCGTTCTTCGACGGGCTGTACCAGATCCTGATGGACCAGTTCGCCGAGAACCCAGACATCTTCAGCATCCCCGGCGACGAGACGGGGGCCGTCGGCTTCGGGGAGAGGTGGATGCGCTCCATGGAGGAGCTGACGAAGGGCTGACGCGGGGTGGGTGAAGATGCGGATGACGGCCCCGGTGGGTCCGTCTGAAGTTCTCGAAGGGTGGCCGGGCGCTCCGGGCAGCGCCAGCGTTCCGCTCGCCGGGGGGGCTCAGGCGGCGTGCGTGCGTCCAGGCGGACAAAGACGAGTCGCCGGCCGCTCGTGGAGGCCGGGCTCTCTGCTTCGGGCATGAATGGCATTTTGCTCGGTTCTGGGGTCTGACCTGCTCGGATGCGTCGACCGTGGAAGGTACGTCCATTCCGGGTCGGGCGTGATCGGCTCGCGCACGCGGTCCGCACGCTGCCACCATCGGCTCACCGCGCCGGGCGAAGTCCCGCCGGGCCTGCGGCTATTCGACCCCCATCACACGTACCTGGAGATACCGTCATGCCCATGCACCCGTCCACCGGCCGCGCCGGCGCCCGGCCGGCCGCCCCGGACGCGTCCCGGCGTCTGGGAGCCGGTGAGGCTTGTGTCCTCATCGCCTCCATCGCCGCGGTGACCGTGCTCGCCATCCTCCAGCGCCCGATTCCCGCTGTGCTGACGGCGCTTGTCGCGGCGGTCTGTCTCCTGCTGCTGCCCGGGCGTGCGAGCCGCCTGCTCGCCGCTCTCGCCTCCGGGAACCGAGAGTGAGCCGCCCCGGCAGCCCGGGGCGGATCGGCAGGCGGGCGGCCGAACCCGTGGAACTGACCGAGCTGCGCGGCTGGATGCGCAACGCCAAGGGCAGACGGACTTTCGACAGCGTCGCCCGCCGGGCGACGCTGGCCGGGATGCCCATCTCCGAGTGCACCCTGCGCCGGGCCCTGACCCCGAACGGCCGACTGCCCACGCGGTACACCGTCCTCGCCTTCGCCCGAGGCGCCGACGCCGACGGCCCCACGGCCGCTCTGGTGTGGGAGGCGGCTGCGGGCGCCGTTTGCCCGCAGCCGGTCCTGGCGGCCGGAGACCGGTACGTGCCGCGCCGCTTCACCACCCCGGCCGGGATGGGCAGGGCCATGGCCCTCATGGTCGTCGCCGCCGGCGGTCCCACCCCGGGCGCGATCGTCGCCGCGGGCGGGGGCCGGTTCTCCCGCAGGGACCTCGACAACGCCCTGAACGGTCGGGGGCTGGCCAGTGAGCAGCTGCTGATCGACTTCGCTGCGGCCATCGGTGCTGGCGAGAAGGCCACCCGTGCCCTGCTGGAAGGCCGCTCGCGGATCCTGGCCGGGCTGCCTGGGCCGGTGTCCTCCTACCCGTGCGCGGTGGTCGAGTGGGCCGAGGGGCGGCGCCAAGGGAACGAGGCTGCCTTGGCGTGGCGCGTCGAACCCGAGCTCGACTGGTACGACCAGCAGCTGCGTGACGAGGAAGAGGCCGAGCACCGGCGCAGGGTCGCCTGGATCGACTCGCTCACCGAAGCCGAGTTCGACGAGCGGCAGATGAGGCTGGCGGCCAGCGTCCAGGGCGATCTGCGCGCCGAGCTGGCCGCATACCTCGATCGTGCCCGCTCCGTCGACGAGGTCGGCCGCTGACCCAGCCGTCTTCCTGTTGGGCTCCGGCCGGCACTCCCCCGCTCGGCGGGGTGCACGGCGGCCTGCGTTTCTGGTTGTCACAGACAGGGTGGCAGGGTTCCGCCGTGCATGCGGTGGCTGCTCCTGTGACGCGCGTCGGGCACTACCGCTGCCGGCGGCGGTCGCGCCACCAGTCGAGTCGGTGAGCGGATTCCTGGGGGAAGACCGACTGCAGCGCGATGACGGCCAGGCCCAGCCCGAGGCAGCCGAAGGCCGCGGCGGTTCGCCACCACGGTGCACCGGTCAGCGCTACTGCTGTGCTGGTGACACCGGTGGCCAGAATCGAGATCAGCGGTCGGTTCATTGCGAGGTCCCCCTCCATTGACGGGCGCGCCGATGGGCGGTGCGCAAATGCCGTGCCCGGATTGTGCGTCGAGCGTGCATCCAACTCACAGGAGCGAGGGGCTTTCTGTGTATCGGTGGGTGTCACATGCGGAATCCGTGCTGGTCGAAGGCGCGGTGCCAGGCCTGCTCCATCGCCCGCTCCAGGATCAGGGAGCTTCCGCTGTGGGCCGCAGCGGCGAGCCACCGTACGAGGGCGGGCGGGGACCCCGCGGCGAGTTCGGCGGCCACCGATTCCCCGGGCCATGCCCAGCTGGCCCAAGCCACGCGGAACTTCGCCCTCGCGTGCCGGGGGTAGGTGCGGGTAAGGCGGTGGAACGTGCGGGCGCTGCCCCGCGCCTCCTTCAGCTGGTGCAGGTCGAACTCGCTTGCCCCCTCTTCTGCGGCCCAGGCGATGAAGTCGTCCATGGTCTTCAGCGTCATGGCGCGGGCTTTAGCCATGGCCCGGTGCTGTTCCTCAGCGGTAATGAGGCCGAAGCGGCGAGCCCGGTCTGCCGGGAGGTCCAGAACGGTCCGCACCTCAGGTTCCTCGGCGAAGGTGTGACTCCAGTCGATGAGGACGGCCTCGATGAAGCCGGTGATTTTGTCGGGGCGCAGCCCGGCGGCCGCGGCGGCCACGGGTTCGAAGCCGGGTACGGGTGCCAGCCCGGGTGTGCCCTGCTGTCGCTGGAGCGGCCAGAAGGCCTGCCTGTTGCGGTAGGGGAAGGCCAGCAGGCGGCCTTCTGCGACCCACGAGGCGCACAGCCGGGGAACACGGCCGGAGGCGCTCCAGGGAGCGTGAGCAGACCAGGCAGCCGGTGTGCGCAGCAGCCAGAGGGGAGCTCCGGAGTCTTCCATCACGCCGGCGGCAGGATCGCCCTTTACACGGTCGACCAGCCAGTCCTCGAGGTACTCAAGGTTGACTCGGCGCTCGGCACGCCAGACTGCCGTTCCGCCCCGGCCGGTCCAGTCGTAACTCGTGATTCCGTTCCGCCGTCGAAACGACCTGCCTTCCCAGTCGATCCTGAGAAACTTCTGCCGCAGCCGCTGCCAGGCGTCGCCCTGCTCGTACAGGGCCTGCTCGACGGCCTCGGCGCGAGGGCCGGTGAGGAAGCGGCGGGCTGCGACGGTGGCTATCCGAAACCGCATGGCCGCATGCCATGCCTCCTCCTCGTCCAGGACCTCCGCGACACGCAAAACGTGGTGCTGGTCGGGCGTCGGCAGGGTGTCGGTCCGTCGGTAGCCGGCTCGTACGGTCTCCGCTTCCTCCAGCAGGGTCTTCTCCGGTGCGGTGCTGGTTGCGGCCACCGCCAGCCGCCACAGGCCGAGTGCGGCGCCGTGGCGCAGGAGCGGGAGCAGGCCGGTGAGGAAGGTGTCGGTGAAGGGTTCGGCCTGGGCGATGGCTGTGGTCACCGCATCGGTGAGGAGGCGGCCCTGGTAGTCCCGGTGGGCGCGCGGGTGCTGGCCGGGCAGTTGCAGGGAGATGGCGCGGGCCCGCTGCAGCAGACTGGCAGGTGCCCGGACCCGCAGAGGGACGTCGTGTCGGGGGTCGCCTCGCCAGCGCGGCGGCCGCGGGTAGCGCAGCACGGTGGAGATGTGGGTGATCCGGTCCTCGGGCTGCCTCTGTTCCTGCGCGGCGACGTGCTCGGTGAGCAGTTCGCGGATCGTCGCATCCCGCGACGTCGCACGCCGGGCCATGACCCGCGTCAAGGCCTCAAGGGCGCTGGGTGCGATACGCACGTTGGTCTCTGCGTTGCCGGACATCTCCCCCGCTCCTGTGCTCTCCTGCCGATGCACAGCACCCGGCCATCGCCCAGCGGTCCGAAGTTGTCCCCTCCGGCGGGCCGGGCAGTCGGAATGCGGTCAGCGGGCCCGGGCACGCGCGGCGTAGTGCTCCTGCAGCCGGTTGAACATGGTGTGGCAGTACTCGGCCAGCGGCCGGTGCTGGTCCTCGTCGATGACCAGGGCGACGGTGTGGACTCCGTCGGCTCCCGGTATGGCCGCACGCGGCTGGGAGGCGCGCAGGTTGGGCCAGTAGCGGCCGTGCGCGAACCCGGAGGCCGCCCGCCAGGCTGCGCCCACCTTGACCGCGGTCAGGCCAGCGGTGGGCGCGGCAGCAAGCACGATCTGGTGGGTCCCGGGTCGGGTGAGCGGGGGCAGGCCGAGACGGTCGGCGATGCCCCGTATCTCGGCGCGGCGCTGCGCGCCGGTCATCCCGCCGCCGGAGGGCTGGTGGCCGGTGTCCGTCTCGTGCTGCTGACGGTTGCGCATGTCCTCGTCCCATAGCGACAGCGCGCGGCGCCGGCGTTCGGCCCGGCCCGGGCCGTCGAGGAGCCACAGGCCGGTGGCGAAGTTCTCCAGGGCGCCGCGCAGCAGCGTCCAGGGGCTGGTCGGGTCGATCTCGCCCGCCGCCGTCAGGCGGCGCAGCGCGTCGGTGTGGGCCAAGCCGGCGGTGTAGGAGGCGCGGATCAGATGCGCGCCGGCGTACGGGCCAAGCGGGGCGTCGTCGGTGGCCAGGCTGCTGGCTGGATCGGGTGCGGGCAGCTGCCGGTAGGCGCCATCACCGCGGGCCTGCTCGATCGCGTGGAACAGCGGCAGAAGGTAGGCGCCCCGGAAGGCCTGCGTGCTCATGCCCAACAACGGTAGAACGCAAGGGCCGGGCGAGGTAGCCGTTTTGATGCGCCGGGCCGGGGCGCGCCGGTGACGGGCGGGCGTGGCAAGTTCCAGCCGTCCTCGTCCTCGGTGCGGGCCGCCGAAGGCCACGGCTCTGGGCGCCGGAAGGCATCACTGGTCGTCCATGATCGACCGGAGTTGTTCGGTGAATGCCTCGTCCTCTGCGGCGCCCGGGGTGCGCGTGTAGGTGCACACCAGGCACTGTCCGTACCTGACCCGGCCGAAGACAGGATCGAGGCCTTCCACGCAGAACGTCTCGTGCCCGCAGACGGGGCAGGTGTCGAGGTCGTGTCCATCCGGGTTGTGCTTCGGGTGGTAGGCGTTGGGGTTGGCCACGTTCTCGGCGCGCCGGGTGGCTTCTTCCTCCCCGATCCGTTCGAGGTACTCGGCAGCTCGTTTCTGGGAAGCCGCGTCCTCTGCTTGCGCGATCTGCTGGATCCGGTCCTGCTGCTCCTCCCCCATCACTCCAAGGCTCCTGTGGCCGTCAAGGGCCAGCAGGGCCTCGATGTGGCAATGCTGCAGAGCTCCTGCGCCGCGGCCGTGGCGGGCCGCCTGACTGGCCTCGATCCCGTTCTGGAGCGTGCGCACATCAATGCGGGTGTGCGACGAGAGAGGAGGCGCCTGGAAGAGCGAGTCCATGTCGCCCTGGGGGATCTCCGGCATCGGATGCTCGTCAGGCACGCAGACGATGCCGTTCGTAGCCGGGATGTGTTCCTCGATCACCCTGAGCAGCGCGCTGGCCGGCAGGACCCGTCCCCTGCGGTCCACCTCCTTGCCCGGCCACTCGGAAGCGACGATCGCAGCCAGCCCGTTGGACAGCGCCTGATCGAAGACGCCCTCCCGGCCCGCCATAAACGGAGCGAAAGGGTCATCACCTGTCGGGGCAGGAGCGGCGAAAGGGTCCTTGGGGTCGGCGGCTACCGCACCGTCATGCCGTGTCTCGCGCAACTCCGCGGCCAGCACGACAGCGCACCGGGCGAATTCTTCAGCTGGCTGATCCCTCATGGACAGCATGGTGCAGTGCACCACCCGCCTTCAGGTAGGCCGCCTGCGGCAGGGGGCTCCCGTCCCGGCTCGGGGGTTACACGGAACGGGAGCCCTCCGTCCATATTCCTCGCCGTACGGGCCGGCCACACGCCCCAGCACGCGGGTCCGGTAGCTGCAGCGGTGCCTGCTTCCCGGTCGGCGCAGAGATCCACGGGTGGCGCGAGCCCGACCTGGCCATTCACTACCCAGCGCCCAGGCCTAGCGCGACCCGGACCTGCTCCTAGCGTGCCAGCACGGCACGGGCATGATGCGGCTGTCGTGCATGGGCCCTGTCCCCAGCGCCAGGCATCAGCTAGCCCGTACCTCAAGCGCACATCTCGCGTACCGACTGCGTGCCCTCTCCGGAACAAGACGGGGGCGAGGGCCGGTCGCGGGACTACCGGAGCATGCCGCCATGCGTTTGCTCTACCCGCAGTAGAGGGGCGCGCGAGCACGGCCGCGCGGGACCGGCTCGCCCAGCTGGCCGCCGAGCACGGCACCACCATCCGCAGCCTGGTAGAGGACCTCGCGCAGGGCACTCCGACGCAGGCCGAGTACGCCGAGCGAGCCGAGCTCGCCCGCGCCGAGCTCGCCTCCGCCCTCGGCAGCGCGCCGAGCCCGGAGGCCGAGGCGAAGGCGAAGGCCCTGCTGGAGCGTCTAGAGCCTGTCTCCTTGATGGGGCGATCCGCTGATCGGCGTCCCCTTGATGCCTGTGGCATCACGCATGGAAGTCTGTCCGGATGGATACATTCGCGGACCGACTCGCCGGCGCGTGGAAGTGGTGGGAGGCCGCCATTGAGGAAGCGCAGGAGGGGCGCTGGGTCCGCGACGCCGTGGAACGGCAAGTCATCAGGGACATCGGCGCCGCCACAAACCCTCTCCATGGCGGACGGATGCCCCCGTTCACCGACGACTCGTGGCACGTACGCATCGGGAGGATCGCGAACTGGGCCGGGGGTACTGCGGCTCGCGGCCCGATCAGGCGGATGGGTACTCCAACCAGTGGCCGGACAAATCCCACCCAGCCCTGCTGGCATGACCGAGCTGCTGTCTGCCATCTACGCGGTCGGCGAGCAAGGAGAAAACTGGATGCGGCAGCTCCTGAAGGGTGAGCTGCCACCAGACGACGAGATCGCGAGGGCCGAAGGCTTCCTCACCGGGCCGGGATCCGTTGAGGACCTTGAGCTCTTCTTCTACGACTGAATCGTCGTCGCTTCGTCATCATCGCCGTGCCCACATGAGGATGGCGGCGAAGTGGAGTGCGGCCTGGTAGGCGATGGCGAGCTTGTCCGTTCGCATAGCCAGGCCGCGCCACTGCTTCAGCCGGTTGATGCATCGCTCGACCGCGTTGCGTTGCCGATACGCCTCGGCGTCGAAAGCCGGTGGGCGACCGCCGCCGCGGCCTCGTCGTAGGCGGTGGCCGATCTGGTCGGACGGCTGAGGGATGACAGCGCGGATTCCATGTCGGCGGAGGTGATTCCGGATCGCGCGGGATGAGTACGCGCGGTCTGCCAGGACGGCATCGGGTCGGGTCCTCGGTCTTCCCGGCCCGCGAACGGCCCGCGTGACGCCGGAAGGTGTCGTCCCGGCAGTGTGTGGTGCACCGCCTGCCAGACCGACGTGAGCGCCCCCGCCGTTCATTCTTTTTCGGTGGCGGAGGCTGTTCACCACCACTCGCCGGTGAGCATTGGTCGGGCGCTCGGGAAAGAACGTCGACGTGCTGCTCAGCGCTTGGCCGTTTCGTCCTGGCCCAGCCGGTAAGCGTCGACGTCCCCTGCGGTGATGAGAGCTTCGCGCAGTTGGCTGAGGGCGATGTCGGGCCGTCGGCCAGCAGGGAGATCCCCGGCGGCGGTCAGCAGCCGGCGGGCGTGGCTGCGGACGGTCGTGTCCGTCCACGGCAAGGGGCTGGGGTGAGCCACGAGCAGGGCGGTGATCTGCGCTGCCTGCTCGGTGCCGGGGTGGTCGGCGGCGCGCCGGGCGACGTCGTCGGCGTCGGTGAGTTGGGGAGTGTGGCGTGCGGAGGCGAGCGTGAGGTCGAGCCAGGTCGTGTCGTCCATATCGATGTCCGCGAAGGCGCCCGCCCCGGCGAGAGCGCCGTCCGGGAGAGAAGCCTCGAGCGCCGCCTGCCACAGGCTCACCGTCGTCGTCTCCGCTCCACGTGCGAGGTGGGCGATGCGCTCCAGCAGCCGGGAGATGGCGGCCGCTCCGCCCTTGCCGTGCGCGAGAGCAGTGAACAGGGTCTGGGGGGCGCCCAGGGCGGTGGGATGGGTGAGCAGCGCGTGGGCGGTGTGGTCGAAGGCTTGGGGCGGGGTGTCCTGGCGCAGGCGGGCCAGGAGTGCGGGCCAGTCGAGTTCGGCGAGCAGCGGCGGGTGTGCGGGGCCCCAGTGCAGCCATGAGATGGCTGCCGATGTGCCGTTGTCGGGCAGGGCGAGCAGCTCGGTGTGGTGCTCGTGCAGGAGGTCGGGGGCTTGCTGGTGGAGTTGAGGGAGGTAGCGACCGAGGGCGGCGGCGGTGTGAGCGGTGTGGCCGGTGGCGTCGAGAATGAGGGTGAGGTGGCGCCTGAGCCGGTCGGGCATGCCTTCGCCGGTGGTGCGGTCGTGGTGGCGGGCGTGCTCCAGCAGGCACTGTAGGGCGCGTCCTGCCGTGTCGGTGCCCAGGAAGTCGCCGGTGTCGGCCGGGCTGTCGTCGATGGCTGGAACGTGTGTGGTCATGGTGGTGGTCAGGGCGTAGAGGTGGTCGAGGGCTGCGGGCAAGTGGTCGGCGAGGTCGGTGTCGGTGCGCCAGGCGGCGGTCAGCAGGTCGAGTAGGGCCTGTTCGGCCAGGTACGCGGCAGGAGGTTCGTCCTCGTCGGGGTCGGCGGATGCGGTGGGGGGGGCAGCGGACCAGGTGAGGGCTGTCACGGCGGCTTCGGTGAGGGACTG
The DNA here is from genome assembly GCF_055567535.1 of Streptomyces sp. NPDC026538. NCBI lineage: Bacteria > Bacillati > Actinomycetota > Actinomycetes > Kitasatosporales > Streptomycetaceae > Streptomyces > Streptomyces sp. NPDC026538. The sequence goes on from NZ_JBVHQG010000007.1 coordinate 12,872, forward strand.
GCCTGGGAATGCGCCGGGGGTGCGGGTGTGGTCGGCGGCGATAGACAGGTAGAAGGCGCGCAGTTCCGGCAAGGTGAGCGTGGCGGCGGTGTCGGCTGGGGCTGTCGTCCAGGCGGCCGGGTCGCTGTCGATCGCGGTACGCAGGACCATCAGGTAGCGGCTGTCCCCGGCATCGGGGGCGGCGGCCAGGGCGGCGGCTGCGGCCAGCGGGCCCTGGCCGGCGGCGAGGGCGATGGTCTGCTCGGTGGTGACGGCGGGCGGCCCCGGGTCCTCGATCACGACGAGGGGGTCGGCGGCGCGGGGGTCGGGCGGGCCGGACGGCTTGACCGTGCGCAGCAGGGTGAGGACCGGCTCCCACAGGGTCGTCACGGTTTCGGGCAGGACCGGGGACCAGTCCCATACCCGCAGCCAGGTGCGCGGCGGCCGTGCTGCGTCAGGGGTGTAAGTGGCGAGTCCTTCCGGGCCGGGCGGGATGCCGAAGGCGGCGGCCAGCTCGGCGTGGAGGGCTTCGGCCGTGCCGGGCGGCCACAGGCGGCGCACCAGGTCGGTCAGGCGGGCGCTCTCCGGTGTGGGGCGGTGGGCCAGCAGGGCGGGCACCAGCTTGCGGGCCTGCTCCCACCATGCGGCCGCCTGCCCTGTGGGATGCGGCGTAAGGGTGTCGGGCCCGGTCTGCTCGAGGTGGGCGGCCAGCAGCCGGTCCCGCAGCCTTGGGTCGGCCTGGGCCAGCTTTTTTCCCGTGAATGCCTCGGTCCGCTCGGCCAGTGCGACGTCGGCGCGCGCGTCGGCGTCGGCCAGGTCGAGAACGGCGCGCGCGATCACGAGGCCCACGAAGGCCTCCGGACGCTGCAGGGACACCTCGGCCAGATCTCGGCGGAAGACGACCGCGTGCCGGGAGGCGTATTCGGTGAGTTCGGTGTCCAGACGCAGCAGTGCGGCAAGTACGTAGCGGATCGTGCGCACCTGCGGATGCGGCGCGATCGTGGGCATGGGGCTGTCCCCGGCGCCCCTCCCTCGGGGAGGGTGGGCGGTGTGCACGAGGGCGGCGAGCAGCTGGGCGGTGTCCCAGTCGGACAGGCGGTGGGCGGACAGCGCAGCAAGGCGTTCTTGTACCTCGTCGTCGGTGAGGCTGTCGTCCTGGGCCGCGGCCCTGATCTCCTGGTCGGTGGCGTGCTCGGCGCGTACGGCGGCGCGCAGAATGCCCTCCACCGTGCGGATCCAGTCCTCGTCGCGGCCGGTGAGGGGGATGTCCTGGGCCCAGTCGGCGGCCAGGCGCAGCAGCCAGCCGTGCGTGGTCCGCGGATCGCGCTCGGGTTTGGTCAGGTCCGTGATGACCGCGCGGATCTCGCGGGTCAGTACGATGCCCGGCCGTGCGGCCAGGCGCAGCAGGGCGGCCGTCGCATCTGGACCTGCCGCGGCCGCCGCTGCGGCGTGGTCAGCCAGCCACTGCCTCACCCGGTCGGGGTCGGTCTCGGTGAGGTGGTCGAGGTAGGGAGCGGCCGGCCAGCTCCCGGCAGAGGTGCTGGTGTCAGGCATCAGCAGAATGTCGTCCAGCAGCTCCAGCCAGGCGGCGGCCGGCTGGGATAGGAAGAAATAGCGGGTGGCGCGCGGGTCCGCCCACTGGGCCAGCATCTCCGCGTCCTGGGCCGTCGGCTCCTGCCGCTCAGCCAGTTCCAGGACCTGCTCGGCGCGGCCGGGCAGCGGGACGAACACCTCCCGTGCCAGACGCACCACTTGCTGATAACGGGCGGCGGCCTGCTGCGAGGCGCTGCCGTGAACCACGTTGGAGGTGACTGCGTACAGCTTGCCCCATGCGTCCAGGGCGTTTTCCTGTGCGACGCCCAGGTGCTGGTCCATTACCCGCTCGGCCACGGCCTTGGCCCGGCGCCGGTGGTAGCCGCCGGGTGTGTCGAGCTCGACGCGCAGTTCGTCGGCAGCCTGCCGCATGCGCTGCAGTGCCTGCTGCGGATCCCGCCGGCTGTCGGGCCGGTAGGCGTCCACCGCCTTCAGCAGGTCCTTGGCCGTGCTCTTCAGACCGCGGGGTGTGCCCCCGCCCGGGAGCTTCAGCAGGGCGTCGACTGCGCCGCGGACGCACGACTCCGCGATCTCTCCCGGTTGCTCGTAGCGGTCGTCGGTCAGCATCCGGTACGCGTCGCTCAGCAGCCCCAGCGCCCGTGCCCCGCCTTCGCCCTGCTCCCTCAGCGAAGCCGCCAGCGCCTCGTCCACCGGCTGCAAACCACACTCGCCACCGCCGTCGGCCTGCGTCGCATCACTCACGGCCGCCACCGTAGCCGGACTCAGAGCCGGTTGCTGTCCTGTGGTGGCGTTGTCTTGAAGAAGGCTCGCAAGGGCTCGTCGATGGTGCGCGCGCGATCGGTGCCGTCGGCCGCGGCGTCGAGGAGCGGTGCGAGGTCTTCCGTGTCGTAGGGGGTGAGGACGAGCCAGCGCAGAACGATCTGCCGCACGATCAGCCTGAGGTTGCGCAGGGCAGCCAGCTTCTTGTGCTCGTCTTGGTCCTTGAGGACGTCCCCATGCACGTACTTGGAGCGGGCGCTGTAGGCCTCCTGCACGATTGTCTCGACCTGCTGGCGCAGGGACGGGGTGAGGAACAGGGCGGCTGCGCGGGACCGGATTCTTTCGCTGATGCCCTCGTGCTTGTCGTTGGAGCTGGCGATCAGGGCTTCCAGCGCGATGACGTAGTCCAGGTGCAACTCGTCGGCCTCTTGCTCCCACACGCCGTAGTCGCTGTGGGTGCGCTGGTGAGCCTGCAGCAGGTGCCGGGCGGCGCGCTCCAGGCGCAGGGCGCGCCTCCTGGGCAGCCTTCGACTGCTGGTGGTGCCGTCCATGACGGCGTCGATCTTCGCTGTCACGGCGGTGCAGAAGGCTTGCAGGCGCGGGAGCTCTGTCCGGGTGACGTAGAAGCTGCCGGTCTCGCGGACTTCGGCTTCCCTGTGCCTGCCGTCGTGGTCGTCGTAGATCTGGAGGGTGGTGGGTACACGGTTTTGGTGCAGGCCGAACTGGCGGCCGCGCTCGACGTCGAACACCGCGTCGACATGCAGGAGTTCGGGGCTCCATAGGATCAACGGCAGCAGCGCCCTCCAGTGCCGGGCTTCCGGCCGCGGGCCGGTGAAGTCGAACCAGGGTGCGCCGCTGCGGTCCGAGGCACGGTCCGGATCGGGGACATGGACGAACGGTGCGCCGGCCAGGAGATCGAGGTCGAGCCCGCCTAGTTGGAGGCCCTGGAGGGCAGGCATGGGGCCCAACTGCTTCAGTTCGTCGGCGGTGAAGGTCTGCAGGGTGTAGCGGCCCAGCGGGATCCGTGTCCCCTCGGGAAGGTCGCCGGTCAGCAACAGCCAGTCCTCCACTGCCGGCGCGGGCGCCGTGCAGAAGGCGACGAAACTGTCCGCGACCTCTTCCACCGGCACTGTCGCGCCCTGGGCGACCAGACGGGTCGCGTCACCCAATCTCGATCCTCCCAGGAGCACGGACCATGTGGGCAGCCAGTCACCGTCGGCCTTGCCGTACAGGTCGCGGTGCTCGGATTTCGGCGCGGCGTTCACTACCGCGTTGATCACGGCTTCGAATCCCGGCTGCGTTGACAGTGCTGTATCGGTGATGGCCTGAGGTATGGAGGGCAGATCGCGTGCCTGTTCGAGCCAGGTAAGGACGGCCTGCCGCAGCTGGGAGGTGTCTTCCATGCGGCACGAAGCTAGCGCACCTCCGCCGGCCCCGAGACCCCATTGCCACGGCACCGCAGCGCTCAGTGCGAGGCGACCGCAGCAGTCGTCTCTGCTTGACATCTTTGTCCGCCCGAGACGACATGTCCCAGCGTTGTGTCCCCCGTAAGGGGACACAACACACCCTGCGTATGCCGCGTCTCTTGACGCCCGCCTCGTCAGGGGGCTGGGCCGTGGCGGGGACTGGTGACGATTCGGCCCTGGTCCCGGTCGTCGGCTTCCCGCGTCTCGGCTCGGCGCCGCCGGGACAGGTGTCCACTGGGACAAGTACCGAGCAGGACGCGAGCATGGCCGGGCACCGCAGCCCGCCGCCTCGTGTCTCCCGAGCCTCCCTTGGAGGAGCCGCCGGTGCCCCCGCCCGTGACCGAGTCCTTCTCGCCGCTGCGGTGGCGCTGGATGGCGCAGCCTTACGCTGTTCGCGGAGCAGGAGCTCCCGGTGCTGAAGGATCGAGTCGGGTGATGAGGGCGCGGCCGACCCGCTGGAGATCCTCGTCGTAGTCGACGCTCTGGAACCTGCCGCCGCGACGACGCAGGGCCAGGTGCTCGCGGAGCAGGGGCAGTGCCGGTGCCGCGAGGGGGCCCATGCGGTCAAGACAGGCCACGACGTGGTTGGCCGTCGCCGGGTTCTGAGCCATGGCCTCCAGCAGGGTGGCCAGGACGGCCGGTGCCTCCGCCTCGCCACCGATCTCCCAGAGCGCGGCCGCGCAACGCACCCGGACCCATTCATAGCTGTGCGTCAGGAGACCTCGCAGGCGCGGCAGGGCGGCAGAGGCGGGCGGGCCTATCTCGCGGAGCAAGTCGGCCGCGTCATCAATGTGGTCGTCGAGGAGGCTGAGCAGGAGCGGCATGACCTCGGTCAGGTCGCCGCCAACAGCCCACAGCGCGGCGACGGCGGCAGGGCGTACGCGCGCGTCGGTGGCGGTGGTCAGCGACCGGACCGAGTCTCGTGCATCGGCCGCCGCCGGGCCGAACACCCGCAGTGCCTTCAGGGCCGATGGCGTGATGCCGTGCTGTTCATGTTCCATTGCGGCCCGGAGCGTGTCCGCAACCGCGGGTACCGCGGCCGGGTGGCCCAGTGTGGCCAGGGCGGCCAGGATCGCGTTGGCGCTCATCTCGGTCCGCTGCTGGGAGAGGTCGATGCGGCGCAGGTGGTCGCAGAGCCGTGGCACCAACTCGTCGACGGCTTGCGGCAGATGTCCCGCGACCTGGATCGCACGCCAGGCGTCGACGTCGTCGTCCAGCGCGGTCAGCAGACTCGGCAGCGCGCGTACGTCGCCGAGGCGCGCCACGGCCCGGATAGCCTCCTGGTGGCTTCTGCGCAGCAGCGCATCCGGTGCCGCCCACACGCCCGGGCCGTGCGCCGCGCGTTGGGCGGCGGTGTGCGCGGCGAGTGCCTCCCGGGCTGGGGCTGCGATTGGGTGGCAGGCCTCCAGGACGGACGCAGCCTCGGCGGCAACCTCATGGTCGTCCGTGGTGAGCTGGCCGGCGACCAGCAGGAGGAGACGGGTGTGGTCCCCACGCCAGGTCCGCATCAGTTCCCCACTCATACGGACCGCGTCCAGGCGCGATCCGGGATCGGGGCTCGCCAGCTGCTCGGCCAGCACCTCAGTGCGCTCCGGCACCCGGGCCCCCAGAACTTCGTGGAACGAGCGCAGCAGAAGGGTGGTCGGTGCGTACACGCGCGTGCGCCGGTCGAGATCCTCGAACGCGGCGGCGATCTGGGGCGCGACTGTGTGCGTGGGTGCCGCCAGGCGGCTCGGAGCCGGTGCGATCCGCCGCACGGGCAAGGCGCGGGCACTCTTGCGCAGCAGGCGGACGGCGGTCGGCACGACGTTCTCGCCGATCTCGTCCGGGGCGCAGCGGGCCCGCTGGACCACGGCCGCGAGGCGGCTCATCGGGCCCTGGGCCGGGTCGGCGGCGAGCCAAGTGAGCCAGTCCATCACCAGGGGCGCGGCCGTCTGGAGGCGTAGGGCCAGGGCGGCGGCCGCCTCCACGATCCGCAGCCGCGCCGCAGTACCTTGCTCGGCGTCCAGCCGCTCGCGCAGCACGGCGGCGGCCTGGTCGGCATCATCGAGGAAGAACCCGAGCCCGGGAATCGCGGCCAGGCGCACGTGAGGGTCCGGGTCACGGGCGAGTTCGGCGAACTTCGCACCCCGCTCGCGCAGGAAGGCGACGGCCTGGGTGTAGCCCGTCGGCGGGTAATACTCGATCTCGGTACCGTCGTCCCCAAAGGCCCGGTCGAGGGACTCCCGGCCGATGCTGACCAACAGCGCCACGACGGCTGCCCGCTCGGGGATGGCGCCGTCTACGACCAACTCGAACAGGAAGGGGAGGCTAGCTGCCGTGGACGGGTACACGTCGCCCTGGTGGTGAAGAGCACCGTAGAAGCGGTCGAGAGCCTTGCTGCGTTCCCCGGCCTCCGGAGAACGCAGCGCCCACAGCAGCGTCGGCACCTCCTCGGCCGAACCGTACGCGTGCTCCATCGACGCCCAGTCGATGTCATGAAGTCCGTCGAACATGATCAGAACGATGCCAGCCGACACTGACAACGGGGCGTTCCGGGCCATCCATCGTGCTTCCGTGACCCACCGTCTCGCGCAGAGGAGTGATCTTGTTGCCGACGCCGGACAGCTGGTCCACTTTTTCCGCGAACTCGCCCTTCAGAAGCAGCTCGACCACACCAAGCAGCAGTTCCTGCTCTGGCCAGGTCTGGATCATGCGGCCGTTGTCAGTGGCCTCTGTCAGGATTCTCCGGTCAACGCCATGATCAGGAGAATCTATGGGCACTTGGGACGCCGGCCCTTTCGGCAACGACACCGCAGCGGACTTCTGCGGTGACCTTGACGAGGCGCTCTCGGGCGAACGTGCGGGCATGGTTCGCAGCGCTTTGACATACGTGATCGACTATGCCGACTACCTCGAAGCGGGCGCATCAGATGTAGCGGTGGCCGGGGCCGCCCTTGTCGCGGCCCAATGTCTGGGGGGTGAGCCTGTCGATCCGGTCTATGGGCCGAAAGAGCCTCTTCCCGATCTCACCGGCATGCGCGATCTCGCTCTACGGGCCCTCGACCGTGTCATGACCGAGCCGTCCGAGCTGATGGAGCTATGGGCCGAGCCTGATGGCGGCCCCTGGCGTGCGAACATGCGCCAGTTGCAGAACGTGCTCCTGCCACAGCCCCCGGAGGACAGTTCAGCCTGACCTGACCCACCGCAACCGCTACTTGAGTCCTGCCTGAAAGGCCCCCATGAGCTGGGATGTGCTCCTCCTCCGCCTGCCCGACGACGTCACCTCGGTGCACGGGCTTCCCGCAGACTGCGCTGCGGACCCGTTGGGCCGGCAATGCGACGTGCTCGCGGCTGTCGCCCAGGCCGTTCCCGAAGTTGATCTCTCGGATCCGGCGTGGGGCGAACTTTCCGGCCCCACTTGGTCGATCGAACTCAACATAGGCTCAGAAGACCCGGTGGATTCGATCATGCTCCACGTCCGGGGCTCCGGCGACGACATGCTCACGCCCGTGTTCCGTCTGGCCGAAGCGCTGCAGTGCAAGGTCCTCGACTGCGCAGAAGGGGACCTGATCACGCCGGGGCACACAGCGGGCTGGCATGCCTTCCAGCAGTTCCGTGACCGCGTGACCGGAGCCGCTCTGTGATGCCTCCCGGCCGGATGATCACATCCAATGAAGGCGACGGGGATTCCCAACCCCTCTGGCTCAGCGACGGACCGGCCACCTCTGGGCTGTGGGTTCGGATGCACGCCGAGCACAGCGTCTCCGGCCAGTGGCCCCTGCTGCTCGACGCGCTCGATCCGCAAGATGCCGAATTCCGCCCCTGGGGATCGGGCGAGGTCTTCCCGGAGCAGATGTCCGTCGTCGCGGACCACGACCCAGCCGGCCTTCTCGCGAAGTGGTGGGCGACGTACACCACCGTCGACGAAGACGACGACACGCTCTCGGCCGAGGAGCGCCTCGCCGTCACCGCCCCCTTCGGGCAAAGCTGGCCCGGGCGGGCACCCGGCCGAGAGTCCGTGACGAGCGCCGATCAACTGGCCGCCGACTACGCCCGGGTGTTCCTTGACAGCTGGCCCCGCTCCCGTCTGGGGCTGGTCACCGCCGCATCTGGTGCCGACGCCCTCACCACCGCAGGCTGGTCTGGTCCCGCCAACTACGACAATGACACGGCGAAGTTCTCCGCGGTCGTCGGCGACTGGGAGAGCCGCTTCGGCGCCCGCGTCGTCGCGGTCGGCTTCTCCACCCTGCATCTCAGCATCGCAGCTCCACCGACCACTGAAGAGGATGCTCTCCTGGTCGCTGCCGAGCATTTCGCCTTCTGCCCCGACAACATCTGGCAAGGCACAAGGCCATACACACTGGCCGCATACGCACAGCGGATCACCGGAGTCCACCACTGGGACTTCTGGTGGGACTGAGACATACCCTGACCGGGGAACGATCTTCATGGGCTTCACACGTGCCTGATCGGGGGCATGGGTGAACACCCCGTTTGATTGACACCGTCTATGACGCGGCAGCAGGTATCAGGGGGATCGGGTTGTTCATCTTCGGCGTGCTGGCGTTGGCGCTGTTCGTGCTGACCCTCGTGTGGGCAGTCCTGGGAGTCCACGCCCTGCTGCTGGGCCACATGCCGGGTCACTGGCTGCAGCAACGAGTTCGGCAGCCGAGGCTCTGGGGAGCAGGAGCCCTACTGATGCTGGTGAGTTGGAACGTTCACTCGGTCTCGCTCCTCGCCATAGGGGTCGGTCTCGTCGTGCTGGGGCATGTCGTGAAGCCCACGCGTTGAATCCACCTAGCGGACCGCTGCAGAGGTCAAACACCAAGTTCGTCCGCCCCAGAGCGCGGGGCCTGCCAGGTGGGCGCAGGACCCGTTTCGAGACGTCGGGAGCGACCGGCGTCCGGCTATCGCCGCGCCATGGACACCACGCAGCCACTGGCCGATAAAGACAAGCGGCCCCTTTTCGACCCCAGGCTTCCGGCCATGCAAGCGGCGCCGCGTGCTGGGCGGGGTTCGCGGTCGCCGTCTGGTTATCAGAACGTGCAGTGCAACGCGGGCGGGCGGTCGGCAGGTTGTGCGACCTGCAGTTCACGGTGCCATCAGGCGGCGCGGGAGGAGGTCATCCGTTTCCACGGGCCGGCGTAGGTGGTGCCGCATCCGATGCAGTGGGCGAGATAGAGGGCGGAGGCCGGGGTGTGGGCGGGCACGGCCACGACCGGGTGGATGGTGCCCTCTATGACGGCGGCCGGCAGGCGCAGGTGGGCGGAGCGGGCGTGGGTGGCCGGTCATGAGGACTCCGGTGTGGCCGGGGGACGGGTGCGGCGGCTGTCGGGTGTGCGGCCGAGCTGGCGGGCGACGGTCTGGATCTCGCTGCTGGTGTAGGCGGTGCGGATGCCGGAGGGTGTCATGCCGGTAGCCTGGGCGAAGGGTTCGAGCTTGTAGGGGCGGTCCCCGTGGAACTCCCGTCCGTAGGCGAGGAGGTGGCGGATCTCGCGGTCGGCAGCCTCGCGGGCGGCGCGGGCGTTGCCGAGGGCGATCAGCAGGGGATCTTCCTGCAGGTCGTCATGCTGGGTGTGCGGGAGGTGGCGGGGCTGGGGCCGTCGGCTGGTTCGACCGCATCAACGCACGCATCTCGCTACCTTGTTCAGCACCCGCCCACCACGCCCGGCTGGGCAGCGTTACGGATGACGGCCGGTGCCCGTCGGGGAAGGACCTCGAGGAGCGGAACGTGAACAGACAGGACCGGGCGGATGCGGTGGACCGGGAGATGTCCGCACGTCCGCTGCCTGATGCCGCCGTGCGGGCGCTGGGCCGCTGGTGGAACGAGAACGCGCTGGACTATACGGACGGAACGCCCGGCGCACACACCGTCCGCTACACCCCCAGCCGATGGGCGCAGATCACCCCGTGGCCGTCGGCGCTGGCCCTGACCTGTGCCGATGGTGACGCCGCTATCAGCCGGGCCGAGGTGGCCTTGGCCGTCGCCGACGCACTGCACCGTGAGGCGTTCAGGGAGGCCCTGGTCGCAACCTGCGTGTGGGGCAAGGGCAAACGCGGCACTCCCAGAGGCAGCGGACCGGCCACACTGCACCGGATCCTTGCCGTCGAAGGCCTGGACGCGGCGCTGGAAGCCGCCGTCACCGCGCTGCGCGAACACGGCCCACAAGAGGCCTACGCGGCACTCCACCAGCGGGTTCCCGGACTCGGGCCGTCCTTCTTCACCAAGTTCCTGTACTTCACCGGCACCGCGCTGCCGCCTGCGCACGGCCCGCGGCCGCTCATCCTCGACCGTGTCCTGTCTCGGTGCCTGCGGCGGATGGCCACTGCGGTCGGCCGGGAGAGCGGCCACGACCCGGACGGCTCCATCGCCGCCTGGGTGTGGGCGGAAGGAAATTGGTCGCCCCACCGCTATGGGGTCTACCTCTCTCTCATGCACGCCGCCGGCTGTCAGCTGGCCGCCAGCGACGGCTGGCCCTCCAGTGCGGCTCCCGATCTGCTCGAGTGCGCGTTGTTCAGCGCCGCATGTGAGTGATCCAGTTGATGACGCAAAAGACCGCCTCAAGGCACAGCAGCTTCCCAAAGGCAGCCTCAAGGCACAGCAGCCTCCCACCTGTGTCAGCAGGGGCGGTAGGCGCTCATCAGCAGCGTGTCGGCGGTACGCGGTCCGTCAGCGGTGGTCAGCAGCACCCTGGAAGTAATCTTCGTGAATCCGGCTTCGGCTAGCAGCTTGGCCCATACGGGCTCTTGGAGAACCCACCGGTTCATGGTGGTCCTCTCGCCGTCCGCTGTCCGTGCGGAGATGGTGCCGGGTACTGCTTCGGGTTCGGCGGGCGCTCCGCTCAGGTAGTGGGCGAGTACGGAGTACACGAGACGCCCGCCCGGTTTAAGAGCGGTGGCCGCGGCCGGCAGCATCGTGCGCGGGTCGGTGAAGTCCAGGGCGCCGAAGACGCTGTAGAGGGGCCTTGACCCGGACTCCTGGACACCGGCTATGCGGCTTGGGCCAGGATAGTTGATGTTGTGTCGAGGGCTGTCTCGTAGGCGATGGGACTGCGTTGTCCGAGGCGGGAGTGACGGCGTCGGGTGTTGTAGCGGTTGAGCCAGCGGAACGCATCGAGGTGGGCCTCGCGTTCGCTGGGCCAGGTCTTGCGGCCCTGAAGTGTCTCGCGTTTGAAGGTCGCGTTGAAGGACTCGGCGAGCGCGTTGTCCGCGCTGGAGCCGATCGCGCTCATGGACTGGCGGACGCCGGCCTGGCGGCAGGCGTCGGCGAAGGCCCGGCTGGTGTACTGGGCCCCGTGGTCGGTGTGCATGACCGCTCCGGCGAGGCTGCCGCGGGTCCGCTCGGCAGCGGCCAGGGCGTCGATGACGAGATCGGTGCGCATGTGGTCCGCGATCGCCCAGCCGGCCAGGCGGCGTGAGGCGAGGTCGATGACGGTGGCCAGATACAGGAACCTCCCGCCCTCCAGCGGGAGATAGGTGATGTCGCCGACGTACTTCGTGTTCGGCTCGCTTGCCGTGAAGCCGCGGCCGATCAGGTCCGGGGCCTTCGCCGAGGCCGGGTTCGCAACAGTGGTGCGGTGCCTGCGACGCAGCCGCACGCCTGCCAGGCCGATGCTGCGCATCACCCGCGCGATCCGCTTGTGGTTGACTCGCTCGCCGGCGTCGCGGAGTTCGGCGGTGATCCTGGGGACGCCGTAGGTGCCGTCCGACTCGCGGTGCACGGCCCGTATCCGGGCGGCGAGGCGGGCGTCGGCCGCCTGCCGGGAGGCCCGGTCCGCGGCCGTCCCACGCCAGTAGTAGAAGCTGGAGCGGGCGATGCCCAGGATGGTGCACAGCCGCTTCACGCCGTAGCGGCGCTGGTGGTCGGCAACGAACTGGAAGCGGTTCACCAGCGCGTCTCCCCGGCGAAATACTTCGCCGCCTTGCGCAGGATCTCGCGCTCCTCCTCCAGCTCACGGACCTTCTTGCGCAAAGCGGCGTTCTCCGCCTCCAACGGCGTCGGCGGCTCGGTCGGCACCTCTGCCCGGCGTCCCCGCGGCCGGCTGGCCCCGGCTGCCCGCACCCAGTTCCGCAAGGTCTCGGGGTTGATTCCAAGATCGGCAGCGACCTGCCGGATCGTCGCCTCGGGCCGCGACTCGTACACCGCGACCGCGTCCGCCTTGAACTGCGGCGGATAGTTCTTCATGACCACGAGATGTCCGTTCTCAGATCCTCAGGATCCAGTGTCTCGTGTGTCCAGGATCAAGGGTCAAGGCCCCCCGACCACCGCAGACCTATCGACCCGTCACACCGGCCGCTGGCCCTACTGGTTACCCCCGGCCAGTGGGGCGACAGCCCACAGATGATCCCCGTCCTGGAGCGTATCCGGGTCAGACGCCCCCGCGGAGGGCACCCGCGCACGCGTCCCAACCACTTGGGTGGCGATAAGGCGTACAGCTCTCGCCGAAATCGCCTCTACCTGCGTAGACGCCAGATCAAGCACACCATCCCCGAGCCGAGGGACCAGCGGGCCAACCGCCGACGGCGCGGCAGCCGGGGAGGCCGACCCGCAGGCTTCGACGAGGAGATGTACAAGCGCCGCAATGAAGTCGAGCGAACGATCAATCGGCTCAAGCAATCCCGAGCCGTTGCCACGCGCTACGACAAGCGCGCATACGTCTTTCACGGCACGATCACCCTCGCCTCGATCAGGCTGTGGTGCCTCCCAGACCGCTACCGCACGGAACAGTAGAGCCGTGCTCCCTGGCCAGTGGCAGTACGGGCCAGAAATGCCAGCTCAGCAAGGTGGCTGACAGCCTCACCTTCTTCGACGAACTCCCCATCAGCCCGCCGCAGGTGCGACCACTTAAGAGCTACATCTTCAAGTCGCAGCGGATCCTCAGTCGCGAGCAGGGCCTGGAGCCGCTCAGACATCACGAAGACGTAGTAGCCATCGTTCGTGATCTCAGTCAGCACCTGCGGCTCGCCAGCCCGCATGAGCTCTTGCGGACTGTCTCCAGTGAAGAGGCTCTCCCACTCGACTACGGCGTCCGCAGGATCGTAGATACCCACAGGAACGATCTTGAACGCTGGGCGGAGGCTGACGCCTTTGACCGCAGCCGCCGACTCGTCATCAAGCGCGATGAAGAAATTTACCCACTCATCCACTGCAGCATCATGCCCGGTGCCCAGACCACGTGACCAGCAAGATCCGCCGGACAGGTCCTAACCCCGAACACGCCTGCACTTCAGTCCCTACGAGGCCCAGCCGGGCAGACCACCGCGCGCGCGAGCATCGGCACTTGGCGACCCGGAGCCAAGCCCAAGCCGTGGCCCACTGGTTGGCAGCGTGTTCGACAGTCTGCAGATACACGGCACGATCACCGGTCGCCGCCGGCCCCGGCGCGTGTGGAAGCCACCCTCGCACCCGTTACCGACAGCCCACGGATCCAGCCGTCTGCAGGGACAACGCCGGGCTGCTTGTGACAAGTTGTCTGCATGACAAACCGGTTGATCCCTCTACGGGTGGGCGCGGTCGAGGTGCTGGTGGAAACCGTGCCCGTGCCGGGATCGCAGCCCACCTCACGGCTGCAGGAAGCAGGCCGCCAGGTCGTGGAGTCCTTCGATCATGCTCGCGACGCCGTGGTGGAGATCGCGACCTCCGCCGCCCAGGCGATTGACCGGCTGCACCAGCGCGCGGTCCGGCCCGAGCAGGTCGAGGTCGAGTTCGGGCTGAAGTTCTCGGCGCAGGGGAACGTCATCGTGGCCGCCGCCGCCGGTGAGGCGTCGCTGGTGGTCCGGATGACCTACCGGAGCGCCGCTGTCCCGGACGCCTCCGCGTAGCGCCGTCGGGGGGTCGATGATGGAGGCGGCGACGCGCCATCCCCGGGTGCCGCGCAGTCTGGGACGCGTACTGAGCCCCGACGGCGCACCGGCGGGCACCGGTTTCCAGGTGGCGCCCGGCATTGTCGTCACCGCCTGGCATGTGCTGGCCGGGCTCGGTTGCGGGTACCCCGGCGCACAGGTGCGGACCGACGCGCTCGGCGGTGGGGCGGCCGCCGAGTGGGCGAAGGTCACCGCGGTCGACGACGTACGCGATCTGGCGGTGCTGCGCCGGGCCCGGCCGCTGGAGGAGTCCGTCCCCGGGTGGGCACCCACGGACGCGGTGCGGCTGCTGACCGGTGTGGTGGTGAACGGCGTGGCCGGGGTGGACGATCCCGGGCACGACTACCGCTTCCTGCATGCCACCGGCAGCTGGCAGGGCTGGACGGTACGAGATGGTGTCCCGCTGGGCCGGCTGTCCTCGTCCGCATTGCTGCCCGGGATGAGCGGCGCCCCCGTACTCCGGCTGACCGACGGAGTGGTGCTCGGCGTGGTTTCGGCCCGCTACAACAGCGCCGACGGCTGGCTGCGCGACTCCGTCTGGGTGGCCAGAACCGAGGACCTCACCCACCTGCTCGAAGGGCCGGCCGAAATCACCGTACGCAGCCGGCTGACCCTCGGCGACGAGCCGGGCACCCTCATCTCGGCCCACGACGCCACCCCCGCGCCCCGCACCACAGTGACCGGAGCAGCGGAAACGGCCCGCGAAGCCGCCCTGGTGCTCACCGCGATCGACGACACCTGCCGTGGCGACGGCCCGCTCCAGGACCTGCTCGGCCAAATCCTGGAGCGGGCCGCCGCCGGCGCCTGGAGCCGACGGGAGACCGACGAGTTCCGCCGTCGGCTGCGGCTGCGCGGCCTGGAACCACGCGTTCTGCTGCCCCGGCTCGCCGACCACGACGAGGCGCTGCACCGCTGGTCCGCACCGCTGCCGGGGCCGGCGGACGAGATGGCGGCGCACGCGGCGCGGGCGCTGCTCGGGAGTGTGCGGCGAGTGCTGGCCGATGAGTTGCCCGGCGGCATGTTCACGGAGCTGTCCGACACCTGCCGGAGCTGTCTGCGCGAGGCGCTGCTGGACGGGGACGGCATCCCGCTGTCCGGTTTCCTGCACGCGCTGCTGCACCTGCTGCCGCCGATCCGTTCCGCATCGGTGGAAGCCGTGCTCGTCCCGCCCCGCCCACCCGCCGCCGACGACACGGACAGCGCCCCCGTCGTCCCCGGACCGGCCCCCGGCCGCGCCGAACTCGCCGCCGTGGCCGTCCAGATGTGCCGGCTGCCCGCACCCGACCCGCGCGTCGCCGGACGCGAGGAGCTGGTGGCCCGTCTCGCCCGCGCGATCGACCGCCGGATGACACGGTACGGATCGGCCACCGCGTTCCTCTCCGGCCAGCCCGGCGCCGGCACCTCCACCGTGGCCGTCGAGGCCGCCCGCGCCCTCACCCCCGCGTTCCCGGGCGGCGTGTACTACGTGGACCTGCGCGGCCTGATGCCCGAGGCCCGGCTGAACGCCCGCACGGTGGTACGCATCATCAGTGAGGCGCTGCGCTTGGACCGTGGCTCGGAACTGACGGACGACGCCCGGCAGCTCGCGGCACTCACCGCCGCCCTGCACGAGCGCCGCGTGCTGCTCGTCCTGGACAACGCCGCCGACGCCGCCCATGTCCGGCCGTTCGTCAAGGCACCGGCGGGCTGCGCTCTGATCGTCACCTCGCGCGACCGCGCCCAGGACTACGCCGACCCCGGGCTGGTCCTCGATGTAGGTCCGCTGGCAAGACCTGATTCTGTAGCGGTGCTCATCCGCTGCTGCCAGGAACGCCCCGACGCCTGCGAACCCGCCGCGCTGGACCGGGTGGCGCAGCTGTGCGGCGATGTGCCGCTGGCGCTGCGGATCGCCGGGGCGCGGCTGGCCCATCCCTCGGGACCGCCCGCCTCGTATCTCGTCCAGCTCCTGGAGGAGGAGTCGGTCCGGCTGGACGCCCTCGCCTACGGGGACCGCGCCGTGCGCCTAGCCATCCGGCTCAGCCACGACGCCCTGGACCCGCCGGCCCAGCGGGTGTTCCGGCTGATCGCGGCGGCGCCGGGCGCGGCGGTCAGCGGGGCGGAGCTCGGGCACTGCCTGAAGGCGCCCGCGATGCGGCAGGAGTTGCTGCTGAACCGGCTGGTGGATCGAAGTCTGGCCCGGCAGGACCTCGTCCGGCTGCCCGCCGGTGCGCTGCTGGCCACCTTCCGCCTGTACGACCTGGTCCTGCTATATGCCCGCGAGCAGCTGGACCTCACCGAACCGCCCGCGGAGATTCAGGAGTTCCAGCGGGCCGGGGTGGCGTATCTGGTCAACCGGCTGGCGGAGATCACCGACCAGCGGTACGGGGCGCAGCTGATCGGCGAGCTCGACCCGAGCCGCTTTCACGCCGCGCTGTCCCTGTCCGAGCAGAACGGCTGGCTGGACATGGCCACGGAACTGATGATCGGGCTGCATGTCCTGTACTCGGCACGCGGTGAACTCGACGCGGTCGTCGACGTCAACGACGATCGTATCGCCCTGCATCTGCGCCGCGGGGATCCCGAGGAAGCCGTCAAGACCTGTCTTCTGAACGCGGACACGCTGCGGTCGGGCCAGGCGCTTAAGGCCGCGGTCGCGGCGGCACGGAAGGCCGTCGAGCTCGCCCGGGAGCACCGGCTGCCGGTCCGGGTCGCCGAGGCCGAGTTCAAGCTGAGCATGCTGTTGTGGGAGGCGGAGGACTGGGCCGGGGCGCTGAGCGCCGGGGAACGCGCCGCCGACACGCTCACCACGACCGGGCGGGCCGCGGCCGCCGTCCCCGTCGCAATCAACAACTTCCGTATCGCCCGCCGGGCCGGCAACACCGACGAGGCGTTGCGCTGGGGCCGCAAGTCCGTGGAGCTGGCCGACCGCTGGGGCAGCAGCGAACACCGGGCGATGGCCTGCAACGAGTGCGGGGTCGCCGAGGAGGACGCGGGCAATCTGCAGCAGGCGCTTGGCCTCTACCGGCGCGGTGCTGCGCTGTGGGAGCAGGCCGAGGACCCCTGGAACACGGCCAACTGCCACACCAACGCGGCCCGCACCGCCGCGCTGCTCGACGACCCGGCCACGGCAGTCCATCTCTACCAGGTCGCAGCCGACTGGTGGGAGCGTGGCAACGACCGTCCCCGGGTGCTGGAAACGCTGATCGACCTGAGCGCCGTCTACGCCGCCGAGGACGCCCACCAGCAGGCCGTGAACGTCCTGGCCCGCGCCGAGCGACTGGCACTGGGAGACGCGTCGGACGCACCCGCGATGCTGCGCGCGGAGGTGCTGATCCGCCATGCGGCGGCCCGCCTGTTCGCCGACGACCCGGCTGCGGGCGCCGAGGGTGACGCGCCGGACACCGCAGAGGACGAGGAACTCGACCGGATCCGCACGATCCTGGCCCACCGCAGAGCAGGCACGCTCACCACGCACCGGGCCCGCGAGGAAACCCGCTCACTGCTCACCACCCGCACCCGCAACCAGGCCCCGCTCAACGCCCCGTGGATCTACGAGGAGCTGGCGGCGGATCCGGCAGTGCGGACGGCGCTGGACGGGTAGCGAAGCCCTCGGCGGACCGGAACTCACCGCGCAGCTGCAGCCACCGCGCGGCGCCGCACGCTCACCCAACACACCCTGGCCAGGCTGGCTTCGTTCACTTCTTGCGACAGCGTTTGTTGACGAGTTCTGACGTCGTCGCTCGGCCGAGGACTCCGCAGATCGTCATGAGTTTTGAAGGCACCTGCTGATGCAGCCGAGTCGTGTCGCGGCTCGCAACAGGGCTGCCACAAGGTTCCAAGATCGCTTGACCTTGCCCCAGCAGGAAGGACAACAGTGTCTCCATAGATCACATGAGCGGGCGGTGTGCGCTCGCCAGCCGGCCGGACGAAGAGGGGGGAGTTCGAGTGACGGAGACCTGCGTCATTCTTGATATCGGTGGCGTGCTGGAGATCACGCCGGAAACAGGATGCGTGCAGCGGTGGGAAGAGCGGCTGGTGCTGTCGCCGGGCACTGTGCACGAGCGGATGTGCGACGTGTGGCAGGCCGGGAGCATCGGGAGCATCAGCGAACGAGAGGTTCACGAGCAGGTGGCAGCACGCCTGGAGCTCGATGCGTCCCAGGTGGAAGCCTTCATGGCGGATCTTTGGGCGGAATACCTGGGGACGCCTAACGAGGAACTCATCGCTTATGTGCGAGGGCTGCGGGGAAGCTGCAGGCTGGGCATCCTGAGCAACAGCTTCGTCGGTGCCCGGGTGCGGGAGACGGCGCTGTACCACTTCGACGAACTGGTCGAAAAGATCGTGTACTCGCACGAGATCGGCATCGAGAAGCCGGACCCACGTGCCTTCGAGGCCGCATGCGCCAGCCTGGAGGTGCGGCCGGAGAGCTGCCTCTTCATCGACGATTTCGCCGTAAACGTTGAGGCGGCCCAGGCGGCGGGCATGCAGGCGCATCTGTTCGAGGACAACGCCAGGACGATCACGCGGATCGCAGCTCATCTGGACGCTGGTCCCCGGGTTGCAGGGCGTGTCCCGCTCGGATAATCTCGGCCTGGCCGGCCCTCAGCGGTTGCCGGCCAGGCGGTGAAGCGGTGGGCAGCCCGCTTCTGCGTGTTCGGCTCGGGCTCGGGTGCTGGCCAGACGGTAGGAGTCGGTGCCGGTCTCGATGATGGTGCCGTTGAAAGTGAGCCGGTCGACGATGGCGGCGCACAGACGGGGATCGGTGAAGGTCTTCGTCCAGCCGCCGAACGACTCGTTGGAGGCGATGGCGACGCTGTTCTTCTCCTCGCGCTCGGTCAAAACCTGGAAGAGGAGCTCGGCGCCGTGCCGGTCCAGTGCCATGTATCCCAGTTCGTCGATGCAGAGGAGGTCGACGCGGCCGTAGCGGGCGATGGTCTTGTTCAGCTGCTTCTCGTCGGCGGCCTCGACCAGCTCGTTCACCAGCTTGGTGGCGAACGTGTAGCGGACGCGGTAGCCCTTCATGGCGGCCTCGGTGCCCAGAGCGATGAGCATGTGGGACTTACCAGTTCCGGAGTCGCCGATCAGGCAGAGCGGCTGTCCCTTCTTGATCCACTCGCAGCTGGCCAGCGTGTTCACGGTGGCCGGGTCGATGTTGGGGTTGGCCTCGAAGTCGAAGGTCCGCAACGACTTCTCCCGCGGGAAGCCGGCTGCCTTGATCCGCCTTTCCGAGCGGCGTCTGGCCCGGTCGTCGCACTCGGCCATCAGCAGTTCGGCGAGGAAGCCGCGGTAGGTCATCTGGTCCTTGGCCGCCCGTTCGGCGGTCAGGGTCAGCACCGGCTTCCACAAGGAGCCGAATCGTCCCGCCTTCGCCCCGCGAACAGAACACCGCCCTCCACAACGGCGTATTGCCATGACGGTCCACGACATCGACCGCCGCACCCGCGGCCAGCAAGACTTCGACGGCAGCGGGCACCTGAGCCTGAGCAGCAAAATGCAGCGGAGTCCAACCCTCGGCATCAACAGCCCCAGGGTC
This sequence comes from Streptomyces sp. NPDC026538, assembly GCF_055567535.1. Classification (NCBI taxonomy): domain Bacteria; kingdom Bacillati; phylum Actinomycetota; class Actinomycetes; order Kitasatosporales; family Streptomycetaceae; genus Streptomyces; species Streptomyces sp. NPDC026538. The sequence goes on from NZ_JBVHQG010000007.1 coordinate 31,988, forward strand.
GGCGCCCTCAGCCAACAGCGCCCTCAGGCCGTCCACGTCTCCACCGCCAGCCGCAGAGTGCACCGCGGCCCGCCCCAACCGATCCCGATCCGTCATGCCGACCATCCTCACCCAGCTTGACGAAAGAGATAGGGGCACCCCCCGCAGCGTGCCGTAACGCAAGATCAACCCTACGTAGTCATATCACCCAGCCCGCTCCCAACGGAATCCGTCTCGTCAGGTCAACTTCAGCACCACCCGCGCCATCGCAGGGGGCGCTGCCGAAGTCCTGGCCGGGTGCACTCCCCTTGGAGCAGGCGTCACTCGCTGAGGGGCCGCCGTGGGCTCGGCTTCTTCGCGGGTCTTCACGTGTCGTCCCAACCCCGCGGCGAGCGTACGGGCGGACACTGCGAGGCAGGCACGATTGGCGAATCGCGCCCTCATCCAGCAGCAACAAAAGCGATGGCGCAGTGTGAACTCCTCATGCATTCTGGTGGGTTGCCCACACAGGAGGTCGTAACCGTGGCAGAGATCCGCTCGCTGGAGGAGCTGCAGACGCCGGACAGCACAGCTCGAGAGCTTCTACTGCCGGCCCGGCATCGAGGGCGCCCACGAGAAGGGCGGAGTGGAAGGGCAGATCGGCTACTTCCGCCGCAACCAATTCACACCGGTGCCCGAGGTCGACTCGCTGGCCGAGCTGAACTGAGCTCGTCGACCAGTGGGACCTGCATGACGGCCGGCGCCGGATCGGTTCGCGGCCGCGGACGATCGACGAGTACTTCCAGGTCGAGCGGCCGCTGCTGATGCCGCTGCCCGAAGAGCCGTTCGAGACGGGTCGGCTGTTCACTCCGCGGGTCGACCGCTACAGCCAGATCGCGGTCCGCACGAACCGGTACTCGGTTCCGGTCCGGCTGATCGGCAAGCGGGTCCGGGTTGTGCTTCACGCTTCTCACCTGGTGGTTTACGACCGGAACGTGGAAGTTGCCCGGCATGAGCGTTTGATCGCGAAGGGCGGCTGCCGCCTGGATCTGGACCACTACCTGGAGGCCCTGATCCGCAAGCTGGGGGCTTTCCCCGGCGCGACGGCGCTCGAACAGGCCCGCTCGGCGGGCAAGTTCACCCCGGTCCATGACGCCTGGTGGGCCGCGGCGGTCAGGGCCCACGGAGACACCGCCGGAACCAGGGCCCTGATCGAGGTGCTGCTGCTGGCCCGCCACATCTCGCACGAGCACTTGGTCGCAGGCCTCGCAATGGCTCTGCGGGCCGGGGCCCTGACCGCGGACGCGGTCGCGCTGGAGGCCCGCAAGGTCGCCCAGGGCGAGGACGAACCCGCCGGGCACCCTTCGCCGGCGGACGCTGGCGGCGCGGCCACGGTGACGTTCCTGCACGAGTGGCGGCTCGCGCATCTTCCCCCGGACACCAGGCCTCTGCCCTCGGTGACCCACTACGACCAAGTGCTCCGACGCCGCCGCGCCAGCGGCGGTGAACACCGCCAGGGAGAAGCACAGTGACCCTGCCCCGCCAGCGAGGACTGACCGAGCAGGCCGCCACCACGGCCATCGACACCGCCTGCCGCCTGCTGCGGCTCCCCTCGATCAGAAACGAGTTCTCCGACATCGCCGACCGGGCATTGAAGGACCAGATGACCTACCGCGGCTTCCTCGCCGAGCTGCTGATGGCCGAGTGCGATGACCGGTCCCGGCGCCGTTCGGAACGGCGGATCAAGGCGGCAGGATTCCCCCGGGACAAGTCCCTGCGGACCTTCGACTTCGACGCGAACCCGGACATCGACGCGGCTGTGATCCACACGCTCGCCAGCTGCGACTGGATCAAGACGGTTCCTACCCGTTTCCCTGGATCGAGGAGGTCGAGGACTTCCTGTCCGGTCTCGAAGACCAGGGTGACGTGGAAGTCTTCGATGAGGGAGAGGAGGACGGGGACGTCTACGTCTTCTTCGTCGCCGGAGCCGGTGAGAGGGATCTGCTGGCAGTGGCGTCCCGCGTGGCCACGCTGCCCGGGGTCCCTGCAGGAGCAGTTGCGGTCGTCAGTAACGACGAGGCCGAGGAGTTCGGTCTGGGACGACGGGTGGCGCTTCCGCTGCCTGTGCTCTGAAGACCGGTGCGGAGCCTCCGCCCCCTGTCCAGGTCACCTCAGGTCGCACGGCAGCGGGGCACCGAGTGTATGACCAAGTGAAGCTCCTGGTAGACGAGTTGTCGACCAAGATCAACCTGTCCGCCCGGAGCGCTTCGCATGCTTGTCTACCCATCGGGACTCGATCTGTCCAGTTCAGCCCTACGGTTCCTGGCCGGGAAGCTGACAGCCCTGCGCCGTGAACGCGGAACACGGTGGCGCCGACTCGGAACGGACCGACAGGCCCTGCTGGTCCTCGCCCACCTGCGATGCGGACACACCTACGCCCAGCTGGCCACCGGGTTCGGCATCAGCCTCAGCACCGTCTACCGGTACGTGAGCGAGGCCGTCGAACTGCTGGCCGCCCTCGCTCCCGACCTCGCCCAAGCGGTGCGCGCCGCCTCCCGCAAAGCCTTCGTGATCCTGGACGGAACTCTCCTGCCGATCGACCGCATCGGTGCTGACCAGCCCTTCTATTCCGGGAACACAAGAGACACGGCATGAACGTCCAAGTCCTGGCCGACCCGGCAGGCCTCACCCGCGCTGCCCGGAGCCGTTCACGACCTTCGCGCGGCCCGCGAACACGGCATTCCCGACTCCCTGGCCGAGGCCGGCGTCCGCTGCTGGGCCGACAAGGGATACCAAGGAGCCGGCGGAACCGTCCGTGTGCCCTACCGCGGGCGATGGGAGAAGCTCTCCGCAGGTCAGCAGGCGGTCAATCGGGCCCGTGCCAAAATCCGGGCACTGGGCGAGCAGGCCATGGCCACACTCAAGACCTGGCGACTGCTGCGCAAGCTGCGATGCAGCACCACCCGCATCACCACCTTTGTTCAGGCCGTCCTCACCCTCCACATGGCCTGCTCAAACCAAGGTTGAAAACGGCTCAGTGTCGAGCCTGGTGGTCTGCACGTCGAGGACGCGCAGGTGCGGGTCGCTCAGGATGCCGCGAGCCCACCGGCCGACATGTTCTCAGTCGGCTGCCCAGGTGGCGGGTCGACGCAGGGCGCGGAGGGCATCGTCGAGGCTGAGGTGGCGCTCGTTCAGGGACTGGACGTGCCAGCGTCCGTCGAGGTCGAACCGACTGTGGACGGTGCCCAGGTACCGAGTCTCTTCGTAGGCGGCCCAGGTCGGCCGGTCGGTGTCGGTGGGGGAAGTTGACGGCTGACGATACGGGTGTCGTGACTCAAGGCGGGCTCGGCCTCTGAGAGCTCTTTCAGCGCACGCCGACAACTGGCTGGGCCCCTCCTCCGCACCCGCAAGCCTGCAGCACTCCGCCCCGTTCGCCTCGTCCGGCCTCGGCACCCCCCGGTCGCGGCAGACGCTCTGCGTCTCCCTCGCCGGAAGCGGGTGTGAACCGCGCATTCGGCGTCGCCACAGGTGAGAGCCATGAACATGGTGCCCTGGTTGTCGTCGGCCGGCCAGCCGGCCGTCACCGCCGTCCGCCGAGAAAATCGAGGATGTGACCGAAGACGTCCAGGGCGGCGCCCCGGCCGAGGAATGTGTCCAGGTGGCCGTAACCGGGGATCTCGGTGTAGGACACGTCCAACTGGGGCTGGCGCTCGGCGAGTACGTCGTGGCAAAGCCGCTGGGAGTCCAGCCACAACCCGTTGTCGCTGCCGGCGAGCAGCAGCACGGGGGTGTCGATCCGGCTGGCCGCGTCCAGCGCATTGGGCGGCAGCTGACGGTAGCGGTGGTCGGTTTCGTGCCAGCGGACCACGCTGCGGGCCAGCTCGATGCGGCGCAGGTGGGGCAGGATCCACAGCGGCGCGGGGCCGAGGAGGTCGGCGAGGCGGTCGTGGGTGGGCTCGGACAGGTTCTCGTGCACGAAGAGCGAGGCGCCCGTGCCCCAGGCGGAATTGTGCAGGATCTGGCAGGTCGGGTCCGGGCAGCTCGCCTCCCGTGAAGCCAGAGCGAACAACGGGGTGTACTTCGACCACAGGCCCACCTTGCGGAAGTCGACCGGGATGTGGTCGATCCGCGTCTTCAGCAGCTCCCCCGCCAGTGACATCCGCAGCGATGTCCGGCCTGCCAGCTTCGGCGTCAGGAACACACCCTGGGACACCACGCCGGCGAGGCCCGGCACCAGGCCCGCCGCCATGCTCAGGGACAGCGTGAGCGAGCCGATGCAGTGGGCGACCACGAACACCGGGCGGTCGCCCACGCGCTCGCGGACGTGATTGACGGCCGCAGGGATGTCGTACAGGGCCACGTCGTCGTACGTGTACCTCTGGCCGGTCTCGTTGTACGGCAACCGGCAGCTGCCCCGCCAGTCCAGCAGCCAGGGCTCGTAGCCGTCGTCGAGGAGAACGTCGACCAGATTGCGGGTCTCCGGCAGCAGGAACATGTCGGCGGACGCGGTGTGTCCGTGCAGGAGCAGCACGGCGGGGCGGTCCGCGGCGCCGGTGTGTATGCGGGTCAGGCCGAGCCGGACGCCGTCGTCCGCCCAGAAGGGGATCTCCTCGACGCGGGCAGGGTCGAGGCGGTGATGCAGCGGGCGCAGGGCCGCGGTGGTCCTGACCCGGGGCAGCGCCGACCCGCCGGCGCGGGAGGTGGTCGTCCTGAAGATCATCGGTGGCGCTCCGTGGGGGTCGGGGTGCGGCGCAGGTCGAGCAGGTCCGCGGCGGCGCGGGCGAAGGGGCCGAGCAGGCCGCGGCCCATCTCCAGGCCGAACCAGGCGAGCCAGGTCAGCTTGGCCGCCCGCTTCTCCTGGCTGGTCAGACGCGGGTCGACCTTGATTCCGTCGATCTGGTCGCGGACGTAGGAGTCCGCCGGCACGACGACCTCACCCGCCAGGCTCGCCGCCTCGCCCTCGCGGCCGATCCGCACGGTCAGCGCGCGGGTCTGCCGCCACAGGTCGCGGCGGGCCCGGGCGTACTTGTGACCCTCCAGCCACCAGTGGCCGCCGTCGGCGTCGCGCAACCGCAGCCGGTAGCGCAGGAGTTGGTGCCTGAGTCCGTGCTGCTGCGGGATCCCCTCCTCGGGGCGGATCCAGACGTCGCCGCGCTCGACGGTCAGCGGCTCGGGATGTACGGCGGTGCAGACGACCTCGCCGGTCACGTCAACCCGGCGCTCCTTCACCAGCTGGTACATGCCGGCGATGGAGAGGGTGAGCGCCATGGAGCAGGGGGTGTCGGCGGAGGCGCCGACCGGTCCCACGCTGCCCTCCGTCGTCTCCGAGAACCACAAGTAGGGCTGGTCGTCCTTGTGTGGCAGCTTGGCGAGGCCGTCCTGGGCGAGCCGCTCGAAGGTGCTGAGCTGGGCCTGCGCGTCGTAGCGGGCCGCGGGCGGCAGCCCCAGCGCCGCGACCAGCGCGGCGGTGCGTGCGCCTTCGGCCGCCGGGCCCTTCAGGGTCGCCTCACACAGTTTGAGGGCGGTAGGGCTGCGCAACACCCTGGAAAGGAAGGCGAGTTCGGGGACCGGCTCGGCCTCCAGGCGGGCCAGAGCGTCGGCGCGCCACTCGTCCCAGTCCTGGACGCGCACGTGCATACCTCCGAGCGCCATGTCACGGACGACGTCGTCGAGGGTGTTCGGCACACCGGTGAGGTTGTAGTCGTAGCCCCAGGCGTCGGGCTCGCAGATCGCGGCGACGGCGACCCGGCTCACCCAGTCCACCGGGGCCGCGTTCAGGTAGCGGAAAGCGGGTACGGTGCGGAAGCGTCCGAAGGCCGAGATCAGGCCGCTGCTGAGGTCCTGCGGGTTGTAGGCGCCGGTCTTCGTGTGACCGCCGATGCCGCCGGGGCGCAGTGCGGTGACGACCAGGCCGTGATCGCGGGCACGGCGCAGGGCGGCCTCGGCGGCCCACTTCGACTGGTCGTAGCCCGAGACGAGCCGGTCGACGTGGGCGAGTGGGTCGTCCTCGCCCATGGAGGTGATGCCGACCTCGTTGAACACGGCGATCGAGGAGATGTGGTGCAGCGGCTTGGGCCGCCCGGTGGCCGCGAGTTCGGCGAGGGTGAGCGCGCCGAGGACGTTGCTCGCCCGCAGCGACTGGTAGCCGCGCAGGAAGTCCACGGCCGCGGCCACACTCACGACGCTGTCCAGTGCGTGGGCGAGCGTGTGCCACAGTTCGTCGGACAGGCCGAGCCGCGGCCGCCGGATGTCGCCGGGCAGCACGGTCACCCGGCGCCGCACCTCCGACGACCAGGGCAGTCGGTGACTCTTCAGCGCCTCGCCGAGCCGGGCGACGGCCGCCTCCTCGTCGGCCGCACGGACCAGGCAATGGACATGCGCGTCACTGTGCCGGAGCAGGTCGAGCAGCATGTGACTGCCGAGAAAGCCGGTGGCGCCGGTCAGCAGGATCCGGCGGGGCGGCAGCGGCTCGGGCACGTCGGCGAACGGCAGGCGGTCGGCGAGGCTCAGATCGGCGAGGATCTGCTCGAGGTCCTCGCGACAGGCCCTGCTGTACCGTTCGTCGCCACTGCCGGCATGGGGGCGAGGCGCCGGTGAGGTGCGCGGCGTCGGCATCGGAAGGGTGCGCGGGGCGAGAGCCGGACGAGCGCCCGCTGCGGAGAGCGGCAGCGTGCCAGGTGCCGCAACAGCACCTGCCCCGGCAGCCGGCCGCGCACCGGCGACCGGAACCGGCGGAGTGCCCTGGACGGTGGGCGCCGGGGTGCCTGCGTGCACGGCCCGCGGGGTGGCCTCGCTCGACGCTTCGGCCCCGGTCGCCTGCAGCCAGCGCCGGGCGAGACTGATCGGACGGGCGTCGGCGAACACCTCGTCCAGGTCGAACTCGATGCCCAGCTCGCCCTCCAGCTCCGCGACGAGTTCCACAGCGTGCACGGACGTGCCCCCCGCGTCGAAGAAGTCGGCGTCGGGCGACAGGTGTCCCGCGGGCAGATGGCGGCCCGCCGCGGCGGCGATGGCGGCGGCCACGCCGTCCACGTCCCGGAGCGGGGCGGGGGCGGCACCGGAGTCCGCACCGGTGGCGGCCTGCATCACCCTGGCCAGCAGGTCGTCCACGCCGAGCCCGCCGCCACCGCGCTCGATCGCCTCGGCGGTGGCCCGCTGCCCGAATTCCTCGGTCATGTCACGCATGAGAGCCCTTCACGATGTGCGCGTCCTTATCCCTTGCTTCCGACATCCGAGGAAGTCCTCGCCTGCTTGCTGCGGCACGTCCTCACTGCTGCTCCCAGGACCGGAACGCCCTCAGGTGGTCCGGTGCGACCACGGCCTCCAGGCTCTCGTCGTCCTGGTCACCGCCGCCGAGCGCGGCCACCAGTCGCCGTGCCGGTACGTTGCGCTCCGTGCGCTCCGCCGTCAGCCGGACTTTCGTGCAGCCCAGTTCCTCGGCACGGTCGGCCAGCCACTGCAACAGGCGTTCCTCGACCCCTCGGCCGAGCGCCCGGCAGCTCATCAGCCAGCCCATGACCTCGAGTTGGTCGCGGTCCGCACACAGGGCGAGGAGGGCGATCTGCCCGTAGTCACCGAACCGGTCCCGGGCCGCCGCCGTCCACACCTCGCCCCGCTCCCGCCACCGGGTGACGTCGCCGCCGTCGGCCGACCGGGAGTGGAGTGCGAACTGGTTGGTGCGGCGGACGAGTTGCTCGGCCCGCCGTACGTCGGCCTCGGACAGCGCCCGGACGTCGACCTCCAGCTCCAGCTGTGCGAGGAACTCCTCGAACCCGGCCGCTTCGCGGACGGTCTCCCGCTCCCGCTCCTGCGCGTAGAACCCGGCCCGCAGCGCGTCCTCGGCGGTCGCCGCCGCCGGGACCAGCGGCCACAACCGGTCCAGGAACTCCTCCAGTTCGTCCGCGGGCGGGCAGGTCACCGACAGCATCTGCGGCAGCGCGGAGCGCGCCTTGGCTATCTCGGCGGGGTTGTCGTCCAGGAACAGGAAGCTGTCCAGGCCGAGGCCGAGCGTGCGTGCGGCCTCGGCCAGGCGGCGCGGCTTCGGTCCCCAGGCGGCCGACAGCACGCTGAAGTGCTCCGCCTTCAGCAGGCTGTCCGGGCGCTCCAGGACGGCGCGGACTGTGACCTCGTCGTTGTTGCTGACGAGCGCCAGCAGCGCGCCCGTCTCGCGCCACTGCAGCAGCCTGCGCGCGAGCAGGGCACGCGGGCCGGACAGGTCGACGGCCTCGGGGCCGATCTCGCCGGCGACCCCGCCCCACAGGGTCTCGTCGCCGTCCACCGCGATCACCTTGGGCGCGGGGCGCAGCACCGCCCGTACGACCTCGCCGAGCCGCAGCGCCACGGCCGCCTGGAAGGGCGGTGTGAAGGGCAGGTGGGCCAGCCGCTCGGTCCGCTCGTCGAAGCGCTCCCCGCCCGGGTGGTGCCGGGTCCAGTCGTCGGAGCCGAGCACCGCGATGCCGGGCAGCCCGGCCAGGTCGGCGGCGACCTCGCGCTCCCACTGCGTCAGTCGGTCCTCCTGACGGGCGGCGGGCAGGAAGCCGACGATCAGCGGCTTGCGGGTGCGTTCCGACAGGGCCTTCAGCGCGGTCGGGTAGGCGGTGCGCAGCTCGGCGAGCAGCGCGTCGTCGACCGGGCCGAAGCGCTCCAGGTCCACCGCCCGCAGCAGCACCGCACCCACCGCGGTCGCGGGGTCGGCGAAGACACCCGAGGGGTCCTGGAGACTCGCGAGCACGTGGTGGTACGGCGCCTCGGTGATCGCCGGTCCGCCGTCCCCGGCACCGTTCTCGACAGCTGCCTCGCACATCAGCGGGAGGTTGCCGAGGGCGAAGGTGGCGGCGAGGGCCAGGGACCGGCGAGGTGCGGGCGCCGTACCCGCGGGAGCCGCGGTGCCGGCGCGCGCCGGTGCCGCAGGGTCCTCAGCGGCCTCCCCCAGCAACCGCAGGAACTCCTCCCCCAGCTCGGCGGTGGCCGCGGCGTCCAGGATGTCCACGTTGTGGTCGAGCCGGATGCGTGCCGCGTTCGGGGTCATGGTGATCATCAGGTCGAGGTCGGAGTAGCCGGTGCCGGCCGGCAACACCTCCAGCCGGGTGAGGTGGCGCGAGGACTGTACGTAGTTGAAGTAGACCTCGACGAGCGGCGCGTTCTCCCGGTGCAGGCCCTGCCGGGCCAGGGTGGCCAGGACGTCGGTGAACATGGCGCCCTTGGACAGGAGGCGCTGCAGGCGCGCGTCGGTGCGGCGCAGCACCTCGGCCACCTGTTCGCCCGCGCGGGCTTCGGCCGGGAACGGCACCGGCACGCCGAAGAAGCCCACCGCGTCGTACGCGTCGGCGTGGATGCGGGTGTCCACGGGCACGGCAAGCACGAACCGCTCCCGTTCCCGCTTCCTGGCCAGCAGCACCGTCAGGGTGCCGAGGCAGAAGGCGGCGGGAGTGACGGCCAGCCTGCTCGCGGCCGCCGCAACCCGTTCCATCAGCCCGTCGGGAATCGTCGCGGTCACGCTGCCGGCCCGGTACGACCGGGTCGCCGGGGTCGGCCGGTCCAGCTCCAGGTCGAGCCGCTCGCTGCCGTGGAAGTGCTCGCGCCACTCGGCGCCCGCCCCCTCGCCGCCCTGCTGGGCCTCGATGAGCAGGGCGATGTCGCGGTTGGTGACGGCGGCGTCGAGGGGGGTGCCGGACAGTTCCGCGTCGATCTCCCCGGCCACGAGCAGCAGAGACTGCAGGTCGCTGACCGCGTGGTGGGCGCCGAACACCAGAATCTGGCCGTGTGTGCCACCGTCCACCAGCTCGAACCGCCACAGCGGTGTCGTCGCCAGGTCGAACGGCGGCTCCATCAGGGCGCGCAGGCACTCGGCGCCGTCGAGTGGGCCTTCGACGGCCGTGCAGCGCAGCACCGGCTCCGCCGGCTCCCGGTCCACGCGCAGCTGCCGGACGCCTTCCTCCCCGGTGATGATCGCGGTGCGCAGGGCCGCGTGTCGCGCGACGAGCCGCGTGAGGATGCCGGTGAGCGTCTCCGGTGTGGTCGGCGCGGTCAGCCGTGCGGCGAGGCCGATGCCGTGCGCCGCGTCCGGCATGCCCGGCCGGGCGCTGCGCAGCAGTCGTACGACGTCGCGCGTCGCGGGCCGCAGTTCGGTCTCCGGGACCTCCCGGGCAAGGTCGCCGGAGTCCTGCCGCGCCACGGCGCCCCGCTCCGGAAGGCCCTCGGCCAGGGCCTGGGCGAGGCCGCGGATGTCGGACGCCGCGAACACGTCCGCGGCCGACGGCGCCACGCCCAGTTCGCGGACGAAGGCGTTGCGCAACCGCACCAGCATCAGGGAGTCCAAGCCCAGTTCCTTCAGGGCCGTGGTCGCCGACGCGTCGACCGCTCCTCCGGAGACCTCGCCGACCCGGGCCCGGACGTACGCCTCCAGCCAGGTGGCGCGGTCCTGGTCGGTCGTCGCCGCGAACACCTTCGTGACGAGGTCGTCCGAGGCGGCCGTGCCCGCCGGGACGGTGACCAGGTCGCCCAGGATCGGGCGGGTGCGCACGGCGTCGGGGACGAGCGTCAGCACCTCCCGGTCCAGGGCGATCGGCGCGAGCTGGCGGCGGGCGGTGGCCAGGACCCGCTCGAACAGCTCGCCGCCCTCCTGCGGCGAGAACGCGACCAGGCCCGAGCGGCCGGTCTCGGCGGCCCGGATGCCGGACTCGCCGACCATGCCGACCCCGGCCCAGGCACCCCAGTCCAGGCTCAGCGCCCGGCGCTTCGAGTGGGAAAGGTGGTGTGCCCAGGCGTCGAGGAAGGCGTTCGCCGCCGAGTACGGGCTCTGCCCGGCCGACCCGAGGAGTCCTGCCGCGGAGGCGAACAGGACCAGGTTCCGGGCCTCCGGGATCAGCTCGGTGAGGAGAGCGGTGCCCAGGACCTTCGGGGCGAGGACGCGCAGGACGCGTTCGTCGGTCAGGTTCGCCACCGTGGCGTCGTCGAGCACACCAGCGGCGTGCACGACCGTGGCGACCGGGCCGCAGGCGTGCCGTACGGCGTCCAGGGCGGCCGTGAGACTCTCCCGGTCGGCGACGTCGGCGCGGGCCAGGTGCACGGTGACGCCTCGCTCTTCCAGACCCGTGATCCAGTTGCCGGCCTCCGCGTCGGGCGTGCCCCGGCTCAGGAGAGCCAGTCGGCGGGCCCCGCGGCGGGCCAGCCGCTCGGCGACGACGCGGCCGAGGCCGCCCAGACCGCCGGTGATCAGGTGCACACCGTCCACTGAGGTCTCGCCGTGATGGCCGTCGTCCGGGCGGGTGTGGGCCAGGCGCGGCACCAGGCGGCCGGTGCCGCGCAGCGCGACGAGCCGTTCGTCGTCGGCGTGCCTGAGCTGGGTCCACAGGGCGTCGACGCCGTCGGTGGGCGGCAGGTCGATCAGCGTGGTCGACAGCTCCGGGTACTCCTGCGCCACCGTGAGCCCGAAGCCCCAGGCGAGCGCCTGCTGCGGGTTGGTCACCCCGGTGCTGTCGCCGGCTGCCTGACTGCCGCGTACGACCACGAACAGGCGCGGAGCCCGGCCCTGCGGACGGCCGACGAGGGCGCGCACCAGGTGCAGGGTGCTCAGGCAGCACAGTCGCGCCGCCTGCTCGGCCGATCCGGCGTCGGCGATCGCCGGGGCGTCGAGGGCGGTCAGCTGCACCACCTGCTCGGGCGGTCCGCCCGCGAATGCCTCCTCCAGCAGCCGGGCCAGGTGGTCGGGGTCGGCCGGATCGAGGACGTAGCGTCCCGGTCCCTCGACGGCGAAGGCGTTGCCCCGGCGGGCGAAGACATGCGGCACCGAGGACCCGAACCGCTCGCCGAGCGCATCCGCCACCCCGGTGTCGTCGGCCAGGATCAGCCAGCTTCCCTTCACCGGCGGTTCCTGCGCCACCGGGCGCGGGTGCCAGCGGGTCTCGAAGAGGGCGCCGTCCGGCGGCGAGAGCGCGGCCAGCCGGAACTCCTCGATCTCCAGGACGAGTTGTTCGTCCTCGTCCCAGATCCTGATGTCCAGGGTGGCGGTGTCGCCGGACACGGAGCGCAGTGCGCAGCCGGCCCAGGCAGGCGTGGTGCGCCGGCCGGTGAACCGCAGCCGCCCCGCCCCGGCGGGCACGAACGCCCGGCCCTCGGGCGCGTCCTGAGGCAGGGCGGCCGTGTGGAAGGCGGAGTCGAGGACCGCGGGATGCAGCAGATGACCCGCGGCGGGCCTGGCGGCCAGCCGGCCCAGGGCCGCCGAGTGGCCGCGGCGGCCCTGCTCCAGGCCCCGGAAGGCGGGGCCGTGGTCGATGCCGAGGGCGCTCAGACCGGCGTACACCGCCGGCAGGTCCGCATCCTGCGTGCACTGCTCACGCACAGTGGTGAGCCGCAAGTCGTCGAGCCGTGCGTCGGGCGGGGGTTGCTCGCCGGTCACCGCGACGCGTCCGCCGACGTGCCGCACCCACCGCGGGCTCCGCTCGCCGACGCCCGCGGAGGCGACGGTGAAGGACCGGAAGCCGTCCCGGGCGGGCCGCAGCACCAGCTGCACCCGTACGGGCCGTTCGGGATCCATCCGCAACGGCTGCACGAACTCGATCTCGCTCAGGTGGACTTGGCGCCCGTCCTGCACCGCCGAGGCCGCCTCCAGCACCATGTCGAGGAAGGCGGCGCCGGGCAGCCAGACCTCGCCGTCCACCCGGTGGTCCCTCAGATAGGCGAAGCGGCTGTCCCGCAGGTCGATGTCGCTCTGGAACAGGTGCCGGTCGGGCTCGTCACTGGACTCGAGGTGGGTGCCGAGGAGCGGTGAGGAGCCCGTGGTTGTGGCCGGGGCGGGCGTGAGCCAGTGGCGTTCGCGGGCGAAGGCGTACGTCGGCAGATCGACGCGACGGCCTTGCGGGAACAGCGCGGGCCAGTCGGGCGTGTGGCCCGCGACGTACAGCTCGCCGACCCCGCGCAGCAGCATGCCGGGTCCGTCCTGCTGGCGGCGCAGCGAGCCGACGCCGGCCACGTCGATGCCGGCTTCGGCCGCAACCGCCTCGATGGACGACAGCAGCGACGGGTGCGGGCTGAGCTCGACGAAGTAGCGGTAGCCGTCGTCCAGCATCCGTCGGACGGTGTCGGCGAACCGGACGGGCTGTCTGAGGTTGGCGTACCAGTACCCGGCGTCCAGCCGGTCGCCGGAGACGGGTTCGGCCAGCACCGTCGAGTACAGCGGGGTCGACGCCCGTGCGCCCCGGATGCCGGAGAAGCGGTCGAGCAGCTCCTCGCGCAGGGGTTCCATCAGCGGGGTGTGCGAGGCGAACGGCGTCGACAGCCGTCGTACGGCGATCCCACGCTCCTCGAGCCCGCGGCGCAGCTCGGCCAGCGCGTCGGCGGCGCCGGAGACGGCCGTGGAGCCCGCGCTGTTGACCGCGGCGACGAACAGCCGGCCCGCGTAGGGGGCGAGCAGTTCCTCGACCCGCGCCCGCGGCAGTTCCACCGCGACCATGCCACCCTGCCCGACCAGCGGGACGACGGCCTCGGCCCGACCGGTCACCACAGCCACGGCGTCGTCCAGGCCGAGGGCGCCCGCGCTGTACGCGGCGGCGATCTCGCCCAGGCTGTGCCCGACCACGGCGTCCGGGACCACGCCGAGGGCCCGCCACGCGGCGGCCAACGCCGCGTCGACCGCGAACAGCACCGGTTGCAGGCACTCGGTCCGATACAGCGGGGAGAACTCCTCCGGTGCCCGCAGCGCGTTGAGCACCGACCAGCCGACGTGCCGCTGCACCGCCTCGTCGATCCGGGTCAGCTCCTCGCGGAACGCCGCCGACCCGGCCAGCAACTCCATGCCCATGCCGGGCCATTGGCCGCCGTGCCCGGAGAAGACGAAGGCCACCCTGCCCGACTGCTCCTCCCGCGGCGTGGCCGGTTGCGTTCGTCCGCTGCTCAACGCATCCAGCACGGCGCGCAGTTCGTCCACGTCGCCCGCCGTGACGGCCGCCCGCCAGGGGAAGTGGCTGCGGTGCCGGGCCAGGGTGTAGGCGACGTCCGGCAGCGGCGTGTCCCCGGTCAGGTGCCGGGCCAGCCGTGCGGCCTGCCCGCGCAGCGCGGCCTCGCTCCGCCCGGACAGGGTGAACAGCCGCTTGCCAGACGGCTGTTCACCCGCGAGACCGGGCTCCGGCGCGGACGACGGGGCCTCCTCCACGATCACATGGCCGTTGGTCCCGCTGATCCCGAAGGCGCTGACGCCGGCCCGCCGGACGCGCGCCTTCGCCGCCGGCCACGGCACGGCTTCCTGCAGCAGGCGCAGGCCGCTGCCGTACCACTCGACGTGCCGGCTCGGTGTGCCGGCGTGCAGGGTGGCCGGCAGCATCCCGTAGCGTAGCGACTGCACCACCTTGATCAGTCCGGCGATGCCCGAGGCGGCCTGCGTGTGCCCGAGGTTGGCCTTGAGCGAGCCCAGGTACAGCGGGCGGTGCCGGGGGCGGGAGGCACCGAAGACCTGCGCCAAGGCGTTCGCCTCGATCGGGTCGCCCAGCGTTGTGCCCGTGCCGTGCGCCTCCACGTAGTCGATGTCAGCGGGTTCGAGGCCGGACAGCTCCAGGGCCCGCCGGATCACCTGTTCCTGCGCCGGGCCGTTGGGCGCGGACAGGCCCTGGCTGCGACCGTCCTGGTTGACGGCCGTGCCGCGCAGCACCGCAAGCACCTCGTCGCCGTCCCGCCGCGCGTCGCTCAGCCGCTTCAGTACGAGCATGCCGGCGCCCTCCGCCCAGACGGCGCCGTCGGCGTCGTCGGAGAAGGAGCGGCAGCGGCCGGTCGGGGACAGGCCCCGCAGCCGGCTGAACTCCACGAAGGTCTGCGGGGTCACCATGAGCGTCACACCGCCGGCCAGCGCCAGGTCGCAGTCGCCCGACCGCAGCGCCTGCGCCGCCAGGTGCACCGCGACGAGGGACGACGAGCACGCCGTGTCCACCGTCAGCGCCGGGCCGTGCAGCCCGAGCGCGTACGCCAGCCGGCCCGAGGCCACGCTGAGCGCCGACCCGGTGCCGACGTACCCGTCCAACTGGTCGAGCCGCGAGCCCGAAAGGTAGTCGCTGCCGAACATGCCGACGTACACGCCGGCGGTGCTGCCCGCCAGTTCGGCGGGCACGATCCCGGCGCGCTCCAGCGCCTCCCACGCGGTCTCCAGCAACAGCCGCTGCTGCGGGTCCATGGCGGCCGCCTCCTTCGGGGTGATGCCGAAGAAGCCCGCGTCGAAGGACTCGATGTCGTCCAGGAAGCCGCCCTCCCGGGCGTACGACTTGCCCGGCGCCTCCGGGTCGGGGTCGTACAGCGACTCGACGTCCCAGCGCCCGGCCGGGAACGGGCCGACCGCGTCACGGCCCTCGGCGACCAGCTGCCACAGCTCCTCCGGGTCACCCACGCCGCCCGGCAGGCGGCAGGCCATGGCCACCAGGGCGACCGGCTCGTCGTGCGCCACGGTGCGGGGGTGCGGCGCGGCGGCGGGGCGGCGGCCGGTGGGGCCGCTCGTCGCGATCACGGTGGCCAGCAGGTGTTCGGCGAGGCGGGCGGGGGTGGGGTGGTCGAACAGCAGGGTGGCCGGGAGCCGGGAGCCGAGGCGGGCGCCGATGCGGTTACGGAGCTCCACCGCCGTCACCGAGTCCATGCCGAGGTCGCGCAGTGGCTGGTCGGCGCGGACGGACTCCGCCGAGCGCAGACCGAGGGCGCGGGAGGCCTCCTCGCGGACCAGGGCCAGGACGCGGTCGGCGCGCTCGGCCTCCGGCAGCCGGGCCAGCCGGTCCGCCAGGCCGTCCGCGCCGTCCTGCCCGGTGCGGGGCGCGGGCAGCAGGGAGCGCCACAGCGCGGCCGCACCGGCCGTGGTCTCACGCAGGCGGGCCAGGTCGAGCGCCCAGGCGACCAGGTGCGGGGCGCCCCGGCGCAGCGCGAGTTCGACGAGTTCGCGGGCCTGTTCCGGGTGCAGGGCGCGGTGGCCGAGGCGGGCCATCCGCTCCAGGTCGGCGTGTTCGGCGGCGAGACCCTCGCCCGCCCAGGCGCCGAAGGAAATCGACACCGCGGGCAGACCCGAGGCGCGCCGGTGTTGGGCGAGTTGGTCGAGGAAGGCGTTGGCGGCGGCGTAGTTGGCCTGGCCCGCGTTGCCGACGACACCGGCGGCGGAGGAGACCAGCAGGAACAAGTCGAGCTGCGCGTCCGCGGTGAGCCGGTGCAGGTGGGTGGCGCCGTCCACCTTGGGGCTGAGCACCCGCGTGAGGCGTTCGGGGGTCAGCTCGGCGACCACTCCGTCGTCCAGGACGCCGGCGCAGTGCACGACGCCGCGGAGTTCGCCGGCGACTGGACCGACGATGTCGGCCAAGGCCGCGGCATCGGCGACGTCGCAGGCCGCCACCTCGACCGCGGCGCCGAGCGCCGCCAGTTCCGCGACGACCTCGGCGGCGCGCGGGTCGTCGGCTCCGCGCCGGGACGTCAGCAGCAGGCGGGGCACGCCCCGTTCGGCGAGGAGCCGGGCGATGTGGCGTCCGACGGCGCCGAGGCCTCCGGTGATCAGTACGGTGCCGTCGACGGGTGTCCGTGCACGGTCCGTGTCGGCGGCGCGGGCGCGCACGAGCCGGGGCACGAGCAAGGTGCCCGCGCGCCCGGCGAGTTCGGGCTCGTCCCGGTGCGCGACGGCGGCGAGCAGGGCAGCCGCGGGATCGGTGTCCTCGAGGTCGAGCAGCGTCAGCCCGAGGTCCGGATGCTCGGCACGGGCGCTGCGGGCCAGGCCCCACAGCGCCGACTGGGCGAGGCCCGGCACGGTGTCCCGGTCGTCGGCCGCGACCGCGCCGCGGGTCACCCAGACGGTCCGGGTGGGTGCCTTCTCCTGTGCGGCGAGTGTCTGCAGTTCGGTCAGCGCGGCTTCCGTCACCTGTCGTGCGGCGGCGGCCGTCTCGGCGTCCTCGGCCGGTGGTGGCCAGAACCGTACGAGCACGTCGCCACCCGTGTCGCGACATGGGATCCCCGCGGCCTGGAGGCCGCGCAGGGCCGCGACGACGTCCGGATCGGACGGATCGCCGACGACCGTCCAGTCACCGGCCGGTTGCTGGACGCTCGGTTCGGGCGCGGACGTCCAGGCCACCTCGTACAGGTGCCGCCCGTTGCCCGAACCGCCGACGAGATCCGCCGGGCTCGCGGCCCGCAGCCGTACCCCCTCCAGCCGGCCCACGGGGAGGCCGTCGGCGTCCCACAGCGTCACGTCCAGCGTGAGATCCGTTTCGGTGGCGGCGGTGCGCCGCACGAGCACGGTGAGGTCGTCGGCGCCGCGGTGCGACAGCGCTGCGCGGCCCACCGCGACCGGAAGGAGCACCCGGCCATCGGGGGCGGCGCCTCCTTCGAGGGCCGCGGCCACGTGCAGCGCCGCATCCAGCAGCGCGGGGTGCACCGGGTAGGTATCGGCCGGGTCGTGGGCCACGGACGGCAGCGACAGCCGGGCCAGCAGCTCGCCGGCGCCGGTCACCACCGCCTCCCGTACGCCCTGGAAGGCCGGACCGTAACCGAGGCCGAGCCCGGTCAGGCGCTCGTATGTGTCCGGGCTCCAGGCGGGCTCCGCCGCCTGAGGCCACGTCGGCGGCCGCCCCGCCACCGGGGTCGTCCCGGCCGCCGAGGCGGTTGCGTGCTGGGTCCAGGTGGCCTCCTGGCCGCGCGGGCGGCTGTGCACGGTGAGCTCGGGTGCCGGGCCGGCGGTGACCACCTCGACGGACACCTCCACCGTGCCGGATGCGGGCAGCACGAGGGGTGCGAGCAACAGCAGGTCGGTCACGTCGGCCGGCTCGTCCGGGCGGGCCACGGCGAGTGCGGCCCGGCACAGCTCCAGCAAGGTCGTGCCGGACATCACGGTCCGGCCGAACACGGTGTGGTCGGACAGCCAGTCAGCGGTGGCCGGGGACCACTCGTTGCGGAAGGTCCAGCGGGTCTCGTCGGCCGACTGCAACTGGACGCCGAGCAACGGGTGCGCGGCACGGTCGAACAGGCCCGGACCGACCGAAGCGGACTCGGGTGCGATCCAGTGGCGCCGGGTGTCCCAGGCGTAGGTCGGCAGGTCCGCCCACGCGGTGTCGGCGACCATGCACCGCAAGTCCAACCGCCGTCCGTGGATGTGCAGTTCGGCGGCGGCGCGGTCCAGACAGGCGGGTCCGTCCTCGTCGCGGCGGAGGGAGCCGACGACGACCAGTTCGTGGCCCAGGTCCTCGCCGATCGTGTGCATCGCGGTGAGCAGGGACGGATGCGGGCTGAGTTCGACGAAGTGGCGGTAGCCGTCTGCCGCCATGCGCTCCACCGCGGGAGCGAAGCGGACGGGCTCGCGCAGGTTGCTGTACCAGTAGTCGGCCTCCAGCTCCTCGGTGACCGGCTCACCGGTGACGGTGGAGTACCAGACGACCGACGTGGGGTACGTGGTCACGCCGTCGAGCTCGTCGAGGATCGTCGCACGCACCTGCTCGACCCGGGCGCTGTGGGAGGCGTAGTCGACGTCGAGGCGACGGACGAAGACCTGTTCCCCGTCGAGGTCGGCGAGCAGGCCCTCCAGCGGCTCCACGTCACCGGCGATCACGGTCGCCCGGCCGCTGTTCACGGCGGCGACCGAGACCTGGCCACCGAGACCCCCGATGCGGGTGACGACCTCGGTGTGCGGCAGGCCGACGAAGGCCATGGCGCCGGTGCCGGACAGCTCGGCCAGGGCCCGGCTGCGCAGGGCGACCACCGCGGCCGCGTCGTTGAGGCTGAGCGCGCCGGCGACGCAGGCCGCGGCCACTTCGCCCTGGCTGTGCCCGATCACGGCGTCCGGCCGGACGCCGCGGGCCCGCCACACCGCGGCCAGGGACACCATCACCGCGAAGAGCAGCGGCTGGACGACATCCACACGGTCCAGGGACGGGGCTCCCGCCTCACCGCGCAGAGCCGCAGTCGCGGACCAGACGGTGAACGGTCGCAGGGCGGCGTCGCAGCGGTCGAGTTCGTCGGCGAACACGGGATCGCGTTCGAGCAGGTCACGGGCCATGCCGGCCCACTGGGCGCCCTGACCGGGGAAGACGAAGGCCACCTTGCCCGCGGGCAGCGTCCGCCGGGGGCCGGCGGTCAGGTCGGGATCGGGCCGGCCCTCCGCGAGGGCCCGCAGCGCGCTCAGCAGTTCGTCCCGGCCGGCCGCCTGGACGACGGCACGGTGCTCGAAGTGGGTGCGGTGGTGGGCCAGCGTCCCCGCCACGGCGGGCAGCGGCAACTCCGGCCGCCCGACGAGACGTGCGTGAAGTCGGCCGGCCTGGCTCTGGAGCGCGGGGAGCGTGCGGGCGGAGAGCGGGAAGAGCGTCGGGCCGCGCGACTCCGCCTCCGCCCCGGCCGGTGGGACGACGTCCTGTGGTGCCTCCTCCAGCACGACGTGCGCGTTGGTGCCGCTGATGCCGAACGCGCTCACCCCGGCCCGCCGCACGCGGGCGGCGTCGCGCGGCCACGCCCGGGCGCTGCCGTGCACGGCCAGGCCGCTGCCGGCCCAGTCGACGTGCTCCGTGAGGGGCTCGGCGTGCAGGGACGGTGGCATGAGCTCGTGCCCGAGCGCGAGCACCGTCTTGATCACGCCGCCGATGCCCGCGGCGGCCTGGGTGTGACCGATGTTGGACTTCAGCGAGCCGAGGCCGAGAGGCCGGTCGGCGGGGCGGCCCGGTCCGAACACGGCGGCCAGTGCGCGACCCTCGATGGGGTCGCCGAGCCGGGTGCCGGTGCCGTGCGCCTCGACGTGGTCCACGTCGTCCGGTGCGAGTCCTGCGGCGTCGAGGGCGGCGCGCAGCACCCGTTCCTGCGCCGGGCCGTTGGGGGCGCTCAGACCCTGGCTGCGGCCGTCCTGGTTGACGGCCGAGCCCTTGACCACGGCGAGCACCCGGTCGCCGTCGCGGCGAGCGTCGGCCAGCCGCTTGAGCAGCACCACACCGCAGCCCTCCGCCCACACCACGCCGTCCGCGTCGGCCGAGAAGGGGCTGCACCGCCCGGACGGCGACAGCCCACGCAGCCTGCTGAACTCCACGTGTCCCCGCGGGGTCACCAGCAGGCTCGCGCCGCCCGCCAGGGCGAGGTCGCACTCACCTGCCGCCAGCGCGCGGGCCGCCAGGTGCAGGGCGACGAGGGAGGAGGAGCAGGCGGTGTCGACGGTGACCGCCGGGCCCTGCAGACCGAGGGTGTAGGCGATGCGCCCTGAGGCCACGCTGGGTGCCGAGCCCGTGCCGACGTGCCCGTCGAGCTGGGCCAGCGAGGCGGCGGCGAGGTATCCGCTGTCGTACAGGCCGATGTAGACGCCCGTGAGGCTGCCGTGCAGCGTCGCGGGGACGATCCCGGCCCGCTCGATCGCCTCCCAGCTGGTCTGCAGCAGCAGCCGCTGCTGCGGGTCCATGGCGTCGGCCTCTCGTGGCGAGATCCCGAAGAAGGCGGCGTCGAAGCGGTCGATGCCGTCGAGGAAGCCGCCACGCAGTGTGTACGCCTTGCCGGTGGCCTCGGGGTCGGGGTCGTAGAGGTTCTGGGTGTCCCAACGGCTCGCCGGTACCTCACAGATGGCGTCCTCGGCGGCCGCGAGCAGCCGCCACAGCCCTTCGGGATCGTCGGCGCCACCGGGGAAGCGGCAGGCCATGGAGACGATGGCGATGTCGCCGTCCGCCGCCCGCGGCGGAGCCTCGGCGGAGACCGGGCCGGCCGTCGGAGCGGGCGGCCCGCCGAGGACCGCGTCGGCCAGCGCGGCGATCGTGGGGTGGTCGAAGACGAGCGACGGCTCCAGTGGTCGGCCGGTCCGTGCGGAGAGTTCCGCGGCCAGCGTCACCAACCGGCGTGACCCCAGCCCGAATTCCGCGATCGGCCGGTCCGGGTCGACGGCTCGCGGGTCGAGCCCGGCGGCCTCGGCGACGGCCGACCCCAGCCAGGCCCGTACGTCCTCGGCAGTGGTGAGCGGCATGATGGTGGACTGCTTCCGGGGCTCGTTCGCAGGCATCTGGGCAGGTGTCCTCAGGCAACGGTGACGCGGGCGGATTCCGCACGACCGCGTGCGGCAGCGGCGTACGGCTGAGATCGGGTGATGTACGGCCGAAGTCGACGGACGTGCGGCCGGCGCGGGCGGGCGCGCCGGCGGCTGGTGGGGTCATCCCGTGACGGGCACGTCCACCGAGGCGAGGGTGCCGTCGAGGTAGGCCGCCCGGGAGGCGTGGCGCTGGATCTTCCCGCTGGACGTCTTCGGGATGGTGCCGGGGCGGACGAGCACCACGTCCCTCACCGACAGGCCATGGGCCTGACCGATCGCGCTGCGCACCAGGTCGGTGATCTTCTCGGCCTCGCCGGCCGCCTCGGGCGCCACCTCGGCCACCACGACGACCTGTTCGCCCTCCACGCCGCCGGCGTCCACGGAGAACGCCGCGGTGCAGCCGGGCCGCAGTGCCGGGTGGGACAACTCCGCGGACAGCTCCAGGTCCTGCGGGTAGTGGTTACGCCCGTCGATGACGACGAGGTCCTTCAGGCGGCCGGTGACGAACAGTTCGCCGTCCCGCAGGAAGCCGAGGTCGCCCGTGCGCAGGAAGCGGCCCTCGCGGCCGGACAGGGTGGCGCGGAAGGTCTCGCGGGTGGCAAGGGTGTTGCGCCAGTAACCCTTGGCCACACTCGCGCCGGCGACCCGGATCTCGCCGACCTCGCCCTCGGGCAGTTCCTCCTGCCGCTCAGGGTCGGCGATCACCACGGTGATCCCGGCCCCGGGCCGGCCGCAGCCCACGGCGGCCGCGTCCGCCTCGCCGGCGTGCGGGCCGGTCTCGGCGGCCTCCAGCAGGGTGGGCGGGGCGTCCACCGCACCGCCGGTGACCATCAAGGTGGCCTCGGCCAGGCCGTAGCAGGGGTAGAACGCCTGATGGCGGAAGCCGGCCGCGCGGAAGGCCGCGCTGAATCGTCGCAGCGTGGCCGCGCGCACCGGTTCGGCGCCGTTGAAGGCGACCTTCCACGCGCTCAGGTCGAGGCTGTCGACCAGGTCGGCGGTGGCGTGCTTCAGACACAGCTCGTAGGCGAAGTTCGGGCCGCCGCTGGTGTGCGGCCGGTAGCGGCTGATCGCGGTCAGCCAGCGATCGGGGCTCTGCAGGAAGTGCAGCGGCGAGAAGAGCGTGGCCGTGGCGCCCAGGTACAGCGTGTTCAGCACCGGGCCCATGAGACCCATGTCGTGGTACACGGGGAGCCAGCTGAGGATCAATTCCCCGTCGTGCTCCGCGAGAACGTCCGGGGTGTGCCCCATCCGCTCGGTGATGATCCGCTCATTGTCCAGCAGGTTGCCGTGGGTGACCGCCACACCGCGCGGAGCCGAGGTGGAGCCGGAGGTGTACTGCAGGAAGGCCACCGAGTCGGCGGTGAGGTCGGGGGCGTGCCAGGAGCCGGCCGCGTCGTCGGGGATGTCCTCGGTGGCGGCGCAGGTGACCGCGTCCAGGTCGGGCAGGTGCTCGGTCCAGGTGCGCAAGGCGCGGACGACTTCACGGCTTCCGAGGATCACCTTGGCGTCGGAGTCGGCCATCAGACGCTTCATCCGGATGAGAGCGCGGTGGTTCTGCGACCGTCCCTTCGGGGGCACCCCCGGCACGGCGACCACGCCGGCGGCGAGGCAGCCCAAAAAGGCGGAGACGAACTCCAGGCCGGGCGGATGGAGCAGGAGGGCACGCGAGCCGGCCAGGCCACGGTCCTGGAGCCAGGCGGCGACGGCCCGGGAGCGGCGGGCCAGCTGTCCGTAGGAGATCTCCTGGGTGTCCCCGTCGCAGTCGCCGGTGAGGAGGTACCGGTAGGCGGTGCGGTCGGGCTGTTGCTGGGCGTGTACGGTCAGTAATTCGACCAGGGTACGAGCCATGCGTCGAGTTCCACCTGTCCGGGTCAGCGGGTGAGGGAACCGGAGCTCGACGGGCGCGTGATGCACACGCGCAGAAGCTGTCGACCGGGCCCCTTTGCCAGGTCATCCGCCTCGCCACCAGCCCGGCGGCGAAATGGCCGCAGGCCTCCCCGCGCCCCCCCACTCAACTTGCTACCAATGAGTAACACCATAACAAGTCCCGCCGGTCGACGGGTCGAACGCATGTAAACGCTGCGTGTCCAAAAGGAGTTGGCTGTCCGCCGGCTCCGCCGGGCCGGCTCGCCCGTCCACGCACCCGGCGCCCTCCCGACGGTCGGAACCGCTCACTGGCCGCCGGTCAGCTGCGACGGCGCGCCGACTCCTCGAGCCGTTCGACCAGTTCCGCTGCCATGGCCTTGATGGTTTCCAGCCCCGTACGCCCCCATGGGTGCGGGTCCTGGTCGACCACGCAGATCGTGCCGAGCACCACGCCGGTGCTGTCTATCAGCGGTGCGCCCAAGTAGGAGTGGACACCGATCGCGTCGACCACGGGGTTACCGGCGAACCGCGGGAAGTCCCGGATGTCTTCCAGCACCAGCGCCCGGCGGCGCTTGACCACGTGCGGGCAGATGCCCATGTCGATGTCGCGGGGCATGACGCGGCCGGGCACCGGGTCCTCCAGCAACGGCGGTCCCACGTGGGCCGTGGTGTCCTGTGCGACGCTGTACAACCCTGCGAAGTACTGGCGGTCGGCGTCGAGGAAGAAGTTGACCCCGGCGTAGCAGCCACCGGTACGGTGTGCCAGCTTCCGCGCGAAGGCGTCGAGTTCCGTATCCGGGCGGGCTTCGATGCCCAGCTCGCGCAGCCGCTCGGTTCGGGTACGCACCTGTGGGTCCTCCGGGGGGAGGAGCAGGTGTCGCAGGGCGATCCCGGACTCAGGCCCGGAGGAGTTGGTCGGTGTCGCTGCCATGGGAACTCCTTGTCGTGAGCAGATACTCAATCAGTTCGAGCAGCACGCGGATGCCCGCGCTCTGGACGCGGGCGTCGCACAGCACCACCGGCACCTCCTGCCTGAGGTCGAGAGCGGTCCGCACCTCCTCCGCGCGGTAGCGGTGGGCGCCGTCGAACTCGTTGACGGCGACGACGAAGGGGATGCCACGCCGCTCGAAGAAGTCCACCGCCGCGAAGGAGTGCTCCAGCCTGCGGGTGTCGGCGAGGACCACCGCCCCGAGCGCTCCCTCGGAGAGCTCGTCCCACATGAACCAGAAGCGTTCCTGTCCTGGCGTGCCGAACAAGTACAGGACATGGGACGGACTGAGCGTGATCCGGCCGAAGTCCAGGGCCACCGTGGTGGTGGCCTTGTTCTCCACCCCGTCCAGCCGGTCCGTGGCCGCGCTGACCGCGGTCAGTAGCTCCTCGGTGCTCAGCGGCTCGATCTCGCTGAGCGCGTTGACGAAGGTCGTCTTTCCCACGCCGAACCCGCCGGCGATGAGCACCTTGATGCCCACCGGCAGGACATTGGCGGGCAGCGGATCACAGTCGTTTGAGGAGGCCATCGCGTACCGCTTCCAGGAGGTCTCGATCAGGTCGTGCGGAGTGGCCCGGGGCAGGCGGGGGCGCATCACCGGCGACCACCGCGCCGCCCTCGGCCAGATCGGACAGCAGCACCTTGACCACGGCGGCGGGCACCTGCATCCGGGCCGCGACCTCGGCGACGCTCACCGGCCGCTCGCACAGCGCCAGCACCTGCGCATGGTCCAGTCCGAAAGCGCCCTGCGTCTGGGCGCCGGTGGCCCGCACCACGGTCACGAGGGTGAAGTGGGACGTGGCCCTGGTCCGGCCGTCGCTCACGGTGTAGGGACGGACCAGCCGCCCGACCGCTTCGTCGATCAGCGGTCCGTCTGGGAGGACCGGCGTCATCGGTTATCCCACCGGGTGCCGGGGCGGTGTGGCCAGGTGCGGGCGCACGCTCTTCACCATCATCCCCATCTCGTAGCCCAGCACCGCTGCGTCCGCCTCGCGTCCGGCCAGCACCGCCAGCACCGCGCCGTGCCCGGCGGCCGAGACGAACAGCAGCGAGGAGCTGAGTTCCGTCACGATCTGTCGCACGTCACCGCCGTCGTCGAAGTGCCGGCCCGCGCTGCGTGCCAACGAGTACAGCCCACTGGCAAGGGCGGCCAACTGGTCCGCGGCGTCGCCGTCGAGTCCCTCCGCTGCCTTCACCAGTCCGTCCGAGGACAGCAACAAGGCACTTCGGGTGTGTGGCACCCGGTTCACCAGACCCGTCAACAGCCAGGAAAGGTCTTCGCTCGCCACGATCGTGTACTCCTCTTCGACGGAAGGAAACGGCTTGCTGGACGGGGCCCGGAGGCCTTCAGGGCGGCTCGGCTGTCAGTGCGTCTCCGCTTCCTCGGCTCTGCGCAGTCCGGTCTGGAACGCGGCCATCAGGCCCGGGTCGTGTGCGATGTCCTCGGCGGTGCCGGGGACCGGGTGCGGCTGTTCGGCGGCGTGGTCCTGGCGGCGGCGCTGAGGCAGCCGCGGACGGTCGTCCTCGCCGTCGGAGGGCATCGGGGCGGGCGGGGGTTCGGAATCGGACACGCGCGGATCCGCGACGACGGTCGGCACTGTCGCCGGGGGGTCCGTCGCCTCGGGTTCCCCTGGGTATTGCGGCTCCGCGTCAGGGGTCGCGACAGCGGGGTGCTCGGGCGCGGGAGCTGCCGGCTGCGGGCCGAGCAGTGCCGTGGGCAACACCATGACGGCCTGCGTGCCGCCGTAGACGTTGCTCTGCAACTGCACGGCGATGTCATGCCGCTGGGCCAGGACCGAGACCACGTACAGGCCGATCCGGCCGTCCTGCAGCAGCTCGCCGAGGGCGACCTTGTCGGGTGCGCCCAACACCGTGTTCATCTGGTTGCGCTCGGCTGCCGACACGCCCAGGCCTCGGTCCTCGACCTCGATCGCCACCCCGGCAGCGACGGGCTCGACCCGCACGTGCACGGTGGTCTGGGGCGGTGAGAAGACCGTCGCGTTCTCCAGCAGCTCGGCCAGCAGATGGACGACGTCGACCACGGCGTGGCCGCTGACCGTTCCTTCGATGGGCGGGACCAGCCTGACCCGGGCGTACTGGTCGATCTCGGCGACGGCGGAACGTAGCACGTCGGTCAGGCCGACGGGACGGGTCCACTGGCGGTGGGTGTTCGCGCCGCCGAGCACGGCCAGGTTCTCGGCGTAGCGGCGGATCCGGGTGGACAGATGGTCCACCCGGAACAGCCCCTTGAGCAGGTCGGGGTCCTCGACCTCGTTCTCCAGGCTGTCCAGCAGTCCGATCTCGCGGTGCACCAGTGACTCGAGTCGACGCGCCAGGTTAGCGAACACCTCGAACTGCTCGAGCCGGGCGGTGTGTTCCGCGCCGAGCGTACCAACGGCGGTCTCCAGCAGGGCTGCCTCCGCCTCGTGCCGGGCCGCGGCGATCTCGAACCCGAGGCGGGAGAGTTCGTCCGGGCCGGTCTGCGGGGGCAGTTCCGGCCGACGCCGCACCGGGGGCTCCCCGGCCCTCAGCCGATGGAACAGCGACTCCAGTTCGGCTCTGCCCTCGGCTGTGACACGGATCAGCTCGGCCAGCTCGGCACGGTCCCGGTCGG
The DNA here is from genome assembly GCF_055567535.1 of Streptomyces sp. NPDC026538. Classification (NCBI taxonomy): domain Bacteria; kingdom Bacillati; phylum Actinomycetota; class Actinomycetes; order Kitasatosporales; family Streptomycetaceae; genus Streptomyces; species Streptomyces sp. NPDC026538. Next base: position 58,397 of record NZ_JBVHQG010000007.1, read on the forward strand.
CCGCACGGGACAGCTCCGTCCAGCGCTTGGTGACTGCTCGTGCCTCCGCCGAAGCCCTTGCACCCGCGATTCCTGCCGCCATGGCGCCGATGAGGACCACACCGCCGGACATCGCCACCTGGTCCGCCCGGTCCAGGTGGCCATCACTGACCAGCGCGGTGGCCACCGCACCGACCACGGCGACCACGCCCGGTGGCAGCACGGACCACAGCAACTGACGCCGCCTCAAGGACCCGGCTCGCGACTCGGCCGTCACACGGGCGGTCACGGGCGCTGCCGGCCGGTCGTCCGGCGGCGTGAAAGGATCGGGCATAACAGTCCCTGGACAGTGCGATGATCAGGCCGAGCGGGCACGTTACCGCGCACCAGGACTCCGGTGTCCAGCCTCTGACAGGCACAGAGATCGAACCGTTGTCCTTATCTTCGCTTCGATGTGCCCGTCCGGCGTGTGAGTCGGGGCACAGCTCGACGAGATGCTCAAGAAGGTCGACGTGGCTCTGGCCGACCGCGCCGACGTGACGCTACGGCTGCCGAGGCCGGAGTTCGACGACGACGGCGTCCTGCGTCGCACGACCGGCAACTAGCAGGCCGGCACGGGACCTGCCCTGCTCACCGAGGGTGCCACGCCGGCGTCCGTGTCCTGAGGGTCCATGAGCATGTTTCGCGCGAGTCGGGTGACCCATGCCGCGGTCGGGTGCGCGCTCGCACGGGGGATCCGCACACGCCGGGTGGCGTGCTCGACCTCGCGAGGACGTACGGGGTCGCCCCGGTCAGGGTCTTGGTCGCGAAGAAATCGACGGCGCGGATGGCCTGTGCTTGACGGCGTAGGAATGCAGCGCCGGTTGTGCAGGTGTGCTCGGGTGCGGTGCCGATACCGTGCTCCTCGAGGATGTTCCACACAGGGGATGCGGCGACCGTGCTGCCAAGGACGCCGACCCCACTGACGGAACGTACGGCGCGCGGTCGCCTGGGACGTTCGGGGCGGGAGGCCCCGCGTTGCGGCGGCGGAGCAGGTCGCGGTGCCCCACCGCGACCGACTGTTGCGGTGAAGACGTGGCGCGTTCGGCCCCGCCTACCTGGACGGCCTCATCGCGCGCTACGCGCCAGCCAGCTCCACGAACGCCTCGTGCGGCAGCGAGCCGTCGGGGTCGAACACGGTGAACAGCTCTGCTGAGGTGCGGCGCGAGGTCTGGTCGGCACCGATGTTGTCGGTGCCGGTCATGCTCACCCCGAATTCCACCGCAAGGTCACGAATCGCCACGACAGCGTACTCAGTGGTCGGCAAATGCGGTCTCTCCATGCACCGATCGTGCCCGACGAATCCCACAGAGGTCTAGACAACACTCCACGCCTCTCCTGACGGGCCGGGCTTTCCGCCCTTCCGTGTCGAGAGAGTGAGCCGTTTCCGTCCTCGCTCTGAGCTGGTCAGATGCAGGGTGAGGACAGCCTGAACGAGACTTGTGATGCGGTTGGCCGAGCAGCCGAGTTTACGTAGGAGCCGCCAGGACTTGAGGGTGCCGACGGTTCGGCGAGGTGCACAGGTGTCGTGGCGGCTTCCCGCAGCATGGAGGGGCCGGACGGGCGGGACACCTCGCGTCCCATCCGAAGCCCGCCGCGCTTGGCCGGCGGGTGCTGGAAGTGCATCGTCGCCTCATGGCTCGGATACTGGAATTCCAGGTCGCTTTCCGTCTGCCATCGCCTCCGCCGATGCGGCGAACACTGAGCAAGATCGGAAAAGAGCTGTTTTCTCTGCGCCACGACTCGTCACAGAGCTCACAGGACCGGGCGGCGCCGGCCGACTACGGACTGGACCACAGGCAGGTCGCCGAATTCGTCGCCGGCACGCTGGACGCGGAGGGCGAGGCGGCGCTCGCCTATCAGGTGCCGCGGCCGCTGCCCTTCCACTCGACCTGGCCCAACCGGGTCGCGGAGGAGATGTCGCAGATCATGGCCCACGTCGGTGATCAGCGTGAGCTGATGTCCTGGCTGGACCGGCACCCCGGCCTGGCACGGCTGGTGGCCCGCCTGTACGTCTTCATAGGCCTCCTCGACAGGTACAGCGCGGTGCCCCCGGTCGTGACCGCGATGCGTGAGTACCGGGAGCGCACACCCTATCCGCCGGGCCTGGAGCCCTACTTGGTGCCTGCCACCGATGACGACACGCTCGCGAGCATTGCTTTCAAGGTCGAGAAACTGCTCGGCGAGGAGCGGACCCGGGAGGCCGTCGAACTGGCCCTGACCACTGCGGCATGGCTGCAGCAGATCGCGCCGCGCACGCGACAGGATATCCGGGCGGCAGCAGCCGACATCTGACCACGACTGTCGAGAGGGCGGTGAACGGCATGACCGTGAAACTGAACGCGAGGGCGTTCAACCACGCAAAGAAACTGATCGAAGAGGGCCGCATCGTCCTGGACGACCGGGACGAGTGGAGCAAGCACCGGCCTTCGGCGGCGGACGAGAACGCCTACCTCGAGGAGCACGGATTCACCGAGTACGCCAGGTGGTACCTGGGCATCGACGACGAGATGGGAGAGGAGAGCAAGGGCCGGTACAAGTTCCCCTACGGCGACTTCGAGCGCGTCCACCGCTGCGGCGTGCTCTCCGCCGAGGTACGCGCCGGACAGCAGAAATACGCGGACATCGAGAACGCCGCCGCGCACCTGCACGGACTGCTGGACGGCAGGCGGGCCGCGAACCGGTGACAGCGCCGGAAAAGCTGCACCCTCCCCCGGTCCCCGGCGACGGTGTCGTCCACGGGGGTCCACGGGGGCTAGGCGTCGTCGCCCCCCCTAGCCCTCCGCCCGGGACGGTTCGCTCCGGGGGGACGTCCGGGTGCTGTGGAGGAACGTCTGCGGCCTCACCGTGCGAACGGTAGTCCAGCGTCGTCCGGCGTGAGGGGGCCGCTGCCGGGGTCGTCCGTTCGTGCGGATCGCGTCCTCAGCGTCAGGCGTGCCGCCGCCGCCCCGACACCGTCAGCGGCGGCTGGCTAAGTGCCCGCCCTCGGGTGCCCGTCACGAAGTCACCAAAACCGGCGCCTCTCTTACAACGGCTGGCACAATGAGGTGGATCGACTCTGGTTGCTGTGTCCGGGGCGGGAGTTGAACGTGCAGTCCGGTGTGGGGATGTCGCCGTGCATCGTGTGCGGTGAGACCGCCCGGAGCCGCCGCTATCGCAGCGCGAGCGACGCCCCAGTCACCCCGCCTGGTTGCTGTCCTTGTGGGCGCCCCAGCCGTGCCAGCGCTCGATCTCGATCCAGGCGCTGAACCTCGCCCGGTCCCGTTGCGGGTAGGGCTTACCGGTGTACTGCATGCTGAGCCGGTCGATGCCGGTGAGATCCTTGTCCTCTCGGATCTCGGCGACTCGGCCGATGATGCTGATGTGGTTGTACCAGTCGGCCTCGTCCAGCACCGTGAGGGTGACCCGCGGATCGTTGCGCAGGTGCCCCAGGCGCCGGCGGCCCTCGTCCATGTTGACCAGGATGCGGCCGTCGTCCTCCCACAGATACCAGGTGGCGGTGGAAACCGGCTGACCGTCCGATCGGAGCGTGGCGATGACCGCCGGGTTCGCCTTCTTCATCATGGCGACCGCTTCGGGGGTGAGCGGGGGCTTCGACATGGTGCTTCTCCTCGATCCGACGCGACAGCGGATGCCCGCCCGCTGATTCCTGTCCACACTCTCATGGGGACGCGCCCGCGAGCGCGCTCGCAGGGCCGCTGTGAAGATCGCGATTCTTGGCGACCATGCGGGTCCTGGAGCAGCACGCGCAGGACGCCCAGGACGCGTTGCACGCGGCGAAGCAGAAGCTGGCCGGTCTGCCGCCCAAACCACTGATCGACCTGCCATCGAAGGACGATGCTGAGGCGAACAAGCGGGAGAAGACCGAGAAGGACAGGTCTTCGGCGGAGCTGGCGGCCGCTACCGCGCAGTCCGATCTCGACCTGTACCGCGCTCGGGCCCGCAAACTGGCCAGCGACTACGACCTGGAAGGCCAATCGGTCGCCCGACGCCCCGACAAGGCGATGGACATCGCGCCGAACGAGCCAGGTCTGATGCACAAGCTGGGCGACGCCTTCAAGGCCTTGGGCAGCTACTTGACGCGCTCGCCGACGTCGTCGCCAAAGAGATCAGTGCGGCTGTGGCGGACGCGGTCAAGTGGCTCACGGAGCATGCGAACGCCATCGCCGCCCTTGGTGACGTGCTCGGGACCATCAGGGCCGCGCTGGGCGCAGCCTCGCTCATTGTCGCCCTCGTCTCTGCGGTGTCCGGGCCGTTTGCGCCTATTTTTCTCGCGTCTGCGGAGGGCATCGACGTCGCTCCGAGTGCCTCCCTCGGCGCAGTGGCACTGCACGGCGCCGCCCGAGCCGTCGGCGGAGAATCAGTGGTCTTCAACCGTACGTTGGCCGTAGACGCTCTCGGTGTACTGCCCTTCGGCGGCGGCTTCAAAGGCATATCCAAGGTGGCCGTCGACAGTCGCCTGGCAGTCCATGCTTCCAATTCGGCCTGGTCGATACGGTTGCGGCCTTCCTGGGCGATCCGACCGCACTCGGGTACTGGGCGCCTAACAATCAGCGACAGGTCGCTGAGGTCGCGGCATCCCCGGTTATCCCCGGAGCCCCTCTGCTCGTGGCGTTCGAGAACGCTTGGGAAGCTGGAACCGAGAAGGACAAGGCAGCCCGGCAGGGAAAGTGAGCCACACGATGAAAGATCCAGAGATCCTGGCCCACTTCGACGGGCGCGGCACTGCCGAGTTCAGTCTGAGCGGCCTGGAGGCAGGCCAGTCCGACATGATCACCGCGATCGGCTTCGAGTTCGGCTACGACCTCAAGCAAGCCGAGGCGGTGAGCAGGAGCACGATGCGCATGATCTTTGTGCGCGATGACTCCCCAACGGCTCGTCAACGCGCCTGGCAGACGCACGACCGGTTGCGCACGGGAGGTCCGCTCCTGGCGACGTGGACCGTCCCTGGTGCAGCACCACGGACGGTCGGCTCCGTCACGGCCGTCGACATGGCGTCGAAGCGGCGAGGTCTCGCCGCCTACGAGGCCAACGGCATCAGGGGATTCGTAGTCTTCATCGCCGCGCTCAGCCTCGGCTGCTTCACCCTCGCGTGGGTACTGCGCGACAGCCCGAACACACCCCTCGCCGTGATGGCGGCGGTGCTCGGCGTCGCCGTGGCCGCGGCCCTGACCCCTCGGTGGATGAAGCAGTGGTATGAGAAGAACCGGTGGCTGGTGGACCTCCACGACCAACAACGGTCCGGCCAGGTGAGCCCCGCGCCGTCTCCCGGGCCCACCGATCCGCATCCCGGTAGCGGCAGCGGCAGCGGCAGCGGCAGCGGCAGCGGCAGCGGCAGCGGCAGCGGCCGGTGATACGGGTCGACTTCTCGGTTCCCACCGAGTTCGAAGAGATGCCTCTGGACATGGACTTCGACACGGCCTGGGCCACCGTGAACGCCGGAAGCACCTCCGCCCCACTGGCGCCAGAAACTGAGCAACAGCCACGGGCGGAGATGGCCCGCACACTCCAGCAGATCTCGCGCTGCTCGCAGATGCCGGCGTCGTGTATACAACCAACTGGCTGCGGTCCGGCGAGGGCGAGACTTCCATCGGCTCGCTCGCCGTCGCTGTCGTGGACTTCCCCCACGGCGACGATCCCGCCACCGCAGTCATGGGGGCCCTGCGAGGGATCCTCGACCCGCGAAGAGGAGGCGGGGCCGCATCGGTGATCGACGCTCCGTGCGGCCAGGGCGCCGTCTTCACCCGCAGCCAGATCTACGTCCTTCCTGCAGTCTTCTCCCCGAGCGGTGAAGAACTCAAGGTCCGCACCGCCCAGTTCCACGCGATCATCCCCATCCCTCCCAAGGCCGGGGGGGGAGGCGGCCAGCGCGTGTGTCTGATGGCTTTCTCCACACCCCAGATCGCCCACTGGGAGAAGTGCTACGCCCCGATCATGGCCACGGTGCTGCGAAGCCTCCGCTGCACGGAAGAGGCCGAGAGCAACACCCGTGATGAACTTGAGCTCTGGCACGAAGGGAATGACGTCGGTGCCGCGCCCACTTGGGAGAGGTCGCGGCAGGTGAAGCCGAGCTGGGTCATGGCCCGCAGGACTTCTCCGGCGCTGAAGTCGCGGCGGTCCTGGCGGGTGACGACCTGCCCGACCTGCTTGACGGGTAGGTGCGACGACCGATGGTCACGGATGCCCCGACGATTTCCTCGGGCTTGACGCCTTTCATCGATTCCAGGACGCCGCTCTTGGTGAGGTCGAAGGGGAAGCGGGCGGTGACACAGCGCATGATGCCTCACAGGGAGAAGAACGAGGGGATGGTACTGCCGCGGTCGAGGCGGTCAGCGGGCCAGGGCGAGGACGCCCAGGGCGTTGCCGTGTTCGTCGACCACGGGCAGGGCATCGAGGCGGCGGCAGCGCATCGCGTGCTCGGCTTCGGCCATGGTGGTCACGGGGGAGGCGAAGGGCCCCGGGTCGATGAGGATGTCCCGCAGCTGGACCCGGTCCGTGTACGCGGAGCTGTCGCGGATCGCGGTGAGCTGGGCGTGGGTGAGAAGTCCGGTGCACACGCCGTCGTTGTCGCAGACGAGCAGGTGTGCGGTGCGGGCGCTTGCCATGACGGACAGGGCCACCTCGACGGTCATGTCGTCCAGAGACCTGTGGCCCGGCGGTCTCCATGCGTCGGCCACCGTCCTGGGTACGGGGGCGGCGCGCGTCGAGCGGTGCTGCATCTGAACCATCGTCGCAACGTGCCTCCTGCAGAGGTGGGCCAGTTTCCTGGACCTGGCACGAAGTCCTTACGCCGCCGCCTTGAACGACGACTGCCGTCCGGTCCTGCGCCGGGCGGCCGAGGCGGGGCTGCGTCGGCCGCGTGAGGACGACGTGCTGCGCTGACGTCGCTCGGTGACCGGCGCGGTGATCGTCACGGGGATGCCGGAGAGTGTCCGGGCGCCGGTGATCTGGCCGAGTGCCTCTTCGCCGGTGCGGATCTGGGTGGTCTGGGGCGTGATGTCGGCGGCGGTCATGAGGCGGCTCATGTCGCGGCGCTGGTGGGGGGTGACCAGGGTGACGACCTTGCCGGACTCGCCGGCGCGGGCGGTGCGGCCGCCGCGGTGCAGGTAGTCCTTGTGGTCGGTGGGCGGGTCGAGGTTGTCGACGTGGATGCCGCGGGCGGCGACGTTCGTGGCCACGAGCACGGTGACGTGCCCGGTCTTGAACTGGGTCAGGGTTCGGGTGCGCTGCGGCTGTGACTTGCCGCCGTGCAGGGCGGCGGCCCGCACCCCGCTGCTGAGCAGGTCCTGCGTCAAGCGGCCGACGGCGTGCTTGGTGTCCAGGAACATGATCACCCGGCCTTCGCGCGCCGCGATCTGCGTCGTCGTCCAGTGCTTGTCGGCGCCGTGGACGTGCAGCACGTGGTGCTCCATCGTGCTGACCGCACCCGCGGACGCGTCGACGGAGTGGACGACCGGGTCGGTGAGGTAGCGGCGGACCAGGCGGTCGACGTTGCGGTCGAGGGTGGCGGAGAACAGCATCCGCTGTCCCTCGGGGCGGACCTGGTCCAGGAGCGCGGTGACCTGGGGCATGAAACCCATGTCGGCCATCTGGTCCGCCTCGTCCAGGACGGTGATCGCGACCTGGTTCAGCCGGCAGTCCCCGCGGTCGATGAGGTCCTTGAGACGGCCCGGTGTCGCGACGACGACCTCGGCACCGCTGCGCAGCGCGTTGGCCTGCCTGCCGATCGACATTCCTCCGACGACCGTGGCGAGACGCAGCTGCACCGAGCGGGCGTAGGGGGTGAGCGCGTCGGTCACCTGCTGGGCCAGCTCACGCGTCGGCACGAGAACCAGGGCCAGCGGCTGGCGGGGCTCGGCGCGCTGTCCGGCGGTGCGGGCCAGCAAGGCCAAACCGAAAGCGAGGGTCTTGCCGGAGCCGGTGCGCCCGCGTCCCAGGGCATCGCGGCCCGCGAGAGTGTTGGGCAGGGTCGCGCCCTGGATCGGGAACGCTTCCGTGAGCTTGCACTCGTCGGCGGAGAAGCCGGACCGGCCGTCGGGTGCGCTGACGTCCGCGGTGGCGTGGCCGTTCGGGAGCAGGGTCACCGTCGTCACGGAGTTGCCGCTGTCACGGGTGGCGGCGTTGCCGATCTGGGCGCCGTCACGACCGCGGAAGGAGACTCCCGGGAAGCCGCTGAGCGTGCAGGGGATCGCGCCGGTGTTCTGGAAGACGAGCTGGAAGTAGATGGTGCCGGCGCCGCAATCGGGGTTCTCCGCCGCGTCCTTCAGGTTCGAGGCGGCGCACGCCCCCGGGCCGCCGTCGCTTCCGGATCCCTGGTCCTGGCCGGCGGAGCGGCCGTTCGACGTGGAGGACGACGATCCGTCGGCGGCGGCCCGTCCGCCCGTCGAGGAGGTGCCCGACGGGGCGTCGGCGCCGGCCGCCGCCGAAGAGCCGCCGGAGGAGGCACCGTCGGTCCCCGGGCCGCACGCGGTCAGCGCCATGCCGGTCAGGGCAAGGGCGAGAACAGGCAGGGCGCGGCGGGCGGTCGTGGCCTTCATGGGGGAATCCGTTTGTGGTCACTCAGGGCCCTGACCACTCCGTCACCCCTCTCGGCAGGAGCGCATACTCCTATCCGCCGCTGTCACCGCAGCCCGGGCCGAACAGTGTGCTGGTCCCCGAGATTGCGGCTATCTTCGTGGTCTGCACGCCTCCATCACGCTGCCGAGGCCCGCGCATCATGCAGGTCCCCAGCCGGGCCCGCATCAACACGGTCGTGTGTCGCGGCTGGATGTGTACGGTGGTCTGGAGAACTGGTTACAGGGCGGTAGTCGTCGGAGCCGCCCTTCGATAACATACCGACTAGACGGTACGTTCAAATGTGTCCACGCACCGTCGTGTGCTCGATGAACTGCAACATTTCATCCGCCTCAGGACGGCGAACCACTCATGACGCAGAACACGGACCGCGACAGTCTGGCCCTCGCTCGCCAGACCTGGAGAACTCTCGAGCCCTACCACGGGGCCGTCTACTTCTCACCCGAAGCCGCAAGTCGGTACGCCGAGTTGGGTGTGGACCCCAGGACGGGGTATTTCGCCTCCCGCTCCGCCGCGCTCGGCGCCGCTCCGGCAAATCTGGTGATCGCCACATTCTACAACTTCAATCCCGAAGTGGTGCGCCAAGCAATTTCGGCGGCTCGAAAGGCCGCCACACCACAGCAGTTCGCCGCCGCCCGACTCGCTGGGATCGATGCCACGCTCCGCCGTGTACTCGGCGCGGACGTCTCCTCACCAGAGCTCGCCCGTGCAGCCGAATTGGCCCGCATCGCCGCTGAAGTGACTGTGCGTCACCCACAGGGGCGTCCCCTCTTCGCCGCGCACGCCGCACTGCCGTGGCCGAGTGCACCCCACCTCGTGCTCTGGCACGCGCAGACCCTGCTGCGGGAGTTCCGTGGCGACGGTCACGTGGCGGCACTTCTGACTGCCGGACTGAGCGGGCTCGAGGCGCTCGTCATGCATGCCGCCACCGGCGACATCGACGCAGCGGTGCTGCGCGACTCGCGGGCATGGTCGCCGGAGCAGTGGGGGCAGGCCGTGCAGACCCTGCGTGAGCGTGGGTGGCTCGACGACGACCCCCACCTGGCCCTGACCGAGGAGGGTACGCGGTGCAGGGCCGAGATCGAGCACACCACCGACAGGCTGGCCGCCCTCCCCTACACCGCGCTCGGCCCTGCCGCCTGCGCCGAACTTCGCTCACTGGTAAGGCCGTTCAGTCTTGCACTGGCCAAGGAGCTCCTGCCGTGGGCAGTCGACCGACTCAGCGAAGAGAGCGCATGAACGAACACCCCGAGGTCGGGAACACTCCCCGGCGGATCCATCTCGCCCCCGTTGCCTCTTCCACGGCACCGCAATGGAGCCTGCGACCTTCGGGCCAGGCAGGCTTCACCCGGGCCGGAAGAGGTCTCTGTAACGTGGATGTGGCAGCTCGTGCCCTGCCAGGGCCGGACGAAGCGTGACGGAGAGGCCTGCACGTCATCGACACCGGCGGCATCGACGTCTTCCTCGGCCTGGACGTCGGCAACGGCGAACACCGTCTAAGAGGTCGCGCGGATAGGCGTGGTTGGGGCCCGGCAGCAGAACAGGCACAAGGTCCCGGTGATCATGGAGTTGCGACGCTCTGTGATCACGAGGGAGACCTGTGCCCGCGCTGCCATCATGGCTCACCGAACCCCTCTGGGACCAATTCACAGCTCTGCTTCCCGAACGGCCGGAGTTCCGCCCGGACCATCCACTCGGCTGCCACCGCCGCCGCATCAGTGACCGGGTCATCTTTGACAAGCTCCTGAAACTGCTGCGCTTCGGCTGTTCTTACGAGGCGATCGCCGACACGACCTGCTCGGCCACCACGATCCGCAGCCGTCGCGACGAGTGGATACGACTCGGCGTGTTCGCCCAGCTCAAGCAGATCGCGCTGGACTCCTACGACCGGATCGTCGGCCTCGTCCTCGACCAGATCGCCGTCGACGACTCCATCACGAAGGCCCCCGGAGGCGGCGAGGTCGCCGGTCGCTCACCGGTCGACCGCGGCAAACAGGGCCTCAAACGCTCGGGCATGACGGACGGATACGGCATTCCCCTGGGGCGTGTCCTGGCCGGCGCCAACCGCCACGATTCCCCGTTGCTCGCGCCGACCCTGGACCGTCTGGACGACCTGGGGCCGTTGCCCGGCAACATCACCGTGCACCTGGACGCCGGCTACGACTCGGACAAAACCCGCGCGCTGCTCAGCGAACGCGGCCTGCACGGACGCATCGCGCACAAAGGCGAGAAGGCTCTCATGCAGGCCAGTCGACGTTGGCATGTCGAGCGCACCCACGCCTGGCAGAACGCCTTCTACCGGCTCGCCCGCTGCTACGAGCGGCGCACCACCGTCATCGACGCCTTCTTCGACCTCGCCGACACGATCATCACCGTGCGCAGTCTGATCCGGCAAGCTTGGACGACTCACCGCTGGGGCGAACGCTCGAACCGCCGACCATGACCGCACCCCGATCCGCACGGCCTATTACAGAGGCCGCGAGTCCTTTGTCCGTGGACGGTGTTACGTTCTGTGACATGACGGATCACGCGCTACGGCTGCTGCGGCAGGACCGCCGTTTGGCCGAACTGGCCGCCTTCCCCTTCGGCTTCGACCTGGACCGCGCCGTCCACGGCCATGTCGAGGAGGTCCGCCTCGCCTCGGGTGAGCCGCTAGAGACGGTAGCCGGGGATGATACCGGCGGTACGTACTTCGTGTGCGCGGAAGGCTCGGTGCTCTACGCCGACTCGGAGGGCGCCGCGGGGATCATCGGCTCCAGTGTTGACGAGGCCCTGGAGCTCGTGATCGGCCTGCCCGGCTGGCGCGGCTACACAGGTCTGTCGCCAGACGACGGCGACGAGAAGATCCTGGCGTGCGTCGCGGAGACCGAGGACGAGATCCGTGAGTGCTACGGAATCGACGAGGAGCGGGCCGAGCTCCTTGCTGCGCTGGGCTTCCCGAAACGCTCCCCGGTCGAGCTGGTGGGCAGGTTGCGCGTCGCGCTGCTGCGGACCGAGCCGGACTTCGTACTGCTCAACGCGGATGAGGGGTGCGCGTACGACCGGATAGGCCCGGCCGGTCCCCCGCTGTGGGAGCCAGTGCTCGCGGCGGGTCGTGCCGATCTTGCCTGCCTGCGGGAGGGCGACCACGCGGCATGGCGTGAAGTCGCTGAGGACCCGGTCCGGCGCCGGATCACCCTGCGGGCCGCGCAGTTCGACCGCGCCGAGGGGGATCTGGAGCTGCTGCGGCATCTGCTGCGGCACGAGACACGGTCATCGATGACGGACGAACTGCGACTCGCGGCCGTGCTGGTGGGGTTGCGCGGGGACACCGGAGATCTACCGCTGCTGCTTGAGGTCCGGGAGACGGACTTCGACACGGCGTGCGGTCTGGGCGGTATGCCGGAACCGGGTGCAAGCGCGGACGAGTTGCAACAGTGGGCGCGGGCGCTCGACGAGTCGATGTTCGGGAGGGACCCGTCGGACGAGCCGGTCTCCACGTGGACCGACCTGGCGCGGGACCAGGGGATGGCGGACCTCGCGCGGGTGGCGCTGATCCGCGAACTCGACAACATCTTCATGGACCAGAGCAGACTCCGCCGCCCCGAGGCGCCCCGCACCCTGGCCGCGGCTCCGCTGAGAGGTCTCGCCCGGGACTTTGAGGAACTCGGCGACCTTCGCCAGGCGTTGCGCGCCCAGCGCCTGTACGCCGCCCTTCAAGAGACGGCATGGGACCGGGCCTCGGCCCGGCACACCCTCGCCCGCCTGGAGCGGGAGGCGGGCCAGCTGCCGCAGGCGGTGGACAGCCTGGCCGCCGTGCGCGACGCCCTGGCCACCCCAGGCGACGACTCACTGCGCCACTGGCAGCAGGTCAACCTCGGCCGCTTCATCGCCGAGGAGCACTACCGGCTCACCCTCGCCCTGGCCGACGCGGGTCGCCCCGAGGAGACCCGTGCCCTCCTCACCGCCGCCGACGCCATACTCGGCGAGCTCTCGGAGAACGCCGCGAACGGCATCCACGAGCTCGCCGAGCGGACCGCTGCAAGAGTGCGGGAGGTCAACTGAGGACGAGCACGGCGGGCAGCCGTCCGCCAGGAAGCAGTGGCTGCCGAAGCAGCCTCCTCGCCCGCTGCTACGAGCGGCGCGCCACTGCCATCGTGGCATCCTTTGACCTCACCGACACCATTATCACCGTGCGTAGTCTGACCCGGCGGGGATGGACAACTCACCAGTGGGAGAACGCCCGAACCACCGACCATGACCGCATCCCTATCCGCGCGGCCTCTAAGTCGAGCGGCGTGAAGTGGGTGCGGAGCATGCAGGCCTCTTTCGTGATGGTGGGGGGGTGGCCGAGGCGATGCGCGGCAAGGGTCAGCGAAGCGGTACGGGGCATCCACGGGGACGAGTGGTAAGCGCCCTTGGTTGACTGCGCTGTCGCCACCGGCAGACCCAACCGCACACGCCGACGACGGGGGGACCCGTACGGTCCTGTTCCGGAACCGCCGCGGCTGAAAATGTGTCTCTCAAAGCACGCATGGTCCAGCCGCTTCGGGAGTTGGTCAGGTACGGCGGCATGCCGTCTGGGGGGATGACGTGAGCACATGGGTGGTGCCCGGATACACCGACTCTCTCGAACTCGGGTCGGGTGCGAGCGGTCGTGTCGTGCTGGCCGTGCACGCGGACACCGGCGTACGGGTCGCGGTGAAGTACCTCAGCGAGTCCCTGCGCACGCGGCCTGGTTTCGTGCACGATTTCCGGGCGGAGGCGCGCCTGCTCGGCGGACTGCAGAGCCTGTACGTGGCTGGCCTGTACGAGTACGTGGAGAGCCCGCAGGGCGCCGCCATCGTCATGGAACTGGTGGACGGTGTCTCGTTGCGGACGCTGCTGACCCGTCAGGGGCCACTCGATCCCGAGGCCGCGCTCGTCCTTCTCAAGGGATCACTGCTCGGTCTCGCCGACGCACACCGCATCGGCGTCGTCCACCGCGACTACAAGCCGGAGAACGTCCTGGTCGAGACGGACGGATCGTCCAAGCTCGTCGACTTCGGTATCGCGGTGGACGCCGGCACCAGCGCGGGTGTGGCCGGAACCCCGTCCTACATGGCCCCCGAGCAGTGGACCGGCTCCCCCGCCTCCTGCGCCGCGGACGTGTACGCGGCCACGGCCACCTTCTTCGAGTGCCTGACGGGGCACAAGCCGTACTCGGGCGACAACATCGCCGAACTGGCCCTGCAGCACGTCGACGCCCCGGTCCCTGTGGAGGAGCTACCCGCAGCGGTGCGCGAGCTGGTCCGCCGCGGTCTGGCCAAGGAACCGGACCAGCGGCCGGCACAGGCCGAGGCGTTCGTGACGGAACTGGAGGCGATCGCCGGCGCCGTCTACGGCGCCGATTGGGAGGAACGCGGCCGCGCCCGGCTGGCCGCCCTGGTGGCCCTTCTGGCGCTGCTGCTGCCGTCCACCCGCTCCCCCAGATCAACAACGGACACCGCACGTACGGTCCTGAGCCATGCACCACGCCACGACTGGGCCCCGTCATGGCGACCTGGCCGACCCGGCATGCTCGTCTCAGCTGCCGCCGTGCTCCTGGGCCTCCTGCTCACCTACGGAATGCATCACGCTTCGGCAGGCGCCGCCGAGCCGACCGTCGATGCCCTGGCCACCACCACGGCCCGGGCCGGCACCGAAGCGGCGCCGCCCACCGCCCCGCCCACGGCGCCCACCCCCTCAGGCGACCTGTCGCCGACACCCGGTGTCTCCTCCTCGGGCCCGTCGACCACACCGACCGGTCAACCTTCCGCCTCCGCCACCGACTCACCCACGCAGTCGACGACGCCCAGCGAGGCAACCACGTCCACGCCGGCGACACCGACGACCGCCTATTCCACCCCGCCTGTCGCTGCCGCCGTCAAGAACGTCGCGGTATCGGCCTTCCGGCAGACGGGCCCCACGACCTCCAGCGCGACCATCACCATCACCACGGACGGCAGCGGGCCGATCTCCGTCACCGTCTCGTGGTTCACGGACAAGGCGAGCGGAGGGGCCGGTTCCCCCGACGGTGCGTCCCAGACTTTCGAGCGCAGCGGAGCCACCCAGTACACGATCACCGTCGACCACACCTTCCAGAACGACGGCTGCTACTGGACGGTCCAGGCCACGACCACTCCGGCGCCGGTTTCCGGCGGCGCCTCGCAGCAGATCCTGACCAGGCAGTGTGAGATCCGATGACTGCTCAGAGCGACAACACGCCGACGCCGACGGTGAAGGGTGCGGAGCCCACGCAGGCGCTCGCACCCGCCGACGCGCACAGCACCACACTCCGTCTCGTGCCCACCGAAGGCCACGTCCCCGACGACCGGCCCTCCAGCCCCGACAGCGAGTACAGCGCCACCGTGCTGGCCAGCCACTGGATCCTGCGACCCGAAACGGACGACACCCTCGTCGAACCGGTTCCGGCGAGCGCTTCCGCGACCCGGCCTGACCGCGTCGAGGGCAGCGTGCTGCGTTTCGGGCCCGGTGTGACGGCCGCCGTCGCGCACCGCACCGTCCGGACACTTCCCGCCACGTCGTCGGCTCCCGCGTCCTCCGGTCGGAGGCTGCGCAAGAACGCTCTGCCGACGCTGCTGGTGGCAGCCGTCCTGGTGTTCCTGGCCTGGCAGCGCTTCGGGCAGTCCGTGGCGGTCACCCAGGTTGCCGTCACGGCGAGGCCGACGGTTCTGGGATGCGACGGCACCGCGGAGATCGTCGGTCTGATCACCACCAACGGCCGTCGCGGCACCCTCTCCTACCGATGGGTCCGAAGCGACGGCACCGCCTCCGACGTCCTGCACGAGGTGATGGTCCGGGGGGAGCGACACGCGCGCCTGCACCTCCGATGGACCTACCAGGGACCGGGCCACCGTGCGGCACGGGCGGAACTGCGCATCCTGTCTCCCGGTCACCGGGCGACCGCCGCCCACTTCTCGTACGACTGTCCCTGACGGCCGACCCGGATCGTCGGCCGACTCCGCCCTTCCGAGGCAGGCAACTCACGGCCAAGATCCGGACCGTATCCGGGCCGGCCCACGCCATCCACCCGTCGCATCACGCATACGCCCAGGTCAGAACCGCACGCACGATGTACCACCATCAGCCCAAGAACCTGCTGGCGGGGGATACCCACGCCGTTCCCCAGAATCGGTTCTGGCACAGATCTTGGGGAGCGGTCGCGGAGTGTCACCGGGGCAACAGCATGAGCTGGGTCGGACCACAGGCGGTTTGCCGGGACAGTCCAAATTGCAAGACGCTCTCGCAAGCCGTGCTGGCATCGTATGAACCATGGCAGCGATAGACGAGACATCCGAACCTGACAGCCCTGTCCACAGCACCTATCCGCCCCTGGTGGTGGCAGCGTGGCTGTATCAGGCGGATCAGGTGTGTCCGGAAGACCTGCCCATGACAGCTGCCCAGGCACTCGCAGCGGGAATGGACACGCCGACCCTGTGTGAGCTCGCCGGCCTGCCGCGTCACGCGGACCCCCGGGACATCCGCGACACGTTCGAGCAGGCTCTCGAAGAATTGGGGATCGATCTGCCAGATCACCACCTGGCCCGACGCTACGCGCTGCGCAGGCTGGCCAAGCGATTCACCGCCGGGGAGGTGGATCTCGGCGGGTTGGCATCGGACGAGTGGTCGGAGATGGAGGTCGAGACCGCTGAGGAGCAAGCATTCCTGGCGCTACTCCCGCCATGCGCGTGCTGCATCGAGTACACGCTGGGGCTCGACGAGGCGGCATGGGAAGCGCAACTGCAGATCACGGCCGGTACCTTGGTCTCGCATCCCACTGTCGGGCCGCGCCTCTGACGAGTGAGGTCCGAAGGCGTTTCTGGCGCAACATCGGGGTCGGGATCGCGGAGGGTTCACTGAAGCAGGATCCTCTTGCGGAGGAGTTCGAATCCTGCTCGGCCGTAGAGCTCGTCCACGCCCAGCACACGTGGAGTTCTGAACTTCGGACCGGGCAATGCCATGACCCTGCGTAACAAGGTCATCCGGCCGACGCCGAAGCTCAGCTGGGCCGCCAGCCGGGCGCCGGCCCGCCCGGCCAGCGCGAGCCCCACTCGCTCCAGGGCTTGGTTGAGCCGCGTGGGGAACCGCGCGTGCGGGACAGTCAGCTGCGAGAATGGCTCAGCGAACGTCCGCCACGGGCAGTCCGCCGCTCCGCAGGTGAAGCGCCGGACCGTCAGCCGGATCACAAAGCCCTGCTCAGGTGGCGGAAGGTCCTTCAGCCTGCGCTGGTAGCGGTCGTGGACTCGGTCCGAGAAACGGCCGCAGTCGGGACATGAAGAGCCGACCGCGCGGCCTCTCGCCGCCACCTCGACCGTACCGAAGGCGGCTGTGGCTGCCTCGACTTCTATATCGTCGATTCCGTCGAACACCAGCGAGTCCCAGAACGGTGCATCGGTCTGCGTGACCAGCACCATCACCGGCGACAACCGGCTGCAGCAGCGGGTGGCTAGGAGTTGATGGAGCGTCAATTCTGCTCGATGGACGACAAGGCGTACGCGGTCTCACGCGAACCCAACTCTTCGCAATCGAACGACGGGGTAACACTTTGCGACGACTCCCCAAGATCTGTGCCAGAACCCGGAATTGACGACCATTTGCTGGCGCAACCGCTGTTCATCCAGGGCACGTTGGTACGCGCTGTGTCTACGCCTCGTCTTTTTCCGACTGTCCGGGCACCGACCCGGGCGAGGAGTGGAGACCGCCTCGACCACAAGGACGTCGGTGAAGTCGAGAAGGGAACGAAGCGGGCGAACGACCGACGATGACCGTGATCACGGCGCGGAATAAGCTGCTGTCAGCCGATGTCCCAGGATGCCAGGCTTGTGTTGCAGTGCAAGCAGCGGAACCGATAGGCGGTCGGCTCGCCGGCCCGGTCCAGTCCCGGCAAGAACTGTTCGGTTTCTGCCGGCGCCCAGCCGTAACGCTGATGATCTTCACGGAGCATCGCGAGGGCCTCTGGGTGAGCCTCAAGCTCGCGATACCCGGCAGGGCCGAGAAAGGCCGCGCCATCGCCGCCAGGCCTCCTGCTGCCAACCCGCGGGGCCGGCAGGCGCGGGTGCGCGGAGCGGGCGTCGAGGGCGACGTCCTCCACCTCGCCACGCCCGGCATCGCGCGACTGCACGACGTCGCCCACACCAGAAACTTTCGTACGGCAGCCGAGCCTGCCCGTAGCACTGGAAGATCATTTAGGGGACTCTTCAGGCACGGCCATCATGGCCGAGTCACCTCATTGTTCGGCTATTTCGAGAGGAAAAGGGTGCGGAGCATGCAGTAATCAGCGGAGGTCTCGGGCGGCCCCGTCCATTGTGACTGGGAACTCTGCTGCCCGGCGCGGGACTTGCCATGCCACTTCGTGATTCTGCACAAGTGAGAACCCTCGGCGGAAGTCGGCAGTCTCCGGGAAATGAACGTGTAACGAAGGGCCTATTGACATCCCGTCATGCCTGACCGGCTAATTGTCCGGGACGTCTTCCTGTGCGCAGGTCTCCCCTGTTCCCGGCCCGATTCCGAGGGCCCGTCACGATGGGTACGAAGTGAAGCAATCCGCGTTCCGAAGAGAGCGAATATCCGTGGCCCCGCGGCTCCGTTCGGGTGTGACCGCCCTGGGGCTCGCCGCCCTTGCTCTGCTCTGCATCGAGGCGCCCGCGCATGCCATGCCGGCCACGCCCTCAGATGCCGCTGCCCCTCCGGCCCGCCTCGACACCTCTCGGGACAACGAAGCCGGCGTGGCCACCGGCCTGACTCCCGTGTGCGGCACGCCTGCGAAGGGACACGCGTCGTGCTTCGCCATGCGCTCCACGAGTGAGTCCCCGTTGCTCCGGCTGGCCGCGGCTCAGACGCCGCCGGGGCTCGGACCGCAGGACCTGCAGAGCGCCTACAGCCTCCCGGCCGACGGCGGCGCGGGGCAGACCATCGCCATCGTGGACGCCTACGACAACCCCGACGCCGAAGCGGACCTGGCGGTCTACCGCGCCCAGTACGGGCTGCCGCCGTGCACCACGGCCAACGGCTGCTTCAGCAAGGTGGACCAGCGCGGCGGCACCGACTACCCGCTGTCCAACGACGGCTGGGCCGGTGAGATCGCCCTCGACCTCGACATGGTCTCCGCGGTCGCCCCGCAGGCGCGCATCCTGCTCGTGGAGACCGACAACGACGGACTCGACCGGCTCGCGGCCGGGGTCGACAAGGCGGTCGAGCTGGGCGCGAAGTACGTGTCCAACTCCTACGGCCGCTCCGGCGACTACGCCTCTGACGTCCCGACGTACGGCGCCTCCTACGACCATCCCGGCGTCGCGGTCGTCGCGGCGAGCGGGGACAACGGCTACGGCGTCGCCTTCCCGGCCACCCTTCCCACGGTGACGGCGGTCGGCGGCACCAATCTGGTCGCCGACCCGGACACTGCCCGCGGGTGGGACGAGACCGTGTGGAAGCGCGGCCCCTACGGGCCCGGCTCGGGCTGCGCGTCGTACCAGTCCAAGCCATCCTTCCAGCAGGACACCGGTTGCCAGGGACGCAGTGTCGCGGACGTCTCCGCGGTGGCTGACAACGTTGCCGTCTATTCGACGTTCGGCAGCCACGGCACCGGCTGGCAGACCTACGGCGGCACCAGCGCGGCCACCCCGGTGATCGCCGGCGTCTACGCGCTGGCCGGCTCACCGCGCCCGGGCACCTACCCCAACGCGTATCCGTACACGGCCGGCGGCACCGGACTGAACGACATCACCTCCGGATCCAACGGCACCTGCGCCTCCGCCTACCTGTGCACCGCGGGCACCGGCTACGACGGCCCCACCGGCCTGGGCACCCCGGCCGGACTGGCGGCCTTCCGCAGCGGCCCGAGCGGGACCCTGACCGGCAAAGTGACGGACACCAGGACCGGCAAACCCGTCGCCGACGCCACCGTGGCCTCCGGCCTCGACGTGGCCACCACGACCGCCGACGGCACGTACACCCTGAACCTGCCCGCAGGCGAGGTCGACGGGCTCACCGTCACGGCCTTCGGCTACGCGTCCACGGCACCGGTCTCCCTGGAGATCGCGGACGGCGAGACCGTGACACGCGACTTCGGCCTCAAGGCCCTGCCCCGCACCCATGTGCGCGGCACGGTCCGGGACGGCTCGGGACACGGCTGGCCGCTGTACGCCCGGATCGCCGTCGAGGGTTCGCCGGAGCCGCCGGTGTGGACCGACCCGGTCACCGGCCGGTACGACATCTCCCTTCCTGAGCAAGCCGGTTACACCCTGGACGTCACCGCGGCCCTGCCCGGTTACGAGGCGGTCTCCCGCGAGGTGACGGTGGGCAGGAAGGCCGTGACCGCCGACAGCGCCCTGGCCGCCGACCCGGATGCGGCCACCGCCGTCGGATACGCCCTCCACACCACCGAGCACTCCGAGGGATTCGACACACCGACCGCGGCACCACAGGGCTGGACGGTGGCGAGCCCGGCAGACAGCGACAACGGCTGGCAGTTCGACGACCCCACCCAGCGCGGCAACGCCACCGGCGGCAGCGGCTCCTTCGCGACCATCGAGAGCGACAACGCGCCCTTCGGACCGCATCAGGACACTTCACTGGTCAGCCCCGCCTACGACCTGTCCACGGCGCAGTCGGCCAGTCTCACCTTCAAGACGCACTACATCACCAACCTCAGCCAGCAGCGCATGACCGTGGACGCCAGCACCGACGACGGCGCCACCTGGCAGAACGTGTGGGGCGGTCCCAAGGAGAACGGCGAGGCCGACCACCTCACGTTGAGCGTCCCGCTGCGGCAGTACGCCGGGCAGTCGTCGGTGCGGCTGCGCTTCCACTTCGTCGCGAACTGGGCCTACTTCTGGGAAGTCGACGACGTGAGCGTGCAGAGCCGGACGCTGGAGCCGGTGCCGGGCGGGCTGACGGTGGGAACCGTTCAGGACGCCCGCACCGGCACGGCGATCATCGGCGCGAAGGTCGCCGACACCTCGGCGCCGGACACCGCCGTACTCACCGTGGCCACGCCGGAGGACCCGGCCGTGGGCGACGGTCTCTACACCCTGTTCTCGCGCGCCCCCGGCGTACACACCCTCCAGGCCAGCGCGGACGGCCACCGGCTCCTCACCCGCCGGACCGTGGTGCACCGGGACCGGGTCACCCACAGGGACTTCGCGTTGAAGCCCACCACGTAGGCCTCGATCACGGTGCCGTATCCACGGGTACGGCACCGTGCGCGGTGATGCCGGGCCGCGTAACCGCCCCTGCGGCAGACTGTCCGGAGCCTTCCGCCGAGCCACCCGTCAACCACCCCCGTTCGGCCGCCAGCAGGGCGATCTGGAAGCGGGTGCGGGCGCCGAGCCGTGTGCCCGCGTCGGTGACATGTTTCTGAACGGTGCGGCGGCTCACCTTGAGTACGCGGGCGATCGTGTCGTCCTTCATCCCCGCGGCCATCAGGTGCAGGATCTCCCGGGTGCGCGGGTCGGGTGTCCCCGTCGCCCCGGTGTCCGGCAGCGGCGTGCCGTGGTGTCCGCCGGCCGGCGACGTCGCATCGGTCCGGCTGGAGAGGGACATTGGTTCGGCATGTCGCCACACGCTCTCGAACAGGTCGGCCAGCGCCTCGACCAGCGCGGGCGAGTGAACCACCAGTGAGCCGGCGGACGGCCGGTCCCCCCGCACCGGCAGCAGGGCCGCGGTCCGGTCGAACACCACGAGTTTCACCGGCAGCCGTGGCGCCAGCCGAAGTTCCCCGCCCCGCCCGGTGCCGCGCACCGCCGTGGCCAGGGACACCTCGTCGGAGAAGCCTTCGGTCTCGTACACGGAACGCATCCGCACCCCGTCCGCTACCCCTGATGCCTCCGCGGCCACCCCCAAACTGGTGAGGTAGGGCGGTTTCGCCAAGTGCAGCACTTCGGTCGCACAACCCTTGAGCAGCTGGGCATAGCGCGCCGATACCTCGTCCTCGCGCTCCAACAGCTCCACCAGGTGGGCCGAGCGCGGTCCGGACACCGTTTCGTACATCTCGTGCAAACGCTCCACGAGCCCTTCGGTGCGCGCCAGTTCAGCCCGCCGACGGGCCAGCAGGGCGCTCAGGGAGGTGCGTGGAGGGCCGGCCGCCCAGCGTGGCGCGGCAGCGTCGGTGCGCAGGGCGAGCGAGGCGTCGGCGAGGTCGCGCAGAGCCCGCGCCGCGTCCGCCGCTGACGCTCCGACCGCTGCCGCGACTTCGTCCGCGTCAGCCGACGGCACAGTCACCAGGTGTTCCAGAACGCGACCGGTCAGCGGGTCCAGACCGGCTCCGGACCATGGGCTGTCCGCAGGTGCGTCCATGGGGTTTGCCACTCCTGTGTGCTGCAAGACCGGGCGAACCCGAGCCCGACCGACGGGGTACCGTCTTGATGCTACGTCGATCCCGGCCGGCCGGGCGGCCGAGGTACTGGCAGGACGAGAGCTGACACGCCCGTTACTTGTCCGGTGTTCCGTACGCGCTGCCCGGCAGCGGCTATCGGCAGTCCGCGCAGATGCCGGGCCAGCGCCTGTCCCTGGAATCTGACGACCGCAAACCCGGCCCACGCGCAGAGTCGCGTCGGCACCTACCAGCGCTTCACCGCGATCCTCGGCGTCACCTCCGGCGCCGACCTGTACTGCTGTCATCTCCGGGAGCACCTGCAAGTGCTCCTCCGCGTGCTCATGGCTGGCCCGCGTCGAGCGCGAGGCGAACTCGAAGGTGCCGTCGGTGACCTGCGCGGTCGGGCTGACGTAGATGCGCTTGGCGACGTCGAAGAACATCACGCCCTGGATCAGGCCGTGGCCCTCGATGGGCAGATGGTGGCCCCGCAGCTGCGGGCGAAGGTGTCCGGCACCTCGGCGCCCTTCGTCCCGTACTACCTGCCGACCTCTCCGGTCTTCGACGACTGGGCAGCAACCGCGCCGAGTACGACGCCCTCGCCCGCGGGGTGCGCTACCGCGTCCTGTACGAGCAGGCCTTCTTCGACGACGAGGGCGCCGTCGACAACGTCGTGGAAGGTGTGCGCGCCGGTGAGGTGGCCCGGTCGGTCCCGCACCTGCCGCTGCGCCTGGCCGTGGCCGACCGCGCCATCGCCATCTGCCCGCTGGTCCCCGGTGGGCCCCAGGGCAGTCCCCAGGTGGCGACGGCCGCGCTGGTGCGAGGCAGCAGCCTGCTGGAGGCGCTCACCTCGCTCTTCGAGCGCTACTGGGAGACCGCGGTCCCGCTGAACGTCAGCGCGTCCGGCGGGATGGAGGGCACCGACGGGGTCGTCGACGCCGACCCGCTGACCGAGACCGACCGCCCGGCTACTCTCGCTGCTCGTGGCGGGTGTCGCCGACAAGGCCATCGCGAGTCAGATGGGGCTGAGCAGGCGCACCGTGCAGCGCCACATCCAGCACATGATGACGCTCGCCGGCGCCGACACGCGGATGCAGCTCGCCTGGCAGCCGCTCGCCGCGGCTGGCTCTGAGTCCCGGCGCTCCCAGGCGAACTGACTGCTCGTCAGTCCTGGTGGGTCACCGTCCGATGCGGGGCCGGCCCGGCGCGGCCGAGCCCGTACGGACCGGTCGCGGCGGCCGGGCGGCGGGCCCGGTGGCATCGGCCGGCGGCGACCAGGCGGGCATGCTCGCCGGGGATCCCCGCTAACAGGGTCTCCACGCCGCCGTGGCAGCCGCGCCAGGGCCCGATGTCCGCGACAAGCACGACGCCGCCTGGCGCGCCCGCCTCGCCGCGGCCGCCGATGCTGGGTTGTGGTCGTCGGGTGCCGGCAAGTCCCACGCTTCGAGGAGACGGTCCGGAAGCGGAGGAACGAAGTTGAGCGCACGATCAACGCGTTGAAGGACATTCGGGCGGTGGCCACGAGATTCGACAAGCGCGCCTATCCTCCACGGCACTGTCGCCCCCGCCTCGATTCGACTCCGGCTTCGCCCATGACCTACGGCAGACCAGACGTACCCGGGGCTGGTGTCGGCAGCAGAGCGACCCAGTCGCCTTCGGCACATCCGGCACAGCACGTCGTGGAGGTGTGGGCGTACCTGCAAGCCGCGCGTCGTGCAGTCTCGTTGGTCGAGTCCGCTCACGGCCCCGGCCGTGCGGGCACGAGCGGGAGCGGTCCGCATGGCAGCAGTTCGCCGTCGATCGAAGGCCCTCACATGTGCCGGCCGAGCCCGGCGACCTCGTCAAGGCCACGGACGACCTCGACGCTCGGGCCTGTGAGGTCCCGAACGGGCATTCACCGGTCAGCCCGGGGCCCACGGACGCGCTCTGACGGGGTCGCAGCCACGCACCGCCGACGCGCACCGGCGCGGCCATCGAGCGATCCGGGCGCAAGAGACATCCCATCACAGGTTCGCAACATTGATGGGATGGATCTGTTGTCGACATCCCATGACGTGGGCCTCCAGTCGCCCGTTCTAGCGGCATTCTTCAAGCGCCCTCTTCAGACCTCTAGACAATCCCCTCGCGCCCACCCTATAAACATCCCATCTCTCTGAGAGCGACACCCAATCGTCGCATCGGTGTAACAACCCCGCTCCGGGACCAGCGCGAGGAAGTACCCATGAGAATCAGAACCGCACTCGGCTCCACCGCGTCCGTCGTCTGTGCGCTGACGCTGCTCAGTGCGTGCAGCAGCGGCTCCGGCACCTCCGCCTCGTCGAGCGACAAACCGCTCGTGGGCGTCGACTACCCACGGTCCGACACCGACTTCTGGAACTCCTACATCAAGTACACGCCCGACTTCGCGAAGCAGCTCGGCCTGTCCCTGAAGACCACGAACTCCCAGAACGACGTCGCCAAGCTCACCGCCAACGCGCAGACGTTCATCAGCCAGGGCGTCAAGGGCATCGCGATGGCGCCGCAGGACACCGCCGCCATCGCGCCGACCCTGGCGCAGCTGGAGGCGAAGAAGATCCCCGTCGTCACCGTCGACACCCGTCCCGACACCGGCAGGGTGTTCATGGTGGTGCGGGCCGACAACCGCGCCTACGGCGAGAAGGCCTGCCAGTTCCTCGGCACGAAGCTCGGCGGCAAGGGCAAGGTCGTCATGCTCGAGGGCGGCCTCGACTCGATCAACGGCCGTGACCGCACCGAGGCGTTCAACGACTGCATGAAGAAGAACTACCCCGGCATCAAGGTGTTCGGCGAGGCCACGAACTGGGACGGCGCGGTCGCCGCGCAGAAACTGCAGACGGACCTCACCGCCAACCCGGACATCAAGGGCGTCTACATGGAATCCAGCTTCGGCCTGTCCGGCACGCTGCAGGTGCTCAAGCAGAAGGGCCTGCTGGTGGATCCGAAGGACAAGAAGCACGTCTTCATCGTGTCCAACGACGGCATCCCCGAGGAGCTCAAGGACATCGCCGCGGGCAAGATCGACGCCACTGTCTCCCAGCCCGCCGACCTGTACGCCAAGTACGCCCTGTACTACCTCAAGGCCGCGATCGACGGGAAGACGTTCAAGCCGGGCAAGACCGACCACGACAGCACGATCATCCAGGTCCGCGACGGTCTGCTGGAGGACCAGCTCTCCGCTCCTCTGGTCACCGCCGACGGCGGCACCTACGGCGGCGTTCCCAGCGTCAAGAGCGACGACACGTCGCTGTGGGGCAACCACCTCGACTGACCTGCCCGGTCAGGGACCAACGGCTATCCAGAACAAGGCGGTTGAGATGAGCGACGGGGAGCGTACTGTCACCCCCGCGCCCGCCCCGGCGGACGACGGGCGGGCCTCCGCGGCCCCGCCCGTCGTCGAGGCGACGGGCATAGTCAAACGATTCGGTCCGACGGTGGCCCTGAACGGCGCCCGGATCACCATCCGGCCCGGCGAGACCCACGCACTCGTCGGCCGCAACGGGGCCGGCAAGTCGACCCTCGTGTCCGTCCTGACGGGCCTGCACGCCCCCGACGAGGGGACGGTCACCTTCGGCGGCGACCCCGCCCCGCGGCTCAGCGACCGCGACGCCTGGCGCCGGCGCGTCGCCTGCGTCTACCAGAAGTCGACGATCATCCCCACGCTGACCGTCGCCGAGAACCTCTTCCTGAACCGGCACCACCACGGCCCCCACCGGTTCATCAGCTGGACCGGCGTACGCCGCCGGGCCCAGGAGCTGCTGTCGGCCTGGTCGGTGGAGGTCGACCCGCAGTCCCCGGCCGGCGACCTCAGCGTCGAGCAGCGGCAGTTCGTCGAGATCGCCCGGGCGCTGTCCTTCGGGGCCCGGTTCATCATCCTCGACGAGCCCACCGCGCAGCTCGACGCGGCGGCGATCAACCGGCTCTTCGACCGCATCCGCGACCTGCAACGCCAGGGCGTGACCTTCCTGTTCATCAGTCATCACCTGCAGGAGGTCTACGAGATCTGCGACATGGTGACGGTGTTCCGCGACGCGGCGCACATCGTGACCGCGCCGGTCGCGGAACTGCCCCGCACCGAGCTGGTCGCCGCCATGACCGGTGAGGCCGCGGCAGATCGGCGCCAGGAGCGCACCGCCAGACTGGACAAGAGCAGCGTGCCCGCGCTGACCGTGCACGGTCTGAGCAGCGACGACACCTACACCGACGTCACTTTCCAGGTGGGCGCCGGGGAGATCGTCGGCCTCGCGGGCGCCGCCGCCAGCGGACGTACCGAGGTCGCCGAGACCGTCGTAGGCCTGCGCGCCGCCGTGAGGGGGGACCTGGAGATCTCCGGGCGCCGGCCCCGGCCGGGCAGCGTGCCCGACGCGCTCGCGGCCGGCGCCGGGTTCGTTCCGCAGGACCGGCACCACCAGGGCTTCGTGCCGGACATGTCGATCGCCGACAACGCGACCCTGTCCGTGCCCAGGCGGCTCGGCAGGAACGGCTTCCTCAGCCGCGGACTGCGCGACCGGCTGGCCGAGGGCATGATCGAGAACCTGGCCATCAAGACCCCCGGACCGGAGCTGCCCGTCTCCGCCCTGTCCGGCGGCAACCAGCAGAAGGTCGTCATGGCGCGCGCCCTGGCCGACGACCCGCGGCTGCTTGTCCTGATCAACCCGACCGCCGGCGTGGACGTGCGCTCCAAGGAGTTCCTCCTCGGCAAGGTCGAGGAGACCGCCGAGTCCGGCACCGGCGTGCTCATCGCCTCCGACGAACTCGACGACCTGCGCATGTGCGACCGGATCCTGGTGATGTTCCAGGGCCGGGTCACGACCGAGATACCACGCGGCTGGCACGACCACGACCTCGTGGCCGCGATGGAAGGAGTGGACCTGCATGCCTGAAGCAATGCCTGAAACCGTCCTCGCGGACGCCGCCGCCCAGGCCGTGGAGACCGGGCAGAGGCGCACCGCGCTGCTCGGCGGCCGGATCCCCCTCGCCCGGCTGCGCGACCTGGCGCTCGTTCCGGCGATCGTCGTCATCGCGATCGTCGGACAGATCGTCAACCCGGTCTTCCTGCAGGCCGACAACCTCATCAACGTCCTACAGACCATGTCCGAGATGGCCCTGCTGGTCCTCGCCCAGACGATGATCCTGATCGTCAAGAAGATGGACCTGTCCCTGGAGTCCACCATGGGTCTGGCGCCGGGCGTCGCGGCCTGGCTGGTCGTCCCGGCCGGCGCCGGGCACGGACTCGGTCTGCTCCCCGGCGCCTGGTCGGTCCCCCTCACCCTCGCCGTGGGCGCGCTCGTCGGCGTGATCAACTCGCTGCTGATCATCCGCTTCGGCCTCAACGGCTTCATCGTCACGCTCGGCATGCTGATCGTGCTGCGCGGCATCCTCACCGGCATCTCCGGCGGTCAGACCTTCTTCCAGCTGCCGCAGTCGATGCTCTACACCGGAACCGCCGAATGGTTCGGCATGCCCGCCTCGATCTGGATCTGCCTGGCCCTGTTCGCCGTCGCGATCGTGGTGCTCGGCTGGACCAGCTTCGGCCGCTCCCTGTACGCCATCGGCGGCAACGTCGACGCGGCGAAGGCGGCCGGCATCCGCACCGACCGGGTGCTGTGCATCGTCATCGTCACCGGCAGCGTGCTCGCCGCCCTCGCCGGGCTGATGCTCTCCGGACGCCTGGCCTCGGTCGCCTCCGCGCAGGGCAACGGCTACATCTTCACCGTCTTCGCCGCCGCCGTCATCGGGGGCATCAGCCTCAACGGCGGCAGGGGCACCATGTTCGGCGCGTTCTGCGGCATCCTGCTGCTCTTCATGATCCAGAACGTGCTGACGCTGGCCGGTGTCCCCGCCCAGTGGATCGGCGCCCTCAACGGCCTGATCATCCTGGTCGCCCTCGCCATCTCCCGTATCACCGGCGGCAAGGTCCAGGAGTGACCCGGGCGGCCCACCGGCCGCCCTGCCTCCGCCGCGTTCACGTCTCGTCGCAGGGGGACCCGTCTCCCCAGCCCCTCACAGGAGTTGCCGCCATGTCCTCCCCCGTGCCCCCGTCAGCCCGCATCATCGCCCTGGACGTCCTGGACGTGCGGTTCCCGACCTCCGAACACCTCGACGGCTCGGACGCCATGAACCCCGAGCCCGACTACTCCGCCGCCTACGTAGTCCTGCGCACCGACGCGGGCGACGGGCTGGAGGGCCACGCCCTGGCCTTCACCACCGGGCGCGGCAACGACGCCCAGGCCGCCGCCATCGCCACCCTCGCCCCGCACGTGGTCGGCCTGTCCGTGGAACAGGTCTGCTCCGACCTCGGCGCCTTCTCCCGCTCCCTGGTCCACGACCCCCAACTGCGCTGGCTGGGGCCGGAGAAGGGCGCCATCCACATGGCGACCGGCGCGGTCGTCAACGCCGCCTGGGACCTGGCCGCCAAGCGGGCGGGCAAGCCCGTGTGGCGTCTGCTGGGCGAGATGTCACCGGAGGAGCTCGTCGCCCAGGTGGACTTCCGCTGGCTGTCCGACGCCCTCACGCCCGAGGAGGCGCTGGAGATCCTGCGGCGGGCCGAACCCGGCCGTGAGCGGCGCATCGCCCGCCTCCTCGACCAGGGCTACCCCGCCTACACCACCACCCCCGGCTGGCTCGGCTACTCCGACGAGAAGCTGGCCCGCCTCGCCCGCGAGGCCGTCGCGGACGGCTTCACCCAGATCAAGCTGAAGGTGGGCGCCGACCTGCAGGACGACATACGGCGCCTGCGCACCGCCCGCGAGACCGTCGGCCCGGACATCCGCATCGCCGTCGACGCCAACCAGCGATGGGACGTCCAGCCCGCCATCGACTGGATGCGGGCTCTGGCCCCCTACGACCCGTACTGGATCGAGGAGCCCACCTCCCCCGACGACATCCTCGGCCACGCCGCCGTCCGCAGGGCGCTGAGCCCCATCAAGGTCGCCACCGGCGAACACATCGCCAACCGTGTCGTGTTCAAGCAGTTGCTGCAGGCCGGCGCGGTCGACATCGTCCAGATCGACTCCGCCCGCGTAGGCGGCGTCAACGAGAACATCGCCATCCTGCTGCTGGCCGCGAAGTTCGGCGTGCCCGTCTGCCCGCACGCCGGCGGCGTCGGCCTGTGCGAGATGGTGCAGCACCTGTCGATGTTCGACTACGTCGCCGTCTCCGGCACCACCGAGGACCGGGTCATCGAGTACGTCGACCACCTGCACGAGCACTTCGTCGACCCGGTCCGCATCGTCGACGGCCATTACCTCGCGCCGACGCTGCCCGGACTGAGCGCACAGATGCACCCCGCCTCCCTCAAGGAGTACAGCTACCCCGACGGCCCGGTCTGGTCCGCCCGTGTCTGAACCGCTGCCCCTGGTCGATGCCCACCACCACGTGTGGGACCTGGACCGCCGGCCCCAGGCCTGGCTCGATGAACCGGGCCACGAGCCGATCCGCCGCAGCCATGGCATCGAGGACCTGCGACGGGCCGCCGACCGGCCCCTGGCGGGACGCCGGCTGACGAGCACGGTGGTCGTGCAGTGCGTCACCTCCGTGGCGGAGACGGCGGAGCTGCTCGACCTCGCCGCCCAGGACCCGCTGGTCGGCGCGGTGGTCGGCTGGGCGGACCTGACCTCCCCCACGGTCGGCGACGTACTCGACGAACTGCGCTCCGGGTCCGGGGGCGGGTACCTGCGGGCCCTGCGCCACCTGGTGCAGGGCGAGTCCGACCCGGAGTGGCTGCAGCAGCCGGCCGTCGAGCGGGGCCTGCGCGCCGTACAGCACCGGGGCCTCGGCTACGACGTACTCATCCGCAGCTACCAGTTCGACCAGGCGATCCGCCTCGCCCAGCGCTTCCCGGACCTCCCGCTCGTGCTGGACCACGCGGGCAAACCGCCCATCGGACAGCCCGCGTTCTCCGACTGGGTGCGCAAGGTGCGCGTGCTGGCGGGCCACCCGCAGGTGCGGTGCAAGGTCTCCGGACTGATCACCGAGGCCGACCACCGCACCTGGACGATCGACGACATCCGCCCCGTCTGGGACGTCCTGCTGACCGCCTTCGGCCCCGAGCGGCTGATGTTCGGCTCCGACTGGCCCGTCTGCGTGCTCGCCGGAGGCTGGTCCCGCTGGGCGGCCACCGTCGAGCACCTGCTGGACGACTGCTCGCCGCACGAGCGGCACGCGGTGCTCTGCGAGACGGCGACCGCCTTCTACCGCCTGTCCGACCACGAGAACCAGAAGTAAGGAGAGGACTGCGTGCTGCTGACCGAACTGCTGCACCCCGGCATCCTCGAAGCACTGGCCGGAGCCGGGCACGGTGCCCTTGTCCTGCTCGCCGACGGCCACTACCCCGCCAGCACCGCCGTCGGCGAACGAGCCAGAACCGTCCACCTCAACCTGGCACCCGGCACCCTCGACGTCACCACCGTCCTGGACGTGCTGCTGCGCGCCCTGCCCGTGGAGTCGGCGCAGGTGATGGTGCCGCCCGAGGGCGAGCCGGAGCCGGCGGCCATCGCCGAGTACCGCTCCCGACTGGCACCGGTTCCCGTCGACACCCTCGGCCGCTTCGCGTTCTACGACGCCGCCCGCTCCCTCGACCTGGCCCTCGCCGTCGTCACCGGCGACACCCGTACCTACGCCAACCTGCTGCTGACCATCGGCGTCCGCGCGGAAGGGACCCTGACCCCACGATGACCCTCGCCGTCCGATACACCTCGGCCCGCACCCTGGACACCGCACCGGCCACCGCCTCCGAGCCCGGCCCCGGCGAAGTGGAACTCGCCCCCGCCTACGTCGGCATCTGCGGAACCGACCTGCACATCTTCCACGGCGACATGGATGCCCGGGTCGCCGCGCCCGCCGTCCTCGGACACGAGATGGCCGGCCGGATCATCCGCGTCGGACCCGGCGTCGAGGGCTGGCGGCCCGGGGACGCGGTCACGGTGATGCCCCTGCGCTGGGACGACACCTGTCCCGCCTGCCGCGCCGGTCACCAGCACATCTGCCAGCATCTGGACTTCATCGGCATCGACTCGCCCGGCGCCATGCAGCAGCGCTGGACGGTGCCCGCCTCCACTCTCATACGGCTGCCCGCCACCCTCCCCCTGGACCAGGCCGCGCTCGTCGAGCCGACAGCGGTCGCGGTGCACGACGTGGGCCGGGCGGCGGTGAAGGAGGGCGAGAAGGTCGTCGTGGTCGGCGGCGGACCCGTCGGCATCCTCATCTCCCTGGTCGCCCGCGCCGCCGGCGCCGAGGTACGCGTGGTCGAACTCAACGCCCACCGCAGGCTGCTCGCCGAGGAGTTGGGCCTGAGCACCTGGGACCCGGCCGCCACCGACATCACCGAACTCGTCCAGCGGTGGACGGGCGAGGCGGGAGCGGACGTCGCCTTCGAGGTCTCCGGCGCGGCGGCCGGTGTGGACACCGCCATCGACGTCCTCGGCGTGCGCGGCCGGCTGTGCCTGGTCGCCATCCACCCACGGCCCCGCGAGATCAACCTGCACCGCTTCTTCTGGCGTGAACTCACCCTCGTCGGGGCCCGGTTGTACGACCGCGGCGACTTCGAGCGGGCCGTCACCCTGGTCGCCGACGGCACGATCCCCGCCCAGCGCCTCATCACCAAGATCGTGCCGCTGACCGAGGCACCGGCCGCCTTCGAGGCGCTGGAGAGCGGCGGAGACGTGATGAAGATCCTCGTGGACTGCACCGACGACACCCGGGGAGCCGCCGTATGAGCGCCTTCGACCTCACCGGGAAGCTCGCCGTCGTCACCGGCGCCCGTCGCGGCATCGGTCAGGCGATGGCCCGCGCCCTCGCCCAGGCCGGCGCCGACATCATCGGTGTCAGCGCCCACCTGGAGCAGTCCGGCAGCCAGGTGGAGAAGGAGGTGCTGGCCGCCGGGCGCTCGTTCGAGGCGATCCGCACCGACTTCGCCGACCCCGCCGCCGTACGCGCCCTGGGCGAGAACCTCGCCGGACGCGAACGCCCGGTGGACATCCTCATCAACAACGCGGGCACCATCCGCCGCACGCCGGCCGCCCAGCACAGTGATGCCGACTGGGAGTTGGTGCTGCAGGTCAACCTCACCGCGCAGTTCGCGCTCACCCGGGCCGTGGGCGCCACCATGGTGGCCCGCGGACACGGCAAGGTCGTCTTCACCGCCTCCCTGCTCAGCTACCAGGGCGGCATCACCGTCCCCGGCTACACCGCCGCCAAGCACGGCATCGCCGGTCTCACCAAGGCACTGGCCAACGAGTGGGCGCCGCACGGCGTCAACGTCAACGCCATCGCCCCCGGCTACATCGCCACCGACAACACCCAGGCCCTCCAGGACGATCCGGCCCGCAGCAGGGCCATCCTGGAGCGCATCCCCGCCGGACGCTGGGGCACCGCCGACGACCTCGGCGGCGCCGCCGTCTTCCTCGCCTCCCCCGCCTCCGACTACGTCCACGGCACCACCCTGCCCGTCGACGGCGGATGGCTCGGCCGATGACCGCCGGCCTGGCCTCCGTACTGGCGGGGTCGCGGCTCCTGCCCGTGCTCACCGTGGCGTCCGCCGCGAGTGCCGGCCCCCTGGCCGACGCACTCGCGGCGGGCGGTGCCCGCTGTGCGGAGGTCACCTTCCGCACGCCGGACGCCGAGCGGGTCGTGAAGGCGATGGCGGCGCACGGCGCTCTGACCGTCGGAGCCGGCACCGTGCTCAACGCCGAGCAGGCGGAACGGGCCGTGGCGGCAGGGGCCCAGTTCCTCGTCTCGCCGGGTCTCGACGATGACGTCATCGCCAAAGCAGGCGAGTTGGGGGTGCCGGTCGTGCCGGGCGTGGCGACGGCGAGCGAGTTGATGCGCGCGTTGAAGGCGGGCCTCGACACGGTCAAGCTGTTCCCCGCCGAACCGCTCGGCGGCACCGCAATGCTCCGCGCCTTGGCCGCCCCCTTCCCGCAGGCGCGCTTCGTTCCGACCGGCGGCATCGGGCCCGACCAGCTGCCCGCCTACCTCGGCCACCCCTCGGTCCTCGCCGTGGGCGGCAGCTGGATCGCCACGCCCGGCCATCTCGAACGCGGCGCGTACGACGAGATCCGCCGGCTGACCGCCGAGGCGGTGGAGAGGACGGCACCGTGACCGACGTGATCGCCCTGGGCGAGGTCATGCTGCGCTTCGACCCCGGCGAGGGCAGAATCCGCACCGCCCGCACCTTCCAGGTGTGGGAGGGCGGCGGCGAGTACAACGTCGTACGCGGACTGCGCCGCTGCTTCGGCCTGCGCACCGCCGTCGTCACCGCCCTCGCCGACAACGCGGTCGGCCGGCTCGTGGAGGACCTGATCCTCCAGGGCGGCGTCGACACGTCGCACATCCGCTGGGTCGCGGCGGACGGCACGGGGCGCACGGCACGCAACGGCCTGAACTTCGTCGAGCGGGGCTTCGGCATCCGCGGCGCGCTGGGCGTGAGCGACCGCGCGAACACGGCCGTCTCCCAGCTGCGCAAGGGGGACGTCAACTGGGACGCGGTCTTCTCGGCCGGAGTGCGCTGGTTCCACACCGGCGGCATCTTCGCCGGGCTGTCCGACACCACCGCCGACGTCGCCGACGAGGCCATGGCGGCCGCACGCCGCCACGGTGTCACCGTCTCCTACGACCCCAACTACCGGCCCAGCCTCTGGGACGGCCGGGGCGGGGCCGACCGGGCCCGCGAGACCGACTGGCGCCTGGCCCGGCACGCCGACGTCGTCGTGGGTGCGCTCGGACTCGCGGGCCCGCATCCGGGCGCCGTGCGGCTGACCGACGACGAGGTACCCGACGCGCTCACCGCGGTCGCGTCCCAGTTGCCGCAGGCGGCGGTACTGGCGACGACCCTGCGCACGGTGTGTTCGGCCGGGGTCAACGACTGGACCTCGCTGGCCTGGTCACGCGAGACCGGGCTGGTGAGCGGCCCCCGCATGCCCGGTCTGCACGTCCTGGACCGCATCGGCTCCGGCGACGGCTTCGCCGCGGGACTCGTCTACGGCCTGCTCACCGGTGCGGGCCTGGAGCGCGCCCTCGCCTACGGCACCGCACACGGCGCCCTCACCATGACCACGCCCGGTGACGTCTCCATGGCCACCCTCGCCGAGGTCGAGGCGCTCCTCGCGGGCGCCACCGCACACGTCCGACGCTGAACCACCCCTCCCGGGAGCACCCTTGCACCGCCGTACGATCCCCACCACCGCCGTCCAGGTCACCGAGCTCGGCTTCGGCGCCTCCGTCATCGGCAACCTCTACCGCACCACCAGCGCCGAGGACGCGGCGGCCGCCGTCGACACCG
Organism: Streptomyces sp. NPDC026538; assembly: GCF_055567535.1. NCBI lineage: Bacteria > Bacillati > Actinomycetota > Actinomycetes > Kitasatosporales > Streptomycetaceae > Streptomyces > Streptomyces sp. NPDC026538. The sequence goes on from NZ_JBVHQG010000007.1 coordinate 92,614, forward strand.
CCTGGGACGCGGGCATCCGCTACTACGACACCGCTCCCCACTACGGCCTCGGCCTCTCCGAGCACCGCCTGGGCGCCGCCCTGCGCGACCGGCCACGCGAGCAGTACGTCATCTCCTCCAAGGTCGGCCGCCTCCTAGTCCCCAACGACCACCCGACGGGCGTCGACACCGAAGGTTTCGTGGTCCGCGACGACCTGCGCCGCCACTGGGACTTCAGCCCCGAGGGCGTGCTGCGCTCCATCGAGGAGACGCTGGAGCGCACCGGCCTGGACCGCCTCGACATCGTCTACCTCCACGACCCCGACGACCACTGGCGACAAGCCGCCGACCAGGCCATGCCCACCCTCGCCGAACTGCGCGACCAAGGCGTCATCGGAGCCATCGGCGCCGGCATGAACCAGTCCGCCCTGCTCGCCCGCTTCCTGCGCGAGACCGCCGCCGACGTGGTGATGCTCGCCGGCCGTTACACCCTCCTCGACCAGTCGGCCCTGGACGACGTCCTGCCCGCCGCACAGGAACACGGCAAGGCCGTCGTCGCCGTCGGCGTCTTCAACTCCGGCCTGCTCGCCGAGGACCGGCCCGCCGAAGGCATGAAGTACGACTACCGGGCCGCCCCGCCCGCACTCGTCGACCGCGCCCGTGCCATCGCCGACGTCTGCCAGGCCCACGGCACCACCCTGCCCGCCGCCGCCATCGCCTTCCCCCTCACTCATCCCAGCGTCATCAACGTCACGCTCGGCATGCGCGACCCCGGACAGGTGCGGCGCAACGCGGGGCTGCACCAACAGCCCATCCCCCAGGAGCTCTGGCACGACCTGCGCGACCAAGGGCTTCTCCGCGCCGAGACCCCCTTCGCGCCCGACGAGCGGAGTCAGCCGTGTCCCTGACCGACAAGGCGATCACCCAGATCCGCCAACTCATCGCCTCCGGGGTTCTGCCTCCGGGCGCGAAGCTGCCCCCCGAGCCCGAGCTGGCCGCCCAGCTCGGGCTCTCCCGCAACCTCGCACGCGAGGCGGTGAAGGCGCTGTCCGTGGCGCGCGTGCTGGAGATCAGACGGGGCGACGGCACGTATGTCACCAGCCTGCAGCCGAGCCTGCTGCTCGAGGGCCTCGGTGGCGCGGTGGAGTTGCTCCAGGGCGATCCCGGTGCCGTACTGGACCTCATGGAGGTGCGGCGTCTGCTCGAGCCCGCCGCCACCGCCCTGGCCGTCGCCCGGCTTTCGGACGAAAGACTGGCGGAGGTGAAGCGGCATCTGGACGCCATGCGCGAGGCGCGCGACGACGTAGAGCGTCTCAACGCGCACGATGTGGCGTTCCACCGCGCCATCGTGGACGTCACCGGCAACGAAACGCTGATCACCCTGCTGGAGGGCATCTCGGGCCGCACCCTGCGGGCCCGGATCTGGCGTGGTCTGGTGGACACCCGGGTGGCGGCCCGTACGCTGGCGGAACACGAGGCGATCTACGCTGCACTGGCCGCACGTGACGCCGTGCTGTGCCATGCCGCGGCCCTGGTGCACGTCAACAACACCGAGCAGTGGCTGCGGGAGCACCTGGAGTCCACGGAGGCCTTGCCGGTGACGGGATCCGCTGGATGAGGCCGAGGCGTCCGCGCCGCCGCAACGGTGCGAGAGGGACTGCCCGGACGGTTCTCCGTCCGGGCATCCCCTCAGTTCGCCGCCATCACACCCCTGTCACTGGGCGGTGAAGGTCCACAGCAGATTGGTGCTGCTGCCGTAGCCCCACTGCTTGGTGACGGAGCCGGAGGCCACGTTCCCGCCGCCGTCCAGGACGAGGCCGGTGGCCCGGTTGGCGATGGTGCACATGCCCTCGCCGCGGTGGGTGACCGTCCACTGCTGGTTGTTGCTGCCGTTCCACGCCGCTTGCTGGGCCGGGGAGCCGTTGGACGTGGCACCCCCGCCGTCGGCGACCATGCCGTTGGTGCGGTTGACCAGCTTGTAGTAGCCGCCGCCGACCTCCACGAGCTGCCACTGGAGGTTGGGGCTGCCGTCCCAGGTGTACTGCTTGAGGTTGGATCCCGACGCGACGTTTCCTCCGCTGTCCAGGGCCAGACCGTCGGTGACGTTGGTGATGCGGAAGTAGGTGGCCGGATTGAACTGCACCTTCAGGGAGGTGATCTGGTCGTTCTGGCCGGTGACCCTGAGGTCGGGGTTGTCGGCGGTGAAGGTCCAGGAGGTGCCGGTGAAGTTGTCACCGCTGTAGGCGACGATCTGGTTCCCGGCCGCCAGCCTCAGGGAGGAGATGCTCTGGGCGTCCACCCCGGCCAGCTGCAGCTGCTCTGCCGTGTAGGTGCCGGGGTCGAGCACCGCGTAGTTCGCCGAGTAGTTGATGTCCTGGTAGACCACGGCACCGACCGCCGGCCGCAGCGGGGGGATCGAGCCGGAGAAGCTGAGCTTGAGGACGTAGGCGCCCGCGGTGTACGGCGCCGAGGAGGGCAGCGTCACGGTCAGCCCGGAGGAGTCCTGCGTCGGCGCGGCGAGGTTGATGTAGGTGCCGGCGGTCGAGTCGAGCAGCTTCACCGACGTGAGCGAGGAGAGGTTGATGCGGTCCGAGCCGAGCGTCTTGATCTTCAGTGAACTGCCTGGCCAGCCCAGCAGGGTGGCGTACAGCACCGTGCTGTCCTTGCTGCGGGTGAAGCGGATGTCCTGTGCTGTGCCGACGAGCGGGGCGGTGAACGCGCCCCCGCCCATCCGGGTCGGGCCCTCGCCGTACTGCGTCCAGGCGCGGGTCGCGTACATCGACTCCCCGAAGCGCTTCAGGTAGTCGCCGATACCGAGCAGCACGTCCTTCTGCCCCTGGGGGATCGTGCCGTCGGCCATCGGCGCGATGTTCAGCAGCATGTTGCCGTTCTTGCTGACCCGGTCGATCAGGGAATGCAGCATCTGCTGGACGCTGTAGTAGCCGATCCCCTGCGTGTAGCACCAGCTGGAGCTGGAGATGCTGTCGTCGGTGAGCCAGTAGGGCGCGGTCCGGTCGGCCGGGCCGCCGCGCTCGTAGTCGAAGACCTCGCCGTGGCCGTTGAAGCCGTCCTTGTAGGTGGCGACGACCTCTTTGCCCCAGGAGTTGGCCTGGTTGTAGTAGTACGACAGGAAGTTCAGGCGCTGTGTCTCGTCGACCTTGCTCAGGTCGAAGTCCTCCCAGAGGATGTCCGGCTGGGCGCGGTCGATGACTTCCTTGAGCTTGTCGTACCAGAGCTGGTTCTCGGCGGTGGAGCCCAGCTGTCCGTAGAGCTTCTTCAGGCTGGGGTCGGTCTGGGCGGGCACGTGGTCGTAGTAGCCGTTGAAGTTGTAGGCGTGGTGCATCGCCACCAGCAGCTTGAGGTTCTTGGCGCGGATCGCCGTGGTGAACAGCTTCAGCAGGTCGAGCTTGGGGCCCTTGGCGACCGAGTTCCACTCGTTGACCTGCGAGTCCCACATGGAGAATCCGTCGTGGTGCTCCGCGACGGGTCCCGCGAACTTCGCTCCGGCGTCGACGAAGAGCTGGGCCCACTCGTCGGGGTCGAAGTTCCCTCCGGCGGACTTGAGTCTGGGTGCGAACTGGGTGAAGTGGCCCGACTTGTCGTTCGCTCCGTTGATGAAGTTGTGGTACGGCCATACCGAGGGGTCGCCGTAGGTCGCGATGTGGTGCGTGTTGGCGTTGCTCCCGGCGATGTACATGTTGCGGGGATACCACTCACTGTCGTACGCGGGGACGCTGAAGACGCCCCAGTGGAAGTAGATGCCGAACTTGGCGTCCTGGAACCACTCCGGGGCGGGCGGGTGCTGGTTCACCGAACTCCACGCGGGCGTGTAGGTGCTGGGGGCGGCCTGCGCGGTGCCGGCGCCGAACACTCCCCCCGCGACGGCCGCCGCGGCCACGCAGGTGGCGCCGGCGAGGAACTGACGTCTGTTGATCGAACTGGGCATGGGGGCATCCCTGTGTCGGACGGAGGCAGACGGAAGAGGCGGGACCGGCGCGACAGTCACCACGCGCCGCGCCGGTTGTTACGGAAGAAGGTCCGCCATATGTCGCCGCCATGTCAACGGGCGTGCAGGGATGAAAACAGGCTCTCACCTGGGATTTTGTACCGACATACGCCATCTGCTGCCATTTATTCACCGGCAAACATACAATGTTTCGGGGTCCGAAAGGGCTTCACCAACGTCCCGCGACGCACCATGGGGCGGCGGCACACACCGACGGCGGACCCGCCATGGCCTCCCCGGTATCATCGGCGCCACACTCGACGCGCCGCCCCGGTCACTCGCGCACCGGACCACACCGCGCGCTCACGGAAGGAGCTCACGTTGTCCCTGACAGACAGGGCCATCGGGCAGATCCGTGAGCTCATCCGCTCCGGCGCGCTGCCGCCGGGCGCGAAGCTGCCCCCGGAGCCGGAGCTCGCCGCGCAGCTGGGCCTCTCCCGCAACCTCGCACGCGAGGCGGTCAAGGCACTGGCCGTGGCCCGGGTGCTTGAGGTACGGCGAGGCGACGGCACGTACGTGACCAGTCTCCAGCCCAGCCTGCTGCTGGAGGGACTTGGTGGCGCCGTGGAGCTCCTCCAGAGCGACACGGGCGCCCTGCTGGATCTCATGGAGGTCCGGCGGCTGCTCGAACCGCTCGCCACCGGACTGGCGGCCGCCAGGATCACTGACGACCAACTGGCCGAGGTCAAGGGCCACTTGGACGCGATGCGGGAGGCGAGCGACGACGTGGAGCGGCTCAACGTCCATGACGCGGCCTTCCACCGCTCGGTCGTGGCGGCCACCGGCAACGAGAGCCTGCTCACCCTGCTCGAGGGCATCTCGGGCCGTACCCTGCGCGCCCGGATCTGGCGGGGCCAGTTGGACGACCAGTCCGCCGGGCGGACCCTCGCCGAGCACGAGGCGATCTACAACGCCCTCCGCACCCGCGACGCCGCGGTGAGCCAGGCCGCGGCCCTGCTGCACGTCAGCAACACCGAGCACTGGCTCCGCGAGCATCTGCGATCAAACACCGCACAGGCATAGCGAACGGGGGCCGGCCCCCGGCCGGGCTCTGCGCCGTGCCTGGCCGCGCCCTAGTTCATCAGGCGCCAGTGCTGGTTCGCGCCGCCCGTGCAGGTCCACAGCTGGACCTTCGCCCCGTCGCCGGTTGCCTGGCCGCTGGCGTCCAGGCACAGTCCCGACTGTGCCGCTGTGATCGTGCCGTCGGCATTGACGTTCCACTGCTGGTCCGCCTGCCCGCTGCAGTCCCAGATCGCCGCCGGGGTGCCGCTGCCCGCGGCCTGGCCCACGCCCAGGCACTTGTTGCCGTAGACCATCAGTTGCTTGGCGGCGGTAAGGGTCCACCGCTGGTTGGAGCCGCCGTTGCAGTCCCACAGCTGTGCCTGGGTGCCGTTGGCGGTGGTGGAGTTGTTGATGTCGAGGCAGCGCCCGGACTGCTGGCCGACGATCTCCTGGCTGCCGGACGGCGGGGGCGGTGGTGTGCTGGAGCCGAACTGGGTGAAGAACTGCCACACCGCGGCCGACGTCCAGGTGCGCCAGCCGTCACCGGTGGAACCGTCTATGGGGCCGGGGTCGTGGCCCGCTCCGTCGAACGCCGCCCACACGACGGGGTAGCCGGACCGGCATCCGGAGTAGGTGGTGATGATGTGGGTCAGGCTTCCGTAAGCCGGTTCGGGCGGGTTCTGCGGGGTGCAGCCGTTCGTCCGGACGAAGGTGTCGCGCAGGTCCCGTCCCGACTGGATGGGCAGGACGTTGTCCCTGAGGCCGTGCAGGCCCATGTAGGCGATGGGCTGGGTGCCGCCGTTGCAGCCGCTCAGGTTCGCGCCGGAGTAGACCGCGACCGCGCGGAAGACGCCTGCCCGTGCGCAGGCGAGGGCGTAGGACATCGCACCGCCGTAGCTGAAGCCCGCAGAGAACACCTGGGTGGTGTCGACACACAGGCCTGCTTCGATCTGGCTGACCATCGCGTCGACGAAGGCCACGTCCTGACCGCCGGAATTGGCCCAGCCGTTGCCTATGCCCTGGGGGGCGACGAAGATCGTGCTGTTGTTCGCGTTGTCCGCGAGGCGCCGCAGGCCGTAGTAGGACCAGTTGTATCCGTCGGTTCCGCCGGAGTCGACGTCGGCCGCCGTGCCGCCGCGCCAGTGGAAGCCGAAGATCAGCCGGTAGGGGTGGTTGGTGTCGTAGCCGGCGGGGATCCGGAGGATATAGCTGCGAGTCTGCCCACCGCTCTGGATGGTGTGGTTGCCACTCGTCAGGGCCGGGGCCTTGCCGCAGCCGGCCGTCGACCCGGCGGCCGCGGTGACCGACGGGGGTGCGGCGGCGCTCCTGCCGAACGAGGTGCCGGCAGCTGACAGGACGAGAAGTATCGCCGCCACGACGGGCAGTAAGAGCGGTTTGTGTTTCATGCACTCCTTCTTCCGGTCTCGAGGGATGACTGTGAACCACGTCGACTCCCGGCGTGGTTCACACGCCGGTGATCGTCCATTGGTTGTTGGTGCTGGAGTTCGGTGTCCACAGCACCGTGGACGACCCCACCGCGGTACTGCCGCTGCCGTCCAAGGCCGTGCCGGTGCCGCGGTTGATGATCTGGTAGCGGTTGTCGCCGAGGCTGTTCAGCGACCACTGCTGGTTGTTGCCGCCGTTCCACGCCTCCTGGCGGGCGGGAGCGCCGTTGGCGGCGTTGCCCCAGCTGTCGGCGGCCAGGCCGTTGGCGCGGTTCATGATGCGGTGGTAGCCGTTGCCGAGGTCGACGAACTGCCATTGCAGGTTGGCGCTTCCGTCGTAGTTCCACTGCTTGAGGTTGGAGCCGGAGGCGACGTTGCCCCCGCTGTCGAGCACCAGGCCGCTGGTCACGTTGGCGATCTTCACCCAGGTCGTGGAGCCGCCCGGTGCGCCGAGGACGGGGATGTCACCGGAGAAGGTGAGCTTGACCGTGTACGCCAGGGCGGTGAACGGCGGGTTCGTCGAGGGCATGGTCAGGTGCAGGCCGGAGGCGTCCTGGGTCGGTGCCGGCAGGTTGACGTAGGTACCGGCGGCGTTGTTCAGCAGTTGGGCGCCGGTCAGACTGCTGAGGTTGATCTGGTTGGAGTTCAGTGTGGTGATGGTCGTGGTCGCCCCCTGCCAGCCCAGCGTGGTGGCGTAGAGGACCTTGTTGTCCTGACTGCGGGTGAAGCGGACGTCCTGCGGTTTGCCTGCCACCGGTCCGCTGAAGGAGCCTCCGCCCATCTTTGTGGGGCCCTCGCCGTAGGCGGACCAGGAGCGGGTGCCGTAGACCGCCTCTCCGAAGCGGCCGAGCCAGTCCCCCATGGCGAGCAGGATCGACTGCTGTGCGGAGGGGATGGTGCCGTCGGCCATCGGGGCGATGTTCAGCAGCATGGTGCCGCCCTTGCTGACCCGGTCGATCAGCGAGTGCAGCAGCGCCTGCGTCGTGTAGTAGCCGATGCCCACCGTGTAGCACCAGCTGGAGGAGGAGATGCTGTCGTCGGTCAGCCAGTAGGGCGTGAGCAGTCCTGCCGGGCCGCCGCGCTCGAAGTCGAAGACCTCGCCCTTGTTGTCGAGGCCGTCCTTGTAGGTCGCGGCCACGTCCTTGTTCCAGGCGACCGCCTGGTTGTAGTAGTGCGCGAGGAACTGCAGCCGGTAGGACTCCTGCACCAGGTTCAGGTCGAAGTCCTGCCAGAGCAGGTCGGGCTGGTAACCGTCGATGACCTCGACCAGCTTGTCGTACCAGAGCTTGTTCTCGGCCGCCGAGCCCTGTTGTCCGTAGAGGATGCGCAGGGCCGGGTCGGACTGGGACGGCACGTGGTCGTAGTAGCCGTTGAAGTGGTAGGCGTGGTGGAGCGAGGCCATGAACTTCAGACCCTTGGCGCGGATGGCCTGCGCGTGCAGGGCGACCAGGTCGAGCCGGGGGCCGTGCTGGACGGAGTTCCACGGGTTGGCGCGGCTGTTCCACATCGAGAAGCCGTCGTGGTGCTCGGCGACCGGGCCGGCGAACCGGGCGCCCGCGGACTTGAACAGCCGGGCCCAGGCGTCGGGGTCCCAACTGCCGCCTTGGGAGGCCAGTCTGGGCGCGAACTGCACGAAGTTGCCGGCCTTGTCGCGGGCGCCGTCGATGAAGTTGTGGTACGGCCACACCGAGGGGTCGCCGTAGGTGGCGATGTGGTGCTGGTTCTCGTTCGAGCCGCCGATGTACATGTTGCGCGGATACCACTCGTTGCCGTACGCGGGGACGCTGAAGGCGCCCCAGTGGTAGTAGATGCCGAACTTGGCGTCCTTGAACCAGGCCGGGGACGGCGGGTGCTGGTCCACGGAGGACCAGCTCGCGGTGTAGCTCGCGGGGCCGTCGGTGGCCGCGACCTGGGGTGCGAACCGCAGCAGGCCGAAGGCCGTGGCCGCGCCGGTCGCCGCGAGCATGCGGCGCCGGCTGATCGGGCGGGGGGAGGAAGTCATGCGGGTCCTTCCAGGTCCGTTGGCAGGGTGGCGTTCTCGGCCGGTACCGGTTACTCACGCCTCCACGTCTGGTTGCCGGCACCGGTGCAGGTCCACAGCTCCAGCAGGGTGCCGTTGGCCGTTCCCGCGCCGGTGGCGTCCAGGCACAGGCCGGACTGGGCGCCGGTGATCGTGCCGTCGGCGTTGAGCGTCCACTTCTGGTTGCTGCCGCCGGTGCACCCGGAGATGTCGACCTTGGTGCCGGGGCTGGTGGCGCTGTCCGCCGCGTCCAGGCAGGCGTTGCCGTAGACCCGGATCTCACCGGCCGGTGTGCTGGTCCACTGCTGGTTGCTGCCGCCGTTGCAGTCCCACAGCTCCACCTGCGTTCCGGAGGTCTGCGACTGGTTGGGCACATCCACGCACCGGCCGGAGGCGGCCCCGACGATCGGGCCGGTCGTGCCGCCTCCTCCGCCGCCGCTGCCGGGGGTGAGGGACAGGTTGTCGAACTGTGCCGTCTCGCCCTGGCCGGTCGCGTAGCCGACCTGTCCGCCGGCCCAGGTGCGGTCGTTGGCGGAGCCGACCGTGGAACCGTCGATGACGGCACTGATGGTGGTCCCGGAGAAGCTGAGCGCGAGAGTGTGCCACCGGTTGGTGCCCAGTGCCGTGGTCGTGCCGTGGGCGAGGGTGGAGGCGGTGCCGCTGGTGTCGGAGTTCAGGATCGACCAGGCACCCGTGTCGCTCACCCGCAGGTGGTAGGCGTCGAGTCCGCCGGTGCTGCTGTAGTCCTGGCCGTTCGCGCGGCCGATCAGCTCCGCGTATCCCGGCTGTTCGAGCAGCACGTCGGAGGAGACTGTGTAGTTGCTCCAGCCCACGTCGCCGAGCAGGGCGTGCGGATCGGACAGCGCGTCCCAGGTGATCGGTTTCTGGGGACTCATCTGACGCACGCACTTGCCGCCGCGGCCGCCGCCGCAGGCCGTCACCTCGAAGGCGCCCTGCCAGTCCATGAGGTACTTCGCCTCGGTGCCGGTGGCGTAGCCGTCGAAGGTGTCGCTGTACGGCAGGCTCATGGCGCCCTGGGCGGGGCTGCCCTTGCCCTGCCCGGTCGTGGTGGTCAGGGTGTAGACGCGATGGGGCTGCACGGCCAGGCTGAAGCCTCCGCCGGAGGGGGTGACGTCGGCGGTGTGCACGAAGTAGTCGGCCGGGTTCGACGAGTTCACGTCGGTCGACCAGACGTGGACGGTTCCGCTGGACAGGCCTCCGGCGACGTCGAAGTTCAGGGTCTGGGCGCTGCCGGCGTCCATCGTCTCGATGACGGTGGAGTAGTCGGAGCTGTTCGGGGACTTCAGCGAGACGTAGCTGCCGTTGTTCCGGTTGCCGCCTATGTAGCCGCTGGAGGCGTCGAGGTACTTCCAGCCCGGGGCGGTGAACTGGCTGGTGTGCGCCATGACCCAGGTGTTCTTGCCGATCGTGTAGTGCCCGGACCAGGGCTGGGAGGCCAGGGCGAGGCCCATGGTGGGGTACGGCAGGTTCGGCGTGATCGCGGCGACCACCGGCCAGTTGAGATACGCGGTCATCCGGCCGTCGATGTATCCGCGGTTGATGCCGCGGGCCATGGCGGGCGCTCCCCCGTTGTAGTCGTCCGAGCCGTTCTCGCTGGCCCACAGGGGCTTGCCGGAGGAGGTGGCGGCCGACGGCACCGAGCAGTTGGACTGGGACGAGCGGTAACCGCAGGGGTAGTGCGTGCCGATGACGCTCACCGCGGCGGCGAACGCGGAGTTGGAGTTGACGTCGTTGGCCACGGTCCAGTCCGAGTCGGCTGCGACGATCTTGACGCTGCCGTAGCCGTTGGAGTTGAGCGCGCTGCGCAGTTGCTCGTACCAGGAGACGTTGTAGCCGCGTTCGTTCCAGCCGCCGAGGTAGTCGATGGCGAGGCCGTGCTGTTTGGCGCAGCCCAGCCAGGAGACCAGGTAGTTGACCATGTCGGTGGACCAGAAGTTCCCGCCTCCGATCCAGCCCGGCGCGCCCCAGGCGAGGCCGTAGAGCTTGATGTCCGGGTTGCGGGCCTTGGCCTGCTCCATGAGCCACCATTCGTAGCCGCGGTCGCAGTTCAGGTCGGAGCGGGTGTGCTGGTGGCTCGGCTCGGCGCCGGAGGTGGAGTTGGTGTCCCCGCCGATCTCGGCCTTGAGGATCTGCAGGGAGGCCCCGTAGCCGGGCTTGAAGAGGTAGTCGAGGATCTGGCCGCGCTGGGGTTCGGGGTAGTCGATCAGGAGTCTGCTGTTGCCGCCGCCTCCGCTGATCGCGCCGACGCCGTCGAAGGTCCGTCCGCCGGATGCCCCGTTGATGGTGATCGAGGTGGCGGCGTGCGCCGGGGCGGCGACGGTGCCGACAAGGCCGCCGGCGGCCAGGAGGAGGCCCGTAAGCACGGCGGTCGAGGCGCGCAGGCGCCGCAGCAGCCGTCTGATTGCTGACACGGTGGGTTCCTTTCGCAGGTCGGTGGGGTCCGCGTCGGGTGCGGTGTCAGCGGACGACGAAGTCCTGGTTGGTGCCCGGCGCGTTCTTGCACTGCCACTGGTCCAGTTGCTGTCCTGGGGTACTGCCGGCGCCGTAGACGTCCAGGCACAGGCCGCTGTTGCGATTCTGGAAGGCGTAGGAGCCGTCGGACTGGCGCACGGGCAGCCAGAGGGCGGTTGCGGACGTGCCGGGGGCCTGCTGGACGATGTCCGGGGTGCCCGGCGTCGTGGATGCGCCGGTGACCGCCACGTCCTGGCCGGAGTGCTGGGCGCGCAGTTCGCCGTAGCCGTCGGTGGCCGGCACGAACAGGAACCGCTGGTTGTCCTGCCCGTTGCAGGTCCACTGGTCGACCACGGCGCCCGCCGCGGTGGAGTTGCCGTAGACGTCCAGGCACAGGTTGTCGTCGGCGACGACGAGTGGGTGGTAGCCGTCCGGGAAGCCCGTGCCGCCGGAGGAGGCCGGGGTGAGATAGACGGCGAACGCTTCGTGCGCACCCTGGAAGGTGAGCGGCACGGTGAGCGAGCCACCGGATACGCTCACGTTCTGGTCGTACACGGTCTGCGGCGCACCGAGCGGTGCCTGGTCCGGGATGCGGTGCACGGTGACGTGGACGCTGCCCGCGTTCGTCAGCCAGGGCACGGAGGACAGTCCGTCGAAGGTCACGGACGCGGCGCCGGTGTACCCGTTGGAGTCGCCGATGAGCGCCACGGCGCGTTTGGCGGCGGAGTCCTCGGAGGCGGCTACGGCCGTGGAGCCGACCTGCCCGGAGGTGCCGACGAGGGTTCCCGTCATGTCGGCGTAGTCCCGAAGCGCCCACCAGTTGCCGGTCGGCTGCCAGGTGCCCCCGCTCTGGGTGAGCACTCCCGTCAGGTTCGGCGTGACGCAGCACACCCAGTTGCCGCGCATGGCATTGGTGTATCCGGACTGCGCGAACCGCGCCAGGTACCAGGCCGTCACACCGGCGGTCTGCCGGTCGGCGGGCTGGTACTCGTTCGAGGACAGAGGCAGCGGGCCGATGCCCGCCGAGCTCAGGGCGTTGCGCAGACTCTGGGCGACGGTGACGGGGTCGTCGACGTCACCCTCATTGTGGTTGCTGATCATGTCGGGGACGGTGCCGGCGGCCTTCACGTGTGCGAGCCAGGTCTGCCACTCCCCCGGGTTGCGCTGCGGGGTGAACGCGAGGGACGGCCCCACGATCTGCGCCCCGGGGGCGATGCGGCGGATCTCCCGGTAGGCGGTGTCCCACATCTGGAAGTACTGCGCGCTGTTGACACCCCGGGTCCAGAACACGGAGATGTCCGGCTCGTTCCAGATGTCGTAGGAGAACGTGAGCCCCGACGCCTGCAGGGCCCCCACCGTGGCGTCGATGAAGCTGATCCAGTTCGAGCAGTCGCCGTTGTCGCACGGATACCTGGTGTCCGAGGGCTGGCCGCCGTTGGCGCCGTAGATGTCGCTGACCAGCACCTGGTACTGCGCGTGGTACGGCGGCCGGGTGAGCCGCCGGGCCTGCGCGGTGATCGAGTCGAGGTCGGCCCGGGTCGCCGACCCGTACTGGTAGCCGTCCCTGATCCAACCGCCGGAGAACCATCCGCCGCCGCGGAACGCGTTGATCCCCAGCGGCTGCAGGAACTGGTCGACGGGCTGGGTGCCGTCCTGGCTGACGCCGTACAGGAACCCCTCCCCCACGCCGGTCGACGGTCCCCGGGGCGAGGCCAGGTCGACGCTCAGCGACGTGCCCGAGGCGGCCTGGCTCGGCGCCGTCGTGACCAGCGCCAGCACGAGTGTCATGACGATGCCGGTCACCAGGGCCGCAATGCCGGGTCTCGCTGTCATCCTCATCCGATCCTCCTGAGTCGGGGCGGCGGCGCGATGCCCCCGCCCCGGAGTCGGGCGCGTTGGCTCACCGGGTCAGCTCAGCGTCCATTTCTGGTTGGACTGGCCGTTGCAGGTCCACAGCTGTACGGGGGTTCCGTTGGCGGTGGCGGCGCCCGACACGTCCAGGCAGAGCCCGGACTGGGCGCTGGTGACGGTGCCGTTGGCGTTGAGCGTCCACTGCTGGTTGGTCTGGCCGTTACAGGTCCAGGTGATGACCTTCGTGCCGGGGTTGGTGCCCTGCCCGGAGGCGTCCAGGCACAGGCGGCTGCCTGCCAGTGAGACACTCAGCTCACCGGAGGCGGTCTGCGACCAGGTCTGGTTGGCCCCGCCGGAGCAGTCCCGGATATGCGTCTGGGTGCCCGGTGTCGTCGAACTGCCCGGTACCTCCAGGCACTTGGCCGCGCCCACCGCGTGCAGCGCACCGGTGGTGCCGCCCCCGCCGCCCGACGTCCCGTACCCGGCGGCGGTGATGCCCGCCTGGACGGCGTTCTCGGTGGCGTCGGAGGGGTAACCCGCCGTCATCGCGCCCTCGAAGAACTCGCCCTGTCCCGACACGCTGTTGTCGCCGCCGGTGCCGAGGAGGACGGAATTGTCGACCTTCATCGGTGAGTAGCCGTTGGGAAGGGGGCCGGAGAAGGTGGTGGTCAGTCCACCGCCTGCACCATCGCCGTACTTGAGGGTGAAGTTGCTGGTGCCGTTGTTCTTCAGCCACGCGCTGACGAACGGGTGGTGCACGCCCTGGTTGTTCGGGTCCTTGTTGGAGCCGGTGCTGGTGTGGAACATGCCGTTCTCCAGGTCGGCCTCCACCCACGGGCCGCTGCCGGTGCAGCCGCCGAACCAGCAGGCGTTGCCCCAGTAGATGGCGTTCATGGTGGCGTTGCCGGTGTCGGTGTGGGAGTTCTCGCCGCTGCCGTAGTCGAAGCAGCACCACTGGTTCGTGAAGTTCGACGAGGTCACCATGTAGATGCCTTCGGGCTGGGAGCCGGTGGCAACGCCGCTCGCGTGGTCGATGCGGTAACCGACACCGGGGGTGACCTTGACGCCGAAGACCTGGTGGCCGCCCGCGGTCACCGGCAGGGCCATGGCGTCGGCTCCCACGTCCGATCCGCTCGGACCGGACCCCTTCCAGTAGCCGCCCCAGGAGATCGGCAGGTCGTTGTGGCGGGTGGTCTGGTCGTAGATCTTCGTGATCGTGCACGACGTGCCCGCGCAGAACGACACCTGGGAGGCGGCGTCGGCGTACCCGCCTGGGGCGAGCAGCCCGATGTCGCGATAGGCGTGGTCGGAGGACCGCTGGATCTGGTACACCGGTCCGTCGTACGCCGCGAAGAGCGCCCTGGTAGTGGAGTGGGCCGTCACGCACGGCGTTCCGCCGGCGGCATAGATGTCGCACGGCAGCGACGCGGCGGCCGCGGGGCCGGGGGCCGAGTCGTGGACGGCGATGGTGGTGCCGGTCCGCGGGGACGTGGCGAAGGCCGGGGTGCCCCACGCGGCCAGGGCCAACGCCAGGGCGATCAGGAACGAGGCGATCGGGAACGGGGCGATCAGGAACCGGGCGATCGGGAACGGCGCCGGGAAGCGCCTTCGCCGGCGGTCGGCTGTTGATCCGGGCAAGGAGTCCTCCTCCGTGGCGGTGCCGAGGGGCAGGGGGGAGTCAGCCCAGCGTCCACTGCTGGCCGCTGCTCCCGTTGCAGGTCCACAGCTCGGCGAGGGTTCCGTCAGCCGTGGCCCCGCCGGTCACGTCCAGACACAGGCCGGACTGGACGCCGGTGATCGTGCCGTTGGAGTTCAGCGTCCACTGCTGGTTGCTCTGGCCGTTGCACTGCCAGATCTCCACCTTCGTGCCCGGCGTGGTCTGGTTGTTGTAGGCGTCCAGGCACATCTGACCGGTGCCGGAGTAGACGGTGAGCTGGTCGGATGCGGTGTGCGTCCAGGTCTGGTTGGCGCCACCGTTGCAGGTCCAGATCTCCACCTGGGTGCCTGCGGTGGTGGTGGAGTTGGGCACGTCCAGGCACTTGCCCGCGCCGACCGCGTGCAGTTCCCCTGTCACGCCGGTGCCTCCGCCGCTGCTGGTGCCGCCCGCGACCCGGTACATGACCGTGCCGTGGGCCGGTACCGAGGCGCTGATGGTGCCGGAGGTGGTCGAGGACCCGCCCGACCACAGGTCGGTGAGGGTGTAGGCGGACGCCCCGGTCTTCCCGATCGCGGCCGCGGTGGTGGTGATGGTCGCCGTGGAGCCCGTCTCGTTGAACAGCGCGACCGACACGTCCCCGTTCGCGAGCGGCTTGGCCAGCACGTCCAGGCCGCCGGCGGACGACACCATGGTGCCCTGCTTGCCGAGGGGGTCCTGGTCGACCGCGATCACCCGGGAGTTGGTCAGCGTGGACAGAGTGGAGGCGCTCGCCTGGGGGATGTTGGTGCCGGCGATGAGCGGCGCGGCCATCTCCGCCCAGAGGCTGAACTCGCTGCGGTTCTCGGTGGCCGTCATCGAGCCGTTGCCGACCTCCAGCATGTCCGGGTCGTTCCAGTGGCCGGGTCCGGCGTAGGAGGCCAGCCCCACGTTGCTGTGGAAGATCGACAGCATGCTGGAGAAGGTCGGGCTGATGTCTCCCGTGGTGCGCCAGCTGTTGCCCACGTCGGCGCCCCAGGTCCACACGTTCTCCTGGCCCCAGTTGCACAGGCTGTACAGGATCGGTCGGCCGGTGGCCGCGAGCGCGTCCCGCATCGCGGTGTACCGGGTCCGGGCCGGCACGCCGGTGTTGTTGCAGTTGTCGTACTTCAGGTAGTCCACGCCCCACGACGCGAACGACTGCGCGTCCGTGGTCTCGTGGCCGAGGCTGCCCGGGTATCCCGCGCAGGTGGCGGTGCCCGCGTCCTCGTAGATCCCCAGCTTCAGGCCCAACGAGTGGACGTAGTCGGCGGTGCCCTTGATGCCGTCGGGGAACTTCGCCGGGTCCGGCACCAGGTGACCGCCGGAGTCGCGGCTGTGGGTCATCCAGCAGTCGTCGATGTTGACGTACGAATAGCCCGCCGCCTGCATGCCGTTGGTGTGCATCGCCTGGGCGGTGGACTTGATCAGCGCCTCGGAGACGTCGCAGCCGTAGGCGTTCCAGTCGTTGAAGCCCATCTGCGGAGTCGGCGCGAGTCCGTTGCCGAGGGCGGCGGCGGGTGGTGCGGTACCGAGGGCGATCAGGGGTGCGGCCACGGCGAGCAGCACGGTGGTGAGGGTGAACGCCAGGGTTCTGCGCAGGGACAGCAGTGGGGGCAGCGGACTGGTCGTGGGCATGGGACATCTACTCCTGGACGGGTCGGGAAAACTGACGGGCGTTCAGCGATAGCCGGCGGCGGTGACACTCGCCTGCACCGCGTTGTCGGTCGCGTCGGAGGGATAGCCTGCGACGACGGCTCCCTCGTAGAAGGTGCCGGCGCTCAGGTTGGCGCCGCCGCCGGGCTTGCAGCAGTCGCCGCCGCTGCCCAGGACGATGGCCCCTTGTTTCCTCATGGGGCTGTATCCGCCGGGCAGCGCGCCGTCCCACAGGGTGGTCAGGCCGCCCGACTGGGCGTTGCCGCCCTTGAGGGCGAACCTGGACGTGCCGTTGTTCTTCAGCATCGCCGTGACGAACTTGCCGGCGAACGCACGCTGGTCGGGGTTCCAGGACGTGCTGCCGCCTGGGTACAGCCCCCATTCGAGGTCGGCCTGCACCCAGGGACCGCTTCCCGAACAGCCGCCGAACCAGCACTCGGTGCCGAAGTTGATCGCGTCCATCGCCCCGGCCGCGTCGGCTTTCCTGGTCGTCTCGCTGTTGCCGTAGTCGAAGCAGCAGCCGCCGTTGACGTGGGTGCCGCTGGTCACCATGTACGCCCCTTCGGGTGCCGCACCGGTCGGCACGCCCGTCAGGTGGCCGTCCCGCCAGTAGCTGTTCCCGGGGTTGATGTACAGCGAGTACGCCTTGGTGCCCCCGGCGGTCAACGACTCGGACGTCGCCTTCGCGGGGCTGCTCTGACTCGATCCAGGGACCTGGGCCGAGCCCTGGTACCACAGGTCGTTGCCGTGCCCTGACTGGTCGCGGACGACCGTGATCACGCAACTCGTGCCCGCGCAGAAGGCGTTCTGGGCCGCGGCGTCGGCGAAGCCGCCGGGGGCCAGCAGGCCGATGTCCCGGGTCGCACTGTCCGAGGCGCGCCTGACCTGGTACAGGGGGCCGTTGTACGAGCGGTAGAGGGCGCGCACCGTGCTGTGCGCGGCGACGCACGGGGTCCCGCCCGTGGCGTAGATGTCGCACGGGCCGGACCCCTGGGGCGCCGAACTCACCAGAGGTGCCGCCGACGCCGGCGGGGACCATGTCGGCCCGGTCGCCAGCAGCACGGCCAGCAGCCCCATCACGATCGCGGCGGCCGCCGCGGACAGGCGCGACGCAGGAGCGGTGGGGCGACAGGGCGGAGCGGATGGAGGCTGCATTCTGTGTCCTCGCATGGGCGGGGGGAAGGGGACGGAGAGTGCCGTGCCTGTCCGAGAAGGTGCGCGAGGGGTGTCGACCGCTCCCGTCAGAGTGCCCGAGAGCACTCGCAGGGAACGCGTATACATCCCATGTCGCATAGTGATCCCACAGGCTCAACGCCCTGTCAATAGACGTCTCTTGACGATTCACCGCTTTATACATCCCATGTCTGGCTCATGATGAGGCCGCCTGAGGGCATGCCTGAACCGCGCCCGGCGACCGCTGCGGTACCGAGCGCGGATTTTCGCTTTCCGGCCTACCTCGCGCCGATCACCTCACCCGAGATTCCAGTGCTGATGGGCGCCGCCGTTGGAGTCCCAGACCTGCACGGGACTTCCGTTGGCGGTCTGCCCTGCGGGCACTTCCAGTGCCCTGCCGGAGGCGACGTTGGTCAGGGTGTACGAACCGTCGCCGTTCCGGCTCGCCCGCCAGTGCTGGTTGGCACCGCCGTTGGCGTCCCAGATCTCCATCCGCGTGCCGTTGCCCGTCTGACCACCCGGCTCGTCGAGAACCCGCCCGCTGCCGACATTCGTCAGCGTGTACGAACCATCACTGTTCTGGCTCGCCCGCCACTGCTGGTTCGCTGCGCCGTTGGCGTCCCAGACCTGCAGGGACGTGCCGTTGGCCGTCTGCCCGCCCGGCACGTCCAGCGCCCGGCCCGCGGCAGCGTCGGTCAAGGAGTACACCGTCCCCGGGACGATGCCGCCCGGATTGCCGCTCCCACTACCGCCCAGGGCGCTCAGGACCGAGCCGTAGGCGGGCTTCTTGTTGCCGCCGCCGTCGAACAGCAGGGGGTTGTCACCGCTCCGCCAGGAGTCGCTGTCCCGGATGCCCCAGACGGTGATGCCGGTGCAGCGGGCCACGTTCATACAGGCTTTGACGGTGTTCGCGTACGCCGCGGCCGGTGCCTGCGCGATGTCCAGTTCGGTGATCTGTACATCGACGCCGAGCGCGGCGAAGTTCGACAGGGTGGTCTGGAAGCTCGACGGCGGGCCGCCGGTGCCGAAGTGGGACTGGAAGCCGACGCAGTCGATGGGCACGCCACGGGACTTGAAGTCGCGCACCATGGCGTAGACGCCCTGGGTCTTGGCATCCGACCAGTTCTCGATGTTGTAGTCGTTGTAGCAGAGCTTGGCCGACGGGTCGGCGGCCCGGGCGGTGCGGAAGGCCTCTTCGATGAAGCCGTTGCCCAGCACGTTCTGGAACACCGAGCTGCGGTGCTGGCTGCTGCCGTCCGCGAACGCCTCGTTGACCACGTCCCAGGCGTAGATCTTGTTCTTGAAGTGGGTCATCTCGGTGGTGATGTGGTTGTCCATCACACTGCGCAGGGTGTTCGCGTCGGTGATGGAACTGACCCAGTTGGGCAGCTGAGAGTGCCAGACGAGCGTATGCCCGCGCATCCTCTGCCCGTGTGCGGTGGCGTGGCTGACGATCTGGTCGCCGGGCCCGAAGTTGAAGCTGCCGCGGGAGGGTTCGGTGGTGTCCCACTTCATCTCGTTCTCGGGCGTGATCATGTTGAACTCGCGGTCCAGGATCCCCGAGTAGGTCGCGTCACCGAGCTTCCCGGCGGCCACGGCCGTGCCGAAGTAGCGGCCGCTTTCGGCCGCTGCCGCGCCCAGCGTGCCGGAGGCTGCGTGCGCGGCGGGGTTGGCAGGGCCGGCCAGAGCCAGTGCCGTGCCGGCTGTCAGTACGGCTGCCAGGGCCAGGATCTTGCGCGGACGGGGCTCTTCGTTGAGCCAGGACATGAGGGATCGGTCTCCTTGTGTGGGGGTGGTACCGGCCGGGTGTCGGTGCCCCGGCCGGGTGGGGTCACTGGGCCTGGGTGACCGGCAGCGCGGTCCACTGCTGGTTGGCACCGCCGTTGCAGTCCCACAGGACCAGTTGCGTTCCGTCGGTGGTGGACGAGCCGGGGTAGTCGAGGCAGCGGCCGGAGGCAGGGTTGCGGTAGCCGCCGTTGTACGCCTGCCATTGCTGGTTTCCGCCGCCGTTGCAGTCCCAGACCTCGATTCGCGTGCCGTTGGCGGTACCGCGGCCCGTTGCGTCGAGGCACTTGCCGAGCGCCCGCAGGGTGCCGTCGGAGAGCGCGGACCACTGCTGTCCGCCGGAGCCGTTGCATGCCGCGATGTCCACGGCGGTTCCGTTGAGGGTGCTGCCGTCGTTGACGTCGAGGCACTTCCCCACGACTCCGGAGCGCATCTCACCGCCCGCCGACACCGGCGGCCTGATCCAGCCGGCCGCGTCCGCGGCCTGGACCCCGGCGTTGAAGGCGTCCGCCATCTTGCGGAAGCCGTTGTCGTTGGGGTGCAGCGCGTCGGAGAGATCCGCACTGGTCAGAGCGCTCATGTCCACCAGCCGTACGTGTTTGCCGACGGCCTGCTCGGCCTGCACGATTCCGGGGAGCCTGGCGTTGAACGCGGGACGGACGGCCTCCTCGGTGCCGCTGGTGGAGACGATCACGGTGCCGACGAGGACGGTCGCGTCGGGGGCATCGCGGGTGATCTGGTCGATGAGCGCGCGGAGCCGGTCGGGGGCGGTCGGGACCTGGTAACTGCCGTTCAGGTCATTGGTACCGATCTCCAGGGTGACCACGTTCGGGTGGTAGCGGGCCAGCACGGAGTCGGCGATGCCGGCGATCTGGTCGATCCGCCAGCCGGAGTGGCCTTCGTTGTCCGGGTCGGACATGGTGCCGTTGCGGCCCGAGCCGACGAAGTCCAGAGCATGCCCCTCGGCCGACAGCTGGTTCCCCAGGAAACCGCGGTAGCTGTTCCCGGACGGGCTGCCGACGCCCCAGGTGATCGAGTCGCCCAACGGCATCAGCCGCAGCGGGGCGGGCGCGGCGGCAGCACCTTCGGCGGAGGGCG
Organism: Streptomyces sp. NPDC026538; assembly: GCF_055567535.1. Taxonomy (NCBI): domain Bacteria; kingdom Bacillati; phylum Actinomycetota; class Actinomycetes; order Kitasatosporales; family Streptomycetaceae; genus Streptomyces; species Streptomyces sp. NPDC026538. The sequence goes on from NZ_JBVHQG010000007.1 coordinate 112,773, forward strand.
GCGCCCCGGTGGCGGTGGCGGACTCCGCGGGTGGCGCGGCGCCGATGGCGAGCGCGGCCATCAGCGCGGCGGCAAGGGATACCGAGCACTTCTTCATGAGCGTTCCTCACTGGTGCGGGACAGTGGGTGGGGAGAACGAGCACACGAATCGAACGGTCAGCTGGGGTGAAGTCCTGGTTGGTGCCGGCTGTGTTCTTGCAGGGCCATTGGTGCGACTGCCGGCCGGAGCCGCGGGCGCCGCCGTAGGCGTCCAGGCGCTTCCGGCCTCCGTCGCGGGACCCGAAGCCCAGCGGCTCGGACAACCGGCAGGTTCCGCCTACCAGGTGGACCACGGCGTCCGAATCGGCCGACAGCCGGTGCGCGGGCTGCCGCGCCTGGTCGATGCCGGCGAACGGCTGCTCGGCGGTGCCATTCCCGCCAGGTGCCGTGTCCGGGGGTCCGGTGTCCGCATCTCGTGACGCGTGGCCCGCGGCCGGTGGTGGGCCGGCCGCAGACCGGAGCCCGTCAGGTCAGTTGAGGCTCCACCGCTGGTTGGATCCGCCGTTGCACGGCCAGAGTTCTGCCAGGGCGCCGTTGGCCGTGGAAGCGCCGGTGACGTCGAGGCACAGCCCGGACTGGACGCCGGTGACGGTGCCGTCCGAGTTCGCCTGCCACTGCTGGTTGGCACCCCCGTTGCACGGCCAGGTCACCACCTTGGTGCCGGCGGACGTCTGGTTGTCGTACGCGTCCAGGCACATCTGGCTGCTGCCGCTGTAGACGGTCAGCTGGCCCGAGGAGGTACGGGTCCACGTCTGGTTGGCGCCGCCGCTGCAGTCCCAGATCTGCAGTTGTGTGCCGGCCGTGGTGGAGGAGTTCGGCACGTCCAGGCACTTGCCCGCGCCCACCGCGTGCAGCGCGCCGGTACTCGTCCCGCCCCCCGCGGAGTTGCCGTACCCGACGGCGGTGATGTTGGCCTGGACGGCGTTCTCCGTGGCGTCCGACGGGTAGCCGGAGGTCATCACGCCCTCGTAGAAGGTGCCTTGGGCACCCTTGCTGTTGTCGCCGCCGGTGCCCAGGATGATGGCGCCCTGCTTGCGCATCGGGTTGTATCCCGAGACGTTGGGGCGGACTCCGTCGTAGAACGTGGACAGGCCGCCGGACTGCGCGTTGCCACCACGGATCGCCCAGTGGTTCGGGCCGCCCTTGATGATGGCGGTCGTGTAGCGGTAGTTGATGGTCGGGTCGTTGGCGTTGTAATGCTGGTTCACCCCGGAGAAGAGGCCGTTCTCCAGGTCGGCCATGATCCACGGACCGTTGCCCGAACCGTAGCCCCACACCTTGATGTTGCCGAAGTAGATGGCCTCCATCGTGCCGTTGCCGTCGTCGTTGCTGTCCGTCTCGGCGTTGCCGTAGTCGAAGCAGCAGCCGCCGTTGTAGTGCGTGCCGTCGAAGATCGCGTACATGCCCTCGGCGTTGTCCCCGGTGGCGATGCCGTTCGTGTGGTTGTTCCGGTAGCCCGTACCGGGCGCCACGAAGACGCCGTAGGCCTTGTGTCCGCCCACCGTGGTGGGCGCGGCGGTCGCGTTCGCGAGGTTGTCAGGTCCGCCCGCGGCGCCGCCGCCGGGTGCCTGGGTGAGGTTGTTGTTGCGGCCGGACTGGTCGTAGATGACCGTGATCAGGCAGGACGTCCCGGAGCAGAACGAGTCCTGGGCGGCGGCGTCGGCGTACCCGCCCGCGCTCAGGGCCCCGATGTCACGGGTGGAGTTGTCGGAGGCGCGCCGGACCTGGTACAGGGGCCCGTTGTACGAGGCGTACAGCGCTCGGGTGGTGCTGTGCGCCGCCACGCAGGGCGTGCCGCCTGCCGCGTAGATGTCACAGGGCCCGGACGTGGCGGCCCGAGCTGTGCCGGCCGTGGCCGTGGCGCCGGCCAGAGCGCCGGCGACGAGCGCGGCCGCGGCCCCCGCCCGGGCGAACGTCTGCCACCGGGAACGGGCCGTGCCCGCCGACGGAGGGAGATGAGTCCGAGGCGACGCGTTTCGGGGCGCGCCACGGTGGTGTACCGCCGCGAGTAACCGCTCGACGCTGTCGCGCCTGGGCAGCAGACGGCGTCTTGTACGTGTGGTTCCCATCTGGACTCCCTACCGTGCCGGTGCAACCCGGTCGGGTTGCGGTGGTGGCGGTGACACATGCCGAAGTGCCTGAACGTGCCGTTGTGCAGTGGGATTGCCGAGAGGTGTCGGGGGGACACGGTGCTGCCGGTCTCGCAGAGCGGCCAAGGGTGAGGAGCCACTTCCCGCGGACCTTGTTGCGGAATCGATTCGACTGCTGATTGCCGCGGTTCGCAAGCTCTTGGGAAGCACGAAAAGTTGCGATGGAACGGGCCCGGACCGCGGCCCGACCTACTGCCGCGATGGTGCTGGAGGCCGCGCGAGGGTGACCGTCGGCCGTCCACCGAACTTACGGATGACCCTCCATCGGGCCACTGAACAGGAATATCTCCGAGTGGGCCCAGATCACGGAGCACCGGAGCGAAGGCCACTCGCCGAAGCGGACGCCCCTGAACGGGGGTTGGCGCCGTTTGCGCTTCGCACTGCGCGACTGGCCTGGGCAACGCCGGTCGTGAACCCCCGTCGAATCGCTTGCGTCGAATCGGTTCGCCCTGACGTGGGAACGTCGTGCGACGCGAAACGGGCCCACAGCCCCAACCCGATGAAGGCGAGACCGTACTTACTGCGCTGTCCGAAACCGTACGAGTCCTCCGTCATCTCTTGCCACCAGGTACCTCGACGGCCGGTCGGCCAGCCACCATGCAGCCCTCAACGGACAGCCTCGGACGCTTCCTTATCGGGGAGACCGCGGAGCCCTTCGCCCGGCCGGCACCGGACGAACGCCAGGGCCGATGCGCGGACGGTGACGCCGACGCAGACATCCACGGATCGCCTTGGAACTGTAGCCCTTGCGCCAATGACGTGAGACGGCCTGGTCCGCGGCCGATCCGGGCCGATCATCGGACCTCCCGCGCATCGACTGGTGGTGGCGTCCCCTCGCCCGTCCCGCGACCCGCCCATCAGCACAGGTGGGTGCCGCCTTGGGAGGCTTTGCGCACGACACCGGCGAGGGCGGCCTGTCGGAGTACCACCTGCGCCACGGTGGTGACCTGGTGTGGGATCAATGTCTCGGCCATGAGCTTCGGTTCGCTGTCCGCCAACGCCGTCCTCGACCGGTCCGCCGTGAACGCCGGCCTCACCTTGCCCCACCACAACGGCCGCACCGAAGGCGTGCCTGGTGTCGGCGACGCCATAGGGACCAGTGCAGGCGATGGTCGCGTTGGCCGTTCGGGGATGCGGCGGGCAGGGCGAATAGTCGCCGTATTTTGTTGCAGGTGAGGGCGATGAGTCCGGTGGGGCCGGGGTGTTCGTAGTGCTCGTCGGCGCGGATGACGGCCAGGAAGGGGTGGGCGAGCATCGCGAGGGTCACCCAGCGCAGCCAGGGGGTGTGGCGGCGGACCTGGTGCTCGTCCAGGCCGGCGAGGCCCGTGCTGGCCTGGAAGGTCTCCTCGATCTTCCAGCGGGTTCCGGCGACGCGGACCAGGGCGGGCAGCGGTACTGGCCGCGGGCTGAAGCAGCGGTAGTAGGCCACCTCGCCGGTGGTGCGGTTGCGGCGGATCAGCAGCTGGCAGGTGCCCGCCGCGTGGGTGGGATCAGGCCGATGGCGGCCCAGTCGTAACGGCGCGGGCCTTTTGCGCCGGCGCCTGCGGACAGTTGCTGCCAGCCGCGTCGTGGCGCCTTGCGCATCAGCACGTCGACACGGAACTTGCCAGCAGGGGTGTGTACTTCGGTGCGGCAGGAGCCATGACGTATCCCGTCCCGTGCGTAGCGATCATCGACAGTAGGGCCGGGTTGCCGCCGTAGACCTCGTCGCGGGTGGCCCAGCGGGCCGTGTGATCGCCGGCCCAGAACCTCTCGAGCATCGCGGCGGCGAGCTGCGTCTTGGTGGCGAAACGCACCTCGTCGGGGTCCAGGGCCGCCCTGCGGCACCGCTCGGGATCGTCGGTCCATGCCCCGAACCTGATCGTGAAGGTCGCCCACGACAGTGGCCACGGCCACTGCCGGCAGCCGGAGTGGGCCGACACCTGCTGGCGAGCGGCCCACCCCGGCTTTCGGTTGGCCCTACTTTCTCTTGAGGGTGAAGTTCTTGGTGACAGTGGACTTCTTCTTGATCGTCACCGTCGCGACGGTCGGCTGGAAGCCGTCCTTGGCGACGATGACGGAGAGCGGGTTGTTACGGACGTCGAGCCACAGGGCGTACCCGCCGGTGGCGTCCGTCGTCAGCGTGTAGCTCGTCGCCCAGGTGTCGATCTGGATGGTGGCCCCGGCGATCGGCGCGGTACCGCCGGCGGCGGTGACCCCCAGCACCGTGCCGGTGATCTTGCCCCAGGTGCTGGGCGGGGCGACGCGCATCTCCACGGGGAGCCTCGACAGGGAGTACGGGGTGTCGGAGCTCAAGGACAGCTGGGCGGTGAAGTCTCCCGGCTGGGTCACCTCCGCCACGGAGGCGTCCAGGGTGATCGTCACCTTCGAACTCTTGCCAGGCTGGACAGTGAGCTGCTGCGTACTTTCGCTCAGCCAGCTGACGTCACCCGATTCTCCCTGGTCGTAGCCCGGCAGCACCTCCACTGTCGTTGCGGGAGTCGCGAGCGCGACGCCGCCACCGACCTTGAAGAAGCCGACCGCGCCTCCGCCGCGGTAGGTGGCGGTGTCGGCGTTGGGAAGGGCGGCCCAGGTTCCGGCCTGGGGGTCGAGGGCGAAGGCTTGGTTGGTGATGCTGTTGTTGGTGACGCCACCTGCGGCCACCAGCAGGCCGTTGGCTGAGGTATAGGCGGAGCCCCAGAGAGTGATCGGCAGGTCGGCGACCTGTGACCAGGAGTCGGTGGCGGGGTCGTAGACGTAGGAGTGCTTCACCTCGCTGCTGCCGCTCACACCGCCGGCGCAGTAGAGCTTGCCTCTGATGCCGGCGCAGGAACTCCACGAGATCTGCTCCGGATAGTCGGCCACCGTGGACCAGCTGTCGGCGGCCGGGTCGTAGGCGGTGACATCCGTGCTGCCACAGGACTGTGCCCCGCAGCCGCCGACCACGTAGAGCTTGCCGTCGAGCACGGCGCTGCCGGAGCCGGCGTAGGGCTTGGGCGAGGCGGCGCCAGTGGTCCAGGTGTCGCTTCCCGGGTCGTAGATCTCCAGTTTGGCGTCGGGATCGCCGCTGGGTCCCCAGCCGCCGACGGCGTAGAACTTGCCGTCGATGAAGGCGTGGGCGGGGTCCTCCCGGGTGTCCGCCGCGGCGGCCAGTTTGGACCAGGTGCCGGCGACGGGATCGAGGGCGTACATGTCCTTTGTGTCGGCGCTGCCGTTGAAGCCGAAGGCGGAGTAGACCTTCCCGTCGTTGGTGGCGACAGCGTTGTCCATCAGCTTCACCGGCAGGTCGGCGGCTGCCTCCCAGGCGTCGCCGGCGGCTCCCGGGACCGCCTTGGCAGTCTTGCCCGCGGCAGTCGCGGCGGCCTTGCTGGACAGCGGGGAGTACGAGCCCTTGACCAGCTTGCGCGGGGCGCCGTTGGCGGAGGCCATGCTGAACCCGCCGGGCTGTTCGCCCAGTTCGACGGTGGCGGCCGCCGTGCCGGTGTTCTTGACAGTCAGGGTCTTGGTGGTCTGCTCGCCCCAGCCAACCGACGCGGTGACCGAGGTCTTGTCCAGTGTCAACTGCCCGGCGCCGAGGGCGAAGTCCGCGCCGACCGCGCTGTCGGCCCGCACCTTCACCGTCTTGTCGACTCCGGTGTAGTGCGTTTTCGCCGCGGTGAAGCCGTGGCTGCCGAGAGAGGAGAACAGGGCGTAGACGCCGTCGCCCAGGGCGGGATCGTCGGGGGTGGCCAAGGTCACGGTGCTCTGCTTATTGTCGTCCTTGCTCGTCACGGTGGCGCCGACCAGACCCGCTGTCGTGTTGGCATCCGTCACGGCGCCGGTGAGCAGACCGCCCGGGAGGGTCGTGACGTGGCGCTGGCCGATGAAAACGTTGTCAACCTTCCACCACCAGCCGAACGAGCTGGTGAAGTGGAAGCGCAGCTGCACTGATGACTTGCCGGCGTAGTCGGTCAGCGGGAGTTCGACCTTCTGCGCGCCGAAGGTGGTGCCGGTGGCGGACCACAGCGTGGTCCAGGTGGCGCCGCCATCGGTGGTCGCGTCGACGTCCGCGCTCTGGCCGCCGATGGCCCAGTAGTCGTTGGCGAAGGCGATCTCGGGTGCGGGGTTGTCGGTGAAATCGTAGACAGGGCTGAGCAGTTGCGTGTCCTGATGCGCTCCGCCGCCGTAGTGGTCGCTGTCGACGATCGCGAACCCGCCGTCACCGCCGGTGGTGTTGCCGCGCGAGCCCGGGTCGTCGAAGGTCCAGCCGCCGGTCGTCCCGTCGGCGTTGCCCACACTCCAACCCTTGGGGGCGGAGTCGGTCGCGTCGAACGGCTCGGTGGTGCCTTCGTCCCGCACCGAGTAACCGGCGGGAGGGGTGGCCGCCCAGGGGTCGGCCGGCACCGCGACGTTCAGGCTCTGGTCGGAGTCCACGACGGTGATCTTCTTGGTGCGCGATGTGTAGCCGGGATAGGCACTGTCCACGTGCAGGGTGTAGTCGTGGCCCTGGGGCAGCTTCAGGTCGAAGGCGCCGGTCAGGGGGTCCGTCCACACCGGGCCGCCGGGCACGCCGTCCGCGGTGATCTTGGCGTAGAGCGGCCAGCCGTGGCCAGAGCCGTCAGTGACCTTGCCGGAGACCGTCCGGCTGGGGACCGGTTTCAGGGCGAAGTTCTTGGTGAGGGTGTCGCCGTCGGCGAGGGACACGCCGGAGGCGGTGCTGCTGGCGTAGCCGTAGGCTTCGACGGTGATGTCGTAGCTGCCCGCCGGCAGGACGAGCGAGTAGGCCCCGTCGGCACCAGTGTGCGCCGTGCCGCCGCCCTGGGTGGTGACGGTGGCTCCGGCGACCGGCTTGCCGGTGCTGTCGTCGGTGACGGTGCCGGAGAGTTTGCCGTGCGGGCCGCTGCGGAACGCGGCCAGGCCGTCGGGCGTGCCCAGGCCGGTCGGACCGTCGTAGCCGGCCCCGGCGGTGCACAGGTACGCAGGGGTGCAGCTGCCGTTGTCGCCGTCGGTCACGTCATGGAGACCGGTCCCTGCGGCGTAGGGGTAGGAGTTGGGGTACGTGCCTGCGACGGGTGTCCCGGCAGCCGCATACACCGCGGCGATGATCGGTGAGGAGGCGCTGGTGCCGCCGTACACCTGCCAGCCGCCACCGCCGTAGGTCTGGTAGACGGCCACGCCGGTGGCCGGGTCGGCGACGGCGGAGACGTCTGCGACGGTGCGCTTGTCGCATCCGGTGTCAGTCTGGAAGGCGGGCTTGGGCTCGTAGAGGGAGCAGCCGGAGCCCGGGCCGAGGCCGTTGCGGTTCCAGACCGACTCGGACCAGCCGCGTGTGGTGCCGGAGTCCCGGACCAGTGAGGTGCCGCCGACGGATGTCACGTAGGGGGAGACGGCCGGGTAGGCGACCCCGTAGTCACTGTCGCCCGAGGAGGCGACCACGGCGACACCGGGGTGGTTGTAGTGGGCGTCGTACGTCGTCTCGTCGGGGCTCTCGCCGCTGCCCGGGGTGCTGCTGTAGTTGGTGCCGTAGGAGTTCGAGACGTACTTGGCGCCGAGCGCGACCGCCTCGTCGACGGCCGCCCCCAGGTCCTCGAAGCTTGGCTGGTCCGCCTCGACGAGCAGGATGTGTGCGTTCGGCGCGGCCGCGGAGACCATGTCCAGGTCGAGGGAGATCTCGCCGGCCCAGCCGGCGTCGGGCGCGGGGTAGTCGGTACCGCCACGCTGGTCGACCTTGGTCAAGCAGCCGTTGGCGGCGGTGCAGGCGGACAGCCCGTACTGCTCGCGGTAGACGGCCAGGTCGGCCTCGGCGCTGGGATCGTCATAGGCGTCGACGATTGCGATGGTCTGGCCTGCACCGCCGTCGGCAGGAAGGCTGTAGGCGCTCTGCAGGTCGGCGGCGCCGTACCCGCTGGGGGTGACGGAGGCGGTCAGCAGGCCCGTGACGGCCTTGGTGTCGGTGCGGCGCAGGGCGAAGCAGGCGGCCTCGCCCTTCTTGGGGGTGGCGCAGGACGGTTCGAGGGCGACCTTTTTCTTCGCCGCCGAGGCCGCCGAGGCGGGCGCGACGGACGGCACCGCCGCGTGTGCCGGGATCTGCATGCCCAGGACCGTCATCGCCGCGGCGCTCAGGAGCGTCAGGCAGGCGGCGGCTCTTCGGCGTAAAGCTGAACGGGTTCTTGGTGAAGTGCGCAAAACGTTGCCCCTCAGTTTGCCTTGCGAGGGTCGACCTGTACGTCGTTCCCGGTCGACGGTGAACGCGGGTAGCCGCATTCACCGCAATCAATTGGCGTACCTCAGGGGGCAATTGACAATAGGCTGCGTGTTACATGTGCATGTCCTGAGCAGTTTCCATGCGAAGTAGGACCCGGTCCAGGACCGGGAATAAATCTCCATGCCAATGGGCCCGTCGCTCAAAAACCGCGCGGGCCATTTCCGGAGGGAAATGATTCTCTGTCGTGACATCAAAACGGCGATCACCGCACCGGTGACCTGTGATCATCCTCACCTTGGCGGCCGCGCCTGACAAGATCCGCCGCCTGCGGGCCCGCGCAGTTGCGCACTTGCGTAGCATCGACCTCAACTCGTGCGAACTTCCAAGGAGTTGCTGATGGACGCGTCCTCCTTGGATGCACTGTGGGCAGGCACCGGCTTGGGCTCCCTTGCCCGGCAGGCACTGGAATACCTGGTCAGTCATCCGGACGCGAACGCGGACGCCGTCGCGGAGGGGATCGGCGTGTCAGCCCCGACGGCCCGGACCGTCCTGAGGTCCTTGGAGACCGAACTCCTGGCGGTTCGCGTCGGGGAACGGCCCACGCGCTGGAGCGCCGGCCCACCTCGCTCTTCGCTGGGCGCTCTTCTGGCCCGTAAACGACAGGAGTTGGCGAAGGCGGAGCTGTACGCGGAACAGCTGCACGAGGTCTACAGCGCGACCCCGGGCCGACAGATCGCCTCGGACCTCTTCGAGGTCGTCGAGAGCGACGAACAGGTCGGCGCCCGCTATGTGCACCTTCTGAGGAGCAGTCGATACGAGGTGCTGCATTTCGCGAAGCCGCCGTATGTGACCTCGCAGGTCAACCCTGCAGATGCCTCGACCGCTGCGGGCGCCACGGTCCGTGCCGGCGTAAGGCTCCGATCCGTTTACGACAGCAACGGAATCGCAGACGACGGATGCCTGGAGACAGCCCTCGGGGGCAACGCCGCGGAAGGGGAATTGCGGCTCCTGCCCGGACTGCCCATGAAACTGGTCATCTTCGACGGCGCCGCGGCGATCATGCCACTGCGTAGGGACGATCCCGCCGCAGGCTCACTCGTCGTGCACTCCTCAACGCTGCTGGACGTACTGATAGCCCTTTTCGAAAGCGTATGGGAGCGTGCGGTGCCCCTCTCGGTGGAAAGCCAGCCCGCTTCACCCACCGAGAGCGCCGCACGACACGATGGCGCACTACCCAGCCGGACGCGGGACATCCTTCGGCTGATGGCCGCCGGAATGAAGGACGATGCCATTGCGCGCGCCCTACGGCTCAGCCGCAGGACCGTGCAGACGCATATCAGCGATCTGGGCAGACAACTGGGCGCACGGACCCGCTTCCAGATAGCCTTGCTGGCCCAGGAACGCGGCTGGTTGGGGGATCCGGAGGGGTAAGCGAGCGCGAACGTGGCCGGGTCATCCGTTCGTTGGGCCGAACCGACGCGGCTCGGCGCCGGGCCTGCCTCCGAAGCGGCCTCCTTCGTGGCCGCCCCTCTGCTCGCCGGGGCCTGCTTCGCTGGGCGCCGATGCCGGACAATTTCGCTGGCCAGGACCCGCGATGATGCTCCTGACTCTGGCCGTCATCTCTCTCATTGGCAGCATCCAGTACGGCTTCCAGGCCCGCGAGTTCTTCTACTCCCTGGCCGACATCGAGGACTGGAACCTTCCGCCCCCAGCGGGCCGGAGCCTTCCGGCCCCCGCGGCCGTCGGCCGAGGATCACAAGCGGCGGCATCGGCGGGATTTCAAGGAGTGTCATCGTCTGAACCGGCGCGGCGCCCACACCTACAACCTCGGAATCGTCCTGCTCGGGGCGGGGACGACGCTGGTGCTGGCTGCGCCGGACGGAGCGTCCCTCACGCATGCGGTATGCCGCTGGACAGCAAGACATGCATCACCACACCCGGCCGACGCCCCGTCGACTCCGCACTCATCCAGCGCTCACCTCCCCCGCCACAGCATCGAACAGAAAATCGAACACGCGAGAGCAGAGAGTGCGGTCGCACATCTAGAACCCAAAAATGTTCGACTCGCGGGATCTCCCGGACGACCTAGAGCGGCTCCAGACATTAGAAGTTACGTGGAATCTGCCTGGGTGATCATGTAGCCCGGCTTCGTCCACGATCCTGGGGAACGGCTTGAGCGGTACATCGGTACTCATGGCCAAGTGGCCGGTACTGGCGCAGAACGATCACGCGGCCACCTGGCTGCAGGCATGGGAAGATCTCGGGCGCGCGCCGCGGACCCTGGACGCCTACGCGCGCGGGCTGGCGGAGTACCTGGCGCTGTGTGAGCGTGAGGCGTTCGATCCGCTGTCGGCGGGTCGATCGCATGTGGGTGTGTTCGTCCGCGAGTTGACGTGCCAGCCGCATCGCCATGGGGCGAACGTCGTGTCCATCGAGTCGGGGGTGGGGCTGGCGAACGCGACGATCCAGCAGCGGCTGATGCCGGTGCGCCTGTTCTACGACTTTCTTGTCGAGGAAGGGCTGCGCGAGTCGAATCCCGTGGGCCGTGGGCGGTACACACCTGGCCGGCGCGCGAACGGCCAGCGGGGGCTGGTGCCGCGGTTTTCCAAGCTGCCCTGGATCCCGACGGAGCAGCAGTGGCTGGACCTGCTGGAGGTCGCGCGGCGTGAGCCAGTGCGAAACCGGTTGATGCTGGCGCTCGGGACTTCATCCGCGCATCGATGGAGTAGCCCACGATCCTGTTGCTGAAGGCGTCCTTGATCGCACAGAGGTAGAGCTTGCCTTCGCCAGTGGCGTGCTCGGTGATGTCGGCGGGCCACAGCCGGTTCGCACAGGTCGCGGTGAAGTCACGGCACACCAGGTCGTCGTGCACCGGCGGGCCGGCCTTCTTGCCCCTGCCGCGCTTCTTGCCGAACACGCTCCACCAGCGGTTGTCCCGGCAGATCCGCCAGGCAGTCCGGTCCGCCATCACGGCGCCGGCGCCGCGCGCTTCGTCGGCCAGGAAGCGGTAGCCGAACTCCGGGTCGTCACGGTGCGCGTCGAACAGCGCGTTCGCGCGATACGCCTCCTCCAGCACGGCATCGGTCACCGGCTGGTCCAGCCAGCGGTAGTAGGGCTGTCTGGCGAGCTTCAGCACCCGGCACGCAACCGTGACGGGCACCCCGTCCCCGGCCAGCTCCTTCACGAGCGGGTAGATCCTTTTCCCGGAAGATGCGCCTGCGACAGGTAGGCCGCGGCCCGGCGCAGGACCTCGTTCTCCTGCTCCAGCAGCTTGATCCGCCGACGCGCTTACCGAAGCTCTGCGCTCTCCTGGATGGTCGTTCCGGGCTTGCTCCCGTCGTCGATGTCCGCGCGACGCATCCACTTCCACAACGTCATCGGATGGACTCCGAAGTCGGTGGCCACCTGCTCGACCGTCACACCCGGCGCGCGATTCCTCGCAACCCGCACGACGTCCTGGCGGAACTCCTCCGGATAAGGCTTGGGCACAGCGACATCCTTCCCACCCGCCCCACAGGGCAAGCCAGTTCAGATGTCACCCGATCGTGCAGCAGACCCTCACGACGAGGCGGGTGTCGGCGTCGACGACGACCTGATGGTTGGTGGAGTACCGATAGTTCTTGAACTGCTCGGCCACCGTGTGGTCGCGGGTGGGCACCAGAGTTCCGTCCACGATCAGCACGCTTGCGGGGCTGGAGTGCGAGCAGCGGACCGAGGTGGTCGACTATGCGGTCCGCGGCGGACTTTGAGATGCCGAACAACGGGGCGAGCTGGCGCAGTGTCAGGTTCGTACGCCAGTAGGCCGTGACCAGCAGGACGCGGTCGTCCAACGGCAGGCTCCACGGTCGGCCCGTCCGGCTCCCGTCAGCGCCCTCGCGACGTAGTGCGCTCACCAACTTGGCAAAGCAGCGCGGGTTCAGTCCGGTGAACGGGGAAATCCAGGACGGCTCCGACGCCGTGATCACAGCAGCCACGCCTCGATAATGGCATTGCGCCTGTACGCTCCATCCGGAGCCTCAACGGCGGACCACGGCGGGAAGGGCGGCCTCGTGACGGACCCGGCAGACCTGGAACTGGCGCACCGCCTCGCCGACCAGGCGGATGCCATCGCCCGACGCTACTTCTCGACCGCCACCATCGAATCCCGCATCAAGAGCGACGGGAGCCCCGTCACTGACGCCGACCGGGAGATCGAACTCATCCTTCGCTCCTTGATCCGCCTGGAGCATCCCGACGACGGGTTCATCGGTGAGGAGTTCGGCGCCCATGGCCACGGCAGACGGCGCTGGATCATCGACGCCATCGACGGTACAGCGAGCTTCCTCGCCGGCGAACCGGAGTGGAGCACCCTGATCGCGGTCGAGGAGGACGGCCGCATCACCCTGGGCATGGTCTCCGCCCCGGCCCTTGGCCACCGGTGGTGGGCCAGCCCGAACTCAGGCTCCTGGGCGGGTCCATGCCCGTCCAACCCAGCCGCACCGCTGCACCGGTTGGCCCTCTCCCAAGGCGGAAGTGCCCAGGACGCGGCGGTCGGCATCTGGCCGCCTCCGTCCAGACTGAACCAGCAGGAACGCGCCGTGGCCGCGAGACTGGCCCGGGGCGTCTCGCGGGTCCGACCGTCGCTCGACTGGACTGCAGCGGTTCCCATCGCGCCGGCGCCCCGCAAACCGTCTAGCGGGTCAGGCACCTGCCACGGCGCCCTCCTGGTCGCGACCGGTCAACTGGACGCCTTCCTCCTCCTGGGAGCCGGCCCCTGGGACATCGCCCCGCTGATCCCCATCGTGCAAGAAGCCGGCGGCACCTTCAGCGACCTCACCGGCCAGCACCGGCACGACACCGGAGCCGCACTGTTCGCCCGCCCCGGACTCCACCAACAACTCCTGGACATCGCCGTGGCCGCCAACTGGGAGACCCTCCCTGCGGATACACCATTTCGCCCCGACCAGCGGTTGCGGGACAAGTCTTAGTCGATCGCGTCGGCCGCAATGACCTGCTCCGTCCAGATGATCTTGCCGGTCTTCGTGTAACGAGTGCCCCACCGGCGGGCCACCTGGGCAACGATCAGCAGGCCCCGTCCCCCCTCGTCGGTGGTACGTGCGTGGCGCAGGCGGGGCGATGTGCTGCTGGCGTCGGAGACTTCGCAGATCAGGCCACGGTCCCGGATAAGGCGCAGGCAGACCGGTCCGGTCGCGTGGCGGATGGCGTTGGTCACCAGTTCGCTGACGATGAGTTCCGTGGTGAACGTCAGATCGGGGATGCCCCACTCCGTCAGCTTCTGAGCCGCGAGGTCGCGGGCGTGCGCGACGGCGGCCGGATCGCTGGGCAGGTCCCAGGAGGCGACGCGGTCCGGGGCCAGGACCCGGGTCCGGGCGAGAAGCAGGGCCGCGTCGTCGGCAGGCGGACCCGTCAGTAGGCTGTCGATCACTCGTTGCCCGGTCCCCGTCAGGGTCGGCGGGGGCGCCGTGAGGGCATCGCCCAGCCGGGAGAGCCCGACGTCGATGTCCCGGTCGACGGACTCGATGAGGCCGTCGGTGTAGAGGGCGATGAGGCTGCCGTCTTCCAGCTCGGTCTCGATGGACTCGAAGGGGAGGTAGCCGAGGCCGAGCGGTGGTCCGGCTGGCAGGTCCAGAATGTCGGCGGCGCCGTCGGGAGCGACGATCATCGGGGGGAGGTGACCGGCCCGGGCCATGGTGCACCGCCTGCTGACCGGGTCGTAGACGGCGTACAGACAGGTGGCGCCCAGGAACGCGGTGCCCGTCGCCTCACCCTCGGCCGCCAACGGCGCATCGATGTCGTGCGCTCCCATGAGGCCGATGACCAGATCGTCCAGGTGGGCCAGCAGTTCGTCCGGAGAGAGGTCGAGGTTGGCGAGCGTGCGTACCGCAACGCGCAGGCGCCCCATCGTCGCCGCCGCGTTGATGCCGTGCCCGGCCACGTCCCCCACGACCAGCGCGACCCTTGCCCCGGAGAGCGGGATCACGTCGAACCAGTCGCCGCCCACACCGCTGGGGGCATCGGCCGGGAGGTACCACGAGGCCACGGCGAGAGCGGACCCTCCCGTCAGCTCTTGCGGAAGCAGGTAGCGCTGCATGGAGCGGGCTGCGGTGCGTTCGCGGGTGAAACGGCGTGCGTTGTCGATGCACACCGCCGCACGGGAGACGAGTTCCTCGGCCAGACGTACGTCGTCCTCCTCGAAGGGCCCCAGCCTCCGTGATCGGGCGAAGGTCGCCACGCCCAGGGTGACGCCGCGTGCCCGCACGGGGACCACCATCGCCGAGCGGAAGTCGTAGTCCAGGAACGAGGCGCCCAGCGTCTCGTCCACGGTCACCCACGGACTGTTGGTGCGGTCAAAGACCCGTTCGACCAGGGTCCTGCTCTCCATCAGGCAGCGGGTCACGGGCGAGGACGGGGCTCGCCGGACCGTCTCCCCCACGGCCAGGGATGCCTCGGGACAGCCCTCGCGTACCGACTGCTGCGCCGCGCGTCGGATGACGGGCGCCATGCCGATCGGCCCGGGTGCCGGCTCCTCACCCCTCATGACCGAGTCCAGCAGATCGACGGCGACGAAGTCGGCGACGGCCGGCACAGCGTCGTCAGCCAGTTCCTGCGCGGTCCGCGTCACGTCCAGGGTGCTTCCGATACGGGCGGCGGCGTCGTTGAGCAGGGCCAGGCGTTCCTGGGCCCGCCATCGCTCGGTGACATCGATGATCATGTACCAGATACCGACGTTCCGGTCGTGGCGGTCCTTCATCGCGAAGAAGGAGGCGGAGATCGCGCGACTCCGATCGTGCACCGCGTAGTCGGCACCTCGGTACTCGTAGTCCATCACCGGAGCACCGGTGCGAAGAACCTCGCGCATCTGCTCCTCGAAGGCATCGGCCTCGGCTTGCGGCAGGACCTCCGCCATCCGCCGTCCCAGCCGCCGTTTGAGGGGGATCTGGCGGGCCAGTGGCTCGTTCACCCAGACGTACCGCAGATCCGTGTCGAGGACGGCGATACCGACCGGTGCGTGGCTGAGGAAGGGTGTGAGCATCAGCTGGCTCACCCCGCCGCCCGGCATCCGCCAGAAGGCCCGTTTCGGGGGCCGGCCGACGAACCTGCCGAAGATCAGTGCCGCGACCGTGGCGACCAGGACGCCCGGAATCATCTCGTAGACGCCCGACCAGAAGGGGCCGTGCAGCGGCTTGACCACACGCCACAGGAGCACCGTGACCGCGCCGGACACGATCCCGGCCATGGCCCCTGCCCAGGTCATGCGCGGCCAGTACAGCGAGAGCAGGACCACCGGGCCGAAAGCGGCCCCGAAGCCCGCCCAGGCGTACCCCACGATCCCCAGCAGCCCGCCGCCCCTGAGCGCGATCACGGAGGCCACGAGGGTCACGACGACGACGGCGGCGCGACCCACCCACACCAGTGCCTCGTCCGAGGCGCGCCGCTTGAGGAACGCGTGGTAGAAGTCCTCCGTGAGGGCGACAGACGACACGAGGAGCTGACTGTCCGCGGTCGAGATGATCGCGGCGAGCACCGTGATCAGCAGCACACCGGCGCCCCACGGACTGAACAGGGTCCGGCTCAGTGCGATGTACACCGTCTGCGGGTCATGGAGCGGCGTGCCGAACTGCGCGATGCCCAGCAGGCCGACCACTGTGGCACCGGCCAGCACCACGACCACCCACCCGGTCTCGATCCGGCGGGCCGCGGGTACGGCACTGGTACTGCGGATGCCCATGAACCGGGCCAGGATGTGCGGCTGCCCGAAATAGCCGAGGCCCCACGAGAGCAACGAGATGATCGAGACGGCGCCGAGCGACCCGCCGCCCCCCGACCACCGCCCGTTCACGAAGTCGACCGTGGCACCCATGTCCAACAGGCTGGGCGTCCTGCTGTCGAGGGCGTCACGAAGCGCACCGAAGCCGCCGAGCGTCGCGATACCGACGACAGGGAGCACGAGCAGGGCGAGGAACATCAGCGTGGCCTGCATGACGTGCGTCAGGCTCACGGCCAGGAAGCCGCCCAGGCAGGAGTAGACGACGATCACCAGGGCGGTCAGGGCCACCCCGAGCCCGAACCCGGCACCGAAGATGTGCCCGAACAGCAGCCCGCCGGCTACCAGCCCACTGGCGACGTAAACGGTGAAGAACACAAGGGTCACCGCAGCCGAGACCATCCGGAGCATCCGGGTGCGGTCCTCGAACCGCTCCTCCAGGTAGGCCGACAGGCTTACCGCGTTCCCGGCGCGCTCCGTGTAGGTGCGCAGCCTCGGCGCGACGAACAACCAGTTGAAATACGTACCGAGCACCAGGCCGACCGCGATCCAGCTGGCGCCGATACCGGCCGCATAGACCGCGCCGGGGAACGCCAGGAACAGCCAGCCGGACATGTCGCTGGCCCCTGCGGACAGGGCAGCGACGAACGCGGGGAGCCTGCGGCCACCCAGGGCGAAGTCGGCGAAGGTGTGCGTACGGCGGTAGGCCCAGACACCAGTTCCGATCATGACGGCCACGTACACGAGGAACGTGGCCACGATCGGCGCACTCAAGTCGGACATAATGCCTCGCCTGCGAGGTTCATGAGCACGGGGCTACAACCGCACGACCGACAGTCGTGATCCCTACAAATGTACAGATTCCGGTCGCCGTCGGCGGCCGGTGCCACCCGCGTCGGGGCCGGCACGGGCACTGTGCCACGCCGAGGCCGGAGAAGACCGCCATCGCGGCAATCAGGCACGAAAGCCCTCTCCCTTCGGCAGGGGCAGGCCGATCAAGAGCAGTGTCACATCGTCGTCGTGGGTGGCCATGTCCGGCAGGGGCGTCTTGATCAGCAGGTCTGCGGCCCGGTCGAGGCCCTCCTGATCAACGGGTGCTCCTTTCGGCGCCAAGTCGAGCGTGCGGGCGAGTGTCGATCTGGGTCTCGATATCGGTGCCGGGCCTTTCGACCAATCCGTCGGTATAGACGGCCAACGTGGAGCCCGGCGGCACCGGTCGGGTCGCCTTCCGGAACGGCACCCCTGCGCTACACGGATCGTTTACGCCCAGCGGTACCCCGACCGGCGTCCGAAGTATTCGGGCGGGCCCGCCGGGGGGCGATGACCGGGAGGTGTCCCGCCGAGCAGAGGGTGACCTCGTGGGTACTCTGATCCACCAGGTAGACGCAGGTGACGAGCTGGTCCGCCAGGTCGGCCACGAACGCGTCCAGCCCGGCGCCTGGAGACGTTCACTTCCACGGGGAACTCCACGCCGTCGCTGCGCAACCCGTACAGGCCGCGGTCCAGGATGATCGGCTTCGGATCCGCCTGCCGCGCTGTGCCTACGACGCCGCAGGGCGGGCACCAGGTCGGCGACCGGGGGCCCACGAGGTCGGCCGACGAACGACCCGACAACTTTTGCACCTGCGCATTGGCCATGCCGATGACACCTCGTGCCGTCCGTGATCAGCAGGGCGTCGGGAGCCGATTCCAGCAGCGCGAGGTAGCGCCGGTTGGCCCGCCGTACTTCGCGCTGGGCCGCGACTCGGTCGGTGATGTCGGTGATGTCGGTGATCACACCGCATACGGCGTAGAGGGTGCCGGAAGCAGTCTTGAGCGGGAACAGGCTGGTGAGGAAATCCCGCGACCCATCGGGCAGGCGATCAATTCCTCCTGCTGCGTGGGAGCGCCCTCGGCGATCACGGCGAGGTCGGCGGCGCGCGCCTGACGCGCGAGGTCGGACGGCATGGTTTTGTACGTGAGCTGCGACGTCGTTTCGATGCGTAAACGGGAGTCGCACATTTGCGCGAAAGGTCGGTGTTCACGAGCGGGAGTCAGTCAACCGGCCCTGGTGGCGGCTTTACCCGTCGTGGATTGAACGACTCATCGCGGCATGATCGGCTAGGTCTGAATGACGCATGCAAGCACTGCCGGAGGCCGACCGTGCCGTACTACCTGCTCACCGTGACGGTCTCGCGTCGTACCAATTTCGGGCTGCAGGTCGAACCCACAGTGCGGATCAGGGAGCTGGCCTCACGGGTGAAGGACACCGACGTGCCCATGCCCGGCGAGCGCGTCCTGCTCCTTCGTCCCGACACGGGCACGTGGTGGATCGCCCCGCTGGCCTCTTTCGGCCTTGAGGCGTGGCAGAAGGACGGCATCGCCTACACCCGCAGCGACCCCGACGACCCGGAGTTCACGCTGGCGCTTGGTGGCAAAGGAAACCCAGAGGAGGTGCTCCCGGTGGGCACCGAGATCTGGATGGCTGACAAAGCTCCGACCAGCGCTCAGCGCACCCAAGGCTGGCGCCACATCATCGCCGGCATCGCCTCCGGCGAGTGGTACCAGGCAGACCCAGATGCGGTCGACACCACCATCACCGACCACTGACCCCTCGACCGGGGCAGGGAGCCCGAGGCGGCCGCACGGCCGGCGCGCTGTCCTCCTACGGAAGGAAGGAGCCGCTCATCGACACCGCGGCCCGACGAGTTGCCGGCGGACGGCTATGAGTGACTCCCGAATTCGTCAACATTGATCATGCGTCGGCAATAGCGAGATGCCTCCCGAAGTCGTTGATAAATGACTCCCGTTCTCGCGTACATAGCCAGACGGCATGACATCCCGGTCGCGGCGGCCCAGTACCCGTTCGCGGGACAGGCCCAGGCTCTCCTCGAAGCTCGCGGTTCTCCCGCCGTAGTGCGGACAGTCCTCGCGTTCGCGGTTGCTGGTGAGGCCGTCCCGCTCGCCCGCATCGACCTCGGCCTGCTTCACCCAGTCACGCACCGCGGTCTCGGTCAGTTCGAAGTCCTTGGCGATCTGACCGACCGAGCGGACCCCAGCATCGGGGATCTCGCCCCAGCTCTTGACCCGGACCTCGTAGTTGGCCTGTCCGAACGGGCGACCGAAGAGCCACACCTGCCCCCCACCACCACATGGAACGCCTTCGCCCCAGCAGCCTCCTCAACACGTCCTGGTGAAGCGCCACCAAACAACCTCGCCGGGACAACTCTTTGAGAAGCGAAGGGCCGTTCGCGGCATGCGGCTTCCTCCCGGGGGGCAGCCCCGATGGCTATCAGGAACGTCGGCGCCTTGATCCCACGCCTGCAGCCTCCCGGCCATCAAGGCGTCGCCTCGTTCGCAGTAGCGGTTACATCGAGGGCACGCCGGCGTTCGTGGGCTTCGGCGAGGAGGAGGTAGCCGGCTGCGGTCCAGGTATAGGCGCGGTCGCGCAGGCCAGTCCCGTCGAGGGCGTCGAAGTTCTCCGCAAAACCATGGCTTTCGCACAGCGCCCGGAAGCGGGCACTGATCTCGTCGGCGAGTCGGTCGTGGCCGGCTCGGCGCAGACCGTCCTCGACGAGGACCGTGGCGGGTGCCCAGATCGGGCCCCGCCAGTAGCCGTCTGGGCGGTAGTGCGGGGAGGCGGGGAGTTCGGTCGCTAGCCCGTGCGCCGTCAGATGCGCCTCGATGCGGGCGGCCAGGGACTTGGCGACGTTGTCGGGCAGGTGCTCGCCCAGGGCGATCGGCATCAGGTCGAGCAGGCTGGAGCTGCTCCAGGTCTGGCCGCTTTCAGCACTCCGGGCGACGAACCGGTGCCCCGTCCAGAGTTCGTCGAGCATGGCCGCCTGGGTGTCTTCCGCGCTGCGTGTCCACTTCCGCGCGTCATCGGTGAGACCGAGTTCCTCGGCCAAGGTGGCGAGTTCACGCAGTTGCAGGACGAGGAAAGCGGCAAGGTCGGCAGTGACGACCACGCGTTCGGAGGAGAAGGTGGTGGCGTTGTCCCAGCCACTGTCGTTGCCGTGCTGGTAGTGGGGCAGCGCGGCGTCCGGCGAGCGGCGCAAGGTGAGCCAGAAGTCCGTCCAGCGCCGCAATCTGTCGTAGGCCTGGGCAAGTTCGCTTCGATCGAGGGGTTGGGGGAGACGTCTGCGCAGGTTGCTCAGAGCCCAGCCGTGGATGGGTGGTTTGACGAAGTTGTGGAGGACTTCCGAGTGGGTCACCGAGTCGGGCAGGGCTCCGCTCTCGTCCTGGTGGTCGAAGGGCAGCGAGAACTGGTCCCAGGCGAGGGCGGCCGCTCCGGGCGCCAGGGCGAGGGCGTTGAAGCAGTGGTCCCAGCTCCATACCTTGTCCATCCAGTGCTTGGACATCAGCACCGCGGGCCGGGTGACGAGGCCGGCCGGGTCGACCGTCGCCGACCACAGGACGTACGCGGCGAGTTCGGCGGCCGGGGTACGGGAGGAGCGCCAGGGGGCCACCGCGTCGGCGAAGGCCGCGAATTCCCGCTCCGCTGTGGTCGCGACCTGGCTGAACGTCGTCCGAGAGATGTAGGGGCTACGTGCGGTGTCGAGTTCTTCGACGGCGGTTTCCCAGGTTCCGTCAACCTCCGCGCCGACGCTGAGGCCACGGTCGCTGTCGCCCAGGGCCTGGCTTCCGGTGGCAGCGCGTAGGACGCCGGACAGCACGGTGACGCGGTAGCGGCGCCCGGTCTCGTACGAGGTGAAAACGAACGACCCGTCCACCGGATCACGGAAGAAGTACGTCCCCGTGAAGGGCGTCAGCTTTTGCGCCGCTGCGGTGATGTGCAGGTCCGTCCCGTGCCCGCGCAGGCGTACGGTGTCCGGCGACTCGTAGGCGAGATCGATGTGCCCACCCTCCTGAGTGCTCCAGGTGAGGAGACTTGGTGTTGCCGTGACGCGGGCCTCAGCCCGCTCGCGGGTGGTGGGATCGAGTGGGACGAGGCGCAGGACGGCGTGCATGCCGTTCTGGTGGGAGACCAGGTGGAGGTCTTCGGCGTAGGTCTTCTCCGCCAGCACCGGGGAGATACCGAACCAGGATCCATGTGTGCTGAACGGGATGTCGTGGAGGGAGAAGGCCGGGCCGGATCGTGCTTCGGTCATGCAGAGGTACTCGTTTCTTCAGCTGGGGTCGCCGGTGGTCTGTGGGAGGGTCAGTCCTTCACGGCTCCGGTGGTCACGCCGGCGGCGACGTAGCGCTGGGCGAGGACGAGGATCACCGCGGCGGGCAGCGAAGCGACGACGGCGGTGGCCATGATGGCGTTCCACTGCTGGTTGTTGTTGCCGATGTAGTGGTAGATGCCGAGGGTGATGGGTTCGTGGGCGCCGCCGTTGGCGAGGGTGCTGGCGAAGACGAAGTCGGACCAGGACCACAGGAACGCGAACAGCGACACCGTGACGACAGCGTTGCGGCTCATCGGCAGGACGATCGACCAAAAGGTGCGCAGCGGCCCGGCTCCGTCCATCTGTGCGGCCTGGAGCAGCTCGCCGGGGATGCCGGACATGAACGCGGTGAAGATCAATACGGCGAAGGGGACGGCGAGCGTGGAGTCGGCGACGATCAGGCCCGGCACGGACTGGAGCAGGCCGAGCTGGAGGTAGATGGCGTAGAAGCCCATCGCCATGATGATGCCTGGGATCATCTGGGCGACCAGGAGGAGGAAGCTGAGCACGCCGCCGCCGCGGGGGCGGAGTTTGGCCAGTGCGTAGCCGGCGGGTGCGGCGAGCACCACCGTCAGTGCGACCGTGCCGAGGCCGATGACGAGGCTGGTGCCGAGGTAGGGCAACTGATCGTCCAGAACGGCCTGGTAACCCTCCAGCGTGCCGTGCACGGGGATCAGGTCGGGCGGGCTCTTGCGCATGTCCTGGTCCCGGGTGACCGACACGTTGAGCATCCAGTAGACCGGGAACAGCATGAGCGCGGTGAGCACGAGGCCCGTGGCCGTCTTCCACCAGGTGGTGGGGCGGGCCCGGCGCGGGCGCAGTGCGGTGGCGAGGGTGGTCATGAGGAGTACTGCTTTCGCTGGACTCGGAGATACACCAGGCCGAAGACCAGGGCGGCGACGACGAGCAGGTTGCCGACGGCCGCACCGGGGCCGAAGGCGGGCAGCAGGTTGCCGAAGCCGAGTTGGTAGGACCAGGTGGCGAAGGTGGTGGACGAGTCGGCCGGACCGCCCTTGGTCATGATCCAGATGATGTCGAACACCTTGAGCGTGTAGACAAGGCCCAGCAGCAGGGTGATGGCGGAGACGGGGCGCAGCAGCGGGAAGGTGATGTGCCAGAAGCGCCGCCAGGCGTTCGCGCCGTCGAGGGCGGCCGCCTCGTAGAGGCTGCTGGGGATGGACTGTAGGCCGCTATACAGCACGACCAGGTTGAACGGGACGCCGATCCAGATGTTCGCGATGATCACCGAGGTCAGCGACCAGGACGGTGAGGTCAGCCAGTTGACCGGCCCGATGCCGACGGCGTGCAGGGCGGCGTTGACGATCCCGGAGTCGCTGTTGAGCATCCACGACCAAGTGGACGCCGACACGATGAGCGGCAGCAGCCAGGGGACGAGGAACAGAGCGCGCAGGGTCGCGGAGAGCCGGAAGCTCTGGTTGAAGAAGACCGCGAGGGCCAGGCCGATGGCGTACTGGAAGAACAGGCACACGGCGGTGAACACCACGGTGTGGGTGAGCGCCGGGCCGAAGGTCGGATCGTCGAAGACGGTGCGGTAGTTGGCGAAGCCGGTGAAAGGCGCGTTGCCCTGGACGAAGGAGCGGACAGTGTAGTTGCGCAGGCTCAGGTCGAGGTTGCGGTAGAGCGGATAGGCGTAGAAGAGGCCGAGGTAGAGGGTGACCGGGGTGAGGAAGGCCCAGGCCGCCCACTGCTGGGAGGTGCGGCGGCGCCGGGGCGTGGTGCGGGCCGGGGGCGGGGCGGCGGTGGCCGCCCCGTTCCGGTTGAGCACGGGCCCGCGATCCGGCAGGTGTGTCGTGCGGTTCATCAACGACCCTTGACTTCCGGTTACTTGACGGCGTTCTGGGCCGCGGTGAGAGCGTCCTTCGGGGACTTGGCCCCGCTGAGGGCTGTCTGGACGGCCCTCCACATCTGCTCTGAGATCTTTGGGTACTTGGTGCCGAGGTCGTCGCTGGTGCGTCCCTTGGCGGCCTTGACCGCGTCGACCCAGGGCTTCAGCTTGGCGTTCGCGGCCACCTGCTTGTCTTGGACCTCGCTGGTGGGCGCCACGTAGGACAGCGTGGTGTCGGTGTCGTACAGGTTCTGGGTGCTGGTCAGGCAGGCTGTCAGCTTCTGGGATGTGGCGTAGCGGCCGGTGTCGTCCTGAACGGGGAGGGTGACGAACTCGCCGCCGGTCGGGGCGGCGGCGTTGCCTCCCGTGGCGGCGGGGATCGGGAGCACGCCGTAGTCGAGCTTGGCCTTCTCGGCGTTGGCGAGCTGCCAGGTGCCGTTCTCGGCGAAGGCGTAGTCGCCGGTGGCGAACTCCTGCCAGCTGGTGGTCTGGGTGTTGTTGAGCACCGAGTTGGGGGCGTAGCCCTTCTCCAGCCAGCCCTGCCACAGAGACAGCGCCGACTCGCCCTGGGAGGAGTCGAGTTGGGTCAGCTTGGCCCCCGATCCCCAGAACCACGGCAGGAACTGGAAGCTGCCCTCCTCCGTACCGATCGCGGAGAAAGTGATGCCCTTCTTCCCTGCCTTCTTGACCTTCTCCAGGGCCGCCGTCAGAGAGGGCCAGTCCTTGACCGAGGCGATGTCGACGCCGACGGCCCTCAGGACCTTCTTGTTGTAGTAGAGGGCGAGGGTGTTGGCGCCGATCGGCGTGCCGTACGTCTTGCCGCCCGACTGTCCGGCCGCCAGCAGGTTGGCGTCCACCCTCGAGGTGTCCAGCTTGTTGTCGACCGTCGTGGTGAGCACTCCGGCCTCCGCCAGGGTGGACACCACGGGGTTGTCAACGATGAGGACATCCGGGGAGTTGCCCTGCTGCGCCGCCAGCAGCGTCTTGTTGGCCAGGTCGCCGGTGTCGAAGCCGGTCCGCTTGATCTTCACACCGGCCTTGGTGCCGCACGCGTCGAGCAGCTTCGTCCAGGCCGAGTTCTTGGCGAACTGCGGGTAGGGGTCCCAGATCGTGTAGGTGCCGCTGTCGTCTCCCTTGGCGGAGGAACTGCCACCGGACGAGCAGGCGGTGGTGGCTGTGGCGAGGGCGGCGACGGTCAAGGCCGCGGCGGTGAGCCGCCGACCGGTGGATCCGTTCATGGGGCGTTCCTTTGTGTTTTCGGCAAGGGCATGCCGAAGGTGCGGGTCGGGAAGCCGCCGGCCGAACACGGCCGGAGAGGAAGCGAAGCTGTAGACGTGGGAGAAGCGAGTGGACGTCAGGCGCTCGAGCCGGGCCCGGGATCCGAGGGTGTGCGGGCGGGGCCCGTGCTCGCGCGCAACGAGATGGGCGGCGCGAGCAGGTGGTGGTGCGGTGCCGCGCCCGGATGGTCGAGCCGCTCGACCAGCAGCTCGACGGCGAGACGTCCCATCTGCTCCGCCGGTACGTCCGCCGCGGTGAGCTGCGGGGTCACCGTCTCCGCCCACCGGCCGGCCACGACCCCGGTGACGGAGAAGTCACCGGGCACATGGCGGCCCGCCACGGACAGGCCACGGTAAATGCCGCCCAGTGCGGCCTCGTTGAGAGTGACCAGCGCCGAGGTAGCGGGATCGTCGTGCAGGATCCGCTCCACACAGATCTCCCCGGAGGCGGCGTCGTCACCGCAGCTGTACGTCCGTACGGTGAGCCCGCGCTCGGCCGCGGCCTTGGTGAAACCGTCCAGCCCTCGGTGCGCCGACTCGTAGCCGGCACGCAGCATGCGCTCGGGCCGGTTCACGAACGCGATCCTGTGGTGGCCCAGGTCGGCGAGGTGATGGACGCATGCGGCGGCCAGCGCGGTGTGGTCCAGGCCGACCCACCAGTCGCCGTCCGGCTGCGCGGTGCGACCGATGCAGACGGCGGGGAAGTTCTCGGCGACGAGGTGGTCGATCCGGTCGTCCTGGAGCCTGATCTCCATCAGGATCGCGCCGTCGACCCGCCGCTCCCCCAGCACCCGCTGGAACGAGCGGTCGCTGTCCACGCCGCTCGGGGACAGCAGCACGTCGTAGTCGTAGGCCGCCGCAGCCTCCACCACGCTGCCGATGAAGTCCAGCTGCATGCCGGTGTAGTGGTTGCCGGCCGGTGGGAAGACCAGTCCGATGGTGCTGGTCCGGCCGTTGGCCAGGGCACGGGCGCTCGCATTCGGGCGGTAGCCCAGTTCGTCGATGACCCGCTGGATCTTCTGCCGGGTCTCGTCCGACACAGGACGCTTGCCACTGAGCGCGTACGAGACGGTGCTCCGGGAGACACCGGCCCGCCGGGCGATCTCACCGATGTTCACGGCACTCCTTGGTCGAACCGGTTCGAGAGCGAGCCGACTGTCGAACCGGTTCGCGTGAAGGGAAGGTAGGAGCGGTCCGGAGTAGCTGTCAACACCTTGCGCAGACATCCAGGAAACCAACGACCCATCCATGTCAAGGGTATTGCTGACCCATTTCCAGCGGTGCTAGCTTCCGCCGAACCGGTTCGACAGCCGCAAGCAGCCGCCACGTCCCCCGGATCCGGGCCGCACTATTTGAGACCCGGACATCTCGGCAACCGTCGAACCGGTTCGCATCGTGGACGGGACGGATCACCCAACGGAGCAGTGCGCCGCAGACGCAGAAGAAGAAGAGCAGGCCCGGGTGCCACCACGGTTATAGCCCTGGCCGCCCTACTCTCGATACCCGCCGCCGGTACGGCCGGCGCGGCGGAACCGGAGCGCCTCACGATCGACCTCGCCACCGATACCGGTGCCTTCCACGGAGGCGCTTCCGGCTCGCTTTACGGCGTCTACGGCGATGGCGTGCCCAGCCGCAACGTCCTTGAGGGCATGCACGTCCGGACGGTGTCGACGAAGGCACAGGACGGACCCCAGCACCCGGGCGCGGACGCCCTGGAGATGCTGCCGCCGTTCGTGGACGCCGGCGGCAAGGACGTCTACATCTACATGACCGACATCTACCGCGGCTTCCCGTACGAGTGGCCGGGCGACGACGGTCCGGCACGGCTCGCCGACTTCGAGGCGAAGATCAAGAAGCAGGTCCAGCAGGTCCTGTGTCGTCCAACCAGGCCTCGGGGACGGGGTTCGAGTACGGCGGCCAGGGCGCGCCGTGCGAGTCGTGCGTCGAGCGCCGCGTAGGAGAGGGGGACGACGCCGAGGGAGTCGCACAGGGCGGGGTGGTCTGGCCGGAGGCTGGTGGGCGGCCGTGTGTCGAGGTGGCTCAGGGCTTTTTCGAGCAGGACAGAGGCCGGGGGGCTCGGACGGGCCGGGGGTTCGGGATGGGGTCGCCTCGGGCTGGCGGCGGGAGTGGGCCAGGCCGCGGGTCATGAGGATGATGCCGGCCCCGCAGCGGGGAAGTGGCGGGCGCCCCGCGGCGTGGTGGGCAGCTTGCGCTGAGTGGCGTGGCTGTCGAGGCGGACTTCGAGTGCACCGGGTACGGGGCTGGCGACCCGCAGGCCCGCAGGAAGCCGCGAGGCGTTGAGCCCGTCACGCCATGCGATGAGGGTTCCGAGTTCATGGCGGCTCACGGCGTCGGCTCCCCCAGGGTGATGAACGCCGTTCGCTTCGCGGACCCGAGTTCCAGCAGGGCTGCGCCCAGGTCGACGACATGTACGGGGCAGCGGATGTCGTCGGTGAACAGGGCGCCGTCCCGGGCACCGGTCACAAGGTCGTGCACCAGGCGTACATGCTGGGACTGCCGGTCCCCGATGATCAGTGTGGTGCGGGCGATGACGGCGTCGGCATCGGGGCGAGACCCGGGCGGCGTTAGGGCTCCGGGCGAACACCGAGCAGGAGCTGGTCCAGCGCCCCGCTGTCGCGAGCGCCTGGGCTCCAAGCGCGGGACGTACGGCAAGTACCGCCTGGTGCCGCACGGTTCGTCGACCCTGGCGGAGGTGGAGCTCCTGGCCTGATGTCCTCCGCGAACGGCGAAGGGACGGTCCCGCGCGGGCCGCCCCTTCTTTCGTACCGCCTGCTCCGCGCCTCCGGGGGCATCAGTGCGATGGGGCTGCCCCGTGTGGTGCGGCCCCACCTGCCGACCGCCGACCCAGGGAGAAGCGATGCCGACCGCCGTACCGGAGAGATCAGCGGGCCTGCCCGAGCACAGCCCCCGCCCCGCCACCGCCGGGGCGACAACCACCGGGCGGGGCCGCCGGATGCCTCGCGGACTTGCGCGGGCCGCCGCGTCCATCGGTGCGGGGGCCGCCTGCCAGGCCGCCCTGATGATCGGGCTCGGCCTGCTGATCACCGGCCCCGCCCGGCACATCTGGCCGATCACGGCGGAGGACGGCGTCAACCGGGGCCTGGAGCGGCTGCGTACGTCCACCCTGACCACGCTCTCCTCGATCGGGTCCCAGATGGGCAACACGCTCACCGTCATCGTCGTGACGCTGGCGGCGTGCCTGGCACTGATCCTGGCACCCCGTCTGTCGCTGTGGCGCCAGGCGTCGTTCCTGGCGCTCGCGGTCTCGCTGCAGTCGCTGGTCTTCCTGGTCGTGACCATCGCGGTGGAGCGGCAGCGACCCGAGGTGCACCGGCTCGACGGCTCCCTGCCGACCTCCAGCTACACCTCCGGCCACACCGGTGCGGCCACCGCCCTCTACGGCGGTCTCGCCGTCCTCGCGCTGACCCGCCTACGAGGGCCCTGGCGGCGCGTGGTGGCCGCGGCGCTGCTCCTGCTGCCGCTCGTGGTGGGGGTGTCCCGCCTGTACCGGGGCATGCACCACCCGACCGACGTGTTGGGCGGCCTGATCAACGGCGGGCTGTCCCTGCTGGTGGTCGGTCAGGCCCTGCTCCGCGACGCCCGCGTGTCGGCGCCCGTCGCCCGGCCCGTCGCCGCCGAAACCGGCCGCGCGGGACGCCGGCCGGGCCGGATCGCCGTGGTCGTCAACCCCACCGCGACCGACGAGGGCACGCGCGACGAGCTGCGCGAGGTCCTCGCCCGGCACGGTCACCGGGAACCGGTGTTCCTGGAGACGACGGCCGCCGACCCCGGCGGTGGCCAGACCGCCCAGGCCCTCGGCGACGGGGCGGAGCTGGTCGTGGTCTGCGGCGGCGACGGCACCGTGCGCGCGGCCGCCGACCGTCTGGCGGGCAGTGGCGTCCCGCTCGCCGTCGTGCCGTGCGGCACCGGCAATCTCCTCGCCCGCAACCTCGGCCTCCCGCTGGCTCCGGCCGAGGCGCTCGACGCCGCCCTCGGCGGCACGACCCGCGCGGTCGACCTCGCCCGCGTCGAGGGCGACGGCATCCCCGCCACCCACTTCGCGGTCATGTCCGGCGTCGGTCTGGACGCCGCGATGATGCAGTACACGCAGGAGCACGACCGGGCCAAGGCCGTGCTGGGCTGGCCCGCGTACGTCCTGGCCGTCCCGAAGGCGATGCGCGGCTCCCGGATGCGGCTGAGCGTCCGGCTGGACGGAGCCGAGCCCCTGCGCGGTACGGCCCGCATGGTGCTCGTCGGCAACACCGGCGCCCTCCAGGGCGGCCTGCGCCTGATACCCGACGCCCGCCCGGACGACGGGTTGCTGGACCTGCTGATGCTCGACCCGCGCGGCCCCGGCGGCTGGCTGCGCACCGTGGGCGCGCTGCTGCCGCACCGCAGGCGGGACGGGCGGAAGGGCGCCGGCCGGAAGGGCGGCGGGCAGCCGGAGTTCCGTACCTTCAAACGGGCCGAGTTCACCTTCGAGTCCCCGCAGCCCCGCGAGATCGACGGGGACGCGGTCGGCTCCGGCCGCCGACTGTCCGTCGAGGTCGTTCCGGGCGCGCTGACCGTGCTGGTCCCGGACCTGGAGGGCTGACATGGGCAGCTCCACCAAGGTCCCGGAGACCCGGGACATGAGCGGGGACGAGCTCTCCGCCGACGAGGCGTGGGTGACGCTGCGCCGCTACGGCGGCTGGCCGCTGCTGCGCGACGCGTTCCTCCGCTTCCGCTACGCCGACGGGTTCAGCCACTCCCGCGCGCTCGCCCTCCAGACGGTGCTGGCGGTGATCCCGCTGGCGCTGGCCTTCGTCGGCCTCTCCACCAGCCTGCACACCGAGGACATCGGCAGGATGGCCGAGTTGACGATCCACCGGATCGCCGAGGGGCCCAGTGCGGAGGTGGTCGATGACGCGCTCGACCGCAGCAGGCGCAAGGCGGGCGACGACGGCCAGCTCGCCCTCTGGTTCGGCGCGATCTTCTCGATCGTCAACGTCACCACGGCGATGTGCCAGATCGAGCGGGGCGCCAACCGTATCTACGGCAACGAACGCGACCGGCCCTTCCACCTCAAGTACGCGCGCGGGCTGGTCATGGCGCTCTGCGCGGGATTCCCCCTCGGCCTGGGCTTCGTCGTCATGGTCGCCGGCGACGACCTGGCCTCGGCCGCCGGCTCGGTCTACGGCTTCGGCTCGACCGCGCAGACGACGTGGAACGTGGTGCGCTGGCCGTTCGGGCTGCTGCTCGCCCTGATCTCCGCCAGCGCCATCTTCCGGTACTCACCGCGCCGCAGCCAACCGGGCTACACCTGGCTGGCGTTCGGCGCGGCACTTTACCTGGTGCTCTGGATGACCCTGACCTGGCTGCTCACCCTCTACCTCGATCTGAGCGGCTCCTTCGACACGGTCTACGGCCCCCTCAGCGCCTTCATGTCCCTGCTGCTGTGGGCCTACCTGACCTCGATCGCCCTCTTCCTCGGGCTCTCCTTCGCCGCGCAACTGGAGGCGGTGCGGGGGCGCAGGCCCGAACCGATCCAACCCGACCCGGGGGTCTGATGCCGACACAACCCCATACGCCGCGTTCTCCCGGCCGCCGAAGCGACGCCGACCGCCGGTTCGGTGTCCGGCTGCTCGCGGCGGTCGCCGTCGCCGCGGCCGCCTCGGTGCCGTTCGCCCTGGTGCTGGTCCTCGTGGAGGGCCGGTGGCGGCCACTGCGCGACCTCGACCGCGACGCGGCAAACGGTCTGCACCGGATCGCCCTGGACCACCCGGCCTGGACCCGCACGCTGCGCGTGCTCTCCGACGACGTGTGGGACCCCCTCACCCTGCGCGTGGGCGTGGCGCTGCTGACCGGCTGGCTGCTGTGGCGCGGTGCCCGGCGGCTGGCCGCGTGGGCGGCGGTGACCGCGGTGGCCGGCGGACTGATCGGGCTCGGCGTCAAGACGCTGGTCGAGCGGGCACGGCCGGCGCTGGAGGACCCCGTGGCGCACGCCCCGGGCTATTCCTTCCCGTCCGGGCACGCGATGACCGCCACCACCTCGTTCGCCGTGTTCCTGCTGGTCCTGCTGCCCATGGTGCCGCGCCGGGCTCGCGTCGCGTGCTGGGCCGTTGCGGTCTTGTCGGTGCTCGGAGTCGGCTTCACCCGGGTCGCGCTCGGCGTGCATTGGTTCAGCGACGTGCTCGGTGGATGGCTACTCGGGCTCGCCGTCGTCGTGCTGACCGGCCGTGCCTTCGAGGCATGGCGGGCCGACGCGGGCCGGCGGCCCGCGCCGGTCGGTGAAGGGCTGGAGCCGGAGCTCACCGGCCCGAGCCCCGAACCGGACTCCGCCTCCCGCTGAGGGCGGCCCTGCGTCACACGCCGGTCATGCGGCCGATCTCCTGGGGGTCGAGTCCGGTCAGCCGGGCGATGCGCGGGGCTGGGATGCCCGCGGTCAGCGCCCGGTGCACCAAGGTCTCCCAGCCCTGGGTGGTGTCCCGGTAGTCCAGCAGTTCGCGCTCCATGTCGGTGACCGTCTGGGGTGCGCACTCCTGCTGAACGCGGACCTCCTCCTCCGCGGTCAGCGGGATCGGCAGCCGCTCGGCCTCCTCGGGGATGAGGATCTCCGATCCGGCGGGAAGGATCCTCAACTGCTCGGAGGAGGGGGCCACATCGTGGGCGGAGATCCAGCCCCGCACGGCCGGAGTCTGGTCGCATTCCAGCGGCGCGACGGCCGCCATGGCGGCGCCGAGGCTCGGGTGACGGTCGGGGAGCAGGAAGAGGTAAGCCTCGTCAGCCATCGGGCGGTTCCGCCTTGTCGGTGTCGATATGAGTGCGGACACAGATGGTAATGCCGCCGCACCCCACAGGCTTGGGGCGCGCCCGGCGGGCACCCGCTCGGGGTGTGGATCGCCGATCAGCGCCGTACTGCGCGGCCGCGAACCTGCAAGCCGCACGCGTGGAGCAGCTGGAGACGCTCCGGATGGTGTGGTCGGTGCAGGCATCCGCGTGGGAAGCCGGCCTCGCCGTCGCAAGGTCGTACGCGCAAGCAGACGGGCATCTGCTCCCCCCCCCCCCCCCCCCGGACCGCAGCAGGACGGGACGGCTTCCCCCTCGGGGTATGGCTGAAGAACCAGCGCGCAGCGGCCCGGAAGACAGTGGAGAACGCCGAACGGCGCGCGGCCCGGGGAAAACGGGCGTCCCGTATGCCGGGGAGCTGCCAGAGGCCCGTGTGGAGGCTCTGCCCGACCTCGACCCCAGATGATGCCCGACGGCGTGGAAGAGTCGAGGCCCAAGGTGAAGACTGGCTCGGCGAAGTCGAAGGATTCCAGGTCAGTCTCGCCGGCGCAGAAGAGAGGCTCGCCCAGCTCGGGGCGTGGCTCGACAACACCCGGCGCAGGGCGAGGAAGCTGAGCCCGGAGCGGCGTATGGCGCTGCATGAACTCGGCATGCGGTGGTAGCCGACGCGGCCGGACATGGCGTTGCCCGCCCTCGAGGTCCCGCGGGCGGGCAGATGTGCGCGTGGTCGTGAAGGGCGGTCGCCTACGCGGCGAAAGGCTCCATGAGGCTTCAGCCGAACGATCGTCCTCATGGGCTATAGGTGAGGCCCGGGGACACTGTCCCCTCCACAACCACGCTCCGTACAACGCGGTGGGCCGGTCGGGCATTCCCGTCCGGGTGGCGTGAGACCAGGGAGCCGCCGTCCTGCCCCTGCCCCTGCCCCTGCCCCTGCCCCTGCCCCTGCCCGCACGCGCCCGACAGACCCCGAGGTCACGGCCCTGACCTCATCCGATACGAAGACCGGACCCGGATGGAGATCAGGAGCCGGGTCCGGCTGACGTGCTCACCCCGCAATCCAGCTCCTGCGAGCCGACGGCGCTGGGCGACGAGCGGTCGCTGTTTCACGACACGGTCGCCGCCGATACTTACGACACTGATCTCCGGTCGCTTGGCGCCGATCCGGCGAAAAACGACCGGAGACCGGTGGGGCACATCGCCGCCGCGTCGCGATCGGCGAGGGCGGCTGTCGTCGTGCGGTCAGGCCGCGAAGGAGGCGAGCAGTTCGTTGTACTGCTTGGCGGCGGCGGTCAAGTCCTCGTCGGAGAGGCCGAAGGCGGTGCCGTAGAGCTTGACCATCGGCTGGATGTCGAACTGGCAAAGCCGCAGGGTGGCGTGCCAGTTGCTGAGGAGGGTCTCGATGGGGGCCTGGTTGGCGCCTTCGGGGGTGTAGTGGTCGGCGGGGACGCCGGTGGTGACGGCGACGACGGCCTTCTTTCCGGCCAGCTGCGAGGCAGCGCCGTCCATGGTGAAGGCCCAGCCGAGGGTGAAGACCTTGTCCTGCCACTGCTTGAACAGGGGCGTGGTGTTGTACCAGAACACCGGGTGCTGGAAGACGATCACATCGTGTTCGGCCAGCAGCGCCTGCTCGGCGTCGACGTCGATCTGGAAGTCGGGGTAGGCGGCGTAGAGGTCGTGCACGGTGACATGGGCCAGATCGCGGACGGCGTCCACGAGCGCCGCGTTGGCCTTCGACCGGGACAGGTCGGGGTGGCCTACGACGAGGAGAACCTTGGACATGGCGAGAAACCTCTTCAGTGATCAGTGAAATGGGTGAAGGGATGCAGGGTGGTCGGGTGTGACGCGTCGGGAACTTCGCCGGGGCGTCAGTCCTTCGCGAAGTCCAGGCGCGTGGGCTGATCCGGGCGCAGGGGCGCCGGCGGTCAGCGGTCAGCGGTCAGCGGTCAGCGGTCAGCGGTCAGCGGTCAGCGGTCAGCGGTCAGCGGTCGATGCTGGCCATGTTGACCTCGTCGTGGCGTTCGCCCGCGGCCGGTGTGAGGTTGTCGAGGCGGTCGAGCTGGGCGGCGCTGAGTGCGATGGCGTCGGCGGCGGTGTTCTCTTCGACGCGCGTAACCCGCCGGGTGCCGGGGATGGGGGCGATGTCGTCGCCGCGGGTCAGCACCCACGCCAGCGCGGTCTGGGCCGGGGTAGCGCCGATCTCGGCGCCGATGGCCTGCACTTCGTCGACGATGCGCAGGTTGCGCTGGAAGTTCTCGCCGGTGAAACGCGGGTTGGTCTTGCGCCAGTCGTCGTCGGCGAAGTCGTCGACGGTGCGGATCTGCCCGGTCAGCAGGCCATGGCCGAGCGGCGAGTAGGGAACGAACCCGATGCCCAACTCGCGTAGCAGCGGGAGGATTTCGGCCTCGACGTCGCGGGTCCACAGGGAGTATTCGGTCTGCAGCGCGGCCACCGGATGCACGGTGTGCGCCCGGCGGATCGTCTCGGGACCGGCCTCCGAGAGTCCGATGTGGCGCACCTTGCCCTCGGCGACCAGCTCGGCCAGCGCGCCGATGGTCTCCTCGATGGGGGTGTTCGGGTCGACGCGGTGCTGGTAGTAGAGGTCGATGTGGTCGGTGCCGAGCCGCAGGAGCGAGCCTTCGACCGCGGTCTTCACGTTGCCGGGGCTGCTGTCGATGACGCCGGGGCCGTCGCCGGCGTGGGAGACGAGGCCGAACTTCGTCGCCACGACGACGTCGTCGCGGCGGCCCTTGATGGCCTTGCCGACGAGTTCCTCGCTGTGGAAGGGGCCGTAGATCTCGGCGGTGTCGATGTGGGTGACCCCGAGGTCCAGCGCCCGGTGGATGGTGCGGATCGACTCGGCGTCATCGAGTCCTCCGCCCGTGGTGTAGGTGCCGGCCATGGTCATGGCTCCCAGGCCGATGCGGGAGACATCGAGCCCGCCCAGTGATACGTGCTTCATCCGGTACTCCTTGTCGTGACGGCCGTCAGGCCGGTCGGTGGGCATGGTCAGGGGGGTGTGCCACCAGTTGGTGGGCCGTGCTTGGGTGGTCCGTGCGCCGCTGGCGCGGGCGTCGTTCCCGGTGGCGGCTCAGCGCCGTGGGCGCACCCGGCGGCTTCCGGCCTCGGCCGGGGAATGGTGCTCAGGCGTGGGCGTGGTCGTAGGTCAGGCTTCCGAGGACGGCGATGCCGCGGTCGTCCGTGCTGTGCTTCGTCCAGGCAGCCGGGCGTGCCCTGGCCGAACCTTGGGGGATTCGAGGCGGCCGCGGTCAGGTGAAGACCGGCGCTGGTGTTGCCAGGGCGAGGCAGCGGGGCGGTCTGCGGGCTGAACCGGCTGCGTCGGGTCAGTGCTTGGGGGCCGCCGGCTCCAGGACGAGGACGGGGATCTCGCGGTCCGTGTTCTTCTGGTACTCCGCGTAGTCGGGGAGCGCCTCGACGGCTCGGGCCCACCACACGGCCTTCTCCTCCCCGGCCACCTCGCGGGCCAGCATGTCCTGGCGCGCCGGGCGGTCCTGCAGGTCGCCGTCCCGGGCGGGGCGTGGTGGTCAGGCGTGGGCGTCGTCGTAGGCCAGGCTGTCGCCCAGTTCGCGGGATGCCTCGGCCTGGGCGAGGAGTTCGTTCGCCTTGGCCTCGGCGGCCTCGATGGCGTCCGCTCCGGCGACGAAGCGCAGCAGCGGCTTGTCCTGTCCTGCGATGGTGAGCAGGGCGCGGGCGAGCTTGGCGGGGTCGCCGGGCTGCTTGCCGTTCATGCTCTTCATGCCTTCGATCCTGGGGGCGGTGCGCGGGGCGTAGTCGTCGATGGACAGCTCGGGCCAGTTGGTGGAGCCGTCCACGAGGAGTTCGGTGCGGAAGTAGCCGGGCTCCACGATCGTGGTGTGGATGTTGTACGGCTCGACGTCGTGGCGCAGGGACTCCATCCAGCCCTCTTCCGCGAACTTGGAGGCGGCGTAGGCGGAGGTGAACTCCATGCCGACCAGGCCGGCGGTCGAGGTGATGGTGATGACGTGGCCGGCGCGCTGCTTGCGCATGATCGGCAGGACGGCGCGGGTGACGTTCATCGGGCCGAAGAGGTTGGTCTCGAACTGCCGGCGCATCTGGGCGGGCGAGATCTCCTCGAAGTAGCCGGTGAAGAGGTTCCCGGCGTTGTTGATCAGGACGTCGATGCGGCCGAAGCGGTCGACGGCTGCCTGCGCGGCGGCCTCGGCATCCTCCTGGCTGGTGACGTCGAGCCTGGTGGCCAACAGGTTGTCGTGCGGTCCGCCGAGGGTCTTCTCGACCTCTTCGGGGCGGCGGCCGGTGGCGACGACCTGGTGGCCTGCGGCGAGGGCCTCGCGGGCGATGTCCGTGCCCAGACCGCGTCCGGCACCGGTGACGAGAATGACCTTGCTCATGGGGGGGTTCCTTTCAGGCGCCGTGATCCGGCACCCGCTGTGTGCGGGGGAGGTTCGTGATGCGTGCAGCGCCGACAGCGCCACAGAGGGGGCTGGGACCGGCGGCACAAGCGCCGTCTGTCCAGACGGTTCACACCGCCGTGGGCGGTGCACCACCAACAAAACCGCCTGTCACGCGCGTGTGGGAGTCCCTGCTGAGGGGGTCACTGACAGGGACCCCCAACCCGGCGGAAGCACTCGTAGAGTGAAACGCATGGCAGGCAGAAACCACCCACAGGGCACCAACCGCGACATCCGCGATGATTTCCGCGCGGAGATCCGGGAATTCCTGGGCACGCGCCGGGCCAAGGTCACCCCCGAGCAGGCCGGACTGCCCCTGTACGGCGGAGAGCGCCGACGGGTCACCGGGCTGCGCCGCGAGGAGGTCGCCCTCCTCGCGGGCATCTCCAGCGAGTACTACACCCGGCTGGAGCGCGGCAACGCCACCGGCGTCTCCGAGAGCGTCATCGACGGCATCGCGCAAGCACTCCAGCTCGACGAGGCCGAACGCATCCACCTGCTCGACCTCCTGCGCGGCGCCGGCACGACCCGTCCGCCACGCCGCCGCCCGGCCCAGCAGCGGGTGCGGCCCGCGGTGCAGCGCGTCCTCGACTCGATGGCCGGCACACCCGCGTTCATCCTCAGCGGACGCGGGGACATCCTGGCCGCCAACCACCTCGGGCGCGCCCTGTTCTCCCCCGTCTACGCCGACCCCGTACGGCCGCCGAACAACGCCCGGTTCGTCTTCCTCAGCCCACACGCGACCGAGTTCTTCCGCCACTGGGACGAAGTCGCCAACGACACAGTCGCCATGCTGCGCGCCGAGGCCGGCCGCGACCTCTACGACCGACGGCTGACGGACCTGATCGGGGAACTGTCCACCCGCAGCGAGGAATTCCGCCGCCGCTGGGCCGCCCACAACGTCCGCATGCACACCACCGGCGTGAAACTCCTCCACCACCCGGTCGTCGGCGACCTCGACCTGCCCTTCGAAACCTTCCCGCTCCCCGACGGCCCCAGCCAGTTCCTCCTCACCTACACCCCCGAGCCCGCGTCACCCTCGCAGGACGCCCTGAACCTGCTGGCCAGCTGGGCCGCGACCAACGACGACATCGAGCGGTCCGCGCCGGCCACCGACTCCCAGCCCGCCGACCCGGCCGAGACACCCGACTGACCGACGAACCACGCGACTCGATCTGCGGCAACTTTTGCGGACCAGCGGCAGCATCCGCCACCGATATCGAGGCCAGGACAGCGCAGCCGTCTACGCGTCGCTCTGTGTGAGTCCACCAAGAGATACGCAGCCGGCTACGCGAGGCCGCTGGGGTGACATAGCACTCCAGCTCGCGGCACTGCGGACAAACGGACAACTGCCAACCCCCGCCATAAACGGGCCGATTTCCCAGAAGAGTCATTCATCTGACAGGCCCTGTCGCGTGCGCGTCGTTTACCGGTGCGGGCGGAGTCCGTCGAGGATGAGCGCGAGCATGTGGGGTGCCCGGTCCTCGGGACTGGACGCGGCGCGCCACAAGGCGCCGGTGAGCTGGAGGAAGTCTCCTGGGTCGGCGTCCGGGCGGATGCTCTCGTCCTTCTTCCCGGCGTCGAGGAGCTGGGTGATCGCGGCGATGACCGGCCCGTAGCTCTGCTCGCTGATCGCCTGGTGCGCGCCCGGGCCCAGGGCATCGCCGAGGCCGTGCTTTCTGCGCATGGCCTCGACGAGGTCGGTCGTCCAGCTGCGGAGCGCTTCCAGTGGCGGCATCTGGGCCAGCAGGTCGGGCACGGTGCCGACGATGCGTGCCACTTCGTCCTGATAGACGGCCAGGACCAGCGACTCGCGGGTGGGGAAGTTGCGGTACAGGGTGCCCGCGCCGACTCCCGCGCGCTGGGCGATCTGGTTCATCGACGTGCTGCCGTCCGCCGCGAGCGCTTCGCGTGCGGCGGCGAGGATGCGCGCCCTGTTCTCACGGGCGTCCGAGCGGACCACGGGACCTCACCTTGCTAAGTGGAGAGTTCTCCACTACGTTATGCGGAGAGCTCTCCACATACTCTAAGGAGCGTCATGCATTACATCAAGCTCGGCACGACCGGCCTCGACGTGTCCCCGATCGCGATCGGCGCGATGACCTACGGCGAGCCCGACCGCGGGCACCCCGTCTGGTCGAAGGGCGAACAGGACGCACGCCCGCTCATCAAGCACGCGCTGGAGGCGGGGATCAACTTCTTCGACACCGCGAACATGTACTCCAACGGTTCCAGCGAGGAGATCCTCGGCCGGGCGCTCAAGGACTTCGCCGACCGTGATGCCGTGGTGATCGCGACCAAGCTGCGCCATCCGATGCGGCTGGGACCCAACGGCCGCGGCCTGTCGCGCAAGGCGATCATGACCGAGGTCGACCACTCGCTGCGCCGCCTCGGCACCGACTACATCGACCTCTACCAGATCCACCGCAACGACAACTCCACCCCCTGGGAGGAGACCCTCGAAGCGCTCAGCGACCTCGTGAAGGCCGGCAAGGTCCGCTACCTCGGCGCCTCATCCATGCACGCGTGGGAGTTCGCGAAGGCGCTGCACCTGCAGAAGCAGAACGGCTGGGCACGGTTCGTGTCCATGCAGGACCACTACAACCTCCTCGCCCGTGAGGAGGAGCGCGAGATGATCCCGCTGTGCCTGGACGAGGGCGTCGGCACGATCATCTGGTCGCCGCTGGCCCGCGGCCGCCTCACCCGCGCGTGGGACGACGCCCGCTCGACGGTGCGCTCCGAGACCGACGGCGCCTACGCGGACACTCTCTACTCGCCGACAGAGGAGGCATCCAACCACGCGATCATCGACGCGGTCGGGCAGGCCGCGGACGCCCGCGGCGTCAGCCGCGCACAGGTCGCGCTCGCCTGGCTGCGGCGCCAGCCGGTCGTCACCGCGCCGCTGGTCGGCGCCGGCTCGATCCGGCAGATCGACGAGGCCGTGGCCTCCCTCGGCGTCGAGCTCACCGACGACGAGGTGCGCGCCCTGGAGGCCCCGTACACGCCCCGGTACGACTGGCAGGGCATCTCGGACGAAGCCGAGATGGAGGCCATCCGCAGGCGCGTCCCCGGAATGGCTCTCGCATGAACCCCATCGTCCGCTCCGGCGCCGCTGCCCGCGCCTGAGCCCTCCTCATCCTTCTCGGCCCGCTCGTGTCCTGGATCGCCGAGTTCATCACCGGCGCCGCATGGCAGGACCCGCCGTACTTGCCCCTGTACAACCGGGTTAGCCACCTCGGCCTGACCGGCCGCCGCAGACCGCGTTCGGACAAGTCGCCCACTCCCCCTCGGTGCCGTGATGGACACCGGCTGGGTCATCTCCGGCATCCTCCACGCTCGGCACCGCCGGACTGATCGCGTTCCGCCTCTTCATGACCGACGTATTCACCGGCTGGCTGGGGAACATCGGCCTGTTCGAGCGCGCCGTCATCTACCCGATCATGATCGGCCACGCCCTCTTCGGAAGCAGCGTGGCCGCCACCCAACGCCACCGGGCGACGCACCCGCTGGCACCCCTTACCGCACGAGCCGAGAGCTGAAGGAGAGACAGATGACACGAGTCCTGGTCACCGGAGGGACAGGATTCGTCGGGAGCTGGTGCATCCACGCCCTGCTCGACGCCGGGCACACCGTCCGCACCACGGTCCGCGACCTGCAACGCGAGCCGGCACTGCGCTCCTGGCTGCACGCGGTCACACCATTCGACGACGACCGTCTCACCGTCGTACGCGCCGACCTCGAACACCCTGAAGGGTGGGACTCGGCCGTCGCCGGCTGCGACTTCGTCCTCCACGTGGCCTCGCCGACTCTGCGCCACACGCCGGCGAACGACGACGACCTGGTGGTCCCGGCACGCGAAGGCGTCCTGCGGGTGCTGCGCGCCGCCCGCGACGCCCGCGTCCGCCGGGTCGTCCTGACCAGCGCCTTCGGCGCCATCGGGATCGGGCACCCCTCACGCTCGACCCCGTTCACCGAGGAGGACTGGACCAACCTCTACAGCGACATCCCGCCCTACCAGCGCTCCAAGACACTCGCCGAACGTGCCGCCTGGCACTTCGTCCAGGACGAGGGTGGTGATCTGGAACTGGCAGCCGTTCATCCCGTGGGGGTCCTTGGACCCCTGCTCGGCCCGGACGACCCGCCATCCCTGCGTCTGGTCCGCAGAATGCTCGAGGGACAGGTTCCCGCGTGCCCGCCCTTCGGGATGGGCTTCGTCGACGTGCGCGACGTCGCGGATCTGCACCTGCGCGCGATGACCGATCCGGCAGCCGCCGGCGAACGCTTCCTGGCAATCGCCGGGCACAGCCTGCGCGTCATCGACATCGCACGCATCCTGCACGACCGCCTCGGTGAACGGGCCGCCAAGGCCCCCACCCGCGAACTGCCCGTATGGGTCGCTCGCACACTGGCCATCGTGAACCCGGAACTGCGACTGCTCAAACACCAACTCGGCCAGGATCTCGACGCCACAAGTACCAAGGCGGAGAAGCTCCTCGGGTGGCGAGCCCGCCCCATCGAGGACACCATCACAGACACCGCCGAGAGCCTCCTCGCCCACGGCATTGGGACAAAGACCGCCTCGTAACAGACCGCAGCGGCAGCCCTCCGCCGGCCGGGCGACGGCGTTGGCGTCACGGCCGGGACGACGTGGCCCTCCCCGTCGGCAGGACCATGATGACCAGTCCCGTTCCCGCTCCCGGAGGGCTGTTGGCCGGCGCGGCGGGAAATCCGGCGGGTGATGTGTCTGCTCATCAGGGTGGTGGCAGCCCACGTGATCAGCGACCCGGGCTCCGAGCTGCCTGTACGCCACCCTCGACCATCCCCTCGGCTCCGCCCACGCAGACCGGCTTCCGCCCGCAGGGCGCCCCCGCACCGCACGCCGAGCTAAGCCCTGTCCGATGGGTCGAGCGACTCGTCTGCAGGTGGATCGTTTCGAGTCTCGTGGGGCGGGGTGATCTTTCGGATGACGAGTGGGCTCTGCTGGAACCACACGTCCCAAAGAACCGCGGACGGGGCGGGCGTTGGCAGTGTCATCGCAGAGTGATCAACGGGATTCTGTTCCGGCAGCGGACTGGCCTGCCTTGGAGGGACCTGCCGTCGCGCTTCGGGAATTGGAAGACGGTTCATGACCGTCATCGCAGGTGGTCAGCGGACGGAACATGGGAGAAGGTCCTGCGGTCGATTCAGGCCGCGGCCGACGCTGAAGGCCGGATCGACTGGAGCATGGTCAGCGTGGACTCCACTTTCTGCCGCGCCCATCAGCACGCAGCAGGCGCTCGCTCAAGCCCACCAAGAATCCTGGGACAGCGCAGCACACCGGCTCGGCACCGATTGGACGAGGCCCTGGGGCGTTCACGGGGTGGACTGACTTGCAAGATCCACCTGGCTGGTGAGGGCGGGCGGCGCCCGCTCGCCCTCATCATCACGCCCGGCCAGTGGGGCGACGCCCCACAGATGATCCCCGTGCTTGAGCAGATCCGAGTTCCTCGGCCAGGCGGCGGACACCCACGCACTCGCCCCGACCACCTCGGCGGAGACAAAGCCTATTCGTCCCGTCGCAACCGCCATTACCTGCGGCAACGCCAGATCAAGCACACCATTCCGGAGAGGCGGGACCAGCGCGCCAACCGCCGACGTCGAGGCAGTAAGGGCGGCCGACCGACCGGCTTTGATCGGGCGATCTACCGCCGTCGCAACGAAGTGGAGCGAATGATCAACCGGCTCAAGAGCTTTCGAGCAGTGGCAACCCTCTACGACAAGAGGGCCTACGTTTTCCACGGCACGGTCACCGTCGCCGCGATCCGGCTGTGGCTCCGCTCGTAGCCGTGGCTTACCGCATGACCGGACGGTTGGCGGACGTGTACTCGTCCGCGACGGTGAAGACGCTGGCACAGCGCGGGCATTCCGCTTTACCGAACAGGTTAGCAATCCCGTCGGCGAGCGCCTCCTGCCCGTCGCGGACAGTGATCTCATGCATCCATCTCCCGGTTCCGGTGAGTTCCTCAGCGGCCGCCGGACGCAGGTCCCGCCGGATCTCCTCACCCCCGTCGCATACCTGCGAGTAGCAGCCGAAGCCGCCGATGGCGATCGTCACGCCGACGCCACAATGAGGACAGTCCACGCCAATGATGTCGTCCGTGAAGCCCTCCAGAGCGTTCGCCCAGTGGTACTCCTCTTCGACCGCGAGCAGGGCACGGAAGGACACCAGGTAGTCAGCCGGCCGCGACCGCAGATGCCCGTCCAGCACCTCACGGAACTCCCTGATCGCGTCGGTGCAGTCCGCCAGCAGACCATCGCAGCCGTGCCGCCCTGCCGCGCGCTCAAGGATCTTCCCGGCCAGGCCACGCGCCTCCGCGCTGTGTGGCGCGAGGCGCACCAGGCGCGGCAAGGCAGCGAAACTGGCGGGAGACAGCAGGTCGTGCTCAAGGACGAGCCGCCACCCCAGCTCCTTCCACGCTTCATGCTCGTCCTGGCGCTCCACCCGCTCCAAGAGTTCAGGAACGCGATCGACGTCGAATCTGCAGTCGCGCATTTGTGCCCAGTTCACCACCTGGGCATTGAACCCTCCCAAGGCGGCCGGGAGCGACTCCACCTCCGCGTTCGCAGTCTGTCGTGGTGGCTCCGAGGGACCCATCGGACAGGCCCTAGCAGACAAGACGGCGGCGACGGCGGCCGCCGTGGTGAGCAGACGTCGGATTGGGTGCACACGCGATCAACTCCCGCACAGACCGGGCCGGTCACGTCCGCCCACCCAAGATCACCCGCCGGGGGACACCGGACAGCTTGTCTGCTCGGCGGCGGGCACGGGCCAACAGGAGAACGGCAGGCCGTGTGTGCTCTCCCCTCGCACGCCTGTCCGGATTCGGGTGACTCATGGCCGGACCGAGGGAGCGCCGGACGCCGGGTGGTTGGCAGTGTGGAAGACGGACGCACCGTCCATTCGTGACACACCGACTTCGGAAGGAGCAGAGATCATGAGCGAGATCATCGCGGGGGTAGAGATTCCTGAAACGGTGGCGGTCGCCGAGGCCACCCGCCTCATGCAGGAGATGACCAGCCCCCTCATCTACCACCACTCCCGGCGCGTTTTCGTCTTCGGCGCCATGCATGCGCACAGGCTGGGCCTGGAGCCCGATCCGGAGCTTCTCTACCTGTCCGCCATGTTTCACGACACGGGCCTCTTGACGCCGTTTTCCGACGTCGAGCAGCGCTTCGAGGTCGATGGAGCCGACCACGCACGCACGTTCATGCTCGACCGCGGTTTCCCGGCCACGGCCGCCGACGTGGTGTGGACAGCGATCGCGCTGCACACGACCCCGGGAATTCCCGGGCGGATGGGCCCGGAGATCGCCATCACGAATCTGGGGGTTCTGACCGACGTGCTCGGCCTGGGCCTGGAAGAGCTGGATCGCAGCCAGGTGCACGAGATCACTGCCGTCCATCCGCGGGGTGACTTCAAGAACGAGTTTTTGCAGGCCTTCGTCGAGGGACTCAAGCACCGCCCGGAGACCACGAACGGAACCGTGAATTCGGATGTGCTGGAGCATTTCATTCCCGACTTCCGGCGCACAACCACGGTCGAGCGCATCATGGGCGCTCCCTGGCCGAGCTGATCAAGGCGCCACAAAGGGCAACGTGATGCAACGTATGAGTGGCCCTCGCGACGGGCGTCGTCTCGGGCGACGTGCGGCCTTCGCCGTGCTGGCCTGCACCAATGTGGTGATGATGGCCACGGCAAGCGCACCGTCACCGATCTACCCGCTGTACCGGGAACGTTGGGGCCTGTCGGTCACGATGCTGACAGTGATCTTCGCCGTGTATGTCGTGGGTCTGCTCGGCGCCCTGCTGATGGTCGGATCGCTGAGCGACCAGCTGGGTCGCCGCCCGGTGCTGGTCGCCGCCCTTCTGGTGGCGGCGACCAGCACGGCGATCTTCTGGACGGCCGACGGCGTCGTCTCCCTCCTGATCGCCCGGGTGGTGCAGGGCATCGCCACGGGGACGGCCACGGGCGCTCTTGCCGCCGGACTGGTCGAGCTCTCACCCGAGAGACGTCCGCATCTGGGGCCCACGACGACAGCGGTGGGCACGAGTATTGGCATGGCCACCGGTGCCGGAGTGGTGGGGCTGCTGGTTCAGTCGACCTCACGTCCCGATGCGTATGTCTTTCCCGTCCTGACGCTGACCTTCGTCGTTCTGGCCGCGGTCGTCCTCACGATCCCTGAGACACTCGTCCCGCGAGCGGTGGGACTGGCGTCGTTGCGACCCAGAGTCCGGGTTCCTCGGGAAGCCCGGCCGGAGTTCTTCGCCTCCGTTCCCGCCCTCGTCGCGGGGTGGTCCGTCACGGGTCTGTTCCTCGCGCTCACTCCGTCCCTGGTGAGCAATGTCCTGCATGTGCGGTCCGGCGCTGCGGGCGGGCTCAGCATCGCGGCGCTGTTTGTGGCCAACAGCGTGGGCGGGTTGTGGTCCGTTCGGCATGCGGCTCGGCTCGCCACCTTGCTGGGGGCGGTTCTCCTGACTCTGGGTGCGTCCGGGCTGGCGGTGGCCATGGCTGTCGCATCGCCGGCCGTATACGTGGGCGGATCGGTCGTCGCGGGGCTGGGCGTCGGCCTGACGTTCAACGGCAACCTCCGCGCCATCAGCGCGGTCACCACCGTGGAGTCGCGGTCGGAGGTCTTCT
The DNA here is from genome assembly GCF_055567535.1 of Streptomyces sp. NPDC026538. Lineage (NCBI taxonomy): Bacteria > Bacillati > Actinomycetota > Actinomycetes > Kitasatosporales > Streptomycetaceae > Streptomyces > Streptomyces sp. NPDC026538. The sequence continues at coordinate 157,077 of NZ_JBVHQG010000007.1, forward strand.
CGGCCGTCTACGTGATCAGCTACGCGGCGTTGAGTCTTCCGGCCCTCGCCGCCGGGCTCGCGGCGCCCTCATGGGGGCTGGAGACTACGGGCTATCTGTACGTCGGCTTCGTCGGGGCGCTGTCCTTGGGTGCGGCCCTGCGCGCCGGACGATCACATGCTCACAGGCCCACCGACGATCCGATACCCACAGGTCGGGAAAGCGGACCTCGTAGCGAACGGTCCCGCTGCTGAGCGCGCCGCACGCCCTGCGCCGACACCATCCCCGAAGCAGCTTGATCAGGACTTGCGGCTGTCATGTCGGAGCGGGTCGGCTCGCTTCTGCGGAGCTGTCTTCGAAGATCCTGAGATCGAAATAGCTACGCTGCATCCGCAAGCTGGAGGAGGCTGCGATCTGTATGGGTGACGGGCACGGGCCCGGACGGTGTAAGCAGGAGGACCCGCTCGGAGCCGAATGGGAGAGGCACCGGCCCGCGGTCTTCGGTGTGGCCTACCGGCTGCTGGGGACTGTGGCTGATGCCGAGGATGTCACCCAGGACGTGTGGCTGCGGGCGGCCGGAGCGGATCTGCAGGACATCAGTGATCTGCGGGCCTGGCTGGTGACAGTGGCTGCGCGACGGTCGTACGACATTCTCAAGAGCGCCCGCTTCCGCCGGGAGACCTATGTCGGGCCGTGGCTGCCGGAGCCGCTGCTGACAGGGCCGGACGCGTCGCAGCCGGTACTCGTCGACGAGTCCGTCAGCTCGGCGATGCTCCTGATCATGGAAGAGCTGGGCCCGCCTGAGCGGGTGGCCTTCGTCCTGCACGATGTCTTCGGCCTTGAGTTCGGCCGGATCGCCGAAGTGCTGGACGTCTCCGTGCCGGCTGCCCGGCAGCTCGCCTCGCGGGCACGACGGCGGGTGGCCAAGGCGAAGCAGTCCACGCCGCAGGCGTCGAAGGCGGAGCGCGAACGCGTCCTCACGGTCTTCCGCGCCGCGTACGAGGCCGGGGACCTGGCCGGCCTGGTCAGGCTCCTCCACCCAGACGCCGTCTACGTCACCGACGGCGGCGGCAAGGTCTTGGCGGCACGCAAGCTCGTTCACGGCGGCGAGCGCGTCGCCGAGGTCATGGTGCGTACGGGGCGCCGGTGGCATCCGGACCACATCGATTTCGCCGAGGTCGGCGGCGAGCTGGCGCTCGTGTTCCACCGGGAAGGCCGGGTCTACTCCGTCGACACGGTCCAGATCACAGGTGGTCTGATCACCGCGTACCGCAGGGTCCTCAATCCCGACAAACTCGTGCGCGTCTGAGCTGTCACACACGTAGGGGCCACCTCGTCTCCCTGGTGAGAACGCAACGGGCGACGAAGGAAGACGCCAGAGCAGGTGAGATCGATCATGCGGCACGGCATACATCCACCTGCAGCCGCTGTGAGCCCTGCGCGCGAGCGCCGTGCGCTCGAGTCGCCCCCCGTAGTAAGGACCTGTATGCAAGCCATCACTGTGCGAGACCGTGACGCCGGTCTGGCCGGCATGTCCCTGACGGACATGCCCTACCCTCATGCGGCCGAGAACGACGTCGTCGTGCGGGTGCACGCCGCCGGGTTCACCCCTGGCGAGCTGGACTGGCCCGCCACGTGGACCGATCGTGCCGGCCGCGACCGGACGCCGAGCGTGCCCGGGCACGAGCTGTCCGGTGTCGTCGTAGAGCTGGGGTACGGCACCACCGGCCTGAGCGTCGGACAGCGGGTGTTCGGCCTGACCGACTGGACCCGTAACGGCACACTCGCCGAGTTCACCGCGGTGGAGGCCCGCAACCTCGCCCCGCTGCCGGCGGACATCGACCACACCGTGGCCGCCGCGCTGCCGATCTCCGGGCTGACCGCCTGGCAGGGCCTGTTCGACCACGGCCGCCTCACCGCAGGTCAGAGCGTCCTGATCCATGGTGCCACGGGCGGCGTCGGCTCGATCGCGGTTCAGCTCGCCCACGAGGCCGGCGCCCGCGTCATTGGCACCGGCCGGGCCTCCGGGCGGGACAAGGCACTCGCACTCGGCGTCGACACCTTCATCGACCTGCAGACCGAGAAGCTGGAGGACGCCGGCGAGGCCGACGTCGTGTTCGACGTGATCGGCGGCGACATCCTCGACCGCTCGGCCGCCCTGGTGCGCCCCGGTGGCACGCTGGTCACCATCGTCATGCCGCCCAAGGTCCACCCCAAGGACGGGCGGGCAATCTTCTTCGTCGTCGAACCCGACCGCGCCCGGCTCACCGATCTCGCCGCGCGGCTGAGGGACGGCCGGCTCAAGCCGTTCGTCGGTGCTGTGCGGCCGCTCGCCGAAGCGCCCTCCGCCTTCGCCCCCGGCAAGCGCACCCCAGGCAAGACGATCATCCGCGTCACGGAAGCTGAATAAGGAGACCCCTTGTGATCGGAATACGAATCGCCGCCGGCCTCCTGGCCGTCGCCACGCTGACGGCGGCCACGGCCTGCTCGACCTCGGCCCAGCCCACCCACGTCAAGGGGACGACCGCAGCCGTGGCATCGCCTGCGGCCATGGCATCGACACGCCCCACCGAAACCCTCAAGCCGCTGCTCCAGCAGGCCCTTCCGAATGTGAAGGGCAAGACGTTCACCTCGGTGATCGTCGACTTCCCGCCCAACGCACGCGCGATGCCGCACCGGCACGGCCAGGCGTTCGTCTACGCCTACGTCCTGGAAGGCGCCGTGCGCAGCCAGCTCGCAGGCAAGCCCGTGAGTACCTACCACCAGGGCGAGAACTGGGTCGAGACGCCGGGTGCGCACCACCTCCTCACCGAGAACACCAGCCCGACCGAACGGGCCAGGCTCCTGGTCGTCTTCGTCTCCAACACCGGAGAAAAGCTCAAAGTCGACGACCCGGCGTCGTAGGCCGGGGCACGCAGCGGACGGCAACCGCCCCGCCCCACACTCGGCCCTTGCCAAACACACCCGAACGGCCACCCCCACGCACGCCAAGTGCGCGGCGCAGGCGACCCGAACGAATCGAAGGAATCATGACCGACCCCCAGCGCGTCAACATCGGCAAGCAGCACCCGGCCGCCTACAAGACCCTCATCGCTCTGTCGTCACAGGTGGAAGAGGCCGCCGCCGCAGCGGGCCTCGACCCGCTCCTGGTCGAGCTGTTGAGGATCCGCACCTCTCAGATCAACGGCTGCGCGTTCTGCCTGCACATGCACACCCGCGACGCCCTCAAGAAGGGCGAAAACCCCGACCGGATCGCCGTGCTGCCCGCCTGGGCAGAGACCGGCTACTTCTCCGAGACCGACCGCGCCGCCCTCCGCCTGACCGAGGCGATCACACGCGTGCCGGACGGACACGTCAGCGACGAGGACTTCAACGCCGCCGCGGCCGTACTCGCCCCGGACCAGGTCTCGGCAATCGCCTGGCTGGCAACGGTGATGAACGCCTTCAACCGCGTCGCGATCACCAGCCGCTACCCCGTCGGATACTGACCTCGACGGTGACACCGGCGGTGATACGGGGCTGCCGAAGCCTCCACCGTCGTGAAGGTGATGGTGGAATCACTCGGGCAGCTGGTCCGAGCTGCCCCGGCCCACACAAGCGCGGAGGCCTCCGACGGCGTACGCGCACGGGGAACGGCCAGGGGAGCCAGGCCGAGCCGCTTGTCCATGTCGAGGCGGAAGGTGCCGTACGGGTTGACGATGTACCAGAACAGGGCGGCCAGGCCGCGCCGGTCCATCCGATCTTGAGCAGTGATAGTCGAACGTGGTGCCCGGTGGGGTGATCCTCGTCGGGCGAGAGCATGGAGACGGGGCCTCCTGAACAGCTCGTGGGTGTCGAATCCATAGAGCATCAGGAGACCCGCGCTGACCCAGCGGCACCCGGACCTCAAGAACGATTTCTATGCGCAGGTCAGGGTGCGCGGTAAGACGCCAGACTCCGAGATCCGTCTACGCAAGCAGATCGTCAAGCTGAAGGAACTCCGCGTCAAGGACGCCAAGTGCTGTCGCTGTTGCAGACCGACATCGATCACCTCGTCCGCGCCGTCAACCAGCTGACCGTGGAGAACCGGCAACTACGCGGTGCGCTGTCGCAGCCCAGTTCCCCGGTCTGAGCACTGTCGACGCAGCCGCGGCCCAATCGGATCCCGTGAACCGTGCGCAGGGGCCCAGCTCGGCCGTGGGGAACATCGATACAGCCGTTGGCAAGAACCCTTATCGCCCTGGGCCGCTACAGCTTCGACGCCCCCGTGCCGTGCCGAGGGCTTACGTCCGCTGCGTGACCCGGACGCGATCGAGCTCGACGAAGACGGCGCGGAGGAGTAGAGCCCTCAACCAGGTCAGTCCGATCAGCCTTGTAGGGAGCGCGTCCATTCCCGCGCCCGTCGGGGCCGGGCCGTCTATCGCGAACGCCTCAGCTCCACGTCCCGCAGCTGCCCTGAGTCGCATCAGTCGAGGGCGTGGCTGCGGCCGGTCTGCAGGATCTCGTCGGAGAGGTCGGGCTCGACGTGGCGTACGGCGCGGGCGAGCATCAGCGCGCCGACCATTTCGCTGAGCAGGCGGATGGCCCTGTGGCGGGCCTCGGCCGGGTCGAGCTCGTGGCCCTTCTCCTCGGCTTCGCGCAGGAACTCGGCGGTGAAGCCGGTGAGGTAACCCTCGACGCCTTCGGCGTACGCGCTCTGTACGGCTTCGCTGTGCCGTCCGGCGTCGGTGACCAGGGAGGCGGAGGGACAGCCGCCGTCCGGGGCGTCACGGTGCGCGGTGGACAGATACCCGGCCACGACCTGCTCCAGCGGAGAGCCGGCCTGGCCCGGACCGTCCTCGATCGTCCGGGCCAGGCTCCCGAGCGAGGCGGCGAAGGAGGCGGCGCACACCTCTACGGCCAGGTCGTTCTTGGAGGCGAAGTGGTTGTAGAAGCCGCCGTGGGTGAGTCCGGCTTCCTTCATCAACTCGGCGATGCCGACCGCGTCGATGCCCTGCGAGCGAAACATGCGGCCCGCCGCTTCGAGGATGTTCTGCCGGTTGCGGGCCTTGTCCTCCTTGGTGATCCGCGGCATGGCCGTCCTCTCGCGTCGCTCTCCGTTTGACATTTTTAATGATGTCTCTCATCATAGCAGAAGTTCCAATGATGACCATCATCAATAGTCCGTGGAAGGGGACCGTCATGCGCGCCATCGCCCACGACCAGCACGGAGAAGCCGGGCAGGTACTACGCCTGAGCGAGCAGCCGGCCCCTGCTGTGCCCGCGGCCCGGCAGGTGCGGGTGCGGGTGCTGTCCCGGCCGATCCACCCCGGCGACCTGGCGGGAGTGGAGGGCCTTCCTGGTGGGCCGCGGCAGCGGTTCGCCACGCCACGGATTCCCGGCGTGGAGGGAATGGGTGTCATCGAGACTGTCGGCGAGGGTGTGCAGGATCTGCGGCCCGGTCAGCGGGTGGCGTTCTTCCCGGTGCCGGGCGCGTGGAGCGAACTCATCACGGCGCCGACCGATCTTGTGGTGCCGGTGCCCGAGGACCTCAGCGACGAGACCGCGGCCTTGATGCTGGTCAACCCGCTGACCCTGCTCTCCTTGCTGCGGGCGGTCGAGGACGCCCAGCACGGCCAGGCCGGTCCGGTGGTGCAGACGGCCGCCGGTTCGTCGGTGGGAAAGCTGGTCAGCGCCGCAGCACTCAAGCACGGCATCCCGCTGGTCAATCTGGTACGCAGCGCCACGGGGGCGCAGAGATTGCGGCAGCGCTTCCCCGGACTGCCGACCATCTCGACGGCCGACGCGGACTGGCGCACTCAGGTCCGGGACGCGACCGGCGGCCGGGGTGCCCAGGTGGTACTGGACGCGGTGGGCGGATCCCTGACCGGTGAGCTGGTCGGGCTGCTCGCCGACGGCGGCACGCTGATCACCTACGGACAGCTCGGTTCCGGCAGCACGCCGCTGGAGTCGCTCGCGCTGACCCCGCGGGCCCTGACCGTGCGGGGCGTGTCTATCGGCCAGTGGATGGCCCGCACCCCTGAGGAACGGGCCGAGGACGTCGCCTTCGCCTCCCGTCTGGCCGCGACGGCCCCGGAACTCTTCGAGGTCGCCGCCGGCTACGACCTCGCCGACTTCGCGAAGGCCATCGACCATGTCCGCCGGCCCGGCAAGAGCGGAACCGTCCTGCTCACCAGTCCCGCACCCTGAACCCCACGAAGGGCACCGCCATGAAGATCGGAACCCTCGGCGCCGGAACCGTCGCCCAGGCCATCGCCCGCCACGCCGTGGCCCACGGCCACCAGGTCGTACTGAGCAACAGCCGGGGCCCCGCCTCCCTGGCCGGCCTCGCCGACGCACTCGGACCGCTCGCCCACGCCGGCACCCCGGAGGAAGCCGCCGCGGCGGAACTCGTCGTGCTCGCAGTCGGCTGGCCCCAGATCCCGGACGCGGTAGCCGGCCTGCCACCCTTCGACGGGCGCATCGTCATCGACGCCACCAACCAGTTCGCCTCCCCGCCGCCGCCCATGAAGATCGCCGACCTTGGCGAGCTGACCGGCAGCGAACACGTCGCCTCACTGCTGCCCGGAGCCCGCGTCGTCAAGGCGTTCAACACCCTCTACGGCCAGTACATCGCCGCGGACCCGCGCCACCAGGCCGGACGCCAGGTGCTCTTCCTCGCCGGTGACGACGCCGACGCCAAGACCACCGTCAAGGACCTCACCGCCGCCTTCGGCTTCGCCCCCGTCGACCTCGGCTCCTTGCGCGAGGGCGGACGCCTCATGCAGCTCGGCGGCCCACTGTCCGGCCTCCACGCCCTCAAACAGGACTGAGCCGGGCCCTCGCCCATTCCTCGCTCTCCTCCTCATCCCCCCTCAGCACAAGGAAGTTGCTCATGTCCACCACCCAGCCCCTGCTGCAGCCCGTCCGCCTCGGCGCGCTGGAGCTCCCCAACAGCGTCGTCATGGCCCCCATGACCCGCGCCCGCGCTCAGAACGCCGAGCTGGCCCCCACCGACATCCACGCGACCTACTACGCGCAGCGCGCCGGCGCCGGCCTGATCGTCACCGAGGGAACCTGGGTCAACCCCGACGCGATCGGCTTCATCAACGCGCCCGGCATCTACACCGACACGCAGACCGCCGGCTGGGTGAAGGTCACCGAAGCCGTCCACGAGGCCGGCGGGCGGATCGTCTCCCAGTTCGGCCACCTCGGCGCGGCCTCCCACCCCGACCACCTCGGCGGCCGCCTGCCCGCCGGACCCTCGGCCATCAACCCCGGCGAGAAGTCCTTCACCCCCTCCGGCCCGAAGGACACCGTCACCCCGCGCGCCTACACCGCCGCCGAGATCGCCGCCACCATCGCCGACTACCGCCATGCGGCCGAGAACGCCCGCCGCGCCGGCTTCGACGGCGTGGAAATCCACGCCCAGCAGTCCCACTTGATCCCGCAGTTCCTCAACCCACGTCTCAATCAGCGCACCGACGCCTACGGAGGCAGCAGCGAGAAGCGGGCCCAGTTCCTCCTCGACATCCTCGACGCCGTCAGTGACGTGTGGGACAGCGACCGCATCAGCGTGAAGATGTCCCCGGGCTGGAACAACGGAACCACGTTCACCGCGGACGAGGAGACGCTCGCCGACTACGACCAGCTGCTCAAGAAGCTCAACGACAGCAACCTGGCCTACCTGCACCTCCTGGGCACCCCCGGCACCATCGAGGAGCGCATCGCTCTCTTCTCCCGCTACCGCGCCCACTACCTGGGCAACATCGTCGCCAACCTCGGCTTCACCCAGGCCCTCGGCAACGAGATCCTCGACCACGGGATCGTCAACGCGGTGTCCTTCGGCGCCCCCTTCATCGCCAACCCCGACCTCGTCGAGCGCTTCGCGCAGGGCCACCCGCTGGCCGACGGCGACCGGGACACCTACTACGCCGGTCACACCGAGGGCTACACCGACTACCCCGTCTTCACCGCCAACTGAGCAAGGAAGATCTCCGTGAGCAGCAACATCCGAGCAATGATCGCAAATGTCGAAGTCGAGAACCTCGAAGACGCGATCCCTCTCTACCAGGACCTGGCCGGGGACGTGGAGGTCCGCCGATTCCCCTACCGCGAACTGGAGTTGGCACTGGTAGGACCCTTCCTGCTCTACTCCGGCCCGCTGGAGAAGTACGTGTCGCAGAACGCGACCGTCATCGTCGAGTCCCTGACCCCCGTTCTCGACGCCCTCGGCAAGGCCGGCGCCGAGATCCTCGAAGCGCCCAACGAAGTACCCAACGGCACCAGGATCGTCGCCCGCCACCCGGACGGCTCTGTCTTCGAGTACATGCAGCCCCGCGCCTGAGCTTGTCCTACCTTCCAGGCGTGGGTCTGAGCCCCGCATGACAAGTTGAGCGGGCTTCGACACAAGTCAGGGCCCTATCGCATGGACGGATCCGCCCGCTGACCTACTGCGGCGTCAACGGGTTGCAACGCCGACGCCCCTCCCCAGGTCCGGGAACGGCTCGGCGTACGCGCCGACCCCGTGCTCCCCGGCCGTTGCCTTCCCGCTGAGACAAGGGTCCGCCGGCTCTGCTTCACCGACCGCGCCGGCCGCCCGCCAAGCGCTCCAGATCAAGCGCGGTCGGGTGAACCGCAAGACCGGCAGGACCACCATCAAGACCGTCTATGCCGTCACCATCCTGACCGCCGGGCAGGACACCCGCCCAACTCGCGGCGCTCGTCCGAGATCACTGGAAAGTCGAGGTCCTGCGCCACATCAGGGATACGGGCCGTCGTCTCACAGGTCCAGTACAACCCCTCCTGCGGGTTTGGAGCAGCAGATGAGGATGTTGCCCTCGGCGGGAGGTTCGACGGGGTCGGGTGAGTAGTTGACGGTGCCGGACATGAGGGCGAGTTCGCAGGTGTGGCAGACCCCGGTGCGGCAGGACCATTGGACGGGGACGTCGCAGGCTTCGGCGAGTTCGAGCAGGGACTCCTGGGCGTCGTTCCAGGGGACGGTGAGTCCGCTGCGGGCGAAGGAGACCTCGGGTCCGGTGCCGGGCGGCCCCGCGGGCTGGTGGGGCGCGGGCCCGGTTGCCGAGCCCTTGATCCCGGGGGTGATGGCGGGGCCCGCGCCGAAGATCTCAGTGTGGACGCGGGAGGCGTCGAGACCGCAGTCCACGAGAGCGGAGGTGAGGCTGTCCATGAATGCGGTGGGGCCGCACAGGTACGCGTCGGCATCGGTGGGTAGGCCGAGTCGGCGGACGGGCTCGGCCGAGAGGCGGCCTGCTTCCGCGTAGTCCACGCCAAGGTGGTCGTCGGCGGCAGGCCTGCTGTAGAAGACGGTCGACCGGGCTATAGGAAGGGTGGCGATCAGGTCGCGACTCTCCTGGGCGAAGGGGTGCTCGCTCCCGTCACGGGCTCCGTGCAGCCACCACACCTGACGGGTGGAGCGGTCATGCGCGAGGGCGTGCAGCATGGCCAGGACGGGGGTGACCCCGACCCCGGCCGACAGCAGCACCACCGGGTTGTCGCCGCCGGTCAGGCAGAAGGTGCCGCGGGGCGCGGCGGCCTCCAGTTGGTCCCCGACCCGGATGTGGGCCCGCAGCTCGTTACTGGCGGAGCCGTGCGGTTCGACCTTCACGCTGATCCGGTACGCGCCGGTGCCTGGCTCGCCGGACAGGGAGTAGCTGCGGATCAGGGGTGGCACGCCGCCCGCGGGCTGGACTTTGACGGTGAGGAACTGGCCCGGCAGCGCGGCCGGCAGCGCCGAGCCGTCTGCGTCGGCCAGGTGCAGGGAGAACACGCTGCGGCTCTCGGGCTGGATATGCGTGACAGTCAGCGGGCGGAAGCCCGGCCAGGCAGGCGGCGGTGCGGTGGCCGCGGTGTTCAGTCCGGCGCTGCCCGAGGAAGCACCACCCTCGCCGTCGGCCTGGTCCAGCAGGGTCCGCATGGAACCCTGCCAGCCGGGGCTCAGCGCGGGGATCCGCAGGGCCCGTTCGACCTGTTCACGGGTGTGTCCGGGCAGGTAGAGCACCCGGTCGATCTCTTCGACGGTCATCGCCTCCGGGCCGGTGGAGACCTTGACGATCTCTTGCCCGGCCTCGACCTCGCCTTCCTCGATGACGCGTAGGTAGAAGCCGGGGCGGTGGTGGGCCACGAGCAGTGCGGCCATCTGTGGCTCGCCCATACGCAGGCCCACCCGGTAGCAGGTCACCCGAGGTTGGGTGACCTCGAACAGGGCATCCCCGATGCGGTATCGGTCCCCGATGCAGACCTCGTCGTCGGGCAACCCGTCCACGGTGAAGTTCTCACCGAACTGCCCGGGGGTGAGGTCGTCGCGGCCCAGCTCGTTCGCCCAGAAGCGGTAGGAGTCGGTCTGGTAGACCAGCACGGCCCGCTGCTCACCGCCGTGGCCGCCCAGATCTCCCTGGCCGTCCCCGTCGATGTTCAGCCGCCGCACCATCCGAGGTCCGGCAACGGTCTGCTTGTAGACGCCGGTGTGCACGGTCTTTCCGTGCCAGGGGACGTCTTTCGGCATTCCGATATTCACTGCTGTCAACGTGGCCACCACGCCACCTCTCTTGTGGCGCCTCCCACGCCGCTCCGACTGGGAAGCCCTGGTATCAGCTTCTGGCCCGTGGCCGCCGTGTCGATCGGGGCAGTTCGTTGTCGGCATCGGTGTGCGGGTCTCGACACGATTCAGGTCAGGACGCGTCCGAGGAATCCGTGGATGTATCCGCTGATGGCGTCCAGGTGCGTCTCCAGGGCGAAGTGCCCAGCAGGCAGCAGGTGGATTTCCGCCTCCGGCAGGTCACGGGAGAACGCCCGCGCGCCGTCCGGCCCGAAGATCTCGTCCCCCTGGCCCCATACCGCGAGCAGGGGCACCTGGCTGGTGCGGAAGTACTCCTGCAGCTTCGGGTACCCCTCGATGTTCTTCGGGTAGTCGCGGAACAGCGTCAGCTGGATCTCATCGTTGCCCGGCCGTTCCAGCAGGAGCTGGTCGAGGGTCCAGGTGTCGGGGCTGACCAGGCTGGTGTCGGGGGCGCCGTTCTCGTACTGCCAACGGGTCGTACTCGGGCTGAATTTGGCCCGTGCGCCCGGCTCCGTGTCGCGGCCCGGATTGGTGGCGTACGCGAACAGGTCGTCCCAGAAGGGCTTGGCGAATCCTTCCATGTAGGCGTTGCCGCTCTGCGAGATGATCGCGCTGACGTCGAAGGAAGGGTCGAGCGCAAGGCGCCAGCCGATCGGTGCTCCGTAGTCGTGCACATACATGGCGAAACGGTTCATGCCTAGGTGGTCGAGCAGTCCGGCGGTGATTCCTGCGAGGTTGTCGAAGGTGTAGTCGAATGCGTCCACCTTGGGCATGGCGGAGTGGCCGTATCCGATGTGGTCGGTGGCGATCACGTGATAATCGTCGGCCAGCGCGGGGACGAGATGGCGGAACATGTGCGAGCTGCTCGGGAATCCGTGCAGCAGCAGCACGACCGGAGCGTCGCTGGGGCCGGCCTCGCGGTAGAAGACTTCTTGGCCCTTGATGGTTGCTGTCTTGTGTCGCGTGGGAAGCACATCGACCTCCGGGCGCCCGTGGGCGCGGAACTGCGTCAAATCCGCCCGTGTAAAACCCGGCTGGACACGACCAAGGTCAGGACGGTCGCCGTCGAGGCTCGGGAACCATTTTCCCTCGGCGGCGTGGTGCCTCGCGGCAGATGGCGCCGGTTGCCACCTTCCTCACGCTAGACCTGACCCGCAGGGAGCACAACGCAGCAGAACCAATAAATGGGACCACGGAATTCACGTGCAGCTCGCTTGATCACGGGTACCAACACATTACGGAACACAATCACAGCAGAGAGTCACAGCAATCGCGTCGTTGTCTCTGCGGGATCTCCCGGCAGTAGGCCCGACATCCCTGACGTCAGCCAGGAATGCCGCAATGCCGTATAGCCCTTCCCGTCCGGCCTCCTACCGCGAGGCCGAGTTGACCGCCCAGCTCTGTGCTGGATTCCGACGGCTACCGCCGACTTCCCCCTGTATCGGAGCTTGGTGTCAATGTCCGTCGAACCAGCGGCAAATCGTGCCGCTACTGGGCGTCAGACCAGCGTTCCACCGCGCCCCTGAACGGGACCCCGGCCGCCGTCCGGCACCGCACACGACACCCGCGGCGGCCTGTGCTCACGGTGTCGTCCGGGGGCCGGCCGGCGCCCGGGGTCTCGTGTGTTCAGCCGCGGGCGAAGGCCAGCAAGTCGGCGTCGAAGACGTCCTTGAACGGAGCGACCATCGACAGGCCGTGCGGGGCCCCGGCGTACACCTTGAACGTGTTGTCCTTGACGATCTTCGAGGACTTCTCACCAGCCGCGACGATGGGCACGATCTGGTCGTCGTCACCGTGCGCGATGAGCGTAGGGAAGTCGAAGCGTTGCAGGTCCTCGGTCAGATCGGTCTCCGAGAATGCCTTGATGCAGTCGTAGGAACCCTTGATCCCCACCTGCAGCGACCACAGCCAGAACGCGTCACGGGTGCCCTGGGACACCTGGTGGCCCTCGCGGTTCGCGCCGTAGAAGGGGGCACTCAGGTCCTGGTAGAACTGCGAACGGTCGGTCGCCACGCCCTTGCGAATCTCGTCGAACACCTCCCGCGGCAGCCCCTCGGGGTTGGCATCTGTCTTGAGCATCAGCGGCGGGATCGCGCTGAGCAGGACCGCTTTGGCGACCCGGCCGCTGCCGTGGCGGCCGACATAGCGCGTAACCTCGCCACCCCCGGTGGAGTGCCCGACAAGAATGACATCACGTAGGTCAAGGGTTTCGATCAGCTGCGCCAGGTCATCGGCATAGGTGTCCAGGTCGTTGCCGTTCCACGTCTGCCCGGAGCGCCCGTGGCCGCGGCGGTCGTGGGCGATGGCGCGGAATCCGTTGTCGGCCATCAATTGGGTCTGGGGGTCCCAGGCGTCGGCGTTCAGCGGCCAGCCATGGCTGAAGACCACGGGCTGTCCGGTACCCCAGTCCTTGTAGAAGATCTCGGTATTGTCCCTGGTGGTGATGAAAGGCATCGCATGCCCCTCTCGATCGAATCGACGTGAAGTGCCGCAGCCCCGTGCGGTCTGACTCGTCCGGAGAACATGGGCGTCAGCTCGCATGAGGCCATCGGTGCCGTCAACTCGATGGTCGGTAAGTCGAGCCGGTACCTGGGGAAGGCGCACGATGCGCCGGGCGATCGCTGAGCGCCTCGCGCCTTCACGCTACCCGCCGCACCGAATTCACGCGCGCCCAGGCGCAGGCCCCCGCGCTCATCCCCGTACGGCCGAGGCCGCTCACTCGGCGTTTGCCTCGGCTACCGTGATCGGTGCAGGCGCCCCGTAACGCGCCGACGATATGCGCACGCTCGGCGCGCTGAACGTCGACCGCAGCAATTTCAGCGACGCAGTCCGCGAGCGCTCGCCGAATGTCCAGTGATCAGCCTGCATTTGGTTCAGATCTATTCACCTGGTCGGCGAACGTGTGCCAGTGCGCAGCACTGTGGCTGGTCTGCTTGAGCAGCCGGACAGGTTCGGGGACGGCAGGCCAGAACTGCAGTAGATACCGCTCACCGGTCTGAGGCTCGTCGTCCTCCCGGACGTCTTTACTCTTCCCCGCAGCCATACCGGTGGCGGAGTACCGCACGCGGTAGTCGCGCACCTCCAGTCCCAAATCCCACGACCTCTTTCCGTTCCACTGCTGCAACCTAGTCTCCTCGGACACCGGCTGGAACGTGACCTCGACGATCTCCTCCCACGTCTCGTCCAGCTCTGGTCGGCTGTAATGCAGCTCGGCGGTGAAGCGGACGCCGCCGATCCTCAGACCGGTCAGCAAGAGCAGCATCCCGTCCGTCCCGCCCCCACAGAGCCCGACACCCGCCTGTCCCATGAAGGCTTCCTCCAGGTCGCATTGGACCTCGCCGCTCTGCACGAAGATCTGACCGTAGTCATCGTGCACCTCGTCACTGACAAGCACCTTCATTGAAGGTGCCTCCGTCATGGCCGACTTGGTCTCCGATTCTGTCTGTTGGCACTGCCAACTCCGAGGAATCGTCAAGACTTGTGGATGAGGAGTGGTTGCCTGCCGGCAGGCGAAGGGACTTGAGTCTCCAGTAGGGGGAGACACAAAGGTGGGGGCATGGACGGCGACACGCTCTACTCGATCGGCGAACTCGCTCGACGGACCGGTCTCACGGTCAAGACCATTCGGTTCTACTCCGATCGCGGAATCGTGGCGCCGACGGACCGCAGCCCGGCCGGCTACCGCCTCTACAGCATCGACGCCGTCGCACGCCTGGACCTCGTGCGGACCCTGCGCGAGCTGGGACTGGACCTTCCCACGATCCGCAAGGTCGTGGACCGCGAGCTCTCGCTTCCCGAGGTCGCCGCGGCGCACGCCGAAGCACTGGCAGCGCAGATCCGCGTCCTGCGCCTGCGGCGCGCGGTGCTGATGACGGTGGCCGAGCGCGGGTCCACACCTGAGGAGACGGAACTCATGCACCGGCTGGCCCAGCTTTCCGAGGACGAACGCCGACGTCTGATCGGCGATTTCCTCGACGCCGTCTTCGGCGGTTTTGACGCCGCCCCCGCATTCGCGGGGGTCATGCGCTCGATGACCCCCGAGTTGCCCGACAACTCGGAGGCAGAGCAGGTCCAGGCGTGGGTGGAGTTGGCCGAAATGTCCCTGGACCCGGGTTTCCGCGCGGTCATGCGGCGGATGGCCGAGGACCAGGCGGCCGAGCAAACCCGAAGCGACACGATGGGCCCGCGACGCGACATTGCCGCAGTCGTCCGTGACCAGGTCGGCCCGGCCCTGGCCGCCGGTATCGACCCGGCCTCGCCCCAGGCCGATCCTATCGTCGCGGCGTTCACGGCGCACTGCGCGCACCTCCTCGGCCGCCCCGACGACGTTGAGCTTCGCCGCCGGCTGGCGACGCGGCTGGAGACCGTGAGTGACCCCCGCAGGGAGCGGTACCTCCAACTGCTCGCAGTGGTCAACGGCTGGCCGGCCCCGGAGAGTCTGGCTCCAGTGTTCGATTGGTCCGTCCAGGCTCTGCGCGTCCGGACACAGCAATGACGGGGCGGTCGCAAGGCGGCATGGGGCGGACGCCGCTGGCGTCGGGTGAAAACGCCGCCACATATGATCGGTTGATGAGTGCCCCGGTCGTACTTCAGGTGGCCGCGTCGCCGGTCTCTCCCGCTCTCGTTCTTCGCCCCTGGCGCATGGAGGACGTTGCCGCATTGGTCGAGGTGAGCCGGGATCCCGCACTGCGCCAGTGGACGAGATCTGTCGTGGACAACGATGCCGACGGGGCACGCCGGGTGCAGGCTCAGCAGCGGGGCTGGGCAACGGGGGACCGGTTCGGCTTCGCCGTCCTTGAGGCACAACCCGGTTCAGTTCGCGAACAGTTGGTAGGCAACGTGGTCCTCAAGGAAGTCACCTCCGGCAAACCGGCGGCCGAAGTGGGCTACTGGACCGCGGCGCACGCTCGCGGGCGGGGAGTGGCCTCCCGCGCTCTGGAGGCCCTCAGCGGCTGGGCCTTCGACACCTTCGAACCCGACGGGCTGGAGCGTCTCGAACTCCTGCACCAGGTGGACAACCTGGCATCGTGCCGGGTTGCACAGAAGAGCCGCTACGACTTCGACACCATCCTGCCCGCGGCACCGCCCTCCTTCCCCCGCGATGGCCACCTGCACATACGGCGCCCGAGTGCCTGAGATCCTCCCGGCTTCTGCGGATCGGCTGAGGCTGCTCACGCCGAGAGGGTCTCGGAGCGTTCACGAGGTGGCCGCGTTCGAAGCGGGCCCCGGCACGGACCAGAGCAACGAGGTGGGGAGCGTTCACAGCCCGCCAGCGGGCCTGGGCTGACTCGACCAGCTTGAAGACCAGCGCCAGCCCGGCGGCCCGGCTGCAGGCACCCTCCGTCACCTTGGTCCGCAGCCGCACGGAGGAGGCCGGCCGGTAGGTGGCCGCCGGCGTGAGCGGTGCTTGTGTCGGTGACGGCACTGTGCCGTCGCGGCGGGTCATGGGGCACCGCGGACGGTCGGGAGAAACTACCCGCAATGCCTGCCGGCCCGGGCATGCTGCAGCTTGCGGGTGAATCGGTGCATGTGAGGGTCGAGCAGCTCGTCCGGCTCCTCGAGCACCTGCTCATCGGTCAGCCACCGGATCCCATCGAACTCGCCTTGATCATAGGAGGTGACGGTCTCAGCGTCGGCGTCGAGGAGGTACCAGAACGAGACGTCGGTGTGTGCGCCCTGCCCCCGGGTCTGGGTGACGGTGAGGAAGAGGGGAATCTCCCCGGTGATCGACGATGCCACGGCCTCAATGCCCAGTTCCTCACGGCACTCTCGGACCACCGCAGCCCACGGGTCCTCACCCGGCTCGACGTGTCCGCCGGCCGGCAGCCACAGGCCCGCCTTGCGGTGTGCCACGAGCAGCAGCTGCCCGCGGGCGTCGTCAAGGACGACGAAGTAGCTCACCAGGTGCATCGCAGGAACATCCGGCTTGCGCACCCGGTAGACCGGGGCTCCGCCGGCGATCCACTCCGTGGCGGTCTCGAGGTGCGTGCGCTCCAGCTCGTCCCAGGGCTCGATCGCGCCGACCAACTCCAGAAGGCAGCCTTGCGGCCGATCGTCACAGTGGATGTGCGGATGGTCAGTTGAGGTCATCCGCGCATCCTGGCAGGAAGCACTGACAGGCGACGTCGGGTTCGGACGAGATCGTTTCCCGGGCCGACACAGGGGAAGAAGCCGACGCCGAGCATGCCGTCATCGGCCACTACACTCCGTTGACCAGGTGATCGAGCGAGCCGGCGCCGGCGAGTTCGACGGAAACGAATACGGAGGGGGCGAGGTGGCCCCCTACGCTACGGACCGGACACCGACGCACACTTCGCCGTGATGGCGTGCGCTTGCACGACCTGCCGTTCCGCCCGGCACACAGCGTCTCGCGCTACCGCTCGGTCGATGACGCATCGGCTTCCGAGCATCACATCGACCTCTGACGACACGCGTCAGCAGCCGTCGGACAGACGGGCACCTGGGGAATTACGTGAAACTACCCCAGCTGAACATCGACTCCGCCGAGCAGAACACGCTCACCGAGCGCCTTGCCACCTGCCACGTCGACGCCCATGGTCGCGCCCCGGCCGCTGTTACGCGCTGGGCGGCGAGCACTCGATGTCGAAGACCGTCGCGGCCGCCGAGGAGGCCTTGCCGGGCGCGGAGGCGGCGCGCTCGTCGAGCCCACGGGCGGTGTGGATCCGCAGCAGTCCTTCAATGCCACGCAGCAAGGTCTCGCCGGCCAGGTTGGGGTCGCCGAGGTAACCGGCACTCATCGCACCGTCACGGAGCATGACGAAGTGCCGCCCGGCGTGCTCGGCCTCTGCTGCGGCGATCTCGGCGAACAGTCCGGTGATCGTCTGCAGGAACCATTCGCGGTGCTGCACGACGGCACGGTGGACCGGGTGGTCGGGATCGGGGAATTCCGCTGCCGCGTTGAGGAAGGCGCATCCGCGGTAACCGGGCGAGCGGATCTGCTCGACCAGGGACGCGCCGATGCCCCGCAGGATGCCGTCGGTCGGCACGTCCGCGGCCATCAGGGAGTCGATCTGGGTGCGGATCGCCTGGTCGACGACTTTGATGTAGGCGACGGCAAGGTCTTCTTTGCTGCGGAAGTGGCGGTAGAAGGTGGCGTTGGTGACCTTCGACTCGGAGACCAGACGGTCGACGCCCACCGTGTGGATGCCCTCCGCGTAGAAGAGCTGCCCGGCGGTCCTCAAGAGCCGTTCCCGGGCCTCGGAGACTCGCCGGCCGGTGCCTGAGCCGGCTTCCTTCTTGGTCATATCGTTCATTGTAGCGGGTAGAACGCTCTCTCTTGTTTTCACGGGAAGGGCATGCCAAGCTGCGCACAAGAGAGAACGTTCTCTCTATCCCGCAGTCATTGGAGAACCCCATGGCATCCACCACCTTCGCCGAGCCCGTCGGTGCCGCAGCCGCCCTGCGTCGGCTGTACGTCATCCGCTTCGTCTTCGCCGCCGCTTGGGCCGCGCTCCTGCTGGTGTCCGGCTCCGAGCTCACCGCCGAGGCCAAGCTGCTGCTGTTCCTCTATCCCGCCTTCGACGTGGCCGCGGCAGTCGTCGACGCCAGGTCCGCACGCGCCGCCGGGCAGGTCAAGGGCCTGTACGCCAACATGGCCATCAGCGCGCTCGCCGCCGTCGGCGTCGCGGTCGCCAGTACCTCGGGCGTCGCCGACGTGCTCCGCGTCTGGGGCGCGTGGGCAGTCGTCTCCGGTCTCATCCAGCTCCTCGTAGGCATCGCGCGACGGTCGATGGGCGGCCAATGGGCCATGATCCTCAGCGGCGGCATCTCGGTGCTGGCCGGCGCCTCCTTCATCCGAGACGCCTCACAGGATGACCCCTCGCTGACCACCCTCGCCGGCTACGCCACGCTCGGAGGGATCTTCTTCCTCGTCTCGGCGTTCCGCCTGTCCCGCTCGACCCGCAGGGGCTGACCGGCGGCGACCGAGGATCGCGGCAACCGGACGCGGCGCGCGAGTCGGCGCGTCCCCGACCGGGGCCGGCTCGGCGACAGGCCGGTGCGGCGGATGGTGTTCGGCGCTACAAGGCTTGCCGAGCCGGGGGTCTGAGGGCCGCCGACGGACAGGGACCGCTCGATCCGGCTGGTCCGGCGGACAGTGGGCTCGGCGTCGATCACATCAACGCGGCCGATACTTACGGCTTCGGCGTCGTCGAGGACATCCTGCGCGAGGCCCTGCACACCTACCCCGACCGTCTGCTCGTCGCCGCGAAGGTGGGCCAGGTGCAACCGCGGCCCGGCGCATGGGCGCAGCTCGGCCGTCCCGCCTTTCCGCGCCACCAGTGCGAGATAACCCTGCCCCGGCTGGGCGTGGACCGGATCCGCCTTCTCTACCTTCACCGTGTCGCCCCGGACGTGCCCTTCGCCGACCAGATCGGCACGAGGGAGGAGCTGCGGGACGAGGGCAAGATCGCGCACGTCGGCCTCTCCGAGGTCGCGGCGGAGCACGCGGCGACCGTCGGCTGCGCTACAACGGCGGACAGTGGAACCGCCGCACCCACCCTGGAGTGGACGTTCCCGGAACCGATAGGTCGTCGGGCGGTGATCGGGGAGTTCACGATGCCGGACGTCGTCACCGTCACGCAGCACCTCGCCATCCCCGATGGAATCACCTACGTGAGCGCCGAGGCGGCTCGCGACGTCGCCACTCCCCACACACCGGCCCCCACTGCCGCCGACGCGAGCGGGTGCTCGGACCAGACCTTCCTCGTCGACGTCGTCGTCCGCTCCGGCGAAGACGAACGCCGGGCCACGGCCGGCGGCCAGGACATCTACGCCGTCACCGCACCCCTCGTCACCGAGGCCCTCGAACGCGTCCTGACCGGTCGCACCAAGACCGTCGGCGGCGCCTCCGCCGGCGAGACCTTCGACGCCCCCGACTTCCTGCGCACGCTCGACCCGCACATCGGACTGCTCCTGGCCGTGCTGGTCACCCCGGCGTCGGTGACCGACCGGGACGGCACCCGGATCCTCCTGCCGCAGCCCTCGCGGCCTTCCGCCGCGCTTCCAGAACCGCCCGCATTGACGGCGTCCGACACCGCCACGGCGACTCGATCAGCAACGATTCGATGCTTCCGCGACCACCCCCATCCCATGTCTGACCAGCGGAATCCGCACACAAGGTTCGGAAAGAGAACGACCTCTCAGGCGTCGGCGAGGAGGGGGTCGTACGGGGTGCCCGTGCGGCGGCCCGCCATGAAGGAGAGGAAGTCGCCCACGAAGGCGCTTTGGCCGTACGCGCCGTCGGTGGTGGTGAGGTCGCGGTGGAAGGCGGTGCGGAAGAGGGTTCGGTACTCGTCCGCGTCGATGCTCCCGTTGCCGTCCTTGTCGGTGGCGTCGAAGAGGACCTCGGCAACGCGGATGAGCGCGGGTCCGGCAAGGGAGGGGACGGCGGTGGCGTACTCCTCGGCGCTGACGCGGCCGTCGCCGTCCGTGTCCAGGGCGGCCTGGAGCTCGCGCCACCAGGCGGCGAAGGCATCGTAGAGCCGGGTCTCCTCCGGTTCGTCCAGGTCGAGGCGGGTGGAGAGTTCGCGTGCCATGGCGGCGAGGTCAGGCCAGTCAAGGTGGCCGTCGCCGGTCTGGTCCAGCACTCGGCGGAAGAACTCCTCCGCCGAGCGTCGGTTCTCCCCTGTGCCCGCCGAAGGGGCCGGGTCGGGGTTGATGTAGCCGCTCAGTGGTGTGAGGAGGCGGAGCAGGGCCGATGCCCGCTTCATGCGGGCACGCAAGGCGGTGACGGTGCGGGCGCGGGGGTCGTCGCTGTCGGGTGAGAGTGAGAGGGCTTCGATGATGCTTTCGGCGTTGATCCAGCCCTCGGGCAGGAATCGGGCGAGCCCTGCTGCGAGGTAGACGCCCTGCATGAGGGTTGGGGCGCCGGGCATCTCGGGCAGGCCGGCCCGGCGCCGGTAGGGCTCGGGGAGCGAGGCGACGGTGATCGCGCCGAGGAGCGGACCGGCCACAGCGCGGCCGGCCGCCCACAGTGTCGGCGCGCCGTCGAGCAGCGCAGGGGCGGGCAGGTGGTCGAAGAGCCGGTAGAGGATGACGCGGGCCGCCTCGGTGTTCTCCAGCTCGTTTTCGACGACCCGGTCGAAGTATCGCCAGAAGTCGTTGAGGTCCTCGGGGAGTTCTGCGGCGTCGCCGTCGAGCGCGGCGAGGAACGCGCGGTACTCGGCGTACATCCGCTCCATCGTGTCCTGGCCGAGCGGCTGGCCGCTCAGCCGGCACATGGTGACGGCGCTCTCGAAGAGGGTGGCGACCACCCAGGCGCGGGTCGCGCGGTCCATCGCGTCGTAGGCGCGGCCGCGGGAGTCGGAGCCGCTCATGCGGGCGTGCAGCCGGTTGAGTCGGGCGGCCTCCCGTTCGCGTACCGCGGGGTCGGTGCCGAACATGCGCCGCATGCTTAGGAAGGTGTTGCGCAGTCGGCGCCAGGGGTGGGCGACGAAGGTGGAGTTGTCGACGAGGGCGGCGCCGATCTGCGGGTGAGCGGCCTCCAGCACGGTGGCGCGGATCATGGCCAGGGCCCAGCGCGGGTCATCGAAGAAGGCGCTGAACTGCGACTTCGGGCCGAACAGGGAGGCCCCGTCGGCCGTTCCCGTGGTTTCGGTGGTCATGATGGATCTCCGTTCGTCCGGGCGGGCACGCCACCGAAGCGGCGGTCGCGGTGCCGGTAGGTGTGCAGGCAGGCGAGGAAGTCCGGAGCACGGAAGTCCGGCCAGAGGGCCTCGGGGAAGATCCACTCGGCGTAGGCGACCTGCCAGAGCATGAAGTTGGAGATGCGCTGCTCACCGGAGGTACGGATGACCAGATCCACATCGGGGGTGTCGGGGAAAGGCAGGTGGTCCGCGAAGAGCCGCTCGGTCACCTCGTCGGCGGGCGTCCCACTGCGGATCAGCGACCTTGCGGCCTCGACGATGTCCCGACGCCCCCCGTGGTCGAAGGCGACGGTCAGCGTCATCCCCCGATTGTCAGCGGTCAGTACCGCCAAGTCGTCAAAGTCCTGGGCCAGTTCACTGGGGATGCGCGGGTCGGCGGCCCCGAGGAAACGGCACCGGATGCCGCGCGCGAGCAGCAGCGGCGCATGCTTGCGCACAACCCGGCGCACCAGACGCATCAGGAATTCGACCTCACTGCCAGGGCGGTTCCAGTTCTCGGTGGAGAAGGCGTACAGGCTGAGCCACTCCACGCCGGCGGCGCGGGCCGCCTCGATGACGTCGATGACGGCGGTCTCCGCGGCCCGGTGACCCGCCGTACGGGGAAGCGAACGCCGCTGCGCCCAACGGCCGTTGCCGTCCATCACGCAGGCCACGTGCCGCGGCCCCGCACGCGCCGCCCCCTCGTCCTGCTGCTGCCCGCCGGGTCCGCCACCGCGCTGTCGCTCGCCCGGCCGGTCCTCCGTCACCGCGCGTGCGCGCGGCACGCCGTGGTCCGTCACGCTCGGCCCCACCCCGTCCGGAGCGGCACGGCCGGCCGAACCGCACTCGGTCACGCCCACCCTGCGTCGCCGCTCCCGCCTCGCCCACGCCCCACCGGCGCGTTCCCTCCCGGGAGTCTGACAGCGCGAAAGGGCGCTGACCGGCCGAATGAGTGGCCGTCACCCTTGACTCGTATGATCGAATCTGTCCGAGTGCTAGAGCGGCGAACTCGCGCACAGGTCCTTTCACAGCTCCAATCGATGGGCGGGTCGGAGCGTGCCCGCATCCAAGAATCCGCGAACTCGCGCGCTTCCAACCGGTCCAAGGCCGACAAGGACCCGACCGAGTGGTTGCCGCCGTACGCCGGCTACTGGTGCACGTACGTCACCGACTGGGTTGCCGAAAAAACCCGCCAACTGACCATCACCCCCGCCGAGCGCCTTGCCGTCTGCCCCGACCAGCCCATCACCGTCACCCTCGACCGCAAGGGGCATGCGTGAGGCCCGTCACCAGGGCGGAAGTGGGTGACGGGCCAGGCAGAGGAAGACGGTACGCGGCGGCAACCGGGCATTACGTCCGGACCAGTCACCGCCGGCAGGCAGGTGCCGCCGCTGCTGCGATGGTCGCCGCGGTGGCCCCACGCGAGGTCGTCGACGAAACGGCCGTGGTCGTTGCGCAGGATCGCCGTGTCCCGGTCGTTGTTCCAGACGTAGGCGCGGCGGTCCTGGAAGACGTCCGCTCCGCGGTCTCACCGGTGTGGAGCCGGACCATGGGACGAGGGCGCCGGCCGTGACGAGCGCGCCGCGCAGGTAGCGCACGGCTCTGTTGGCGCCGTACTGATGGAGTGTGACGTGCTCAACCGGGCAGGGAACGATGACATCGCGCACGCCAGCCCTGTGGAGTTCGGTAAGTAGCCGCAGCACCCGGGCAGACCCCAGTCTCCCTCACCTGTCAGCAGAGCGGGTCGTCGGCGAGGTCAATTTCGGGGTTTATGGGCTGGTCATGAGCGCGCCCGGGCGGTACGGCACTCGTGCTGCGCCCGACGGTCGCCGGCGGCGTCGGCGGTGGCGACCCGGGTGGCGGCACCGGGGTGCTCGGGCTGTGGGACAGGGTGGCGGTTTTCGGTGGCAGCATGGCGGTGTTCAGCGAGCGTAGGCGGGGAACGGTCGTCTCGGCGGAACTGCCACGCGCTGCGGGGACTTGGCCATGCCGGCGTCCGCGGCCGCGGGGGCTTCCGGCGAGGGGGAGGACGGACGGGCATGACGGAATACGATGCGGCGAAAGGCCTTCCGAGGCCGAAGCGCGGCCCGTTCGGGGGCAACACGAGTGTTCCGCCCCCGCCCAGGCCCCTGCGGATCGTGCTGGCCGACGACGAACGCCTCTTCCGGGCCGCCCTCGCCGCGCTGCTGGAGAGCCGGGGCCATCGGGTCACCGCTCAGGTCGGCGACGCGGACGCGCTGCGCGCGGCAGTGGCCCGTACGGTCCCCGACCTTGCGGTGATCGACATCAGGATGCCGCCGACGAAACGCCTGGAAGGGTTGCAGGCGGCCGTGGACATCCGCAAGTCCCACCGCGGCATCGGGCTCCTCCTGCTGTCCCAGAGCGTCCAGGTCACGCACCTTGCCGAGTTGACCGCTTCCGATGTCAGGGGTGTCGGCTATCTGCTCAAGGAACGCGTCGCCGACGAGCACTTCCTCGACACCGTCGGCCGGATCGCCGCCGGCGAGTGCGAGTTCGACCAGGAGGTGCTGGGACTCCTCCTCAACGGCACGCGCCGGCGTGGCGGTCTGGCCGGACTCAGCCGACGCGAAGTGGAGGTACTCGGACTCATGGCGCAGGGCCTGACCAATCCGGCGATCGCCGACCAGCTCGTCGTCACCGTGAAGACCGTCGAGACCCACGTCGGCAGCATCTTCCGGCGGCTCGAACTGCCCGACGAGAGCGAGGGGGAGTATCACCGCCGGGTCCTGGCCGTACTGACGTACCTCCAGTCACGCGACTGCTGAGGTGCGGTCCCGGTGTCACGGTCTCTAGTCGGTGAAGGGGCCGCCAGGGCCCTGATACCGCCAGGCGCTCCTTCGTCGGGAAACCGGCCGCCGGTGAGCGGGCGATGCGCGCGGCGACCCCGTCGGCTTCGTGAACCGGGCACAACACGAGGACCGTGTCGACCGTCAGGGCGTTCGGCTCCCGCGTCACGGGGAAGCCGTTCTCCCCCGGCAGCTCCAGGTCGAGGAGCACGATCCCAGGTGCTCTTCGCGGGTGACCGCCGCACGCCGCGCCTCATGATCCCCATGCTGACGGCCCGCGGCGGCCACGGCATCAGGGTCAGCCCTGAGATGGCCCGCCCACGGACCGGTGTCTGCCTGGAGGTTCCCGATCCCCTCCGCGCGGAGACTGGTGGGACGTCGCATCAGGGGAATTGGGGGGAACGCCATGCAGGGGGACACGGGGAACACACGGGGCAAGGCCGTCAGGCCGCTCGCCCTGGTCATGGTCGCGGGACTGCTCGTCGCCGGCTTCGAGGGCTGCGGCTCGGGGTCGGTGTCCGTCAAACCGGCGTTCCTGCCGATGTCGTTCACGATCGACTCGGCGGGCCACGTCAGTGTCTCCGCCGACGCGAAGATCGTCACGCCGCTCGGCGAGGTGTCTGTCGGCGGATTCCAGCGGCAACTGGGCACCGGCAAGGATCTGGTGGTCCTGATCCGGCATCTGGCGCGCGCCGCGACGACCACCCGGAATGCGGCGTTCGTCCAGGGCGCTCATGGCACGGGATATGTCTACTCCGCGTACGAGGTCCACACCAAGGGCCGGCACGTCCAGCCCTCTCTGAACGGGCAGGATCTCGCGCTCGCGCAGGGCGGCACGGTGCTGGTCGACGCGACCCGTACGCGTCCCGGCAAAGTGACGCGCCTGCAGATCGCCGACGCCCCCGAGCAGCAGGACTCTCCCCTGCCGACCAGTTCGGCGTCCTCCTGCGCCGCCGGCACCGGCGGCGTCCGCATCACCTTGCCCGAGGTGACCGCGGGCGCCGACGTCAAAGGCGTCGTGGCGCGACTGGCCGCGGAGTGCCTCCAGGTGCAGTACGCGGCCGCGCCCGCGGACGGCATCAAGGAGGGTGCGGTCTCGCGGGTCGTCATCCCGACCGACGACGCGGCCGACGCCGTACAGTTGCCTCCCGCCGACGACGCCGCCCCCCGGCCGGGCGACCGGGTGACGGCCAGCCGCCGGACGCCGACGACGGTGTACGTGGCCGCCCCCGCGCCCGCGCCCTCGGACACACCGACGGACCCACCGGCAGCCACGCCGACGGAGACTCCCACCGACAGCGAAACTCCCGGGGCGACGACGCCCGTCACCGGCGCCGTGGCGGCACCCGTGCGCACCGGGCCGAGCACCGCCGACGCCCAGATCAGCTACGTCCAGGCAGGCGGCCGGTACCAGGCGTTGTGCGCGGCGCACGGCGACCGCGTGCAGGCCCACGGCTACGACAGCGATCTGTGGGTCGAACTGCTCCGCGCCACCGGCGGCACGGGGTGGGTGACGGCCACCGCGCTCACCGGCGGCCCCGACGCCGTGTCGCTCCCCGACTGCGTCGAGCCCTCCGACCCGACAACGGACCCCCCGGACCCGACGACCGACGCCCCGTCGAGCGCCGCTCCGACCGTGGCCGAGTGAGAGGCGACGACAGCGATGAGCAGGACCAAGAGGGTCGGAGAGATCCGCATCGCCAAGCGGGTCCTCACCATCGGCCACGAGACCTACCCGCTCGCCAACATCTCGCGGGTCCAGACCCTGCGCGTGGTGTGGCACGGCAAGCTCGCGACGTTCTACCCGCTCCGCGAGATCACCTCCCTCCTGCTCCTGGGCGGGGCGATCACCCTGCTGCTGCCGCGCGTCGACCTCGGATCCCGGCTCGGCGCCGCAGAGACCGAGACCGCACGGCGGATCGCCACCGCCTTCGCCGCGCTGCTGGCCGTCCGGATCGCGTACCTGCTCGGCCTGTTGCTCTACCGGCTGCTGTTCCGGCGCAAGTGGTACGCGTTGCTCATCGAGACGGCGGGCACGCAGTACACCGCGCTGTCCGGGACGGCCCGCAACGAGATCCACCGCATCCAGGCGGCGATCGTCGCCGCGATCGAGGATCCGCCGTCCACGGAACAGATCCTGCACGTGCGAGGGGACCTCGTCGTCGGGGACAAGTTCGGTGGGGACAAGATCGGTCGCGACAAGAACATCCAGACCGGGTCCCCCGCATAACGATCAGGACCACGATCGCGATCAAGAGGAGAAAGGGCCAGGGATGTCCGATTACGTCTTCGGGGACAAGTTCGGCGGCGACAAGGTCGGCCGCGACAAGAACATCCAGACCGGCGGCAGCGGCAACACGTTCAGGACCGACAACTCCCAGGGGGTCTCCCCCGCCGAGCTGGACGCCGCCGTAGGTGAACTACGGGCCTTCGTCGCTCAGTTGATCCAAGACGGGGTGGTGGCGGCGGATGGCAGCGTCACCGATCCCGGTGCGGTCGTCACGGCGGTACGCTCTCGGCCGGGCCGCCTGCGGGCGCTCAGCCGGGCGGTTGCGAGCGGTGCCACGGAAGCGGTGCTGGCGGCGGTACGGGGCGGCGTGGCGGCGCTGGTCACAGGGCTCGTCGGAGGAAGGTGAGCAGCCCGCGGCTCCCAGGTCGCGGAGGCCGAATGCGCCGAAGATGCCGCGGACGTGGCCTTCCAGAGTCTCGGGGGCTCATGTGCAGCCGATCGCGGATGCCACGGTTGGAGCAGCCCTCGGCCATCAGCCGCGCGTCCAGGCCGGAGTCGGTGGGCAGTCGCCGGAGTCCTTGGCGCAGCAGCACTTCGTCGTCCACGACCAGGACGCAGGGCGGGGTCAGCATGGGATCTCCACGCGGATCGCGGTGTGCGGTGGTTCGGGCGCGGTGACGATGCCGTCGAGCGTGCCGACCCGGTCGGCGATCCGCAGCAGGCCCAGGTCGCGGGTGCCGTCCAGGTCGAGGAGCAGCCGATCGTCGGTGATTACGGCGCTCACGGTGGTGGCGTGGTGAGCGATGGCCTCGGCGATGACGAAGTAGGCGGCGGCTTCGACGGCCGGGTCGAGTCGCCGCGTCGGCAGAGCGGTGATCCGGGCGGATGAGCGGGTCTCCTCCAGCAGGGCGCCGACCGCCGAGGCGAGCCCTTCCTCGGCGAGGACGGTGGGAAAGAGGCCGTGGGCCAGCGCACGCAGTTCTTTGATGGCGGCGCGCAGCTCACGCTCGGCCTCGTCGGCCTCTGGAGACGGGCGGACCGCGCCGGTGCGGGCGAGGCGCAGTATCAACACCAGTGCCAGCAGGCGCTGTTGGGCCCCGTCGTGCAGATCGCGTTCGAGTCGCCGGCGCTCGGTGTCCCCGGTGGCCACGATCCGCGCCCGCGAGGCCCGCAGATCGGCCACGCGCGCGGCCAGTTCGGCGTGCAGCCGCTCGTTGTCCAGCGCCAGCCGGGAGATCCGGGCGATCTCCGCGCCGGGGCCGAGCCGGGGTTCGGCGAGTAGCTCGCGGCGGTGGCCAAGGAGGGCGAGGGTGCGGTCGCCGCGGGCCAGTTCGGTGACGGTGACGGGCAGATCGGAGCTCTTGTCGTCGGCCGCGGCGCGGCCGTGCCGGTCACCCCCGCTCGCCTCGCCGCCCGTGGTGCGCAGGGCGGTGGGTCGTCCCCGCGCGTCGACCAGCCTGCCGTCCGCCAGTGGATACGCCAGCGTCAGGGACGGGTCGCCCAGCACGCGGGCGAGCGCGTCGCGCAGGCCGCCGGGAGCCGGGGCGGCCGCCAGTTCGACGACCAGGTCGGCCAGGGCTCCCCTGGTGCGGCGCTCCAGCAGCCACGGCCAGGTCGCGGCGGCCGCCAGCAGGAGCAGAGCCGCTTCCTGGACCAGCCAGAGCTGCTGGTCGGTCGGGTCGTTGCTGAGCGTGTGCCGGGGCAGGCCGTGCAGGAAGTCGGCGACGACCGCGGTCGCGTACGCCCCGCCCGCCCCCCACACCGGGGCGGAGACCCGGCGCAGCGCGGGCGAGGCCCGCACGGCCCGCCGGATCAGTAGCAGGATCAGGGCGCACGGCCAGACGGCGCCCACCGCCATGCCGATCCGGGCCAGCGCGTCCAGCGTGCCGGAGCTCGCCACGATCAGCAGACCGTTGCCCGGGCAGTCGGTGCAACCCGCGCCCCAGGGGTCGTAGACGACCGCCTGGAGCAGACCGAGGACCAGCACGGCGTTGCCGTATGCCAGCAGGAGGAGACCGCGGGCCGGCCAGGAGCCCAGGCGTCCGGCGGGGTGGGCCAGCACCGCGTGGGCCACCAGGGGAGGTCCGGCCGCGTAGAGGACCAGACCCGCGGTGAACGCCGAGGTCCAGCCGATGCCGGGGTTGGCCCACTCGACGAGGAAGGAAGCCGCCCCGGCGGCCGCCAGCAGACCGCCGGTCCGGTTGCCGGGCTCTCGGAGCCGCGCCACCAGCCCCACGGCCAACAGGACCCAGCCGGCGGCAAGTTCCAGCACGGCCCGCTCCGGGGTGTCGGCGAGGGCCTGGGCGGGGTGGGCCCGCACCAGGACGACGGTGGCCGGTCCCAGTGCGAGACCGGCCACCCAGAGCGGGAGATGCGCGACGGCTCCCCGTGTCATGGCCGAATAGCGGCAGCCCGGCGGCGCCCCGGCCGGCCTCACTGGGAGTTCGCGACGCCGGACGTTCCCTTGCAGGAGACGGCGGGCTCGGGCGGTACGCCCTTCACCAGTGCGGTGATGTCGTCCAGGTTCGCCTTG
Organism: Streptomyces sp. NPDC026538; assembly: GCF_055567535.1. NCBI lineage: Bacteria > Bacillati > Actinomycetota > Actinomycetes > Kitasatosporales > Streptomycetaceae > Streptomyces > Streptomyces sp. NPDC026538. The sequence goes on from NZ_JBVHQG010000007.1 coordinate 185,809, forward strand.
GTCTGCCCATCGCGCGCGAGCTGGTCGTACACCGGCTGGACGGCCTTGCGCAGGGCGGCCAGTTGACCGGAACTCGCGGCGACGAACTTCTGGCCGCGGCGACAGAGGTTGTCCCGGGCCTCCTTCTCGTGGGCGCGCAGCACCGCGGCCGAGCCGGGCACGGCCAGCTGCGCCGCCTTGCGCAGGACGGACCGCTGTTCCTGCGTCAGTCGCTTCAAGGCTGCGGTGGAGGCGACGATGGCCACGGGCCGCGGCCACAGCACCACGTTGGCCGTTGCGATCATGCCGTTCTTGTCGTACTCGTTGCCGGCGACCGAGGGGAGCTGTTGTTCGTACCCGCCGTAGGCATCCACGGCTCCGCCGGCCGCGAACCAATCCGGCTTCGCTCCGAGGGCCCGCAGGGTCGATTCCGCCACCTTGGACTCCTGGACGCCGAACGTGCGGCCCTGGTAGTCGGCGGGGCCGAGCAGCGGTGTGCGCGCACCGAAGGGACGGCGCAGGCCGCCGGGCAGCAGGCCGATACCGGTCAGCCCGTCGCCGTCCATCGCCCGCACCATGCGCCGGGCCGCCGGAGCGGCGAGCACCTTGTCCTGGGCGTCGTAGCTCGTGATCAGGAAAGGTGCCGTCAGCGCCCCCACGGATCGGGCGTCGGCGGTCGCGTCGAAGGCACGGCTGCCGACAGCGGCGAGGTCGGCCCTGCCCCGCTTGACGTCCAGCAGGGTCTGTTCGTCGAAGTCGGGCCCCTCCTCATGGTGTGCGTCCGTCTCCACCTGGATACGGAGCGTGTCGTGGGACAGCATCTGCACGTTCCCGAGGAAGGCGTCCATGTCCTCGGTGGTGCCGAAGGTCGTCTCCAGCGTCAGCAGGACCGGCTTCGCCGCACTCTGGCCCCCTGCCTTGTCGGCGGATGCAGAGCCGGAACAGGCGGTGGCGGCGAGGAGGGTCAGGCCGAGGATCACGGCCGGCGATCCGCTCATGGCCCTACGTCGTGCGCGCATGGCGTCACGCCCCCTTTCCGGCGGTCGTCCAGTCCTTGGGCGGTGGGCAGTTGCGGCTGAAGTGCTTGTCGGACGGGACCGTACTGATCCGGTGCCAGGGTTTCGCGAAGAAAGGCGCAGGCGAGATGGAGCCCGGTGCCTCGGACATGGTGAGCGTGTCCCGGTACATGCTCATGTTGAACGAGAACAGTTCGCCCGGCTTGTTGTACGCCTGGTTGGGCGACCTGGTGAAGCCGCCCTTGAGGACTTCCCAGGTGAGCTGCCTTCCGTGGAAGCGGACTGCGCCGTACGCCCAGGTGCACGAGGCCTCGTTCTCCTGGCTGTAGGCGAGCCGGTCGCCGTTGAAGACGTAGACCCACGTGCCGTAGTTCTCCGGCATCTCCTCGCCGCGCGACGCTCCCGCCCTGCGGATGTCGGTGAGCGTGGTGGTCACCGTGTACACCCCGCTCGGCCGGACGGACGCACCCCCCGAGCGCCCGTCCGGCCCCGCTGCGGCCTGCGGCTTTCCGCCGTCACCGCAGGCCGCCGTCATGGTGAGTGCCAGCGCCGCGACCACCGACCACGTCGCCGTTCTGAGCCCGTTCATCCCGCCGTCCCCCCTTCAGCCGCGTCCCCCGCGGCCAGTTGCCGTTTCTGGCTGCTTCGACGGTACGGATCGGACGCGGCGCGCACATCCGGGTCAGCCCTTGAAACTTCCGCTCGCTCCCAGGGTTGTCCCTGGGGGAATCTGTGCGAAGACGCGGGTGCCGGCCCCCGGTTCGCTGTCCACGCGCAGCGTGCCTCCCAGCGCCTCGGCCCGGTCGGCGAGCCCGCGCAGCCCGGAGCCCAGCCCCGGACTCGCGCCGCCGGTTCCGTCGTCGCGGACCTCCACCTCGACACCATCGTCCGGGCGGGCCGTGATCCGGACGGTGGTCCGGGTGGCGTGCGCGTGCTTCACGGCGTTGGCGAGCGCCTCGCAGCAGATGAAGTAGACGGCCACCTCCACCGCCGGATCGAAGCGGCGCTCGGGCACCTCCAGGGTGAGCGGCAGCGGACAGTGAGCGGTCTGCTCGGCGAGGGCCGGGCCCAGACCATCGCGCATCAGGATCGCCGGATGCAGGCCGCGGGCGAACTCCCGCAGCTCGGCGCGCACGGGCCCCAGCGCGTCGCGCACGGGCACGGCCCAGTCGCCGGCCCCGCCCAGCAACTCGGCGACGCGGTCGAGCCGGGCCAGCACCGCGTCGTCCAACCGCCGTTCCAGCGCCTGGCGTTCGGTGTCGGCGGCCTCGACGAGCCGGCGCCGCGAGGAATCCAGCTCAGCCACCCTGGTGCGTACGTCCGCCTGGAGCCGCGCATTGCTGACCGCCAGGCGGGCCACCGCAGCCACGGCGGACAGCAGGGCCCGGTCGTGAGGCATCGAGTCGTCGTGCACCAACACCGCGAGCGGCCTTTCCCCGTCGCTCAGCGGCGTCGCCACGCGGCCCGCCCCCGCGGGCGGCAGCCGTACCGGGCGCCCGGACTCGTCGACGTAGCGGCCCTGCTCGGGCACCCAGTAGCCGAGCACCAGCCGCGGATCGCCCAGCACCGGTGCCAGCCTGGCGCGCAGCGGACCGTCGCCGTCGGCTTCACCCAGGTCTACGACGAGGCGAGCGAGGGTCGCCCTGGACGACCCGGCGAGCAGCACCCCGGCGCACAGTCCCAACCCGCCCACCGCCACCACGATCTCGTACGCTCGCAGCACGGCGACGTCGTCCGCGAGCCCCCGCGCTCGCGCCACCGCTCCCCACCCCACCGCGCCCGCGAGGAGCACCGCCGCAGCACAGGCGATGCCCCGGGCCCCGCGCTCGGCGAGTGGGGCGGCGCGCAGACGCAGCCCCGCCCCCGCCACGACAAGCACCGCCTCCCCCACCGCCACCGGGTCGATCCGTGTCAGCGGGTAGGCCGCGGTCAGGCCGCCGAACGCGGCCGCGCCGAGCACCGGCGCGACCGGCCGCAGCCGCACCGCCGGGTAGGTGAGGATCAGGAAGAACAGCACCCCTCGGTGCGCGAACACCGTTCCACCGGTGGCGTCGCCGAGGAACCAGGCGACCCCACAGCAGACGAGCAGTTTCCCGGCTCGCCGCCGGCCGCACGCGATGCCCGCGGCGAGCAGGACGCAGCCGGCGAACAGATCCCACCCGTCCACAGCCTCACCGTCCCCGGCCGAGCAGGGCTCGCAGCGAGGCCCCGGACAGTTCGTCCTTCGTGAGGAACCCGGCGGCCGGGCAGGTGCGCAACCGTTCGCGGTAGCTGCTGTGCGCACGGCTGGAGATCAGCACGACGAACGGGGCCGGGCCGCCGCCCGGCCCCACGGCGAGCAGCTCCGCCACCGCGAACCCGTCCGGGCCCGGCAACTGCACGTCGAGCAGCACCACTTCGGGACGCAGCCGCGCGTACGCGGCCAAAGCCGACGTGGCGTCCCCCGCTTCGCCCACGACACCGAACCCCTCGGCCTCCAGCACCGCCCGTGCGGCGGCCCGGAATGGGGCGTGATCATCGACGATGAGCACCGTCGGCCTCATGGACGCATGGTGACACGCCCATGACTCCGGCACACCGGGGTAGACCCTGGACTCTTCTTCAGGTGCGCGAAGCCATGCTCGACCGGCGCCCGGATCGGGGCGCATCCTCCTCGGAGGGCTGCGGAGAGTACCCGCGGTCGTCGATTGGAGAAGACGTTGGACGCGGTCGAGTTCCCTCTCACCCGTCAGCCTGCTCGCCGCCCGCGCCCCGCGCCTGGACCGCGCACTCAAGAAGATCGCCCGAACGGGTGGCGGGGTGGTTCTGCTCGACGGCACCCTGATACGGACCCGGCGGCGCACCGGCACAGCGAACCGGAAGAACTACTCCGGCAAGCACAAATGCCATGGCCTGCTGGTGATCGCGCTCACCGACGACCGGGCCGCCTGCTGTGGGTCTCGGCGGCCCGCCCCGGACGATCCTCGGAGATCACCGTCTGCCGCCACGACCAGCTCACCGCGAAACTGCGGGCGGCCGGGCTTGGCGCCATCGCCGACCTGGGGTTCGTCGGCGTCGACGACAGCGACCCGGACGCCGACCCGACGGTGATCACCGGCTACAAGGCCGCCCGCAACCGGCCCCTGACCCGAGGGCAGAAACTGTCCAACAAAGCACTGGCCGCCGTCCGGGCGCCGGTCGAGCACGTCGCCCATCTCAAGAACTGGCGGGTCCTCGGCAAGGTCCGCACCGGCCCGAAGTGGGCGACGGCCCTGATCAGGGCCCTGCTGGTCCTGACGAACCGCGAAGTCTCCCGATGACCGACGATCTTCACCGAAGTCATCCACCCGCGACCAGCCCGAGTATCGAGAACCCCGCGCACACCAGACCCGTGACCTGCAACTTCACCATGCACACTGCTCACTGGGAGATCGACTCCTGACCCGAAAGATCATTCCGTTAGGAGTTCTTAGTGCGCAACCCGACGTGCCGCGGGCCAAGGCCGGCCAGCGGGTCCTTGCCTGCTCGAAAACTTTCGAGCAGCTTGCACGGCCCCCCCCCAACGCCACACGTAACGAACCACCTCGTACGGGACCAAACCTGACCCTGCCTCCACTCCGGCCGGTGATTTCCCTGCTGGCCAGACTCGGCCCGGACCGCCGTGCCACGCTGCCAGGCATCTCCCGGCACCGCGCCGAGCAATCCATGGCGGGAGGCTTGATCGCCGAGAGCCTCATAGAAATGTGCGGCGTGGAGAGTGTCGAGATCTGCCCGTGGTCCACCCGGGAGGGACTGCTACTCGAACGCCTCGGTGTGATCAACGCCGGCCGCACCCAGAAGGGTAAGAGTGGGCCCAGAGGCCCCTTCAACTCATGTGGGGCTGCGTCCTTGTCCCGCAGCACGCGATCGCCGTCAGGGACTCAGGCAGCAGGCCCTCCTTCCCGTGAATCCGATCGCGCGCCACACGGCCTGCCTGTCGCGGACGAGCAGGACCGTTGTCACCTTCCGGTTCCATTCCGTAACGATCTGCGATTTCAAGCGTGCCAAGTCCTTGCCGGACCTTCGCGGTACCCCGGCACCGTCCAGGAGAGCACTCTGATCACGGCTTCTGCTTCGCGCGGCTGGCTGAGGCTTGTTGGACGTCCGCGCCGGAGCTGACGTGTCGTTGGGTCTCCTGGGGGCCGTGCCAGTCCAGACACATCACGGTGGCGTCGTCTTCGAGCCGGCCGTGGGCAGCATCCCGGACTGCGGATGTCAGCATCAAAGCGGTCTCCCGCGGGTGCAGGCCCCGAGTGCGCTCCACCAAGGCGCGCAGGTCGACCTTCTCCCCGTGCCGTTCGACCATGCCGTCGGTGAACATGAGCAAACGGTCACCATGGCGCAGATCGAGGTCCTGAACGCGGTAGGAGAGGGTCGCGAACTCGGACAGCCCGAAGGGATGGTCCACCTCGCAGGCGATCACCTCCACATTGCCCTCACGCATGCGCAGTGGCCAGGGGTGCCCGGCGTTGACGAGCTGGGCCTGCCCGGTGTGCAGATTGACGCGCAGTAGCTGCCCGGTGGCGTGCCCGTGGGCGTGGTCGGCGAGTGCCTGGTCGGCCCGGTGGGCCTGTTCGGCCAGACCGGCTCCCGCGCGGCGCGCGCCGCGCAGGGCGCTCACCAGGACCGTGGCGGCCAGGGCAGCATCGATGTCGTGGCCCATGGGATCGGTCACCGACACGTGCAGTGTGTCCCGGTCCAGGGTGTAGTCGAAGGTGTCGCCGCTGAGGTCTTCGGAGGGCTCCAGACTCCCGCACAGCGTGAACTGCGCGGCCTCGCACGACAGCGACGCGGGAAGCAGCTGGTACTGGATCTCTGCTGCCAGGGTGGGCGGTCTGGAGCGTTTGCCCCAGGTGTAAAAGTCAGTGAAACGCCCGTTGGCGATCACGATGTAGGCCAGGATGTGGGCGGCTTCCCCGACCTCGGCAAGGACGTCCTCGCCGGGATCGACCGGCAGGAGCAGTTCCAGCAGCCCGATCGCATCCCCCCGGTTGGTGACCGGCACGATCACCCGCTGCCCCTGAGCGGTCGCCTCCTGATACAGCCTCTGCGTACGGATCACCTCCTCGTAGACACTGCCGAACAAGGGGATCCGCTCCACCTTCCGCCCATCCCCCGCAGGGGCGGTCGACAGCCGCGCCACCGCCTTCCCTGTCAGATCCACGATAAGGAAAGAGACCTTCGTGGCCTCGAAGCGCCGCCGCAGGTCCTCCGCGATCACACCGACGGCATCCACCGGCGCCGCGGTCTCCGCTGCCGTCAGCAACCGGGGAAGTCCACTCTGCTCAGCGCTCACGACCGCAGCCCCTTCCAACCGCCCCGCCTACCAGCCTGAGAATCACCAGGGCGAGCATCACCACATGAAAAGTCACAATAGGTGCACATTATTATGTTATGCGTTCACGGAAATGAGTTTGTTTCCCGACGTCCGCTCGCGGGCGCGGCAGTCACCACTGCTCCGGTCGCGAACTCGACGAGGGGCTGGCCGCCTCTGCCCCGCTGGTGGGCGGTCCGCCGGGTGGTCGTCGACCTCACCGAACAGATCCCGCGGATCCCGGCCGGCGCCCGGCTGACCGGGAGGCTGCGGAGCGCGGCCGGGCGCCGGATACGGGACACCGGCTCCACGGTCATCCAGGCCGCCCGCGATCTGCACCTCTCCTGGCCGACCGTGATGGACGCCTTCAAGGCCGCCCGGCAGTTCGTCGAAGCACCGCTGCCCGAGGTCGAGGTGCTGGGAATCGACGAGACAAGGCGGGGACGGCCCCGCTGGGAACAGGATCCCGACAGCAGCAAGTGGCAGCTCACCAGGGACCGGTGGCACACCGGGTTCCTGGACGCGCTCGGGGCCGGTGGCCTTCTCGGCCAGGTCGAAGGCCGCACGGTCGCCGACGCGCTGGCCTGGCTCGCCACCCCTCCCCTGACCTGGCGCAACAAAATCCGGCACGTCGCCATCGACATGTCGGCCACCTCCCGAGCCGCCCTGAACACCGGCCTGCCCCAAGCCACCGTCGTGGTCGACCACTTCCACGTCGTGCAGCTCGCGAACAAGAGGCTGTCCCTGGTGCGGCGCCGCACCACCGCCGAACTCCGCGGATGACGCGGGCGCGCCCCTGACCCGGAATGGAAGGCTCGCAGGCGTCTGCTGCGCAACCGCGAGGACCTCACCGACGAGCAGTTCGCCACGATGTGGAATCCGCTGCTGGACGAGGGAAAGATCGGACAGACTTTGCTGAGCGCCTGGATCGCCCAGGAAAGGCTGCGCCCCCTCGCTCTGGCCCGCGCCGGCGCCGACCGCCACCGCATCGGCCAGGCCCGCTACAGGTTCCTCACCTGGTGCGCCGACACCGACATCCCGGAAGTACGTACCCTCGCCGTCACCGTGGACCGCTGGTGGAACGGGATCGCCACGTTCATCGACAGCGGACACAGCAACGCCAAGAGCGAGGGCATCAACCGCGTGATCAAGCTCGTCGTCCGCGCCGCCTTCGGGTTCCGCAACGCCACGAACCAGCGGCTACGCACACGCTGCGTCACCACCCGCCGAGTCCGTGGCCACCTCCGCACCGCTCGACTGTGAAGGCCCGGTTTGGCAAGCCTGCCGGATGGCATAGGGCAGCCTTGCCCAGTCAACGAACCGGCAAATCGGAATTCGTGGGTTTCGCGGACACCCGGCGCGCGGATCGACGCCTGCTCGCTCAGGATCAGCCGGCCGTGGCCGGTAACGGGATGTGCGCACGCGGCCCGGCGCGGCGCCTTTCCCTCCGTCCGCCGCCCGCGATGAGGACCTGAGCCCGAGGGCCGGCCGCGGCAGCCGGCACGGCGCCGTTGGCCGCGCGATTCCGGCATCTCCGGACACTGAGCCTCGGCTCCGTAGTGCAGTACACCTGGAGCGCCTACGCCGGCACCTACGCCATCACGCAGAAGCACATGAGTCCGAGCGCCGCCTACTGGTCGCTGCTGGTCGCGCAGGTCGTGGGACTCGCGTTCATGCCGTTCTGGGGATGGGCCTCCGACCGCGTCGGGCGCCGTCCGCTGGCCATCGCCTACGGCATCGTGTTCGCTGCGCTCGTCTACCCGGCGTTCACGATCATCGGGTCCACATGGTGGACGCTCGCCGTTCCCGCGACCGTCATCTTCGCCCTGTGGGGCATGTCCGGCCCCCAGCCGCCCGCCGTGCAGTCCGAGAACGTCACGACCCGGCACCGCGCCCCGGTCGGCGGCGCCGTCAGCTCGATCGCCGCGGCGCTTTTCGGCGGCACCGCACCCCACCTCAGCGCGTACACCGGCTCCATCGGCGCGCCCTGGGCCTTCCAGGTCCGCTCCGCGGCAGAGACCGCCGGCACCAGCCGCCCGGGTGCGGTGAACGGCGCCCGGCCTCACTTGCGTCCCAGTGCCGTCGGCGGCCCGTGCGGACCCTGCGCCGGTGTGGTGGTCCGACCTGTACGGGAGGCGGCGGGGCCCGGGTCACTGCTGGAGCTTGTCCAGGTCCAAGACGTCGTCGGCAGAGGGCGGTGTGAGGGTCACGGGCTCGTTGAACGCCGAAAACTCGACCGAGTCTTCACACGTTCCACGAGCATGGGCACCAACCGATCCCTCCAAGTGTCGATGAATGCGGCCGCTGGACATGCCGCCGTGGGCGTACTGCCCCCGGTACACGTGTGACTCTGGGGCGGTGGCAAGGTCGAGCCCCCACGAGCTCATTGAATGTTGCCCGCAGTAGGCCGGCCACCTCGTCAACCGATGTCGGAATGTCGGTACCGGACAGGTGGTCGCGAAGGGACCGCCAGACGTAGGGGTCGCCACGCAGACCCCACCCCTCCGGCTTGGGATCGAAGAGGTCGGCCATTTTCACCGCTGCGTGATCGTGTGAGATCGCGCGGAGCGGGCGGATGCCCGGGATCAATGCGGCGGATGCAGAGCGCAGACACACCAGTGCAGGCGCACTGGCGGCACCAGCGGGCGGAACTGACCGCGGTGATGGCGCCGGCGCAGCAGCGTAAGAGACCGCTATCGGCGGGCCTACCGAATCAGGTGACGGGGAAGCCGACGCTGGGGCCGAAGTACGCGGCGCGAACGCAGGTGCGCTGCGAGACCGTTCTCCGCTCGGTCTACGACCTCCACCGGGAGGAAGGCGCTGGGCCGGCCCTCAACCCGTTCCTGCTTGATCGCCGGCGCCGCTCGAGCCGCGCGAACGCCAGCCACCTGCTGCCGCCTCCAGCGGCTCTCTGCCCGCCCCGAACCCGAACGAAGGACTTGGGACGGACTGCGTACGCTGACATCGGTGAAGTCCGAACTCGCCACCATCTCCGCACAGTTGAGGACCGTCCGACGCCGAGAAACGTGTTGATCCGTGCACCTGGCATGTGGATGCTTCATACCGATCAACCCACCGAATACGGAGGCACATCCATGAGACCGACCCGCGCCGCGATGCTGGTCGCCGCGACTGTTCTGACGCCCGCCCTTCTCTTCACCGCACCGGCCTTCGCCGCCGACGCGTCCACGCCGACCACGCCCGTCACCACCACGCCTGCCACGGCCTGCCCGGACATCTCGTCCGGCACTGGGACGCCGGTCGATGAGCTGACCGACGACCAAGTCAGGGCCGCGATCCAGAACATCCTCATGGACGACAACGCCGGGGCGGGCGTACTACGCGAGGCCAACAAGGCGCTGAGCGGTACGACGGAGGACATGCGGGCCTTCCTGGAGACGGGATGCCGCCTCGCCCAGGCCGAGGACGACTCCGTCGCGGTCGCCCGTGTCCTCGCCGTGGCCACCCAGAACGGTGACAAGCGGGTGATCAAGGCGGCCAACGCCGCCCTCGACGCCAACACCCCGGAAGCGCTGCGTGCCTTCCTGGAGACGGGGTACGCCCAGGCCCAGGTCGAGGACGACTCCGTGGCCGTGGCACACATCCTGTACGTGGCCACTCAGAACGGTGACAAGAGGGTGATAGCGGAGGCCAATGCCGCCCTCGATGCCGGTACCGCCGAAGCCCTGAGCTATTTCCGATGGACGGGATACCGGCTCGCGCAGGCCGAGGACGACCGCGTGTACATCACCCACATGCTCACGGACCCGAACATCAGCGACGCCATGTACGACGCGATCCAGGCGGTCCTCGACGACGGCAGCCCGGAGGCACTCCGCTACTTCCGCACCATCGGCCAGTACGAGATCGACAGCTGAGCACAGCACATCCGCGGAAACCCAACCGTCCGGGGCGGGCCGCGCCGCACGCGGCCCGGCCCGGCAACGCGGCAGACGCGGGTCCGCGCAGCCCCGCATCTGCGGCATGAACCGCCGGACAGGCCTTAGATGGAGTAACGATAGTTCTTCGACTGCTCAGCCACGGTGTCATCACGCGTCGGCACCAAGGTGCCGTCAACAACCAGTACGGTGACCGCGCTGAAGCGCCTGCGCTGTTGCAGGGCCAGCAGAGGAGCCATGTGGTCGATGATGCGATCAGCGGCAGACTTGGAGATCCCGAAGAGCGGTGCCAGCTGGCGCATGGTGAGGTTGGTGCGCCAGTACGCAGCCACTAGGAGCACCCGGCCTTCCAGCGGAAGGCTCCAGGGCCGTCCCCGCCGTGCATCGTCGGCGCCGCCTGTGCGCAGTGCGGCAACGACCTTGTTGTAGCTATGTGGGGTCAGCCCCGTGAACGGGGTTATCCAGCACGGTTCCGAGGATGTGATCACGGCAGCCACATGGAGATCATGCTGCGGGTAAGCAAGCACTGGAACGGGGACCTTGAGATTACGGGGCCTCGGGACAGTGAGGGCGTTTCCGCTTGAGCATGGCCAAGTCACTGAGGTGGATCCCGGTGGCCTTGGAGTACTGCTTGGCCCAGTCGGCGACGGCTTGCCGGAAGAGGTAGTCAGGCCAGGGCGACACAGGTTCCTCGCCTCGCCTCCGCAGCTTGGCCACGGCCGCCCGTTCCAGCTCTTGGTCCCCGCAGTGCCGGGCCAGCAGGATCGCCTGTGCAAGCCGTCCCGGCTCGTTGTTGGTCGGTGCGAAGGACCAGACGCTGTCGCGGTGAACGTGGGTATCTGCCAGCAGGAGCAGGCCCAGGTCGTGGCGGTCGCGGACGAAGTGCAAGGAGGGACGCCCGTAATCAGTGACGGCGGCAGTGGCCTCCCTCCCCAGGGGACTTCCACTCGCCGGCCAGCGGTGGCAGGCCCCCGGGGGGATGTTGGTCGGGTTCGCTTCGAAACTTGGCGTCGGGTGGTCGATCCGGATGCTCATTCCGCCGAAGCTCTCCATCGGGCCACGAAGAGCGGTGTCGTAGGTGACGACCATCCAGCCGAACATCGCCCGGTCGTAGCGGTCTTTCCAGATCGAGAGTGTGGACTGCAAGTCTCCCCGTGCGAACGTGAGGTTGCCGCCGTCCACGCCGACAGGAGCCATCCCGAGCAACTGGGCAAACTCATCCGCCATCTCGCCCTTCGTCCAGGGCCGCGTCACGAAGGCATGCTAAGGCTTGGCCAACGGGCCTGTGACCTGCGAGCCCTCCATCATGCGCCTCGCACAGGACAGCCACCCGTGATCGATTACTGGACAGCCCTTGGGCGCATCTGCAGCTGGGTGATGTACGTCAGGTCAACCATAAAGGTGACGACAATGGCCGGAACAGTGACGGGGCTCGCGCCACCCAACGGCCCGATGGTGACGGCGATCGTCCCGTCGTAGAGGCTGGAGGCGATCCCGCCTTCAATCATGGCGTTCTTTACCGCGAGCTTGATCTGCTGCCCGACGATGCCGTGCGCGGGCACGCCTTGTACTTCTGCTGGAAGTACTCCCAAGTGGCCTTCTCGGCGTACGACCGTAACGCCTGGGTGCAGAGTTTCGTGAACCAGCCGCCCGATTTGATGTCGTCGGCGGTCAGCCCTGCGACAAACTCCCGCAGTTTGGCCCGCTCCTGTTCGACAGCTTCGCGGTCGGCGTCGTCGTCGCCGGCGTTGTCGGAGCTGGGCAGCACTTCGGTCACAGCACACGGCGCCCTCACCAGTGGTGGCGTGAGGCCGCGCGATCCGCCCGAGGTTATCCCGCGAGGAACCTCCAGGACACGTGCGAGCCGGACATGCGACGCGGACACTCACCGCAGGTTCCGCCTGCGGGCACCATTGCGGGACGGTGGCATACCAGCGGCCTCGTCCGAAGGGCCAGGTGCAACCGCGAACTGCTCCGGTAGGTACCGGAAGAGCGCGGCCTGGTACACGACCCCGTACAGCGCATCGGTCCGTCCCCGGATCGCGCGCCATGCAGTCGACATGCTGTTTCCTCTGTATCCAGGGCCGCCGACGCACTGGCCGCACGACCGCCCACGGGCGCCCCCTGACGGACCCGGGCCCTGCTCGTACCGATCTGGCCCGCTGTCCTGACCAGGAGAAATGGGCAGATCAGGTGATGCTGCGCAGACTCGGGGAAGAAGATGCGGCAACCGACAGGAGGTTGCTGTGAAGGGTGGAGATCTGGAACTGGGCGAATTGCTGGCCGCTGCGGAAGCGGCCCCGCCCGGTGAGTCCGTCGACGTCGTGGCACACGACCTGCAAAAGCGTTTCGGTGCCGAGCACGCGTCCTTCCTGTTCGTCGACCTCATCGGCCAGCGACTGGTACGCCTCGCCGCGGCCGGCGATGAGGCCGCCGACCCTGGCGAGACGATCGCCTTGCAGGGCAGTGTCTACGACAGCGTTCTGCAGAGTCAGCGCCAGCATGTGGAGCCGGACGGACAGGGTGGGCGGCGCGTCATCACGCCGGTCACCAACCGCGGCGACTGCATCGGCGTCCTGGAGGTGACCCTGCAGTCCGCCGACGAGACCGTGCTCCGACAGGTCCGCGACGCGGCCCACGCACTGGCCTACATCATCGTCACGGACCGCCGCTTCACCGATCTGTACCACCTGGGCCGGCGCACCACCAGGACCAGCCTGGCCGCGGAGATCCAGCACCAGCTGCTTCCCTCGGCGCCCTGCTGCGAGGCGGCCCAGTTCACCCTCGCCGCCGGGCTGGTCCCGGCCGACGACATCGGCGGCGACACCTACGACTACACCCTCGACCGCGACACCCTGCACCTGTCCATCACCGATGCCATGGGCCACGACACCAACTCCGCTCTGCTGGCCACCTTGCTGGTCGGCGCGCTGCGGCGGGCACGTCGCAGCGGCTGTGACGCCCTCAAGCAGGCCCGCCACGCCCACGAGACCCTGCTGAGTCACAGCCGCGGCCTGGCCACCGGGCAGCTGCTGTGTGTCGACCTCGAAACGGGTTTGTGCGAACTGGTCAACGCCGGCCACCCCCGGCCGCTGCTGCTGCGTGACAACGCCGTCGAAGAGGTGAAACTCGCCGCCAACCTGCCCTTCGGTGTGGCGGCACCCACCACCTACCGCCTACAGGAACTGCACCTGCGTCCCGGGGACCGCCTGGTCCTGCTCACCGACGGAATGCAGGAGCGCGGTGCCGCGGCCGTCGACCTGGCCTCGGTCGTTCACGACACCCGCGCGCTGCACCCCCGAGAAGCCGTCCGGACCCTGACCGCCGCGGTGCTTGACGCCTGCCACGGCAGCCTCAAGGACGACGCTACGGTCCTGATACTGGACTGGCACGGCAATCGCAGCCGGCCAGCCGAGACCAGACCCGACCCGCAGCGATGAGCCGCAACGGCCTGCTCCTGAGTCCCTACTGAGAGCGGCACTGCAACTGCTTCTGGGCCGACTTCGGCAGGGGGCGGGTGAAGTGTGCGGCGCTGGCCTTGTCGAGGCTGTCGGTGAGGATTCCCATCGGTGCCTATTCCCCTTCGTCTTGGCCGGAGACGATGCCGGTCTTGATGTGCCGGGCGATGTTCGCATCCGGGCCGTATTCCTCTAGAGATCTTTAATGGTGTGGGTCACTTCGGGTCGTGACGGGATGGCGTCCCGCCGGGTGGTGTCAGCCGTGAGGATCTGCGCAGCGGGTCTGGCATGGACGAGGACCGTAGGGTTCGACATAACCGATCGACACCCTGATCTTGATCAGATTGGCTGGGTGGCATGCCAGAGTTGCGAACCGATCGTCTTCTGCTCCGCCGGTGGCGGGAGTCCGACCTCGGACCGTGGGCGGCTATGAACGCCGATCCTGAAGTCCGAGAACACCTGGGAGCACTGCTGACGCGGGAGCAGAGCGATGCAGCGGTGGCATTCATGCAGACGGAGTTTGACGAGCGAGGTTTTGGGTGGTGGGCGCTCGAAGCGCGGGAGACTGGTGAGTTCATCGGGCGTGTCGGCTTGGACGAAGTGGGCGAGGACATGCCGTTCGCGGGGGTGGATATCGGTTGGCGGTTGATGCGTTCGGCGTGGGGTCACGGTTACGCCACCGAGGCCGCCCTGGCCTGCCTGGCTTTCGGCTTCGAGGCCCTCGCGCTGCCGGAATTGGTGGCGTCGACGACTGTCCACAACCTTCGTTCCCAGGCAGTGATGCGGCGGATCGGCATGACCCGGGATCCAGCCGACGACTTCGAGGATCCGAGCGTGCCCGAGGGGTCGCTTCGCCAGTGCGTGCTGTACCGGATCCCCCGAGATGCTCACGACTTGCGCCACGGGGCGAGGCATGACCCGTGACGGCCGTCGTGGGCCGCGCTATGCCAGGAGAATGAGGTATCCCGATGGCGGTGGACTGACGGGCGAGGAATGGGCTCGGCGTGAGCAAGTCCGGCTCGCTGCCGCTGACCTGATCGAGGCCGGAGCCAGAGACCGGGAGGTGGCCCGACGGTTCAGGGTGACCCGGATGTCGGCGAACCGCTGGTCGACTGGACCGGCCGCCGTGATTACGGTCCGGGGCCGGTGGTGGCCGTTGCGGACGACCAGGCGGCGGCCCGCCTCATCTGCCTCGGCCGCCAACTCGACTATGTACTGGTTGACTTCTGCTTCCAGGGCGGCGGCGAGCATCCGGCGGGCGCCCTCGCGGACGATCTCGTCGATCAGGGAGCCGGACTGGGTGGAGCCGTCGTCGGTGACTACGCGCAACACGGGCGAGCCTTCCCGACCCGCGCTGTGACGCGGGCCTACCCGGAGACCATCAAAGGATCATCGGGAAGGTACGCCTTCCGCGTCCCTCCCGAAACTGATCCACAGGTGCCGAGCATTGCTCCCCGGCGCAGAATGCCACGTTCCATCTCCAGCTCGCGCACCTGCTTGCGCAAGGACGCGATCTCCTCGTCCTTCGCCGGCTCCGCAAGTGCTCATCGTCAGGACATCGGCGAAGCCTCGGTCGGCCGCCTGCCGGCACCCAGCCCGCCACACCCCTGGAGCGGCAACTCGACGACGCCCGTGAGGTCACCCAGCGCCCGCTGCCCGGCCTCGACTGACAGCTCAGGGGCCCGGCGTCCAGAAGGGATGCCGGGCCCCTGCGTGCTTGCGCTGGGCGCTTACCTCAGCGCCGCCAGGGCTGCGTCGACGCCCGCAATGGGCGAGCCGAGACCGGTGACCGTGTCGTAGCCCGGCCCGGCGGTGCACTCGGCACCGCAGGGGCCGTTGGAGCCGGAGGTGATGTCGCGCAGGGAGGCGCTGTCCAGCGCGTACACATCGGTGTGCGCGGTGTCACCCTCAGGGCCGTCGGAAGCCAGGTGCGGCTTGCCGGCGGTGGCCCGGAGCTGGTCGGCCGAGGCGATGATCGCGCCCCAGATCGGGGCGGACAGGCTGGTGCCGCCCACCTCGAACCACACGGACCTGGTGGTGTCACCGACGGTCATGGTCATGTAGACCGGTACACCGGTGGTGGGATCGGCCACGAAGCTGACGTCCGGCGTGGCCCGGAGCGGCGAGGACTGCACGCCGTCCTGGTAGGCCGGGCGCGGCTCGAAGTAGCTCAGGCCGCCGCCGGTGGATTTCCACGCCGTCTCGCCTGTGGTGTTGCCGTCGGCGTCCAGTTGGAGGTTGGTGCCGCCGATGGCCAGGGCGTAGGGGTTGGTGGCCGAGTAGCCGCTGGGGTAGCCGGAGTCCCCGGTCGACTGGACGCAGACCGAGTCGGCCAGCTTGCAGTGGCCGTCGTAGAAGGCCTCCTCGGAGAACTCGCCGGAGCCCCAGCTGTTGCTGACCGCGGCCGGGTGCAGTGCCGCGGCGACGTCATCGGCCCGGTAGAGCGCGGCCATGGTCGGGTCTGTGCCTTCGACCAGGACGATCTTGGCGTGCGGGGCCACCGAGTGCGCCCACTCGATGTCCAGCGCCGCTTCCTCGTTCCAGCCGGTGTCGACGTCGGGCTGGGTGCCGTCCGCGTAGACCTGCTGGAAGTCGAAGCAGTCCGCTCCCGCGCTCGCCGTGTCGCAGGTCTGCGGCAGGTCGAAGTGCGCGGAGAAGTGGTTCAGGTCCTGCTTCGCCGTCGGATAGTGGTAGGCGTCGACGATCGCGATCGTCTGGCCGGTGCCGTCACCCTTGAGGCCCAGGCGTGCCTGGATCTGCTGCGGGGTGTAGCCGCGGGTGACCTCACTGGTGTTGTCCCGGCCCACGCTCAGCTTCTTGGCTGCCGCGGCTTTGCTCTGGATCTCGATCGGGACCGAAGCGGTGCCGATCGGCATGTCGAGTTCCTTCAGCGGGCTCGCGCTGCGGGGACGGTTGTCGTCGGGCTGATCGGCCCGGGCAGCGGCTGACGGGGCCGCGACCGATGTGCCGCCGCCCGGAGGGGTCGGGATCCGGGTGGGCTCGTCCTCGGAGAGCTGGTAGGTGGTCAGGCCGTGCGGGAAGTAGTCGATGTCGTTGACGCCGTCGCCGATCGCCGAGGCCGAGATTCGCAGGGCGCGCCAGTCGAGCGCGAGACCGATCATGTCGTCTCCCGGCCCGTCGCCCAGCTCGGCTGTCTGGACCTGACTCGCCCCCAGGGCGGAGTCCACGGCGCTCTCGCGGAGGAACCCGTCGTTGTCCGCGAAGGGTGTGTCGTAGGACCACAGAGCCTGGTAGGCGCCGACAAACGCTTCGGTTCCGCCGACGGACTTGGCGAACACTCCGGAGTGGAAGCCGAAGAAGGTGGGCACGTCGTAGGGCTCGCTGCCGTCCGCCGGGTAGACCATGTCGTTGAACTCGCGCATCTCGACCAGGCCGGTCTTCTTGGACGCGACGAAGCCCTGTGACATCCCGGGGCTGTCGTAGGTCTTGATCACTGCGCCCGTGCGGGAATCGAGGATCTGGACCAGGTGGTGGTAGGTCGTGAAATCGCCGGTGTACGCGAAGGCGACACCGTGCCCGTCCGCGCCCGGGATGTTCGGATCGGCCAGGGCCGGGTTGGTCGGCACGATCGCGACGGCGCCCGAACCGGTCGGGGTCTCGGTCCAGATCGGGGTGCCGGTGACGGCGTCCAGGCCGACCGCCGTCGGCGCCGGATCGGTGGCCTCCTTGGGTAGGCCCCCGTTGTGCGTGCCGCCGTACTCGAAGAACAGGTGTCCGGCGTCGTCCGTGGTGACGCTGGAGAAGAACAGGCTCTTGCCCTCCGTGCCCTTCGGCCGGTACGTCCAGAGCTTCTTGCCCTGCGCGGTGTATGCGGTCAGGCTGCTGCCCGGGACAACGATCTCGGAGCCGCTGTGGCCGTTGCCCACGACCGTGAGCGAGGCGACAAAGCCGCCGGTGTGCACATGCGTCCGCAGGTCACCGGTGTGCGTGCTCAGAACGGCGAAACCCTGATCGGTCGCGGCCACCACGGAGTCGCCGGTCCCCTTGCCGGGGTTCGGCAGGAGACGCAGGGAGTGCACCGAGCTGTCGACCGTTGCCCTCCACAGGACGGTCGGCGTCGCCTTCTTCAGGGTCCTGCCGTCGAGGGCGAAGACGCCGCGGCTCTGACCACCGGTGATCAGGTCCTTGGTCCCGTCGCCGTTCACGTCCGTGGCGACGGCCGTGTAGAGGTCGCCGGCCAGGGGCATGGCCTGCGCCTTGCCGCTGCGGGGGTTGACCGTGTAGGCGGTGTCGTCATAGCCGACGGTGAGGAGTCCGCCCTGGTAGCGGGTGAGCGTGTCGCCGGAGACGGCCCCCTCCTGCCGCCAGTCGAGGTGACCGGTCGCGGCATTCAGTCCGAGCAGTTGGGTGTGCTCGGGACCCGCGGGGGTGGCGGCGGTGTCTCTCGTCGGGTCCGAGAGCGAGGCGAACACCTCGCTGCCCTTCGCGTCGGACGACAGCTCCATAGTCGGGGCATTGGGCCCACCGACCGTGGAGGCGGTGGTATACGACCAGAGGGCGTGGCCCTGACCGTCCCAGCCGGAGATGGTGCTCTGACCGTCCGACAGGTCCGCGTCGACGCCGAGCTCGGCTACCGCGAACCGGGGCTGACCACCGTGGGCGTTCGGCAGGACCTGGAACGCCTCCGGCACGGTGCCCTCACGAGAGGCGAGCACCCTGCGGTCACCGCTGTGCGCGTCGATCGCGGTCAGGTCCCAGCGAACCTTGTCGAACGGGTCGTTCTGCTCGACCACCAGGACGCGGTCCGCGCCTGGGTCCTTGAACAGCATGCGCGGGTAGCCGGGCGTCTTGACGTGCGACGCGACCTTGCCGTCGGAGGTCTTGAGCACCAGCACGTTGCCGCCGGCCGGGCGCGGGTTGCCCAGGCCCATGGGGGTGTCGGACCAGGACGCGGCGATCCGGCCGGCGCCCAGCGACGTCAGATCGCCCCAGCGGGCCCAGGGCGCGTGCGTCGAGTAGGTCCAGTCGGCGGTCCCGGCGAGGTTTCCGTGAGCGGCCCGGCGGAAGCTGAAGGCGGTCAGGTTGCTGCGGCTGTCGCCCTGTTCGGCGACCGGATCGGCGCCCCAGTCCGGGCCGGTGGAGTCGGCGACGAGCAGCTTGCCGTCCTGGACCAGCATGGTTCCGACGGAGCCGGGAAGCAGCTTGTGCCACGCAGCCTTTCCAGTACGGCCGTCCAGGACGGTGACGAAGGTGCCGTAGTGGAGCTGCGAACCGGGCGACGAGTACGGCCGGCCCGGCCAGTCGCCCACCGCGTACGCCACGGCGACGTCGTCGACACCGTCGTCGTTGAAGTCGCCTGTCACGTACGGGTGCTTGCCGCTGGCAGACATCTGGTACGGGTTGTAGCCGACATAGAGATTCGGTAGATAGTCGTACGGCTGGAACCAGTTGTCAGGGGTCACCTGCCAGTCCTTGTACAAGGAGGTGGCTCCGCGGCCCCACACCTGCTTGCCCTGCGCGTCGTAACGGGCGACGGTGCCGCCACTGAAAACGCCCACCCAGTCCTTGGTTCCGCCGAGCGCCACGCCCTCGGCGAAGCCCCGCGCGGTCTCCCACTGGCCGGTCCGCTTGAGGCCCGGAGCGGTGGGCGCGGCGTCAGTCCGGTTCTCCGCGCCTGCCTTCAGGGTCGGCGCCGTGCCCTGCGGGGCCGGGGCGGCAGCGGCGGGGCCCTGCTGGGCGGCCACCTGTCCGGGCGTGCCGTCTATCCGTGTCTGGTACCGCTTGCTGAGCTTCTCGATCGCGGCGGCGGTTAGCCGAATGCCCCTCGCGTCCGGCGGGGCGTCCGCCCGAGCGGGCGGCGTGACCAGCAGGGCCGCGGTAAGCCCGAGCACGGTGGTGACCATGCCAGCGCGTATTCGGATTCTCAATGGACTGTGTGCCTCTCGGGTGGGAACAGGGCGGTCGCGTCGCAGAAAGCACTGGTGAACCGCCTTTAGGGAGATGCCGGTACTGTTCCAGCACGCCCGTCCCACCGGGTGAGGAATGGCTGGCCGATACCAGTCAGCGGCCGGTAGCGGCCACACGCTGCCCGGGCCGGTCCGTGCGAAGGAGAGGCGTACCTGTGTTGGAGTCCCTGGGTCTCGACGATCCGACCGAGCGCGCCTATCGCCATCTGCTGGCTTCGCCGCCACTGACGGCGACCGAACTGGCCAGGCACCAGTCCTGCGGCACGGCACAAGCTCGCCGCATGCTGGACGAACTGGTCGCCGCGGGCCTCGCGGTTCCCTCGGCGGGACGGCCCACCCGCTACGCCCCGTTGGACCCGCGCATCGGCCTGGCCGCCCTGATCCGCGCGCGCCGTCTGGAGCTGGAACGCGCGGCGGCCACGCTGGACGCCTACGGGGCCGAGTTCAACGAGCGCAAGCTGAGCTCTGATCCGAGCCGGCTGGTGGAGATCGTCGAGGGGCCGACCGCGATCACCGCCTGGCTGACCGAGCTGATGGCGGGCGCCGAGCACGAGGTCCTGTGCTTCGACACCCCGCCCTATCTCACGGCCGACGCGAGCGCGTTGCAGTTCGAGGAGGACCTGCTGGCCCGTGGCGTACGGGCACGGGCGATCTACTCGAGCCAGGTGCTGGCCGTCCCGGAACGCGCGGAACTGCTCCAGCATCTCGTGCTCCTCGGGGAACAGGCCCGGGTGCTGCCCCATGTGCCGCTGAAACTGCTGGTCTTCGACCGCCGCGATGCCCTCGTTCCGCTCACCGCCGGCGCCGACGGCCTGCGCAGTACCGCCGCCCTGGTCCACGGGTCACCGCTGTGCGACGCCCTCGTCGACCTCTTCGAGGCCAGCTGGCAGCAGGCCACCCCCGTGTTCGGCAGCGAGGCCCAGGAGACGGAAGAGCAGCCCGACCTCAGCGAGGCCGACCGTGCTCTGCTGCACCTGCTCCATGCCGGGCTGAAGGACGAGACCATAGCCCGCCAACTCGGCCTCAGCGAACGCACCCTGCGCCGCCGGATCACCGACCTGACCACCCGCCTCGGGGCGACGAGCCGATTCCAGGCGGGCGCGCAGGCGGCCCGCCGCGGGTGGCTCTGAACCCCCTGTGGATCAGGGGGCCGCGAACGAAAGACCTCGGGCACCGGCGCTCACTCGCCCCTGCCCGAGGTGGTCTTGATGAACTTTCTGTTCAGTTGTCAGGGGACGAGGATGAGGCGGATCGGGTCATCGTTCTTTTCTCCAGCCGGTTGACCGCGTCGGCGGCCTCGGCGAGCGGGATGTGGTCGGTGATGGACGGGGCCGGGTCGAGACGACCGACCTCGGCCAGCCGGACCGGCTCGGTGACGGACTCGGGGCTGCCGCCGTAGTGACCGCGCACCTGCTTGCCCAGATAGTTGAAGGCCAGACCCTCGCGGAGGGTGATCGGCCTGGGGCTGATCCCGACCAGGATGAGGACTCGGTTCAGGCCGAGCACGACGGACGGCCTGCTCACAGACCGTCGGCACGCCGGCGCAGTCGAAGGCGAAGCCGCGCCGGACGCTTAGAGGTCGCGCGGACAGGCGCGGTTGGGGACACCGGCAACAGACGGGCACAGGTCCCGGTGATCATGGAGTTGGACGCTCCGTGATCACTGGGGAGACCTGTGCCCGCCCGTCCATCATGGCTGACCGAACCGCTCTGGGACCAATTCGCAGCCGTGCTGCCCGAGCGGCCGGAGTACCACCCGGACCATCCACTCGGCTGCCACCGCTGACGCATCAGCCACCGGATCATCTTCGACAAGATGCTGCAACTGCTGCGCTTCGGCCGTTCTTACGAGGCGATCGCCGACACAACCTGCTCGGCCACCACGATCCGCAGCCGCCGCGACGAATGGATACGACTGGGCGCTTTCGCCCGGCTCATGCAGCTCGCACTGAAGTCCTACGACCGGATCGTCGGTCTCGTCCTCGACCAGACCGCCGTCGACGGAGCGATCACCAAGGCACCTGGAGGCGGGGAGGCCACCGGACGTTCACCGGTCGACTGCGGCAGACAAGGAACGAACGCCCGAAGCGCCGACCGTGATCCTTCGGCCCCGCTTCAGTCACTTCGGCAGATCGGCAGATCGGCGGAGAGGAAGGGAGCAAGGAGCGCGAACAACGCGTCGGGGCGGTCGAGGGGGATGATGTGGCCGCAGTCCTGGAGGTGGTGTCCGACCAGGTCATCGGCGATGGGACGGAGTTGGCGTTCGAGCCCGGTGCCGACGGGGTGAGAGCCGACGGCCATGGTGGGCACGGTCAGCCGAGCTGTCGCGACGGCGTCCTGGATCTGCTGCGCGCTGGTGGGCAGGGCCCGGTAATAGGAGAACGCGCAGCGCAGGGCTTCGCTCCCGGTGTACGCGTGGACGAAGGCCGCACGGATATCGTCGGGTACTCCTCGCCCGAGCGTCCCCGAGTCGAGGAACCAGTCGATGTACGGGGCCTCGTTGCGGGCCAGGACGGTCTCGGCGAGGCCGGGGACGGCGTGGAAACCGAACCACCACGGAGCGCCCCCCGCGATGACGTGCTCTGCTCCGGGCAGGCGGCCGAGCAGTGCCTCCATCACGACCAGGCGCCGGACGAGGCCGGGGCGGCGCAGCGCGAGCAGGACGGCGGGGGCGGCGCCCGCGTCGATGCCCACCACCGCTGCCGAGGGCTCGCCGAGTGCATCGAGCAGCCCTTCGGCGTCGGCGGCGAGGGTGCCTGCGTCGTAGCCCTCGATGGCACGTGTGCTGGCACCGAAGCCTCGCAGGTCCGGGGCGATGACCCGGTACTGCCCGGCCAGTCGGCCCATGATGCCGCTCCAGAGTTGCCAGGTGTGGGGGAAGCCGTGCAGCAGGAGAACCGCAGGTCCGTCCCCGGCGATTGCGACATTGAGTTGGATGCCGTTCGTCGCGATGCGGCGGAGTTGGTGTGCGGTGGTGGCGGGCATGACGGCTCCTCCGACTGGTTACCATTGGTGACCACAGAACGATAGGTAACCGTCCAACCGCTTCCTAGACGGCACTTTCAGGGAAGGTGGTGAGCCACAGGTGACCACCCGAGGAGCCCGGGCCGCCGGTCGCGGGGTGCGCGGCGATCTGTTCGATCCCCGGTGCCCCACGCGGCAGTTGCTGGACCGCATCGGTACGAAGTGGACGTCCATGGCCGTCAAGACGCTCGCCGATGCCGCACCGGACGAGGTGCGCTTCGCGGAGCTGAGACGCCGGATGCCCGGCGTTTCGCAGAAGATGCTGTCCGTGACGCTGCGAAGCCTGACCCGCGACGGGCTGGTGTCGCGCCGGGTCGAACCGACCGTGCCGCCGCGGGTCTTCTACCGTCTCACCGGACTCGGGCTGTCCCTGGAAGCCGCGCTTGCGGGGCTTCGGACCTGGGCGGAGGAGCACATGGCCGAGATCGACCGCGCCAACAAAGCCGCCGACCAGGAGGCCGATGAGGGGTAGGCAGGCCGGTTCCGCGCTCAGCACTGGTGGCTGGGGTACTCGATGTAGCCGGCGTCGCCGCCCTGATACCACGTCGCTTTGTCAGGTCGACGCCGGAGGAGGACTTCGACGCGATGGTGTTGGGCACGCCGTTCCACTTCGACGGGCAGGGCACGGCAACGGCCGCGGACGCGATGCAGCGGTGCTGCGGGCTGCTGGGCGAGTAGGAGATGGAAGGGAAATCGCCGGCGCAGTGGCTGGCGACGAAGGAGCTGGTGAAGGACAACGGGGAGATGGTGTTCGAGAGGGGGCATCTTCCGGTTCTGCCCGAAGTGCACCAAGATCCCGAAGTCGGCCGTCGAGGGCACCTATCCGCGGTTGTTCTTGGACGAAGCCTGTCTTGCCTTCGAGAAGATACTGACCTACGCCACCCATTTCGGCCTGTACGCCGAGGAGGTCAGCCATGCCGGTGAGCAATTGAACAATTTCCCCCAGGCGTTCATCCACCTCGCCCTCATCAGCGCCGCCTTCAATCTCGACCGCACTGTGCTGACGGGCGGGCCCGGCGGCGTCCCTGGAGCATTCGCCGTGCGAGCCCCCGATCCCGGCTCGTGCTGGAAGCCTACGCCGCGCTCGGCTGCGCAGATCCCTCACCTCGGCACGGCACACCTAGTTGAGGACCCGGCCCTACCGGCAGAACGCCATGCTAACGACCTCGTGCACGGTTGGCTGTGGCTTGGCGCCCAGGTAGCTCGTTGAACGGGGCACGATGGGGGCTGGGGCACGCGAGTTGATTGTGGCGGAGTACCGGGTCACTGGACTGTCGCCGGAAGTGATCGCTGAACTCGTCGCTGAGGTGGGGCCGTTGTGGCACGAACAGCACCAGGCAATGACGTGCTGGCCTGCTGGTTCGGCGTGGACCGCTCCACCATCACCCGTGCAATCAGCGAAGTGCGTCCCCTGCTCGCGCAGCGGGGCTGCACGTCCCCGGCGGGACGCCGACCGTCCGGGAGCATCGTCTAATGCGGTCCGGACTCGTTGACGGACACGGTGAGGTTCGGACTGGCCGGAGGGGAGGACTGAACGGCCACCGCGCCTTTCACCACCGTCGGGTGCCCGTCGCCCGCGGCGGTATCCACGCCCGAACGCCGCAGTCCCGGAAGTACGATCGCGGCCACCGTGGCTGCCGCGCTGATCACGATCCCGCACACGGCGGCGACGCCGTAGCCGCCGGGGTCCGGCAGGGCCGCTCCCGCCGCGGTGTGGCTTTCGAGTACGACGGCGCTCAGGGCGCTTCCGGTGGTGAATCCGACGTAGCGGAGCACCTGGTTGAAGCCGATGGCGCTGCCGACGTCGTCGGCCGGCACTGCGGTCACGACCAGGCCGGGTATGAGCGCGAACACACAGCCCACGCCAAGCCCGTTCAGGCCCATCACGACGAAGAGTTCCCACAGGCCGGTCCGGGCCCGTCCGAACATCAGCAGGGACGACAAGGTGACCGCGCAGGCCAGCGGCAGGGTCAGCCGCCACGACATGCGCTGTGCCACCAGGTGGACGACCTTGTTCGCCACCAGGGTGCCGGCCGAAAAGGGGAACAGGATGAGCCCGGCGACGACGATCGACACCCCGAAGCCACCGCTCGGGCCCGTGGGGGTTTGGGCCAGTCGGGTGACCAGGGACAGCAGAAGATAGGTGCCCATGCCCGCGACGAGCCCCACCACGGCCGCGGTCAGCACCACACGGTTCCTCAGCTGACGGAGGTTCACCAGCGGCTGACCGGTCTTCAGCTCGAACACGATCCAGACCGCCAAGCACACCAGCGACACCGCGCTCAGGCCGAGCAGCGTGGGTGAGGTCCAGCCCCACGACTGTCCCTCGCTCAGGACGAGGAGGAGTCCTGCCAGGACCGCGCCGAACAGAACCGCACCCGTCACGTCCAGGGGGCGCCGACTGAGGTGCCGCGTGCTGGGCACGACGAGCGCCGCCGCCACGAGGGCGGCCGCGCTGACCGCCGCGCCGAACCAGAAACTCGCGTGGAACCCGAAGTTCTCGGCGATCAGTCCGGTCAGCGGATAGCCCACGCCGATGCCGGAGACGACGGTGACCGACAGCAGCGCGATCGTTGAACGGGAGCGCTCGGGCGGCAGACTGTCTCGGGCGGTCGCCACCGTCAGCGGGATCAGGCCGAGCCCCACGCCTTGCAGCGCCCTGCCCGCGATGAGCCAGCCGAAGCCGAAGGGAAGGGCCGCCAGCGCGTTCCCTACCAGCACGACCGCTAGTGCGCCCAGGATCGTCGGGCGCCGCAGCGCGCCGTCGCCGAGCCGTCCCATGGTGGGTGTGGCCACCGCCCCGACAAGCAAGGTGATGGTCAGGGACCACTGGGCCTCGGAGAGCGACACGCGGTCGGCGGCGGCGATGGTGGGG
Organism: Streptomyces sp. NPDC026538; assembly: GCF_055567535.1. Lineage (NCBI taxonomy): Bacteria > Bacillati > Actinomycetota > Actinomycetes > Kitasatosporales > Streptomycetaceae > Streptomyces > Streptomyces sp. NPDC026538. The sequence goes on from NZ_JBVHQG010000007.1 coordinate 211,318, forward strand.
ATCAGCGGCGCGCCGAGGCTGCTGATCACCGCCACCACTGAGCTCAGGTAGATGAGCACCGGTGCCAGCACCCGTCCGCGCCGGGCGGTCGAAGATCCCTGTGTTGCCATGGCTGTTCTTCCGTCCTTGTTCCCCTGACCACCGGCGAGGGAAGGTGCCGCCGCGGCGTGAGTCCCAGTGGGACGGCGCGCGGGCTGACGTCGGCGGTGACGTGCGAGGATGTGCACCTGGGTGCGCGGTGAGGCCGTGCCGCAGGCCCTCCGAGGGTGGGCACGTTTCCCCAAGTGATCGTCAGGGCCACGCATCAGTTCTCTGACCTGGCATTCTTCCGGGCCCGGTATGCGGCAACGTTCGTCCTGTTGCCGCAGGTCTCGTACGAGTGCCATCGCTGGGTCCGGCTGCGTGTGCTGTCGTAGAAGACATGACGACAGGCTTCGTTGTCGCAGACGCGGATCCGGGTCCAGGTGCCGTCGCCCAGAAGCTCGGCCACCGTACGGGTGATACCTCCCACGACGCGATCGCCGCCCACCTGCCGCAGCCGCACGCTCCCGGACGCCGAGAAATCGTGGCACAACGTGACCGAGGATGCACTCGTAGTGAGATCCGCCCAGAGGTCTTCCGCCTGAGAGCCGTCCGGGGCCGAGACGACTCCGACGAGGATCGTCCGCAGGTCACGGACCTTGGCGATGCGCTCCGGCCCGGGCACCGCATCCTGCGACTGGCCGAACGGACGCAGGACGGCCCCTGCCGTCCCGGCGTCCTCGAGCCGGTCGGGGAACGCGGGGTCGGTCCCGTGCGGTCGCGAATTGAGCAGATCCACGATCGCCGCGGCAGTCACCGGAATCCGCCGCGCGCCCTGCGTACCGCCCTCTCCTGCCATGCGGCCACCATAGCACATGGTCTATTTAATGAAGACCATTACACCTGGGCCCGTGCGTGCTACATGCCGTAAGTGTCTTGACAGGAATACCAATTACTATCTCTCGGGCTCTGAGAGGGGAACGCGATGAGTCACTCCCCACTTCCGCACGAACGACGGCCTGGCCGTCCGCTACGCCGAGAGCCGTGGCGCCGGAGAGCTTGTACTCCTACGACGCGACCTAGTCGCGGCTCGCCGATGGCGCGCACCCGCATCACACCTCCCCGTCGGATCGGTCGCCGTCGGCGGGCGGTGATCAGTTCAGGCGCCGATGCTGCGGACTTCGACATCGTCGGGCCCCAGGACGCGGCCGTCATGGGCGCGCATCTCCAGGTGGGCCACTGGCAGGCCGTCGCGACGGTCGACGAGTCCGAGCCGTTCCCCCTCCGGGTCGAACAGGTTGTCCTCGCCCCATTGCCGCAGTGCGACGAGCGCGACCCGCAGGGCCTTGCCCTTCTGTGTGAGCCGGTACTCGGTGTATGCGCTGGGGAAGCAGCTACGCCGGCGGCCACACCTTCGTCCTCGCTGCCACCGACCGCCGGATCAAGGCCGTGGTCGCCCAGGTCCCCACCGTGGACGGGCGCGCCACCGGGCAGCGCAGGGCGTCGGGCCCGGCACTGGTCGCGTTGGAGAAGCTGTTCGACGACGACGAGCGAGCCCAGCTGCGCGGCGAGCCGCCGGCAACTCGCGCCGTCGTCAGCGACGACCCGTCGATCCCCGCCTTCTACACCGACCCCGACGCCGTCGCCTATTACACCCTGCCGATCGACGGGAAGGTGATGGACAACGTCGCGACCCTGCGCGCGATGCGGTGGGCTCGCATGTACACCCCGGGACAGTGGATCAACCAGATCGGCCCGACGACCCCGGTCATGATGCTCGTCGCCAAGCACGACCACGTCACCGGCGCAGATCTAGTGCTGACGGCCTACGAACGGGCGCTGCAGCCCAAACGCCTCGTCCTGCTGGAGGGCGGTCACTTCGACCCGTACCACGCGCAGTTCGAGGCGGCGTCCGGCGCCGCCCTGGAGTGGTTCCAGCAGAACCTGTGACAGACCGGCCCCCGCAACCCTGCTCTCCTCACACCCAGGATTCGCCATGAGCTTCACCTACTCGTCGATCCGTACCCGGCTGGAGGACGGCGTCCTGTTCGCCACACTCGACGCAGGTCCGCTCAACCTCATCGGAGTCGACCTGGTCCGTGACCTGGTCTCCCTCGTCGACACCCTCTACACCGAACCCGGCGATGTGCGCGTCGTCGTCATCGACAGCGCCTCGCCCGACTACTTCTCCGCCCACGTCGACCTCACCGCGGTCCCGCAGTACACCGCGGAGGCGGCGAAGGCCGGACGTCCCGGTGACGCCTCGCTCGGCATGTTCCTGTACAAGCTGGCACGGGTCCCGGTGATCACCATCGCCAAGGTGCGCGGCCGTGCCCGAGGCGGAGGCGACGAACTCGCCCTGGCCTGCGACATGATCTTCGCGTCGCGCGAGAACGCGGTCTTCGGCCAGTTCGAGTCCGCCACCGGTGCCCTCCCGGGCGCGGGCGGCGTCCAGCACCTGACCAGGCGGCTCGGCCGGCACCGGGCCATCGAAGCGATCGCCGGCGCCGAGGACTTCGACGCCGACCTCGCCGAACGCTACGGCTGGATCAACCGCGCGCTGCCCGACGCCGAACTGGACGGCTTCGTCGAACGCCTGGCCAAGCGCATCGCCGGCTTCCCGCCCGAGGGAGTCAAGGCGGCCAAGCGTGCTGTCAACGACCTGACGCTGGCGAAACCCACCGACGTCCGCTCCGACGCCGTCACGTTCCAGAGCCTGCTCGCCCTGCCCGAGTCCCGCGAGCGCCTGGACTACCTGGCCGGACGAGGCTTGCAGACCCCCGGTGATCTCGAGCGCGACCTGGGCAAGGCCGTGGAGGAGTTCCCCGGCTGAGGCGCGAACCCGCGCGTGCGGCGGCCCGGGCCCAGGACCGGCCTGACATGACCGGCCGGCCTCCGCGGCCCGGGCAGGCCAGGGTCTTTCACTTGCGGCAGGGGCCACGGCCACGCCGACACCGAGAGGAAACGCAGGACATGACATCCACACTGAGCGTCAACGTCTTCACCGCGCCTGAGAAGGCCGTTGTGGGTGAGCGGCCACGGCCGTTCGGGCCACCGATGGCATGGGATCCGACCACCTCGACCCTGATCTTCGGCAAGACCGACGCCGTCCTCGTCGACACGCTCACCACCGTTGCAGAGGCCGAGGCACTGGCCAACTGGGTTGCCCTGCACCACCGCAACCTCACCACGATCTACATCACCCACGGTCACATCGACCACTACGCGGGGCTCAGCGTGCTGCTGCAGCGGTTTCCCGACGCCCGGGCCATCGCCACACCGAAGTCGGTGGAGTTGATGCGCGCACAGTCGCCGCGGCTGTCGACCTACCGCAAGCTCTGGCCGGGTCAGCTTCCGGCGACGATCGCGGTGCCCGAGCCCCACGACGGCGACATCTTCACCCTGGAGGACCACGAGCTTCGCATCATCGAACAGGGCCGCACCGACTCCGTCGACAGCACGTCCCTGCACGTACCGGCGATCGACCTCGTCGTCGGCGGCGACGTCGTCTACAACCGGTGCCACATGTTCGTCGGCGCGACAACACCCGAGAGCCGGCAGGAGTGGATCGCCGCGCTCGACCGTCTGGCGGCCCTGAACCCGAAGACTGTCGTCGCAGGCCACAAGAAGCCGGGCGCCCCGGACGGACCGGAGATCATCGACGCGACGAAGCGCTACCTCGTGGACTTCGGCCGGGTCCAGGAGGAGGCGTCGAGCGACCGCGAACTCTACGACGCCATGACCGAGCTGTATCCCGACTGGGTCAGCCACCAGGCGTGGTTGATGTTCGGTCTGTGACCCACGGAGCAGCACGTCCACCAGCTGGACGCCCTAGGTGTATTGACCCGCAGGACTGTTGGCACGGCTGTTCGGGGGCTGACCACCCCCCGAACTCGCACCACGACGGGGCCGTTACTGTAGTTTCTTCGGTCGGCCTTTCCTGTGCTGCGTCGGGTGGGGATGAGGGCGCCGTCGATCAGGACTACCTCCCGGCCCTGCTTGGCCACCTTCTTCAGGGCGCGGTCCTGGCTGGTCAGAATGTAGCGGACGCGCGGAGGCCAGCCCGGGGTGCGGTGACGCTCGATGACGCCCGCACTGGTCAACTGGGTCGGCCTGTCCGAGAGAGCGGGCAGGGCGGCGGACAGTTCGGAGTATGTGGTCTGACCGCGGCGTAGGAACTCGCGGACTACCAGCGGCGTCCACCGACCACCCAGCGCGGCGAGGGAGATGTCATCAGGGCACCGCGGTTCGTGGCCAGGCGGAACGAGGGCGCTGTCCGGGCAGTCCGCCAGCGGGCCGTCCTGATCACCCGTCGGTGCGTGTCCAACGGTTTGGTGCGTCACGAAAACCGTGAGCCGTCGGTCGGCCGAGGGGCGGGGCGGATCAGTTGCGCGTGCCGGCCGGTGGGCCGACGACGGTGGTGAGCTGGAGTTTGGTCTCGTCCTCACTGCCCGGCGCGGCGGTCATGATGACAATCTTGAGCTCGGTGTCGCCGTCGGTCAGGACATCGCAGTCCACGGAGACCGGGCCCACCGACGGGTGATCGACCGTCTTGCGGACCTCGCGGTTCGCGGTCACCTCTCCCCTCGCCCACAACTCGGCGAACCTCTCGTTGCCTGCGTTCAGGTCGCGGACCAGCGCGGCCAGGCGACTGTCCCGGGGGAAGCGGCCGGTGGCGCGGCGCAGATCGGAGACGAGGGCGGCGTCGGCGGTGTCGGGGTCCGTCTCGGTGACCGGCCACAGCGCGAGGGGGATGTGATCGACGTCCACCGGGAACCTGTCGCGGGCGAAGTTGCGCATCCGCGGCGGCGAGGCCACGGGGTCTCCCAGCAGGGCGGCCCACCCGTGGTTCCACCACACCAGTTGCCAGTCCGCCGCGAACACGGCCACCGGTACGTCTCCGAGGCGGACGAGTACCCGCTGCATACCGGGCGGGAGATGGTCGCAGATCGTGCCGTCCGCCGGCGGCACGATCTGGGCCAGCCGGTAGAGGTGGTCCCGCTCGGCGGTGGACAGCTGGAGGGCGCGCGCCAGGGACGCCACCACCGACGCCGAGGGTGTCGTGGCCCGCCCCTGCTCCAGGCGCACGACGTAGTCGACCGACACTCCGGCCAGGTCGGCCAGTTCCTCGCGCCGCAGCCCGACAGCCCGGCGCTTGCGGACGACCGGCAGCCCGGCGGCTGACGGGGGCAGCCGGTTCCGCCATGTGCGGATCATCGCGCCCAGTCCGGCCCCGGGGGGTGTCGTCGTCATGCTCTCCATCCTCCCGCGTCCCCGATCACATGCGGGGGCGCGAGGGTGGTACTGGTCTTCCCACCGTCGAAGCGTCTCTGGTCCGGCTCCCTCGTCCAGGCAACCATCGAAGGCATGACGATCACTTTCATCACCGGAGCCAACAAGGGCATCGGCCGCGAGACCGCCCGCCGCCTCATCGCGTGCGGTCACACCGTTCTCCTGGGAGCCCGCGACCGAGGGCGGGGTGAGGAGGCAGCCGCCGCGCTGGGCGCACGCTTCGTCCCCGTCGACGTGACCGACGACGCGTCCGTAGCCGCCGCCGCCGCGGACGTCGCCGAGCACGAGGGCAGGATCGACGTCCTGATCAACAACGCGGGGGTCCAGGGTCCCTTCGGGGATCCCGGCGACCTCACCGCCGCCGACGCCCGCGCCGTCCTCGACGTCAACGTCATCGGCGTGGTCCGCACCACCACCGCGTTCCTGCCGCTGCTGCGCCGTTCGGACGACCCCGTGATCATCAACGTCAGCAGCGGCATGGGCTCCCTCGCCTTCACCCACGACCCCGGCCGGTCCGAGTCGCACGTCGTCGTGCCGCTGTACGCCTCCTCGAAGGCGGCGCTGACGATGTTGACCACGCAGTACGCCAAAGGGCTCAAGGGCATTCGCGTCAACGCCGCCGACCCCGGCTACACCGCGACCGACATAAACGGTCACAGCGGCTCCCAGACCGTCACCGAGGGCACGGACGCGATCGTCGCCCTCGCCACCGAGGGGCCCGGTGCCGGCACCGGACGCTTCATCGACCGCCATGGCGAGATCGCCTGGTCCTGACACCGTCAGTGCCGGGTCACCGGCCCTGAAGAACAGAACGGGCCGAACGTCGAGACCGGTATGATCAGGACGTACGAGCCGGGGCCCGGCACGTCGAGACGGTAGCCGCCGTCGGGCCCGGGTGCGTGCCCTGCTCGTCATGACGAATCTTGAAGTCAACCGCTGACAGACGATCTACTCCGGAGACTGCCGCCTCCGACCAGCGTGAGAACCTCGGGAGACCGTCACGCCAGCCCTTTGACCTCTGCCTTCAAGTTGGCGGAGGCTCTGCTGGTGATGATCTGTGCGTCCGGGTGCTTGTCGAAAGACTCCACCGCCGCTGCAGCGAGGTCATCTTCGCTGGTGCAGGCAATCTCCAGTTTCCGCACCAGCGTGAGGGTCTGACGGCCCATCGCCTCCTCCACCAGCGGCAGTTGACGCATATGGGGGCGTCGGAAGACCTCGCGCAGCATCTCGGCCTCCGCGTCGATGCCGCGCTGGCGGCCGCCCCTTCTTCAGCAGCGCTCGCAACTGGGCGCGGGTGAGCCTGGCGGCCTGCCCCGGAGTGGGGGCGGCAGTCAGAATGACCAGGGTCGCGGGGACGCACAATCCATCGCGAGTGCTGAAGGCTTCCAGGGCAGAGGGGAAGTATTCGTGCAGGTGGGAGCGGGGTTTATTGCCGACCTAGGTGCGGTCCCAGACCGCGTGCTGCTGGGCGCGGGCCAGGGCCGCAATGGCCTGGGCCAGTTCGGAATCACGTGGCAACTGCCGATGGGCCGATGCACCGGTCCGCAACGCGTTGGCCAGGACCATGGAGTCCAGGTGGTCAGATTTGCGCCGGGCGACCGCGCGACGGTCACGGTAGCGGGCGGCGGCCATCGGGTTGATCGCATAGACCGGCTGTCCGGTCGCGCGCAGGCAAGCGACCAGCAGGCCGCGGGAGGTCTCGATCGAGACCGGGATGAGGCGTCCTGGCTGTCGCCGTGGGCAGCCAGGAGGTCCAGGAGCTGTTGCAGGCCCGTAGCGTTGTCGCCGATCCGGGCCTCGGCTAACAGGGCTCTGTCCTGGTCGACCAGCGCGACGTCGTGGTGGTCACTTGCCCAGTGGATCCCGCAGTAATCGCGCATGAAGTGCTGTCGCGTCTTTTCGGTTCAGGGTGCATTGCTGCTGGTCACAGCCGTGTAGGGACACGCGTCTCCCTAATGGAAGGGCTCTATGGCCCAGCATCCGATTAGCCGTTCGTGACCCCAGCTCCCCGCAGGGTCCTCAGTCTTGGCGAGCGCTCGAAGGCCCCGGGCGTCGTGAGAGGTGGTTCCTGCGGGTGGCTCGGACCACGAACACCAACGCTCTGATCATCGGACCGGATGCGATGTGGCTGCTGGAACGCGGGACCTGGGCGTCTCTGCAGAGGGCCCAACGGCCCTGGACTTAAGACATGGCTCCGACAACCAGAGCGTGGTGACGTCGGACGGTGCCGGGGACCGACTCTTCAGATAGGGATCCAATCCCAGGGCTTCTGTGCGGTTCTCCCGGCACCGAACGCTACGAACCGAGCCTCGCGGTCTTTCGAAGGAGCTATCACTCGGGATTCGGATAGTGATGACTCGCTTCGCCGCCCATTAGCATTCGGGCCTGTCAGTTCCCCCTTGCACTGTGACCAGTCCAGCTCACCGTTCCGACCGAGGTCGTCCAGCACTAGGCCGTGTCTCTTGGATCAGTTCGACTCTGTCACGCTGGGGCCGTTTGATCGGGCCGATGGTCTGCACGACACGGCTTAGGCTCGTCCCATGACAGACTCGCCACTCACCGAAGTCGAGATCGTCGAGGCCGAACAGGAACTCGGTGTGTCTTTTTCCGAGGAATACCGGGCATATCTCCGCAAGGTGAGCGCAGGTGGGGCGCTTTTCAGGCTTGAGCGGACCAGGCGTGGTTGGTGGTGGGCCGGGAACGATGAGTGGCGGCGCGAGCTGCTAGCCATTCCCTTTCCGCATCCCGACTCCTATGCCGAAGCCGACGACGAACTGATGGCGCGTGAGCCACGGGCTGAGGCGTTTGGGGACGACGCCGCGTATCGAACAGCTTGGCGTGCCTGGGACGACGAGGCCGACAAGTTCGAGCGCCTGAAGACAGCCGGTGCGATCGTCATCCAGGAGCACGGCTGCGGCTTCTCCACCCTGTTAGCCCTCGCCGGCTCACTGGCTGGCACGGTTTGGTGGGACGGACGGGCTACCTGTGACCGGATCGTCCCGCTGTCCTTGGACCACGTCGGCGGCGCCCGACCCATCCAATTCGGGGAGTGGTTGAATCACGGTTCGTGGGCTCTCTTGCCGCCGGGCTGGGGGCCATCCCTTCCACCAAATCCTGTTGTTCACCTTTAGGTTCTGTTTTCTGGTTAGCTTCGGGTCCAGATGAGGATGCCTGCGCCCGCCTGGAGGCGATGCAACGTCGCGGTCGGCTCTCACGCGTGACGTTCCGAAGCGTTATCGCGGCCGGCCCGGTCGCCATGTGCATCACCGACGCCTCCACCCCGACGCTGTCCAGGCAACCACCCCGGACACGCCCACCGCGGTGCCCACCACAACGGCGGACAACCCGAACGGCCCGGGCGGCTATGCGCAGCCATCCCCCGACGCCTGACCGCACAGCAGCACCGGCAACGAGACAAACAGGCACACCCGGCCTACGCAGCCGACGGCGCCGGGACATCGGCCCGCCCGACGCGGCCGACGATACGCAGCCGGTGACGGCGCTGCCCACCGCACCGCCCCTGGTCCCCCGCGGGGACGGCGCGCGGCCCCCACGGATGCTGCGGCCCCGGGATCTCTGAACGCCTGTTCCCGAGGCCGAATGAGATACCAGTGATCGTGATGCTCAAACAAACGACTCGTTGGATCTTCAAGGATGTGCGGACGATCGGGAGCGGCCAGGAACCGAACTGATACAGCACACGTCTCCCGCACCATGATTCCTAACGAGCGCCAGGAGCACGCGAGTCCCACCGGACCCACCTCGTCGTCCGCGGTGACTGGGGCTCGTCCGCAAGTCAACGACTACAACAGCTTCGCCGAGGCGTACACGGCCGAAAATGAAACCAACCTCATCAATGCCTACTACGAGCGGCCCGCGATGCTGCGCCTCGCCGGAGACGTGGCCGGCCGGCGGATCCTCGACGCCGGCTGCGGCTCCGGGCCCCTGTTCGCGGCGCTGCGCGACCGTGGCGCCATCGTGAGCGGCTTCGACGCGAGTGCCGGGATGCTGGAGCTGGCCCGGCGGCGGCTCGGCAACGGTGCGGACCTGCAGGTGGCCGACCTGGGCAGCCCACTTTCTTACTCCGATGACACGTTCGACGATGTAGTCGCGTCCCTGGTGCTGCACTACCTGGAGGACTGGGGGCCGGCGCTGGCCGAACTGCGACGCGTACTCAAGCCCGGCGGTCGGCTGATCACGTCCGTCGAACACCCCTTTGCCATCAACCTCATGCACCGCCAGGCCGGACGCGAGGCCGAGTACAACTATTTCGACACCACCAACTGGACCGAAGAGTGGACCATGGGCGGCCAGACCGCACTGATGAGTATCTGGCACAGGCCTCTGCACGCGATGATCGAGGCCTTCACCGGTGCCGGTTTCCGGATAACGGTCATCAGCGAGCCAGAGCCTGACCCAGCCGCCCGCGAGCTGTTCCCCGAAGTCATCGAGGCCATGCCGCGCTTCCTGTGCTTCCTGTTCTTCGTCCTGCAGGCCGACTAGGGCCTGTCCGGCGGATCAACGTTGCTTCGGCGTCGCGCGCCAGGTGAGCCGTTTCCAGCAGCAGCGATATCTGCTGGCCAGCGACCTGGCGCGGCTGCCATGATCGGCTTCATGGGCACGGATATCCATGGATTCATCGAGGTCAGGAACAGCTACATGGACAGCTCCGAGCCCGATGATGACGATGAGCCGTTCTTCCGCTGGCACCCGGCGATGGCTCTGGATCATGTCTACGAGGGCCGGTCCTATGCGGCCTTCGGCTGCCTCTTCGGCGTCCGCGGAGGGTCCTTCGAGCCGCTTGCAGCGCAGCGTGGCTTTCCGCTGGACGCCTCACGCGCTGCAACGCGGGCCTTCGAGTGGGAACGGGAGGACTCGCACAGCCCGTCATGGATCAACTGGGCGGAATTGGAAGAGGCTGACTGGGACAGCACGGAATCCATTGCGGGGTCGTCCGCGCCTGAGACACGTCTCACCCGGCGCCAGGTCGTGCGTGACGAGGACTGGAGTGACGTCTGGTCGGTAATGGCCGTGCTTGCCAAGCGACACGGGGCCGAGAACGTCCGTCTGGTGGTCTGGTTCGATAACTAAGGCTGAGCCAGCGGATCAAGACCGCAGCCAGAGTCGGATCGCTGCGACGGTGACGGTGCCGTGGAAGACGGCCGACGGAAGTCGATCCAGCCGATGGCTGAGCGCCTACCGGACGGCAACATGCAAGCGTTGCAGCAGTTAGTGAACCAGTCGCCGTGGGATCCGTTGCCGGTGCGGCGGCGGATCGCCGAGCGGTTGTGCGAGGCGATCCGCCCCGAGGTTTGGGTGGTCGACGACGTGTCGTTTCCCAAGTGCGGGCGGGCGTCGGTCGGGGTGGGCCGCCAGTATTGCGGGGCGTTGGGCAAGCGGGCGAACTGCCAGGTCGCGGTCAGCGTGCACGCCGCCACCGACACGGCATCGTGCCCGTTGGAGTGGGAGTTGTTCCTGCCCGAGGAATGGGTGCACGACGACAGGCGGCGGGAAGGGATCCCCGAAGAGGCCGGGCATGCGTCCAAGACACATCTGGCTCTGGGGCTGCTGGACCGGCTGGCCGCGTAGGGACTGCGGGTGCCGGTGATCGTGGCGGATGCCGGCTATGGCCGCAGCGTCTCTTTCCGGCTCGCGCTCGAAGAACGCAGCTGGTCGTATGTCATGGCCGTCGACCCCAAAGAGATCGGCACCCGTCGCTAGAGCTCGTAGTCCTGGGCCAGCTCTTCCCAGCGAATGTTGCGCAGCACGAGGTCGGTGTCCTTGCCCGACGGGACATCCAAGCTGGTCTGGAACCAGACCACGGTGAGAGCGGACCGGTGCAGCACCGGGTCGAGTTCCGGGGCGACCGCTATCGAGCGGAAGGCGCCGATGCAGGCCACGGAAGGCAGCACCTCAACGGGGCCGAAGGCGCCGGCAGTCTGGTCCGGGTACTCGCGGGAGGGGGGAACCAGGTGTACTGGCGTGGAGGAAAACGCGCTTTCAGCCTGCCGCTGAAGGCTCCTGACCTTCATGTCGTTGATGAGCTTGCACGGGTAGCCCTCCAGCATCCCTCCGTAGGTCGAAGACATTCGCAACTCGGTGAGCTCGATCGAACGTCCGGACGAGAGGGCTATGTGGCTCAGCGACATGCCGACACCCTACGGGCAAGATTCACTTCCGACACACGGCCTGGAGCGTCATCTCACGTGGTGAGTTTGGCGAGGTGCTTGTAGCAGATCAAGGTGTTGGCAAGGCTCAGGAAGGCGGCGTAGTGGCGGCTCTTGCGTTCGTAGCGGACGTTCAACGCCGGTAGTTGAACAGCCAGGAGATGCTGCGTTCGGCCTTCCGGCGGTAGCGGCCCAGGCGTTCGTTCGACTCGATGCCGCGTCGGGCGATCTTGAGCGTGATGTTCCGGTGCCGTAATCAGTCGCGGAGCTCGAAACAGTCGTAGCCCTTGTCCGCGCGGAGCTTGGCGGATCTGCGGCATCGGGGCCCACGGCGCGAGCGCACGGCGGGGACGGCCATGACCAGTGAATTGAGCGCAACTCAACGGCAAGACGCACATATGCAATGAAGATGGCGAATTGATGGCCTGTCGGCTGCCAATGGCGGCAACGGAAACGGCGGGCACCGGGCCGCCCGCTCGCGGGTGTTCGGTCAGTCGGGTGGGGGCGGGGCCGTGGCGGGACCTGTGAGGGTGTCGAGTCGGGTGGCGAGGTCGGGGTGGGTGGTGGTCAGGTGGGGGCGGGTGGCGTTGAGGGGGTGGATGAGGTCGGCGGGGTCGTTGTGGGCGAGGGCCGCGTGGAGTTGGCCGAGCAGGTCGCGGGCGGCGGGGGGGAGGTCGGTGAGGGCGGTGATCTGGCCGGCGAGGCGGCGCAGGTCGGCGGCGTTGCGGCGGGCCCATTCGGCTTGGGTGCGGTCGGCGGCGCGGCGTTCGCGGGTGGCCTGGACGCGTTGTTCACCGGTGGTTCCGGCGGGGCCGGGCCGGCCGCGCAGGTATCGGCGTTCGGCGGCCTGACGGCTGGCGACGCCGAGGGGGTGGGCGAGGTCGGCCCAACTGGCTCCCGCATGCCGGGCCGTTTCGATCAGGCCGGTCTCCCATCCGGCGAGCTGCTCGCGGATCTGCCGCAACAGCAGCAAGGAGGCCAAGGCCTGCTCGGCGCTGGCGGCGAGAGTGTCGGAGGTCCCCTGCCGGGCTGTGTGCAGGGCGTCGTCCATGGCGTGCAGCGCCGCCGCGGCGGCGTGGAACGAGGCCGGACTTCGGCCGTCGGCGCTGAACGCGGAAGGCTGGTCGGCTGCCGTCACGGCACCTCCCTGGGTCTGTCATCGAATGGACGACAACGTGTTTGTCATCCGCTGGATGACATGTTACAACGGTTCCAGTGAAGCGCATTGGCAGCAACTGCCCGAACCTGCTGGAGGTGTTTTCACGATGTTGATGCGCACTGACCCCTTCCGTGAGCTGGACCGGCTGGCGCAGCAGCTGATGGGCCCGGGCACCTGGTCTCGGCCGTCCCCGATGCCGATGGACGCCTACCGCGAGGGCGACCGGTACGTGGTGGCCTTCGACCTTCCTGGCGTCAGCGCGGACGCGATCGACATCGACGTCGAGCGGAACATGCTCACCGTCAAGGCCGAGCGCCGGCCCGTGTCGAAAGCCGACGACGTGCAGATGGAACTGTCGGAGCGGCCGCTGGGTATCTTCTCCCGCCAGATCGTGCTGGCCGACACGCTGGACACCGAGCACATCGAGGCCGATTACGAGGCCGGGGTGCTCACCCTGCGGATCCCGATCGCGGAACGCGCCAAGCCCCGCAAGATCTCCATCGGCGGCGAATCCGGCCGCAGGGAGATCTCCGGCTGACCCGAGGGCGACAAGGCCCGAACAACGGCGGAGGGCGGTGGCACTGATCTCCCCCTTCTCCCGTCCTCCGCACCCCATCGACCGAAGAAGGTGGCGGCGGTGACTCTGCGACGCGAGGCGTTCCTCGACCGGGTGAAGGAACGCGGTGAGTACGACAGCCTGCAGGAAGCAGAACGCGCGTCTCGTGTGGTGCTCGCCCTGCTGGGGGCGCACCTGGTCGGCGAGGTGCGCGCCCAGCTCGCGGCGCGCCTGCCGGAGGGCTTCGCCCTGATCCTGCTCAACCCGCTGCAGAGCGCCGAGCCGCTGCCACCGGAGCGGTTCGTCCGGGCGACGGCGGCCTGGATCGAGGGGGCCACCGAGCAGACCGCGGCCTGGGACGTCAGCGCCGTCCTCAGCACCGCCGCCGACGCGGCCGGTGACGACCTGCTGGGGCAGATCCTGCTCCAGCTCCCCGCGGGCTACGACCTCCTCTTCGGACGCCCCCAGCCCGCCTGACCACCCACGCACTCCCGGTGACCACCGTCCCGGCGAGAGAAAGGCAGTCCCACCAAGTGTTCCCCGACCCGCACTTCCCGGTGCATCCTGTGCCCGCCCCGTCGTACGAACAGATGCTGGAGAAGGTCCGCTACGAAGGCGCCTACCCCACCCGCGAGCGGGCCGATGAGGCCATCCGTCTTGTCGTCGCGGGACTCGGGCGCCAGCTGACGGGCGACGAGCGCGTCGAGCTCGCCGCCCGTCTCCCCTTCGAAGCCGCATGCCTCCTCACCGCTCAGATCCCCGAGGCCCGGCCCCTGACCGGCTGGGCCTTCGTCAAGGACCTCGCCGCCCGCGCCGAAGCCTCCCTGGCCACCACCCGCTGGGACACCGGAGCCGTCTTCGCCGCCGTCGCCGCCCTGGCCGGCCCCGACCTCGTCACCCGCATCCTGCGCCAGCTCCCTTCCGGGTTCGCGCTGCTGTTCGGCCGCGCCGAACTCACCCCCGCCGCCTGAGCGCAGCGTGCCCATCCGGCGCCGGGCGCGTCGGTCACGATGACGCGTACACGGGGTGCGAAGACCCCACGGGACTCGTACCGCGGGTGCCGTAGCCGCGATACCCGTTCCCCCTTCCCGGCCATCGATCGAAGCCCTGGTCCACCCGGGACCAGGGCTTCGTGCTGCAACCGCACGACCCACGCGAGATCTGGTCCGCGGGTGCCGGACCGCCGACGACGGGCCGGCGGCTCTTCGTCCTGCGCGGCCTGTTGCCTGGCGACGCGCTCGCCCCTCCCCCGGGCTGTCACCACGGAGAGGGGCGGGAACCGCTCGTGCACCCGTTCCGCAGCACGCCTCGCCTGCGGGACGGGGCACGCCCAGCATGCTCACTGTGCGACCCGTTCCCGAAGATCGAGGGCGGCGGGTACAGGGCTGCAGCTCATCGAGGACGGCATCCACCTCGTCGTCGCGGCACTCCTCGTACTGCTCGCGGGGCTCCTGACCTCGGAGTCGTCCACGACGTCATCACGCCGGTCCAAGGCCCGTACCGCGAGGACACGGTCGTTCTCTCCGCCCTGGACAACGGCCTGGGGCTGTTCATCGTGGCCGAACTGCTCCACACCGTCCGCCTCTCCATCAGGAACCAGACCCTCGATGCGGAGCCGTTCCTCGTCGTCGGCCTTATTGCCGGCATCCGCAAGGTGCTCATCGTGACAGCCGAGGCGGAGAAGACCTTCCGGTGGAACGTCGAAGGGATCGAACTGCTCATCCTGGCGGGGCTGATCCTCGTGATGGCGACACCGGCGTACGTGTGGCGGCTCTCGACAACGGCCGGGAGACTACATCCCGCTCCAGGAGACGCGGCGCTCCCCGTCGCCGGATCCGTCACCCACCCCCGTGCGCGGGTCCTGATCCGTCACCTTCCGCCGCCATGGCCGCCCGCACCCGCTGCTCCTCGCGAGCAGAGCCGACGTCCCGTTCCACGGGTGTGCGACTCACGGCCGTCGCGAGGTCTTCCAAGGCCCGTTTTTGCAGTTCCGCCTCGCGCCGCACGACCGGGCTCCGGTTGCCGGCGGCAGCGTCCTCCCACGCGTGGAGCGCCTCCTCCACGCGCCCCCAGTCCGGATTCCTGTGCTCGCGCACGTCGACCGCTGCCTTCGCGGTGTCCGTCTCGAGGGCCTCGGCGAACCGCTCCGCCGCGGGGACGAAACGACTGTCGGCCCGCGGGACGTGGCTCTCCATGAGCATCGCCGCCCGGCCGAACCCCTTGAGCGCCTCCTGCGCCTCCTGGGCCTCGCGCGACGTCAGACCCCTGGGGCGGACCGGTTCCTGCCTTGCCCGGTCGTATGCCTCCTGCCAGGCGGCACGTGCCTCCCTGCTCGCCAGCAGTGCCCTGCGCATGTCGGCGTGATGCTCCCGGGTCGGTTCGGCGTAGTTGCGGAGCACCGCGGCCGCGTAGCGGCCGTTGGCGGCGAGCCAGTCCGCAAGCCGGCCCGGCAGCCGGGGTGTCTCCCACGCGGGGAACACCACGTAGGCCAGCATGGCCAGGGCCCCGCCGAGCAGGGTGAGCACCACCCGCTCCGGGACCGTCTGCTCCCACGCCTGGCCGCCCATGCCGAGCAGGAAGACGACGTATGCGGCAGTGAAGCACTGGGAGTAGGCGTAGCCGGTACGGATCAGCGTGTACGACAGGCCCGCCGAGACCACCGCCAGCGCGCCGAACACATGGGCGTCCGGGCCCAGGGCCCGCACCATCCCGGTGGCGAGCGCGACCCCCGCCAGGGTCCCGGCGAGACGGGCCACCGCACGCGCGTACGTCCGGTGGAAGTCCGGCCGCATCACCATCACGGAGGCGATGGGCGCCCAGTAGCCGTGGCCCAGGGGGAGCCGAGCGGCGATCAGATAGCCGAGCGTGGCCACCGCCGCCAGGCGGACGGCGTGCCGGAACACGGGCGAGTCCCGGCGGAGCTCACGGCGGACCGCCCGGACGACGACCGGGACCAGCCGGAACATGGTCGGGCGCACCAGGAGCTGGGCGCCCGCGGGGCCGGGCGGCGTGGGCGTCCTCCCGTGTGCGCCGCCGCACCCGGCGATCTCCAACGCCTCGCCGAGCAGTTCCACGAGCCGCTCGGCGGCCTGCCGCGCGGGGCCCTCCAGAACCTCGTGCTCCTCGTCGACACGCAGGACGTCCGTGCTCCCGGGCGGCACCTCGGCGGGAGTGCCGCGGCGGATCGAACGGGCGGCCGCGTCCAGGACGTCGGCGGCCGCGTCGAGCAACTCCCGAGCGCGGTCCCGCCCGGGTCCCTCCGCCGGGGCGCCGACGTCCGGGTCGGCGAGCGCGGCGACGACCGGCCGGATGCGCTCGGCGAGCCCCCGGGGTCCGTGGAGGACAGGGGGACGGGTGCGGGCCTGGGACGGCGTCACGGCGGCCGCGTCCCGGGCCGTCATCAACGGCTCCGGGTCGAACGGGGCGGTCGGGTCGTGCCGCAGCCGGCGCGCGTAGTCCGCCACGGCGGCCAGGGCGTCGGCGAGCGCGTCACGATGCGCCCCCCAACGGCGGATCGGGAACAGCAGGATCAGCACGGCCTGTGCCACGCCCCCGAGCGCGATGACCCCGGCGTGCTCCAGGGCTCGTCCGACGCTCGTGGGCAGGGTGATGGTCACCAGCATGCTGCCGACCGTCGTCGCTGCGACGATCCCAGCGGTGGATCCGACGGCCCACGCCATCCCCGCGACAAAGGCCCACACGGCCAGCAGTGGGAGGAACGTCACGAGTCGCCCCGCCGCCAGGTAGCCCACGAAGGTGCTGAGCGCCAGCCCCGCACCCGCGCCGAGCGCGATCACCTTGCGTGGACGCCAGGTGCGCTGGAAGGTGGCCCCACCCGCGGAGTACGCACCGAGGGCGGCGGACGCGGCATACGCAGGAGAGACCAGCCACAGCGCCGGCCCGACGACGATCGCCACCCCAGCGGCCGTGCGCAGCGCGAGCAGGGGCTCCAGCCGCGTCTCCTCGATCGTGAGCCCGGATCGGACGACCTCCCCGAAGGTCCGCAGCCACGTCACGGGTGTGAGCCTAGCCGGAACACCCTGCCGGGTCGCATCGGCCTGGTCGAGGTGCGGCAGCCGTCGGGCAAGGAAGCCTCCCACAGGCCCCGCGAACAGGCCGGGGGCCACAGCCGCTGGGCCGGGTGCGGCCACCGCGGACACTGCTGAGCGTCCTACCGGGCCAAAGCGCGGGCAATCGCCGTTGGATCAGGTCCGACCGGAGCGCGGGCGAACGCCCCTGGCCCCGGCCGGAGTGCGGGCCGATCGCCGCCCGCCGGTTTCCTCCGGACCGGTCCGGAGGAAACCGGCGGCACAGCGTCCCCGGATCGCCTACCGCTTGTGGCCGTTCCCGTGTCCGTTCGGATGCAGGACCACCTTGGTCCAGCCCTCGTCACGGGCGTCGAAGTGCTCGTAGGCGGTGGGGGCCTCGTCCAGGCTGAGTTCGTGGGAGACGACGAAGCTCGGCTTCGCCTTCTCTCCGGCGATCAGATCCCGCAGCGCCCGGTTGTACCTCTTCACCGGCGCCTGCCCGGTGCCCATGTGCTGGCCCTTGAACCACATCATGCCGAAGTCGATCGGGACCTTGCCCTGCGCCTCCAGCTCCCCCTGGGCCTCCGCGCCGCCGGGGTCCTGGGGCAGGAACACGCCCACCACACCGATGTCGCCGGTGAACCTGACCGAGTCGATCAGGCCGTTGAGCGTGAGGCTGGCGTCCTCGTGTCCCTTGGGGTCGTGCGCCTGGTATCCGACGCACTCACAGCCGTTGTCGGCGCCCAGACCGAGGGTGGCCTCCTTGACGACCTCCGCCGGCTCCTGCTCGGCGGAGTTGATCGGGATGGCCCCGATCTCCTCCGCCTTGCGCAGCCGGTCGGGCTGGTGGTCGGCCACCCAGACGCGCCCGGCGCCCTTGAGGACGGCGGAGTAGGCCGCCATCAGCCCGACGGGGCCGGCCCCGAAGACGATCGTCTGGTCGCCCGGTTTGACGTGGGCCATCTCGGTGGCGTGATAGCCGGTGGGGAAGATGTCGGCGAGCATCACGTAGTCGGTCTGCCGCTCGGCGGCGTCCTCACCCAGACGCAGCGCGTTGAAGTCGCCGTAGGGCACGCGCAGCAGTTCCGCCTGGCCGCCCTGGTAGGGGCCCATGTCGGCGAATCCGTAGGCGGCTCCGGCGAGGGCCGGTTCCGGCTGCATGGTCAGGCAGTAGTTGGTCAGACCCCGCTCGCACTGCTTGCAGAAGCCGCAGGCGATGTTGAAGGGCAGAACCACATACTCGCCGACCTGGACCTTGCGGACGGCCGAGCCGACCTCCACGACCTGGCCCATGTTCTCGTGTCCCAGGGTGCGGCCGGACTCGAACGAGGTGCGGCCCTCGTACATGTGCAGGTCCGAACCGCAGATGTTGGTGGTGGTGATCTTGACGATGATGTCGCAGGGGTGTTCGATCTTCGCGTCCGGTACGTCCTTCACAGTGACCGTTCGCGGGCCTTCATATACCGCTGCTTTCATGATCGCTTCCTTCGGTGCCGCGGCGTGACCGCAGCACGGGTGCGATGGAGACGGCCTACAGAGCCTGACTCCCGGGAGTTGGTGCGACGGGTTCGGCGGCTCCGGCACGCCTCTGTGGGCCGTTCACCCGGTTCGGGTGGAACGGTGGTGCAGCCGCGGGCTTGCCCGGCGGAGCTTCGGCGCTCCGGCGGCGTGCCTTCCGAGTCCCCGTCGGCCCCCGACGCGAAACAGCCACGCACCGATCGATCAGCGGATTCTTCGAACGCGGACGACCACCAACCACCAACCACCAGTCACCAATCGCCAATCACCGATCACCGATCACCGATCACCGATCACCGATCACCGATCACCGATCACCGATCACCGACGAATCTCCGACTCAGGTCGCCAGTTGGTCACCGTCGTCGTCCTGGAGCAGGTGGCGGCGTTCCTGTTCGCGCTTGGAGTAGGCGGCTGCCCGGATCGCCTCGTCGCTTTCCAAGCCCGATCCCAGCGCGCCGCCCACCGTGGCAACCGAAGCGACGAACCAGGACAACGTCCAGTATTCCGCGGCGTGCAGCGGGGTTCGTGTTGTGGAGGCGAAAACTTGGCCGTTGAGAATGAACAGGGCCCACACCAAGTTGATGACGATCAAACCCGCGTAGCAGACGAGCACCCCGATACCCACGGTCATGACCGTCGAGGCGTTGTAGAGCCTCGCCCTCTGCCTCGCCTCCCGCGAGGCCTCTGCCGATCGATGCCACAGCTGCGCGTCCACGATCAGCCAGCCGATCATGAGTGCGACGGACCCGACCGTGGCGATCACGAGGCGCGGCACGCTCAGGGACTCGGCCAGGTTCCAGATGGTGGAGTTCACGGTGGCGACCGCCCCCGTGGCGAGTGCGGCCGCGAGGGCTTTCGACAAGCCCGGCACCAACCGCCACGGCCGGTTGGCGCGGACCATACCGACGAGCACCCTCAGGTAACCGCGCGGCCCGCTGACGACGTACCGAAGATCAGCGGTCTCCTCCTCACCGACCGGGCCCGGGTGAATAGGCGCGAGACGGCTGACGAAGGGCCCGAGAAGCGGCTGACTCTCCGGAGGCCCCTCCCCCGCGGTGGCTCGCGGGGCCGCCAAACTGAGCACGGCTTCTTCCACGGCCCGCCGGGCTCTCGTCTGCAGACGCAAGCCTCCCAGCGGAGGAAGAGACAGCAGGGCCAAGCCGTGTTCGTGACTCAGATCCACAACGAGCTTGCGCCCGTGTGAGTGCAGCGGAAGGTCGGTGAGGGCCACGACGATGTCCCAGCTCTCCGCTCTTCCGCGGTCCATGATCCGGCGCATCAGGGTGGGCGGGTCCTCGGTCCCTGTGGTGAAGGGCTCACTGACCACCTCGATGTCGAACCGTCGTCCCTGGCCTGACTTGTCGGCGAGCCGAGTGGGAAGTATCCGGGCCATGCGCTGCGCGATCTCCGTGGGCGCGTCGGGATCCGCCAGGAGAGCCACGACCGTAACGCCCTGAGACGACACCCGCATGACTCCTTCTCGTCGGCTGCCCCCGCGATCGCCCGTGCCCACAGGATGCCCCCGAGGTATCGCCGACGCCGCTTGACACGCTGGCCCCTGACAGCAAGCAGGTGCAGGCAGTGCGGTCAGATCTCCTCGTCCTCCCCGCGGAGGGCCCGCTCAACCACCGGGCCACGGTTGCGTGCGCCACCGCGAACACCCGCTCCGCGCCACCCCGGTCGGCACCGCACGCCGCGCCACCAGCCACCCCGGGGGCAGGCGAAAGCACCGACTGGTTCGGGGGATCCCCAGCCGGGGCCGATCGAGAGTGGGCGCGAAGGGCGGTCGCCTCGCGGCGGGGGCTCCATAAGGCTTCAGCCGAACGATCGTCCTCATGGGCAAAGGGTGAGGCCCGGGGACACAGTTCCCTTCACGCCCACATATGTATCAACGGTGAGGCACCCTCGAATGTTCCCTGGAAGCGGCTCATACCGGGATTCTCCGGATGCTCGTGTGAGGAGGGTCCGGTGACGGCGGCTGTCGCGCGGTTCCCGGCGCGATCAGGTAATCAGGAACGGTGAACAAGGACGCGACCGACCCCTTCGTGCATGTCCGGGGCGCCAGTGAGAACAACCTGCGGAACATCGATGTCGACGTTCCGCGGGACGCGATGGTCGCCTTCACCGGCGTCTCCGGTTCGGGCAAGTCCTCGCTCGCGTTCGGCACGCTCTACGCGGAGGCCCAGCGGCGCTACTTCGAGTCCGTAGCACCGTACGCCCGAAGGCTGTTGCAACAGGTCGGCGCACCGCACGTACAGGAAATCACCGGACTGCCACCGGCCGTGGCCCTCCAGCAGCGACGCGGGTCGCCCAGCTCGCGCTCGACGGTCGGCACCATCACCACGCTGTCCAATCTGCTGCGCATGCTGTACTCCCGCGCCGGCACCTATCCGCCCGGGGCCACACGGCTGGAAGCCGAGTCGTTCTCACCCAACACCGCGGCCGGCGCCTGCCCGGAGTGCCACGGACTGGGCGTCGTGCACGACGTCGCCGAGGACCTGCTCGTCCCGGACCCCTCGCTGAGCATCCGCGAGGGGGCGATCGCCGCCTGGCCGGGCGCCTGGCAGGGCGCCAACCTGCGCAGTGTCGTGAACGGCCTGGGAATCGACATCGACCGACCGTGGCGCAGGCTCAGGAAGAAGGACCGGGACTGGCTGCTGTACACGGACGAGCAGCCCTCCGTGTACATCGAACCGGAGGAGGACCGCATCGACTACGGCTACCAGGGCAAGTTCTGGAGCGCCCGCAAGCACGTCATGCACGTCCTCGCCGACTCCAAGAGCGAGAAGATGCGCGAACGGGCGCTCCGGTTCGTCAGGAGTGTGCCCTGCCCCGAGTGTCACGGCAGCGGACTGCGGCCCGAGGCGCTCGCCGTGACCTTCGCCGGACGTTCCATCGCCGAGATCAACGCGATGCCGCTCACCGAGGTCGTGGCGCTGCTGCGGCCCGTCGCGGGGCGGTCCGGGGCCGACGCCACCACGTCGACCGCCCGATCCGGGGAGACGACCGAGGTCGCGGTCCGGATCTGCGGCGATCTGGTCGCACGGGTCCACGTACTGCTCGACCTGGGCCTCGGATATCTCAGTCTCGGGCGCCGCTCGACGACCCTGTCGCCCGGCGAGGCGCAGCGCCTGCGGATCGCCACCCAGCTGCGCTCGGGGCTGTTCGGCGTCGTCTACGTCCTCGACGAACCTTCCGCGGGCCTGCACCCGGCTGACACGGAACCGCTGCTGGACGTGCTGGACCGCCTCAAGGCGGCGGGCAACTCGCTGTTCGTCGTGGAGCACGACATGGATGTCGTACGGCGGGCGGACTGGGTGGTCGACATCGGCCCCGGCGCGGGCGAGGGCGGCGGACGCGTGCTGTACAGCGGCCCGGTCGCCGGTCTTGAGCGGGTCCGGGAGTCGGCCACGAGCCAGTACCTGTTCGGGCGCGCCCAGCCGCTCGATCACCGCCCGCGCACACCGCACGGCTGGCTGCACCTGAGCGGCGTCTCCCGCCACAATCTGCACGACGTGTCCGTCGGCGTACCGCTCTGCGTACTGACGGCGGTGACGGGCGTGTCCGGTTCCGGAAAGTCGACCCTGGTGACGCAGGTGCTCGCCGAGGTCGTCCGCGGCCACCTCGGAATCGCACCCGAGGAGCCCGACGAGGCGCAGCTGGAGGTCGACGTCCAGGACGCGTCGGGGGTCGAGTCGTTCGACCGGCTGGTCCTGGTCGACCAACGGCCCATCGGCCGAACTCCTCGGTCCAACCTGGCCACGTACACGGGGATGTTCGACGCGGTGCGCAAGCTGTACGCGGCGACGGACGAGGCCAGGGCGCGCGGCTACTCGGCCGGGCGGTTCTCCTTCAACGTGCCCGAAGGGCGGTGCGAGACCTGCCAGGGCGAAGGATTCGTCGCGGTGGAACTGCTCTTCCTGCCCGGCACCTACGCGCCGTGCCCGACCTGCGGGGGCGCCCGGTACAACGCCGAAACGCTGGAAGTCACCTACCACGGCAAGAACATCGCGGAAGTGCTGGCGCTCTCCGTCGACGCCGCCGCCGAGTTCCTGTCCGGCGTCCCGGCCGCCTCCCGCAGTCTGGAGACGTTGCGCGAGGTGGGACTTGGGTACCTGCGGCTGGGCCAGCCCGCGACGGAACTGAGCGGTGGTGAGGCGCAACGCATCAAACTGGCCACCGAACTGCAGCGAGCCCGCCGCGGGCACGCGCTCTACCTGCTCGACGAGCCGACGGCGGGGCTGCACCCCTCGGACATCGCGCTGCTGCTACGACAGTTGCACCGGCTCGTCGACGCCGGCAACACGGTCGTCCTCGTCGAGCACGACCTGGACACCATCGCCACCGCCGACTGGGTCATCGACCTCGGGCCGGGCGGCGGCGACGCGGGCGGGCGGGTGGTCGCGGCGGGCCCGCCGGCCAAGGTGGCGAGGGCCCGCCGCAGCGCCACCGCGCCCTACCTCGCGGCCCGGCTCGCGCGCTCCTGACAACGGCGCGAGGGGCTGAGCACCGGTCAGCCGGGTTCCGGGCGCAGGGGTCGCGCGTCGCCCTGCTGCGTTCCAGCTTGTCGCGGACATCGCTCGCGACGTATCCCGTCTGGGCCCACTCCGCCGGGTCAGCCGGGCATGGGGTGGTGCGCCCGGGCGAACTGCTCCACGACGGCGGCGCAGAAGGCGGGCAGGTCGGCCGGGCTGCGGCTGGTGACCAACTGTCCGTCGACCACCACCTCCTGGTCGGCTACGACCTCCGCGCCGGCGTTGCGCAGGTCGGTACGGATGCTGGGCCAGGACGTCAGGCGGCGGCCGCGCACGGCGTCGGCTTCCGCCAGGGTCCACGGGCCGTGGCAGATCGATGCGACCGGTTTCCCGCTGGCCATGAAGTCCTTGACGAACCGCACCGCGTCGCGGTCCATGCGCAGTTGGTCAGGGTTCACGGTGCCGCCGGGCAGGAGGAGGGCGTGGTAGTCGTCGACGGAGGCGTCGGCGACCAGGCGGTCCACGGGAAAGGTTCCGGCCGCGTTGAGGTCGAACTGGCGGGCCTGGATCTCGCCGGGGTGGAGCGAGACGATCTCGGTCTTCGCCCCTGCGCCCTGCAGCGCACCGCGCGGCTGGTCGAGTTCCACGCGCTCGACGCCGTCGGTGGCCAGAATCCCCACCCGCATCCCCTGGAGTTCCTGTGTCATGGTACGGCTCCCTTCACGCGTCGCTGGTTGTCGGACGCGAGCGGTTGGGACACCCGGCAGAGCCTGTCCGCATCCTTTTTTCCGGACCGGCGACTGCAAGGCCCGGCCGAAGGCGCCCCGAGCGCATGTCTGCGCGCGGTCGGTGAAAGCTGCCGTCCGAGTGAGGACGACCTTCGTCCCGCCGTCGTCGCGGTCGTCGAAGGGCCGGCAGCTTTCATGACTTTCCCTCGGGTCAGAGCATCGCGGGACGAGACGGACCCTCGAAACGACCTTCCGGGTCAGGGGCCGTTACGTGGAGGCAAGGGGATGTGATTTTCCTGGCGTCGGCCAAGGCCAACGGCAGGGATACCGTCGAACCGTGGGACCTCCCGATCACCAAGGGCCTCCAGGAGAGCATCCACCGGTTCTGGCGGCTCGACGAGGATGTCGAGTTGGTTACCCGGTCGAGATTCGCAGAGCCCCCTGCTGAGCGCCTCCGCACCCCAGGCCGAAAAAGGCCACCCCCTCTTCCCCTGGCAGAGCAGCATGAAGTGCGCAGGCGTCCCTTGGCCAGCCGTCGGTCCGTCTGTCCGTCCGTCCGTCCGTCCGTCCGTCCACAGGAGGCTGCACGGCCCACATGAGGCTGCACGGCGTTGCAACGCCTCGAACGAGAATGCTGACCGGACGACACGACCAGTCCGGGGAAGCGGGACTGTATGGGGGCACCCGCATGAGGGCACCCCGCCGAGATGGAACAGGTCCGGGCCCGGTGCAGGGGTCGGGCTGAGCGGGGGGCGGCGCCATCCTGTCGACGCCTTCAGAGCATCTCCAGGGGCGTGGGCCCGCTGGGCGGCGGGAACGCCTCGTCGAGGGCCTCGAGCGCCTCGGCGGGAAGGTGGAGGTCCACCGCGCCGCGGTTCTCCCGAACGTGGTCGGGTGATCCGGAACGCGGGATCGCGGTCACCCCCTGTGCCAGCACCCAGGCGAGTGCCACCTGGGCCGGCGTGGCTCCGAGGGCCCGGGCCACGGCGCCCAAAGCCTCGGCCTTCATCAGCCGCCCCTGCTCGATCGGGGAGTAGGACATGACCGTCACCCCTGCCTCGCGGCACCACGGGAGCAGATCCCACTCGATGCCGCGCCGGGAGAGGTTGTACAGCACCTGGTCGACGGCCACGGCCTCGCCGCCGGGGAGGGCGGTCAGCTCGACCATGTCGGCGACGTCCAGATTGCTCACGCCCCAGTAACGGATCTTCCCCGCCTCCATCAGGTCGGTGAATCCCGCAAGGGTCTCCTGGAGTGGCCAGCGTCCCCGCCAGTGGAGCAGGTAGAGGTCCAGCCGTTCCGCACGGAGCCGCCGCAGACTGCCCTCGCAGGCGGCGACGGTGCCCTTCCGGTCGGCGTGACCGGGCAGCACCTTGCTGACGAGGAAGACCTCCTCCCGGCGTCCCCGGAGGGCCTCCCCGACGAGCTCCTCGGCTGCGCCGTCGCCGTACATCTCCGCCGTGTCGACGACGGTCATGCCCAGGTCCACGCCCAGCCGCAGCGCGGCGATCTCCTATTCCCGCCGGGCCGGATCCTCGCCCAGGTACCAGGTGCCCTGCCCGAGCGCCGCGATCTCCTCATCGGAGGGGAGCGCGATCCTTCTGGCCGATTCCGCAGACATCTCGGGCCTCCCGTCCGCCGTGGATCCGTGTCACGCACGCCCGCACCGAGTGCCCAGGTCCGCGCCTCCCAGACAACCGGTGTCGCATGCGCCGCAGGGAGGTCAGGAGGGGCGAGCGGACTGCGCCGAGCGCGTGCCGGAACCAGGTGCGCGGTCGCGCAACGCGACGGCGACCGACACGACGGCGCCGCAGGAGAGGACCGCCGCGAAGCCGATCATCGCGGTCTGCACGGCGAAGTGCCGCAAGGCGATGCTGAACAGGACGGAGGGCAGGCCCATTCCGAGGTACGCGACGACGAAGAAGACCGCGAGGACCCCCGCGCGTGAGGCGGGCTCGGCCACTGAAACGGCACGTTCGACACCTCCCTTGAACAGCAGCCCGGAGCCGGCTCCCGACAAGGACACGGCGACCAGGTAGAGCCAGAGCGCCGGGTGGTACAGGGCGACGGCGCACAGGACCAGGCCGACCGGGAAGACCACTGCCCCCACGGTCAGGACCCTGGGCAGTGGGAGGCGCCCCAGCACCAGCTGGGCGACCGCCGCGGAACCGAACATGAGGAAGGCCGCCAGGCCGACCACGAGGTGCGAGTCGGTGTGCAGGGTGCCGTGGAGCACGCTCGCCCCGAGGGAGGAGATCAGGCCGAGGATCGCGAAGGCGAAGGCGCCCAGCGCGCCGGCCGCGCCGAACGTCCGCCCGCCGCCGGGGCGCAGGACGAACCTGCTGGGCGGTTCGGCCGCGGGCAGCTCCAGGTCCACGGTCTCCGGGGTGGACAGCACCAGCACCAGGCACACCGCCATGGCGAGCGTGAAGATCGCCTGGGTGGTGATCAGGGGCGTGGGAAGCCATTCGGCGGCGGCTCCGGCGACCAGGGGGCCTGAGGCCAGGCCGCCGAGGTTGGCGGCGGTGGCCACGATGCCGGGCAGCACCGAACCCGTCCGCTCCGGACGGGCCTCGTGGTGCAGGTCGTGCAGGTACGTCGTCGCGGTCGAGGCCATCAGCCCCAGTCCGACACCGTTCAGGATCCTGCCCGCGATCAGCCCCGGCAGGTCCCGCCACACGATCAGTACGACCGACGCGACGATGCCGACCAGCAGCGCCGGGACGATGATGCGGCGTCGGCCGAGCCGGTCCGACAGGTGTCCCAGTCCGAGGAAGGCGGCCGCCGCGCCCACGACCATCGAGGCGTACGCCACCGTGACCGTGGTCGCGCCGAAGTGGTCCCGGGCCTCATACAGCGGCCACAGCGGGGTCGGCGCGGTGCCGAAGGCCATCAGCACGGTGAAGGCCACCGCCACGAACCAGAAGCCGGTCGTGTGCGAGGCACGGCGCCGGGCGGGGGCGCGGGGCGGCAGGTCGGCGGGAGCGGGGGCTGGGATCCGGTGGGTCGGGTCGCCGGGAGCGTCGGTTGCGGGACGGCTCAGCGGCGTGGGAACGGCAGGCAGGGGTACCCCTCCTCGGGCGGAAGTGGATGACGTTTTCCATCCTCCTCACCAGCCCGGATCAATGCCAACGAATGTTTTTGCTGGGCTCGAGCACTGCGAGTGATACTTCTCGGGTGGAGCTACGTCAGCTGGAGCACTTCATCGCGGTCGCCGAGGAGCTGAGTTTCACGCGTGCCGCACGTCGGCTGCACGTGGTGCAGTCGGGGGTGTCCGCCGCGATCCGCTCCCTGGAGCGCGAGCTCGGCTGCGCGCTGTTCGAGCGCACGTCGCAGCAGGTCCGGCTCACCGGGGCGGGCGCGGCGCTGCTGCCTGAGGCTCGGGCCACCCTGCACGCCGCCCAGGTGGCCCAGGACGCCGTGCGCGAGGCACAGGACACGCTGCGCGGCACAGTGAACGTGGGCGCCATGGCCTCGGTCGAGGTGGTGGACCTGCCTGCGCTCCTCGGGCAGCTGCACGCGCGGCATCCGGCGATCGACGTCCGGCTGCGGCTGGCGACGACCGGCTCGGCGGGACTGGCGCACGCGTTGCTCAGCGGGGACCTGGACGTGGCCTTCCTGTCGCTGCCCGAGCACAAGCCCGCCGGGATCGACGCACGGGAGCTGGCCACCGTCCCGCTCGTCCTGGTGGTGGGCGCCGCCCATCCGCTCGCGCAGCGGGGAGAGGTGGCACTTGCGGACCTCGCGGGGGAACCCTTCGTGGACTTCCCGCCGGGTTACGGCAACCGCGAGGTGGTCGACCGGGCGTTCGCGGCGGCGGGCGTCGTACGCCGGGTGGCACTGGAAGTGCCCGACATCGACATGGGGGCGGCACTGGTCCGGCACGGTCTGGGCATCGCCTTCCTGCCCGCGTTCGCCGTTGCCCGCACCCCCGGCCTGCACGTCCTGGACGTCGACGGCACCATGCTCCGCTGGAGCATGCATCTCGGCACGTCGTCGACCCGGCGGCCCAGCTCGGCCCTGCGGGCGCTGCTCGACCTGGTCGACCTCCACGTCATCGCCCTGTGACGCCTGGGCCGCGGCCCAGGCGTCACCCGTCGGTGGTGTCCGGCTCCCTGCGTCCGCCTCGCTCCGGCCGCGACATCTGCCGCGGCATCCGCTGACGCTCACGCTGCCGTCGTCCACAGACGGCGTCGGACACCTTCTCGTCCCCTTCGAGGCTGGTGCCGAAGGCCCCGCCGATCATCGCGATGGCGGTGATGAACCAAGGCCCCGTCTTCTGGGGCGACGCGACCTCGCTGGAGCAAACCGAGGAAGGGCCACCCATCCACTGCGGCGCTGTAGCAGGGCAGGCCGCCCAGCTGGCTGCTGACACCGCTCGCGCGAAGGTTCCAGCGAGGCATCAGCCGGGTCCGCCCAGCACGATCTTCCACACACGCGTCGCCACCTGGAGGTTCAGCCGGTCCTCGACGTTGGCGAGGTCGTTGCCGCTGATGTCGCGGATGCGCTGGAGCCGATACCGCAGCGTGCTGCGGTGGATCGCGAGGGAGTCGGCGGTCTCGTCGTAGTTGCCGCCGCAGTCGAAGTACCGGGACAGGGTCTCCACCATGGCCGCGTGGTGCCGCGAGTCGTAGTCGATGAGCTGCCCGAGCCACTCGTGGACGAACCTCTCCAGTTCCCGGTAGTCGTTGCCGGGTCCCAGGATGCGGTAGAGGCCGAGTTCGTCGAAGAACGTCGTGCCGTAGCGCTCGCGGGAGTGGCGGCGCACTTCCAGGGCGCGCTGCGCCTCCTGGTAGCGGTGGGGGATGTCGTCCAGGGAGTCGGAAGGGGCGCTCACCCCGATCGTCCCGGACCGTGTCCCGGTCTCCCGGGCGAGCGCCTCGTACAGCGCGCGGGCGTGCGGCCTGTCGTCGGTTACCAGGACCACGTGGTCGGAACGTCGGGTCAGCAGCGAGCGCATGCCCACGGCAGAGGCCGCCCGGCCCACGGTCTGCGCGAAGGAATCGTCCGCGGTCCGGTTCGACCACTGCACCACGACGACGTAGTGGCTGCGGTGCAGATCGTGTCCGATTGCCTCCGACCGGGCGTAGGCGCTCGCAGCGTCCGTCCCCGCCAGGAGGTCGTCGACCAGCTCGCGGTGCAGCCTCAGCTCGACTTCGGCGAGATTACGCAGGTGCACCAGCTCCAGGGCGAGCGACGTGGCGGCGTGTTCCAGCGCGAGCACCGTGTGCTCGTCGGCGTCGCCCCGGGCATCGACCAGGGCCAGTACGCCCAGGGTCTCGCCGTGCGGGCGGACCAGGCTGATCAGCCGGTCCTTTATCCGCACCGGCCCGACCTCCCGGGCGACGGCGTGCAGCATCTCGTCCTGGCGCACGGGATCCGGTTCCGGATAGGGGTCGGGACGGCGGGGGCCGGTCCAGGACCTCAGCCGACCGAAGCGGTCCTCGACCAGCGCGGGGAGTCCAGTGAGCCTGTGCAGTGCGCGGGTGATGGCTTCCTCGCCGCCGCCCGAGGCAGCGACGTCGGCCATGAGCGTGTGAACGGCTCGCTGGTAGCCCAGCTCAGCCACGACGGAGATCAGCTGCCGCTGGAGAGCTGTGCGTTCGTCCCTCAGTCGGTGCAGCTCCAGCGCGTCCTCGCGTTGGCGGCGGTGTGCGAAGGCGACTGACAGCGCGGCAGCGGTGTGCCGGACGATCGTGGCGAGCAGGGAGCGCTCGGCCTCGGACGGCCGGGAGCGGGACGTCACCACGAGGTAGCCGTGGAGTCCCTCAAGTCCGCGTAGCCCCAGGGCCCGGCCCCAGGGCCTGCCGGGTACCGCCACAGGGCCGTCCTGCCCGGCCAGCTCCCGCACCCTCCGGCCCACGGCCGAGGCATGCGTCTGCCCGTTCCTCGGGCTGGGGACCAGGCCGCCGCCCACCTTGAGGTATCCGGCCTCGGCGCGGTATGGCCCCGCGGCGGCTATGTGGTCCATGGCCAGTCGCAGGATCTCGTCTTCGTCCGAGGTGTCGAACAGGGCGCGGGAAAGCACCATCAGGTCGCGGGGGTCATGGTCGGCCGGGGTGCGAGCGGACGAGCGGGGCTGTCTGCGCGCGGCCGTGGAGTGCCGCCGGGCGCTGCCCCGCACAAGGCTGCCCGCCCGGTCGGGGCAGCGGTGGTACGGGCTGTGCGTCCGGCTGCCGGCCATGGGATCACTCCGTTCTCCCCGAGCCTGCAGGGAGGCGAGCGGTATTTCGCATACCCGCTCCCGGCCGGCTTACCCGAGATGTTCGGATTCTTTCTCTCGTACTCGTAGGACGACCGGACCCGTGCATTCCTGACTCGCCAGGCGCAGGCGTGGAGCCACTCGGTTCGTCACCCTGGGGAGTGCTCGAGACCCTCCGTGCGCACCGGTGGGAAACCGGCGGAGGTCCCACCTCCACCTGAACGAACGTGATCCGGAGAGTCGACGCAGGCGCTGCACCGGGAGGAGTTCCTCATGGCCAAGGCAGTGGGCATCGACCTGGGCACCACCAACTCGGTGATCGCCGTGTGGGAGGGCGGCGAGCCGTCCGTCGTGCCCAACAGCGAGGGCAACCGCACGACACCGTCCGTGGTGGCCTTCACCGACACCGGGGAACGTCTGGTGGGCCAGCTGGCCCGGCGCCAGGCGATCCTCAACCCGAAGGGCACCATCTACTCGGCCAAGCGGTTCATCGGCCGGCACTTCGACGAGATCTCCGAAGAGGCCAGGGCGGTGGCGTACGACGTCGTCGAAGGCGACGGCGGGGCGGCCCGCTTCAAGGTGCGCGACAAGCTCTACGCGCCTGAGGAGATCAGCGCACAGGTGCTGCGCAAACTCGCCGACGACGCCTCCAAGCAGCTCGGGGAGCGGGTCACGGAGGCGGTCATCACGGTGCCCGCCTACTTCAACGACGCTCAGCGCACCGCCACCAAGGACGCCGGACGGATCGCGGGACTGGAGGTGCTGCGGATCATCAACGAGCCGACGGCGGCCGCCCTCGCGTACGGCATGGACAAGAAGGAGCACGAGACCGTCCTCGTCTTCGACCTGGGCGGCGGCACCTTCGACGTGAGCATCCTCGACGTCGGCGACGGCGTGGTGGAGGTGCGTTCCACCGCCGGTGACAGCCACCTCGGCGGCGACGACTTCGACCGGCGTCTGGTGGACTACCTGGCGGACGACTTCCAGAAGGAGAACGGCATCGACCTGCGCAAGGACCCGCAGGCGCTGCAACGACTGTTCGAGGCGGCGGAGAAGGCCAAGACCGAGCTCAGTTCGGTGACGCAGACGCAGGTCAGCCTGCCGTTCATCACCGCCGACGCCTCGGGCCCCAAGCACCTCACCGACTCGATCATGCGGTCCACGTTCGAGCAGATCACCGGCGACCTGGTGGAGCGCTGCCTGGGACCGGTCCAGCAGGCGATGGCCGACGCCAAGGTCGGCGAGAGCGACATCGACGAGGTCATCCTCGTGGGCGGTTCCACGCGTATCCCGGCGGTCCAGTCCCTGGTCCGCCGACTGACCGGCGGCAAGGAACCCAACATGAGCGTCAACCCCGACGAGGTCGTGGCCCTGGGCGCCGCGATCCAGGCCGGGGTGCTCAAGGGCGAGGTCAAGGACGTCCTGCTGCTCGACGTCACACCCTTGTCGCTGGGCGTGGAGACGCGCGGCGGAGTGATGACGAAGATCGTCGAGCGGAACACCACCATCCCGGTACGCCGCAGCGAGACCTTCTCCACCGCGGAGGACAACCAACCGGCCGTCGACGTGGTGGTGCTGCAGGGCGAGCGTGAGTCCGCGGCCGACAACCGCGTGCTCGGCCGGTTCCAGCTCACCGACATCCGGCCGGCGCCGCGGGGCGAACCACAGATCGAGGTCACCTTCGACATCGACGCCAACGGCATCCTCAACGTCAAGGCCCGCGACCGGGACACCGGCAAGGAACAGGGCATCACCATCAGCGAGAGCTCCAACCTGGACCGCAGTGAGGTCGAACGCATGGTCCAGGAGGCCGAGCGCAACCAGGGCCAGGACCAGGCACTCCGCGAGGCCGTCGACGCCCGCAACGAACTCGACGCCATCGCGTACCAGGTCGAGAAGCGCCTCGCCGAACTGGGCGACGCAGCGCCGGCGCACGAGAAGGCACGTGCCGAGATGCTCGTGTCCGACGCCCGGGCGGCGGTCAAGGAAGAGGCGGGCGTGGAGCGTGTGCGGCCCCTGACCTCCGAACTCCAGCAGGTGCTCGCCGGGCTGGCGGCCCATCAGGGCGCCGCTGCCACGGGCGGTCCCGGCCAGGACGCCGCCACCGGTGGTCCCAGCGGCGGTGGTGGCGGTGACGACGATGTCATCGACGCCGAGTTCGACAAGGGCTGAGGCGCGCCATGCCCACCTACCCCCAGGAACACGACCGGGCAGCGTCGGATCCGGTCGAACCGGTCCCGGAAGGCGCCGTACGCCCTCCGCGCGGGGATTTGCCGCAACCGGGCCCGCCGACCCGGCCGGAAGCGGCGAACGGCGGACCGGGGCCCGACGCCGCCGGCCCCGCGTCTGCCGAGGACGAGTACACGACCGCGATCCAGGAACTGGAGGACCGCTGGCGGCGCGCACTCGCCGACCTCGACAACCTTCGCAAGCGTCACGCCAGGGAACTGGAGCGGGAACGGGCGGTCGAGCGGTCCCGCACGGCGGCCGCCTTCCTGCCCGTCCTCGACAACCTCGAACTCGCCCTGACCCATGCCGGCGCCGATCCGGGCGCGGTCATGGAGGGCATCCGCGCCGTTCGCGACCAGGCGGTGAACGTCCTGGAACTGCTCGGCTACCCGCGGCACGCGGAGACCGGCGTGCCCTTCGACCCGGCCCGGCACGAGGTGGTCGGCGTCGTCCAGGACGCCGACGCCCCGCCGGGCACGGTCGTCGAGGTGCTGCGCCCCGGCTACGGGGACGGCGAGAGGCAGCTCAGGCCGGCCGCGGTGACCGTCGCGAAGCGGGAGTGACCGGTCATGGCACGGGACTACTACGAGGTGCTGGGCGTGTCGCGGACCGCGAGCCAGGACGAGATCCAGCAGGCGTACCGCAAACTCGCCCGCAGGTACCACCCCGACGTCAACAAAGACCCCGGGGCGGAGGAGCGTTTCAAGGACCTCAACGAGGCACACAGCGTCCTGTCCGATCCCAAGACCCGGGCCCGCTACGACCGCTTCGGCGAGGACTTCCGCAAGATCCCCGAGGACTTCGACGAACGGATCGCGGCGGGAGCGGGCGGCGGCTTCCGCGGTCGGAGGACCGCGGGCGGGGGCGGTCCTCGTGTCCGGTACGCCACCGGCTTCGGCGACGACTTCGGCGCGGAGGGCATCGACATCGAGGACCTGTTCGGCTCCATGTTCGGAGCCGGCGCCGCCCCAGGCGGCGTCCCCGGAGCGGATCAGGAGGCCGAGCTGCCGCTCACCGTCGAGGAGGCGTACCGAGGCGGCCGTCGCACCGTCACGCTCGCCGGTCCCACCGGGCAGCCGCGGCGGTACGAGGTCGACGTGCCGCCGGGCGTCACCGAAGGGCAGCGCATCCGGCTGGCGGGCGAGGGCGGCCGGGGCAGTGGTGACGCCGCCGCGGGCGACCTGTACCTGCGGGTGCGTATCCAGCCCCACCCCCGGTTCCGGCTGGACGGCCGCGACGTGCACGTCCAGGTCCCGGTCGCCCCCTGGGAGGCGGCCCTGGGTGCGACCGTGCCGGTGCCCACGCCCGGCGGCGGCACGGCCAAGGTCACGGTGCCCGCGGGGTCGTCCAGCGGTCGGCGGCTGCGGCTGCGTGGCGAGGGCATGCCGAACCCGCGCGGCGCGAACGGCGACCTGTACGCCGAGCTCCGCATCATGGTGCCGCCGACCCTCGGCGACCGGGAGCGCGAACTGTTCGAGGAGCTCGCCGCCACCTCCTCGTTCGACCCCAGGAGGACGCGATGAACGACCGACCCGCAGGAGCGGCAGGCATCGGCCGGGCCGGCGGGGGCGCCCGTCCGGTACGAACGGGCGCCGACATCACCGCCTCGACGGCTGTCCGGTACGCGCTCGTGCCCGCCCCCAGGCTCTCTCTCGACGCCGTGGCCCGTCGCTCGGGCCTCCACCCCGATCTGATCCGCCGGTTCGTCGCCCTCGGCCTGGTCGACGCCGAACGCGACGGCGCGGGGCGCCTGGTGTTCGACCCCACGGCCCCGGCGGTTCTCGCCCGCATCCAGCGGCTGCGCACCGGACTCTGCCTCAACTACGCATCCATCGGCCTGGTGCTCGACCTGCTGGACCGCATCAGCCTGCTCGAAGCCGCCCTGCGCGGCCGCGGCACGAGGAGTGAAACACCCCCATGGACATGAACCGTCTCACCCAGAAGTCCCAGGAAGCCCTCCAGGAGGCCCAGACCGCGGCCGTCGGCATGGGGCACACCGAGGTCGACGGTGAACACCTGCTGCTCGCACTTCTCGATCAGGAGGACGGTCTGATCCCGCGGTTGCTGCAACAGGCCGGCACCGAGCCGAAGGAACTGCGCGCGGCCGTGCGTGAGGAACTCTCCCGCCGCCCGAAGGTCACCGGCCCCGGCGCGGCACCCGGCCAGGTCTTCGTCACCCAGCGCCTCGGCCGCCTGCTCGACGCCGCCGAACGGGAGGCCAAACG
The DNA here is from genome assembly GCF_055567535.1 of Streptomyces sp. NPDC026538. Lineage (NCBI taxonomy): Bacteria > Bacillati > Actinomycetota > Actinomycetes > Kitasatosporales > Streptomycetaceae > Streptomyces > Streptomyces sp. NPDC026538. The sequence goes on from NZ_JBVHQG010000007.1 coordinate 245,921, forward strand.
CCTCAAGGACGAGTACGTGTCCGTGGAGCACCTTCTGCTCGCCCTGGCCGAGGAGAGCTCTTCGACCGCCGCCGGACGCCTGCTCAAACAGGCCGGCATCACCAGGGACTCGTTCCTGAGCGCGCTCACCCAGGTCCGCGGCAACCAGCGCGTCACCTCCGCCAACCCCGAAGTGGCCTACGAGGCTCTGGAGAAGTACGGCCGCGACCTGGTCCTCGAGGCTCGGTCCGGGCGGCTGGACCCGGTCATCGGCCGTGACGCGGAGATCCGCCGCGTCACCCAGATCCTCAGCCGCAAGACCAAGAACAACCCCGTCCTCATCGGCGACCCCGGGGTCGGCAAGACCGCCATCGTCGAGGGCCTGGCCCAGCGCATCGTTCGCGGCGACGTCCCCGAGGGCCTGCGCGACAAGACGGTGTTCGCCCTCGACATGGGCTCCCTGGTCGCCGGCGCGAAGTACCGCGGTGAGTTCGAGGAACGCCTCAAGGCCGTGCTGTCCGAGGTGAAGGCCGCCCAGGGGCGCATCCTGCTCTTCGTCGACGAACTCCACACCGTCGTAGGAGCGGGCGCCGCCGAAGGGGCCATGGACGCGGGCAACATGCTCAAGCCGATGCTCGCCCGCGGCGAACTCCACATGATCGGCGCCACCACCCTCGACGAGTACCGCAAGCACATCGAGAAGGACGCCGCCCTCGAACGCCGCTTCCAGCAGGTCCTGGTCGACGAGCCGAGCGTGGAGGACACCATCTCCATCCTGCGCGGACTGCGCGAACGCCTGGAGGTCTTCCACGGCGTGAAGATCCAGGACACCGCGCTGGTCTCCGCGGCCACCCTCAGCCACCGCTACATCACCGATCGATTCCTGCCCGACAAGGCCATCGACCTCGTCGACGAGGCGTGCGCCCGGCTGCGTACCGAGATCGACTCGATGCCCGCCGAACTCGACGAGATCACCCGCCGCGTCACCCGCTTGGAGATCGAGGAGGCGGCCCTGTCCAAGGAGACCGACCAGGCCAGCAAAACACGCCTGGAGGAGCTGCGCAGGGAACTGGCCGACCTGCGCGGCGAGGCCGACGCCAAACACGCCCAGTGGGAGGCCGAACGGCAGGCGATCCGCCGCGTGCAGGAACTGCGCCAGGAACTGGAGCAGGTCCGCTACGAGGCGGAGGAGGCCGAACGCGCCTACGACCTCAACCGCGCCGCCGAACTCCGCTACGGCCGACTCCAGGACCTGGAGCGCCGACTCGCCGCGGAAGAGGAGCAGCTGGCCGCCAAACAAGGGCAGAACCGGCTGCTGCGCGAGGTCGTCACCGAGGAGGAGATCGCCGAGATCGTCGCGGCCTGGACCGGCATCCCCGTCTCCCGCCTCCAGGAGGGCGAACGCGAGAAACTGCTGCGCCTCGACGACATCCTGCGCGAGCGCGTCATCGGCCAGGACGAAGCCGTCAAACTCGTCGCCGACGCCATCATCCGCGCCCGCTCCGGCATCCGCGACCCTCGCCGCCCCATCGGCTCGTTCATCTTCCTCGGCCCCACCGGCGTCGGGAAGACCGAGCTGGCCAAGACCCTCGCCCGGACCCTGTTCGACTCCGAGGAGAACATGGTCCGCCTCGACATGAGTGAGTACCAGGAGCGGCACACCGTCAGCCGGCTCATGGGCGCACCGCCCGGATACGTCGGCTACGAGGAAGGCGGCCAGCTCACCGAGGCCGTGCGCCGCAAGCCGTACTCGGTCGTGCTGTTCGACGAGATCGAGAAGGCGCACACCGATGTCTTCAACACCCTGCTGCAGATCCTCGATGACGGCCGCATCACCGACGCTCAGGGCCGCACCGTCGACTTCCGCAACACCGTGATCATCATGACGTCCAACATCGGCTCCGAGCACCTCCTCGACGGCGCCACCGCCGAAGGTGAGATCAAGCCCGACGCCCGCGCCCTGGTGATGGGCGAGCTGCGCGGGCACTTCCGCCCGGAGTTCCTCAACCGCGTCGACGACATCGTGCTGTTCAAGCCGCTCGGCGAGCGGCAGATCGAGCGGATCGTGGAGCTCCAGTTCGACGAACTGCGCCAGCGGCTCGCCGAACGCCGCATCACCGTCGAACTCACCGACGCCGCTCGGGAAGCGATCGCCCACCAGGGCTACGACCCGGTGTACGGGGCCCGGCCGCTTCGGCGTTACATCTCCCACGAGGTCGAGACGCTGGTCGGGCGCGCCCTGCTGCGCGGCGACGTCCAGGACGGCGCGACGGTCCGCGTCGACGCCGAACACGGAGAGCTGGTGGTCACCTACGACCAGCCCGAGGACGTGAAGGGAGCACGGGCGGCATGAGCACGATGCAGGCGACGACCGTCAGTTGTCCGAACTGCGGGCGTACCAACCGGGTGCCCGTGGCCGCGGAGGGCCGTCCCAAGTGCGGCAACTGCAAGCAGCCCCTACCGTGGATGGTGGACGCGGGCGACGACGACTTCACCGAGGTCGCCGAACGGGCCGACGTCCCCGTCGTGGTCGACCTGTGGGCCACCTGGTGCGGCCCCTGCCGCATGGTCAGCCCCGCGCTGGAGAAGGTCGCCACCGATCTCGCCGGCCGCATCAAACTCGTCAAGGTCGATGTCGACAAGAACCCGCGGCTGTCACGGCGTTTCGAGGTTCAGGCGGTACCGACACTGCTCGTCCTCGACCAGGGCGAGACGCTCGCCCGGCAGGCGGGGGCGGCGCCCGCCCCCGCTCTGCGCCAGTGGGTGGAACAGTCGATCACGGCCCGGGAAGGGTGATCCGGATGACCCTGCACGCAGACCCTCACCTCGCGCTTGTCCGGCCGGTCCAGCCGCTCACCCCAGAAGGGTGTCAGGAGTGTCTGCTGCTCGGCTCCCCGTGGGTCCACCTGAGGCTCTGTCTGACCTGCGGGCACGTCGGCTGCTGTGACTCGTCGCCGAACAAGCACGCGCGTAAGCACGCGGCTGCCGTCGTCCATCCGATCGTGCAGTCGTTCCAGCCCGGCGAGGATTGGCGCTGGTGCTACGTTCACGAGGCGTTCGTCTGATGTCCGGCGACCAGTCGCTGCCGGGCGGAGAACCGGTGCCGGAGGAAGCGGGCGAGTCGGTCTTCTGGGAGACCCCGGACATCTACGGCGCGTATCCGCGCCTTACGGAGGACCAGATAGCACGTCTGGCGGAGCACGGGCAACGCCGGACCATGGCTCCGAACGACGTGCTGATCCAGGAGGGGGAGCGCTGCGAGACGTTCTTCGTCGTCCTCAGCGGCACCGTCGCCGTCGTCGAGGACTACGGCACTCCCGAGGAGCACGTGCTGCGCGTACACGGCCCCGGTCGCTTCGTCGGCGAACTCGGGCTGCTGCACGGACAGGTGGCCTTCTACACCGCGCTCGCCAGAGAGCCGGGCGAGGTCCTCGTCGTCTCCTTGGACCAGTTGCGCCACCTGGTGTCCCAGGACTCCACCATCGGGGACGTCGTGCTGCGCGCCTGTCTGGGCCGTCGTGCGCTGCTCGTCGGGCAGGGCGTCGGCTTCCGCGTCATCGGCTCGCGCTACTCGCCCGACACCCGGCGGCTGCGCGAGTTCGCCATCCGCAACCGGCTGCCGCACCGATGGATCGACCTGGAGACCGACGAGGAGGCCGAGGAGCTGCTGCGCCGCTTCGGCGTCGGCCCGGAGGAGACACCGCTCGTCATCTGGCGGGACACCACCCTGTTGCGCAACCCCAGCAACGCGGAACTGGCCCGGCTCATCGGCCTGCCGTCACTGCCCGCCGGAAACCGTCACGGCGACGTCCTCATCGTCGGCTCCGGACCCGCCGGCCTCGCTGCCGCGGTGTACGCCGCCTCCGAGGGCCTGAGCACCACGGTGGTGGAGGCGATGGCCACCGGCGGCCAGGCCGGCACGTCGTCCCGCATCGAGAATCTGCTCGGCTTCCCCGCCGGCATCTCAGGCGCCGAACTCACCGAACGCGCCGTGCTGCAGGCCGACAAGTTCGGCGCCAGGATCAGCATTCCGCTGGAGGCGACCGGTCTCCATCCCAAGGACGAGGACCACTACGTGGTGGCGTTCGCCGACGGCAGCGAGATCGCCGCCCGCGCCGTCGTCCTGGCCACGGGTGCCCGCTACCGCCGGCTCCAGGTGCCCGGCATCGAACGCCTGGAGGGCACGAGCGTCCACTACTCGGCGACCGTCTACGAGGCCCAGCAGTGCCACAGCGACCCGGTGGCCGTCGTCGGCGGAGGCAACTCGGCGGGCCAGGCGGTTCTGTTCCTCGCCGGGTACGCGCCGAAGGTGCACCTGCTGGTCCGAGGACCCAGCCTGGAGGCCAACATGTCCCGCTACCTGGTCGACCAGGTCGAGCGCCATCCACGGGTGGAGGTCATGCTGCACACCGAGGTCACCGAGGTCGTCGGCCAGGAGGTGCTGGAGGAGCTCGACGTGGTCGACAACCGCACGGGCGAGCACCGCCGACTCGCGGTACGGGGCCTGTTCGTCTTCACCGGCGCCGACCCCCACACCGAGTGGCTCGCCGGCACCATCGCCCTCGACTCCCGCGGCTTCGTCCTCACCGGCCCGGAGGCCCAGGAAGCCTGCGCCTGCCCCGAGGTGTGGCACGGCCGCGGGCGCTCGTGCATGACCCTGGAGACCAGCCTGCCCGGGGTCTTCGCGGTAGGGGATGTCCGTAGCGGCTCGGTGAAGCGGGTGGCCTCCGCGGCCGGCGAAGGCGCGATGAGCATCCACTTCGTGCACCGCTACCTGGGCCGCACGGCCGCGCACGGCGGCACCGACAGCTCACCGCACACCCGTCCGAAGGAGTCCGCCTGGCTCGCATGACGCCCAGGAGATGCGGGACCTGCGGGATCTGACGCGGTCACGGACAGCGAGCTCAGCAAGTGACAACGACCAGGTGGGTAGCTGCCCCCCAAGTCACCCGCCCGGTTAAGTGCCGAGCTCTCGCATTCGGAGTGCGCCTGGGAATGGAGCCGACCTGCAGCGGTGGTGCTGTTCATCGCCATCGACCTCAGCGGACGGTGTGGGGTGCTCACCGCCACTTGTTGTCTGGATCAACCCGCGCGGTCGACCATCGCGGCCGCCTGGTCCTCGTCCGTGGCGTCACAGACGACGCCGATCGCCCGGTGTCCGGCCGCGTTGAGTTCCTCGGCGGCGCGCTGAACGGCCTTCTCGTCACGGTCGGTCAGGACGACGGCGGCGCGGGCCTCGGCGAAGGCGCGGGTGGTGGCCAGGCCCATGCCTCAGGCCGCGCCGGTGACGAGGGCCACCTGGTCGGTGAAGTCGTACGTGGGGGTCATGAGATGTGGTTCCAATCGTGTACGTAGACGGGGAATGGCCGGGCGGTGTGTCAGGGGCGCAGCAGCGTCTTGATCGTGCGGCGCTCGTCGATGGCGCGACAGCCCTCGGCGGCCTAGTCCAGCGGCAGCGTGAGGTACGGCTGCGGGTCTGTCCGTTGGTGTCCGCGTCCGCGACTGTCTGATCCTGAACCGAGTCCACCGTGTCGGAGGCCACGACCGTGCCGTCGCCATCCCGGGTGCAGAGCCGGGAGGTCCGCGCGCCGGTCTCGTCCTGGCCGAAGGTCAGGGTGGGGCCGCCGGGCAGGGCCCGACCAAGGCGATCACCCGCTGACCCTGGTCCCCGTCGTGCGCGGTCCGGCCGGAATCCGCGGACCGCCACGCCCGGCCCTGCGCGGAGTCAGGTGTCACATCGGCTGGTGCCGGCCGGTCTGATGGGAGAGGGCCGCTCTTCGGCGGGCCCCGCCGTTGCGTCAGCCGCGCACGTCGCAGGAAAGGACCCGAGCCATGTCGTATCCCTACCCGGAACAGAAATACTGGGGCGAGGACGGGGAGGTCAGCGCCGTTTTCCGCCCTGCGAGCACCCCGCCGGACATCGGGGAGAGCGGCACCGGAAAGGACGCTCTCCACTACCTGGCGACCACGGACGTCACCCGGGGCGAGTTCGGGCTGTACCGGGTGGAGATGAGGCCGAGGGCCGGCGGCCCCAAGACACACTTCCACCGGCGCATCTCGGAGTCGTTCTACATCCTGGAGGGCACGGTGCGTGTGTTCGACGGCGTGCAATGGGTCGACGCACGCAAGGGTGACTTCCTGCATGTGCCCCAGGGTGGCCTGCACGCCTTCCGCAACGACTCCGACGCGCCGGCGGACATGCTGCTGCTGTTCACGCCGGGCGCACCGCGCGAGGAGTACTTCGAGCAGGTGTCGCAGCTGGCGCACGCCTCGGAGGAGGAGCGCGCCGCGTTCTTCGACAAGCACGACTCCTACTTCGTGGAGTAACCGGATCAGCAGGGAGGCGCCGGCCGAGTCATCGGGCCGGCGCCTCCCCGCTGTCCCTGCGGTGAGCAGGCCGCCTCAGGCCGGGACTTCCTGAAGCACCCATCCGTTGCCGTCCGGATCTTCGAACGCCGCGTGTTCAGGGTGGCGCGGGCCTGCGGGGCCAGCAGCGTCAACAGGCTCCGGGCGACCTGCCGGCTGCCGTGGACGCTACGGACCCGGGTCCGTACCTTGCCTCCCCCGTCGAAGGAGACGCTCGCGTCCGGCGCGAGCAGCGCCATCAGCGCCTCGGGAGTCTGTGCCATAAAGGCGTCCCGCAGCGCGCCGCTCACCGCGTCGTGCTCCTGCGGCGCCGTGGGTCGCGCGCGTCGGGCACGCAGGCTGTGACGTGCGCGGTCGCTGGGCTCACCGCCCTCCGGCTCCGGCCGTCCGGCGGCGGCGGAGTACGCGCCCGGTGTCGCCCCGACGACCCGGTACCGGATGCGAGCGTCGTCCGCTCGGCCCGGAGCGGGGGCGCCCGGCGGGTGCGACGGTCCGGCGAGCCGTGCCCGGCAGATGTGGCCCGTGCTCGCGACGAGCCAGGAGCGCGGCCGTACGATCCGCGCCCGCTCCCGCGCGGGCAGGCCGTACCAGCGCCGATACACCTCGTCGACCACGCTGCCGGCCCCGGCCCTGCTGCCGAGCATCCGGTACGCGACATCCATCAGATGCCGCCGCTCCTCCACCATCTCCGCGATCGACATCACATCGTCGACCGAATCCATGCGCGCGCCTCCACACCCACAGCGTCGAGCTGGGCGTTCCTCCGGTGGCCTCCGGGGCTCCGCGCGCCTGCGGCCTGCCCCTTCACAAGGTGTGCATGGTAGTCATGTTGCGCGCCAGAGAATCCCGCACATTGTGTTTCGGTCTGCGCATCGCTTCGACCGGCCGGTCGGGACCTCACGGTGCCGCGGCCTGTCGAAGTGGCGCCGGGCGCCGTCTCCGGGGGAAAAGACGGCACCCGGCGCACCGCACCCGCTCGGCTGCCGGGCCGGCGCGAACGTCGTCACATCGTCACGGTGACCGTGTCGAACACGATGTTGTGGACGTTATGTTCAGCATACACATCAATGGAAGGGATCGGGTGCGCGGTCCGGCGGCGTGCTACCGGGGAACCGCTTCGCGGGAGGGCTCGGTGGGCCGCGGCAACAGGACTCCGTCCACGTACAGGTCGACGTGCTCGTTGTAGAAGGCGACGAGGCCGGCCACGCGGTTGGCGTGGATGGTCGGGAAGTCGTAGCCCCAGGCGATGTCCTCGTGGGCACCGCTCGCGCCGTCGAAGGACCAGTACCCGCTCGTCGTTCCCTTGTACGGGCACTGGGTGACCGTGGCCGAGTGCCGCAGCTTGGTCCAGTCGACGTACATGCGCTCGATGTAGTAGCGCGTAGGCAGCCCCGTTTCGAACAGCTTCACGCAGTTGGGCGCGTCCGCCAGCACGACTCCGTCCAGTTCCACGCGGACGCTGCTCGACGAACGCAGGGCGTCCACACGGGAGTAGGGGCTCCTGGGGTGCACGAAGACCGGCTCGTCCTCCTCGAACCAGGAGTCCAGCGCGGTCCATTCGAACCGGACGGTCCCGTGCAGTGAGCTCGGGGCGTCCGCGTCCCACACCCATGCCGCGCCCTCGCGGACTTCGGAGCCGACCCGCAGCGTGTGGCGGCGGGCGAGTCCCGCACCGTGGTGCTCGGTGTGATGGTCGTCGACGAGCGTCCCGTCGACCAGGTCCTCGACAGGGATGCTGAATTGCGGGTAGGCACGCCATTCCCACACGTAGAGCGCGCGGCGGCTGTCGAAGACGACCCGGCCTCCGATGACACCCCGGACGCGGCGCGGGACGGGCTCGACGTGGCCGACCGGGACGATCAGGCTCGGGTGCAGAACGCTTTCGGTTGCCATGGTGGTACCTCGCAGGAGTCAGAACGGGATCACGGGCTTCGGTGGCGTGCGGCGGCCGGCCATCTTGCAGGAGGCGCACGCAGGTATGCGCGCCGACCGTGGCCGCGCGAACCACCGGCTTCCTCTTCCACTGACCGAACGGGCGACAGATCTGTGACGGCGTCAGGTGCTCCGGCCGCCTGCCGGACCGCCCTGTCACAGAGCAGACCCGTACGCGGTCAGAGTTCTCGTACGCGATCAGTGTCACTGCACAGTGGCGAGCGCTCCGAGGTCACCGCATGCGATGCGGCAGGTGCGCCACCGCCATCCGCACTCCCCTACCTCCCGGCAACGAAGGGACGACACACCATGGCATCTCACGGCGAGCTCCCGGCGCCTGCACACGGCCTTCTCCTGTCACATTTCCTCACCGTACGTGACGTCGCCGTCTCACGGCGGTTCTACGCCGACGTCTTCGGCGGCGAGGTGGTGATGGACGAGAATCCGGCGATCGTGCAGATCGCCAACAGCTGGATCATCATGAATCCCGGAGGCGGACCGACCCCCGACAAGCCCGGCGTCACCCTGGAAGTGCCGCAGGACGGTGAGCGGGTGTCCGGCTTCCTCAACGTGCGCGTCGCCGACATGGCCGCGTTCTACGCCCACGCCGTCGCCAAGGGCGCCAGGTTCCTCACCGAACCCGTCGACCGCGCCTCCGAGCTGCGCTGCTATCTGCGCGATCCCGACGGCTACCTGATCGAGGTGGGTCAGTCCACCGGCCTGATCAGGGGCATCAAGGCCGCCCCAGCACGTCCCGAGAAGTAGGGCGTGTGTCGGAAGTGCTCTAGGTGGGCTGACGTGAGTGGGCGGGGGCGGAGTTATCGATATGTCGGAGCGGCCGAGCTGAAGGCCGCGGTCCGGCCTGGTGACGGTGGGCGTCGGATCGGCTCGGCGGCTGACTTCGATGGCTGGATCGCGGAGCAACCGGCGGCGGAGCTGGCCGAACCGTTCACCTTCGTGGTCGGTGTGGACGGTGTGCTGCGACTGGCGCCGCGGCGAAGCGAACACGTCGCCTGTGCCGGCGGAGACATGGTTCTGAGTGCCGGCGAGATCAGCTTCATGCTCGTGGCATACCGGTGGTCCGTGAGCGAGGTCAGCAACCAGTCCACCGGGTACTGCCCGGACGTCAGCTCCTGGGCGGAGGTCGCCCGTGCTCTGGACGCGGTAGAACTCCGGCACCCTTCCGGCTTCACCCACGAGGTGCTGTTCCGACGATGCACCGACTGCCAGGAGCACAACATCGTGCGCGAGGACGACTTCGTCTGCGTCTTCTGCGGCAGCGATCTGCCCGCGGCGTGGAACGTGGATACCACCGCGTGACGGCCGAAGGTCGCAACCACTCGCTGATGGCAGCGACGAGGCCGGTCGTCTCGGAGCGGACCGCGCCCCATACGACCTGTCGACCCGGCCGTCGGTGCGGATCGGCGGAACCCGGGCCGTCCCGGCTGTCGTTGGGCCCGCGCCTGTCGTGTCAGGCGCGGGCCCGGCATGTTCGGTGTGCAGAACCGGGCTGTCCGTGACGTCCCGCTGGACGCTCGCCGGTCATGTGTGACGGTGGCCTGCGTCCTCGTACTCCTGCCGGGTGGGCTTGGGTATCTGTGTGCCCGGACCGTAGAAGGCGCGGCTGAGTCCGGCTCTCAGGCGCTGCACGCGGCGCGCGGCGGCGCTGCCGGTGGACCGCGGCGGAACTTCCAGGGGCTGGTACTGCACATGCGCGGTCAGCGTGTGCAGCCGTGCCCGGTCGAGCGGCTCGTGGACTTCGACGTACGCGCCGTGCGGGAGACGCTCGACGGTGCCGGTCTCACGACCGTGCAGAACCTCGTCGCGGTCCCGCCGTTGCAGGCCGAGGGCCCAGCGTTTGGCGACGACGAAGACGACGACCGGAGCGGCGAACAGCCCGATGCGCATCGTCCAGGTGACGGCGTTCACGGAGAGGTGCAGATGGGTGGCGATCACGTCGTTGGCGGCGCCGACGAGGGCCATGAGGTAGACGTTGATCCAGGCCGATCCCAGGGCGGTGCGCACGGGACGGTTCCGCGGGCGGTCCAGCAGGTCCTGCTCGCCGTCGTCGCCGGTGACCCACGCCTCCACGAACGGGTAGGCGCCGAGCGCGAGGAACATCAGCACGCCGCCCAGCGGGGGCAGGAGGACGTCCAGGGCCAGGGTGTGTCCCCAGAGGTCGGCCTCCCAGCCGGGCACTACCCGCAGGAGTCCGTCGGCGACTCCCATGTACCAGTCCGGCTGGGAGCCGGCGGAGACCTGGTCCGGCCGGAAGGGTCCGTAGTGCCAGACGGGGTTGATCTGCGCGATGCCGGCCAGGAGGACGATCACGCCGACGACCAGGAAGGAGAAGGCGGTCACCTTGGCCGCGTTCACTCGCGGCGGCAGACCGGTCACCCGGGTGTCGGTGCGGCCGGGGCCCGGGTACTGAGCGGGCCTGTGACGGACTGCCAGCACCACGCAGAGAGCGATGAGGGCGACCATCGCTCCGGGGAGGACCACGGTGTGCAGGGTGTTGAAGCGGGCGATCAGGTCGCCTCCGGGAAACTCGCCGCCGAAGAAGAGCAACGCCAGGTGGGTGCCGACGACCGGAAGGGAGAGGATCGTGCCGTTGACGACCTGAAGGCCGGTGCCCGACAACAGGTCGCCGGGCAGGTCGTAGCCGGTCAGGCCCGCGACCATGCCGAGGACGAGCAACAGGAACCCGGCCAGCCAGCCGATCTCCCGCTTGCGGAACGCGCCCGTGAAGAAGATCCGCAGCAGGTGGACCAGCAGTGACGCGAGGAAGATCAGCGCCGCCCAGTGGTGGGCCTGCCGGATGAGCAGACCGCCGCGGACGTCGAAGGAGACGCGCAGGGTCGACGCGTAGGCCGCGCCGCGGGAGTCCAGGCGGCTGTCGGCCCATGCGGCGAGCTACTCCCCGGTCCGGTCTTGTCCGGCGGCGGGCCGGGCGCTGTCGTCGCCCATCTCTTCACCGTTCCTTTCTCCGCCACGCCCGGCGCTCCGCGCCCGCGAGCCGCCTCGCTGACGCCTTCGCGGCGCGCACGCTCTGCACGGGTTCGTTGCGAGTCGTCCACGGTGGTACTGACGGGGCGTGGTACGCGGACTGTTGTCCCCATCTGACCGTCGACAGCAGACAGCTGTGACACGTACGGGCTGTGTCACATGCGGAGTCCTCACACTGTCTTGCTGGACATGCGCCCTGTCAGAGCCGGTTCACCCACCGCCCGACCGATTCCGACCCCTACGCCGTCACCGCGGAGTTCTACGACATCCTGCAGGCCCAACGGGACGAGGCGCGCGTTCGCCGTCTCTACGCGCCCGAGGTGGCGAAGGCCCGCCTCGCCGTGCTGGACGTGGGCGCGGGCACCGGACGGGTCACCCTGATGAGCCTGGCGGAATCGACGGCCGCCGTGCACGCGGTCGAGCCCGCGCGTGCCATGCGCGCGGGCTTGATGGCTCGTCTGGCCGCACTGCCGGCGACACTGCGACAACGGGTGACCGTGCACCCGTACCCGATGACGGAGTTCCCGCTGCGCGCGGTCGCGGACGTGGCCGTCTGCCACAACACGGCCGCCTGTCTGGCCCCTGACGCGCGGCGCGAGGTGTGGTCCATGGTCGGCTCGGCCCTGGTGCCCGGCGGGCGCCTGTTCGTCGAGCTGCCGCCAGACCGTCTTCCGGTACGCCGCGTCCTGCGGGCTCTGCCCGAGCAGCGGGTCGGGGAGCACGTCTACGGCGGACGCATGGTGATGTCGGCCGACGGGGGTCGCATCCGCACCCGTGTCGACTACTGGGTCCGCTCGGCGGAAGATGTCCTCCGCACGGGCACCGAGACGTTCTGGATGTGGCCGGCGTCCCGCGCACGGACCCTGGCCGACCTTCGCACGTACGGATTCGCGCCGCTCCCCGGTCATGACCATCCGGCCGTCCTGGCGGTCACGCTCAGGGACCCGCGGTGACTTCCCCCTCCTGCTGTCACAGGCGCGCCGGCAGCCCGGTCAAGGTGGGTGACGGCCGACGACGGCCGTAGAGACCATCCGCCGAAAGGACGCCCGCCATGCACCTGGACCCCGATATCAGGCTTTCCCTGGCAGACGAGGCCGCCGCTCTCGAGGCCCACGCCGTGTTGCTCGGGGAAGCGATCGAGATGCTCGATGCCGACATCCGGGCGGCGACCGAGCGCCTGGCGCGGCTGCGCGGCCCGGCCTGCTCCGGCCCGGACGACGCCCCCTCCCCGTCGAACCCACGCGGCCGGCTTCCTTGACGTCGGGCGGTCGGCGAGTGCCGCCGCGACGACCGGGCCCGCGGCCGTCAGGAACGCGCGGACACAGCAGATGACGTCGAATGACAGCGTGTGTCACGACATGAGTGCGCACCTCCGAGCAGTCACACCTGTCGAGCAGTGTGCTGGGGACACGCTGTTAACATGGGCGGTGACCAGGTCGGAGGGGACGTTTCATGCACGGCGGCGCCGGATCCGAGGCCCTCGATCAAGCGACGAGGGACTTCCTCACGGTCCGGTCTCGGCTCTTCGGCATCGCCTACCGCGTGCTGGGCAGCGCGGCGGAGGCCGAGGACGTGGTCCAGGAGACCTGGCTGCGGTGGCAGAACACCGACCGCTCGAAGGTGCGCGAGCCCGCCGCCTTCCTGGCCGCGGCCGCGACCCGCCTGGCGATCAACGTGGCCCAGTCGGCCAGGGTGCGGCGGGAGTCCTACATCGGGCCGTGGCTTCCCGAGCCCGTCGACACCCAGAACGACCCCCAGCTCGGGGCCGAACGGGGCGAGGCCGTGGAGATGGCCGTTCTGCTGCTGATGGAGAAGCTGAACCCGGTGGAGCGCGCCGCCTACGTGCTGCGAGAGGCGTTCGACTATCCGTACGCGCGGATCGCCGACATGCTGGAGACCAGCGAGGCGAACGCCCGCCAGTTGGTGAGCCGCGGGCGCAGGCACCTGGCCGCCGAACGCCGGGAGCAGGTCAGCCCGGAAGCCCATCGGCGCTTCCTCGAGGTGCTCCTGTCCGCCGCGCGGACCGGGGATCTGACGGTGCTGGAGGACGTGCTCACCGCGGACGTGGTCAGCTACTCGGACGGCGGCGGCATCCGCGGGGCGTCCAGGATCCCGGTCGTCGGACGGCTGCACGTCTCGCGGTATCTCGCCGCCTTCGCGCCGCGCTTCTGGCCGGGGAAGGAGATCCGCTGGGTCGAGGCGAACGGCCGCCCGGCGGTGTTGGTGTCGTCCGACGGGGAGGCCGTGGCCCTGCTGTCCGTCGACGTCTCCGTCGACGGCATCGACCGGCTGATGTGGGTGATGAACCCGGCCAAGCTCCTGCCGTACGCGGCATCCCTGAGCGACTGAACGCCGTACCGACCTCGCGGCGGTCCCGACGGCCACCCGGGCGGGCCCGGTCACGGCCGTGCGGATGTGCGGTGGAGTGTGAACCATCTCGGTGAGCCCCCCCGTACAGACCCGCCCCGCCGTAGCGCTGCTGGGCGACGGGACCGCCCCCACCGGCCGGGCGCGCAGCGCGAACTACCGCTGGTTCACCGATCCGCCGTCCCGGCTCGTCGTCTACACGGCCGCACCGGGATCCGCGAGCCACACCCGCCTGCAGGCGATGTCGCCGACTGACGGCCACTGAGGCGACGCGACACGGGCCCCTGTCACACATGCTGGGTCAACGCTGTCCATACGGATGTCAGTACGACGACTTCCGAGGGCGCCCGGCACGGCAAGGTGCCCGGGCCCGGACGGGCGGTGGAACGTGATCACGAAACGCGGCGGCATCCAGGTCTTCCGCATCACCACAGCGAGACAGGGACTTCACGAGGACGTCCGCGGCCGTCAGCGCCGCTACATCGCCTCCATGTCCGTGCGCACGCTCTCGGTGATCCTGGCGGCCACCCTGTGGAACGTCGAACGGTACGTCGCGCTCGTCGCCCTGGTGCTCGGAATCCTGCTGCCCTGCGCGGCTGTCGTCGTCGCCAACGCGGGCCGCAAGAGTGATGCCACACCTCTGCCGACCTTCGAGCCCGCCCCCTCCCGCCCGATGATCTCCCCGCTGCGCGACGGCGCACGTACGACGACGTCTCCGCATGCTCGCCATGGGTGAGGAGGTCTGGGTCAAGCCCGACGTCCGGCCATCGAGCCGCGGTACGCCGGAAAGTCGCGCCGGTGCCTCCGCGGCGCGGTCCGGATCGTGCGGGCGACTGTGGCCGGGGGTCTCCGTCAGGCCGGCCGGTTAGCGCCGCCCGGTCGAGGAAGCGTCGCAGGCCGGTCCGGACGCCGTCCGTGGGGACCGTGGTGAGGAAGGAAGCCGCTTCTACGGCCGGGCCCTCGTCGATGGGCAGGTTGATGCCGCGGGCGACCGCGCGCAGGCAGGCCGCCTCGCCCGTCGGTGCGTGGCGGACGATCCGTGCGGCCAGGTCGCGCGTGGCGTAGAGGAGTTCGCCGGCCGGTACGACGGCGCTGACGAGGCCCACTTCGGCGGCTCGGGCGGCCGGGATCGGGTCGCCGGTCAGGATCCTCTCCAGGCCGCCCTTGCGGCCGATGTGCCGGGCAGGCGCTGCGAACCGCCGAACGGAGCCGGGAAGCCGAGGGAGATCTCGGGCTTGGCGGACGTCGCGTGCTCCGCACAGTTCGCGAGCGGGGCGACCTCGGTGATCTCACAACCACCGCCGCAGGCGAGGCCGTTGACCGCGACGATCACGGGCTTCGGGAACTCTTCGGCCCACCGGGTCAGTGCGTGGCCGCGCCGGCCGCCGTGCGCGGTCGCTCCACGGCGGCCGTCTCCCCATCGAGCGGCGAGGAACAAAAGGTGTGACACGGATCCCGGGACACGGCACCGGTGCCTATCATGTGAGCCCGTACCCACTTTCGCGTCCGGACTGGTCGACACGCCGCCGGCGGGATGTGGCCGCAGCGGAGTGTGCTGGGGACCTTTACCGACGAAACTCCGTCGTCCGGTGTCGGTCCGGGCGCGCGAGCGTCGGTGCCCCGGGCATCGGCACCCCGCGTGATCACGCTGCCGAGCAGAGTGTCCCTGCCGCACTCCTCCACATGAGACGCGTGTAACACACATGTGCACGACCGACCTCACACCTGCCCCGCCGGTCATCACAATCCACAACCTCAACGGCCTCGTAGGGCATGTGCGTGGTGGTCAACAGGGCAGTGCGAGCGGAACCTCGCAGGGCTTCTCCATGAGAGTGATCGACTTGGGTGCACCGCCCGGTTGCGGCTCGCCTTCCTTGTGGCCGACGTCCTGGTAACCGGCCTGCAAGTAGTAGGAGTTCAGGCGCGCGTTGCCGGACAGGCAGTCCAGACGCACGAACGCCCGACCCATCGTGGCGATGCGGCGCTCCGCCGCACCAAGCAGGAACCGCCCCGTCCCAGGCTGGGCGTTACTCCGATCCACCATCAGCCGGTGCACGCAGCCGGCCACCGGCGGCTGTGACCCCCCGCATCCTCGTCATCCCACCACAGCTCCCAGCCCCCGGCCACGCGGCCGTCAGACTCGGCGAGCCAGGCCTCACCACTGACCATGCCTGCGGAGGTGGTCCACACCGAGCTGACCTCGCTGCCACTGACCGGTGATGCCTCGGGCAAGCAGCCAGCGGGCGGCGTCGTCACGCAGTCGCACGAGAGCGGCAAGGTCGGTCTCTTCGGCGAGACGGAAGCGCAGATCGTTTCACGCCGAGATCCTCGCACAGGCCAGAATGGGCGCCCCGCTCTTTCAGCGGGGGTCGGTGGCAGGCGTTCGATGCGGTCCAGGTCGCCGCTGAGCAGGTCGCGTGCTCACCGACGGAACGTCCTGAAACCTCGCCGCCGCGATCGATTTCCAGGCCAACCGACGAGCAGCCGGTCATCACGCCGACTGCCCCGGCTTCTCGGTCGGCCGTTGCCACACCGTGGGCACGGTCTTCACCCGGACACCTCCCGTCAGCAGCCGCTGAACCGGGCACCGCCCAGCCACTGTCAGGAGCCGCTCGGCCTGGGCGGGCTCCAGATCGCCCGACAGGTGAACATTCTTGACGATCCCACCGTCGGCGTCAAATTCGAGGTCCACGTCGACCTGGCGCAAGGGCCACTCGTGCCGGTCGGCGAACGCGCGCACGGTCATCGACGTGCACGATCCCAGCGCGGCCAGGAGGAGTTCACCAGGAGTGGGCCCGCAGTCGGAGCTGACGGGCTCGGGCTCGTCGGACCTGACCAGGTGCGTACCGATCGCGACGGTGCGGGCCAGCCGACTGCCCTCGCGGACGGAGACGATACGTGTGGTGGCGGACATCGGTCGGCCTTTCCGGGAGTCAGAAGTGGGAGCGGCCGGAGAGCACGTGCGGGCGAGGACGCCCGCAGACTGCTACGGCGCTGCCAGTAGGACACCGCACAGGACGTAGGTGTGACACACGCATCGAACGGCGCCGGCACAACGGTGATGCTGCGCGTCACGCCGTCACAGATCTGTCCCGTGTCCGGTCAGTGGAGGTGGAAGCAGGTGGTTGCGAAGACCGGCACCACCACGCGTCGGACGGCCGATGTACCGTCCGGGGCGCTGTCGAGTCACGGAAGGTGCGTCACAGTGTCAGAGAATGCGCAGCACAGTCACGGTCACGGCGACCATGGTCACGGGACCGGCGGTGAGGACGGGCCGAGCTGGACCAGGGCGGCCACGCTCCTCCAGGACGCGGCGCCGATCACGGTTCCCGAGGGCGCCTCGGCGATGACCATCCACGTGGCGTGGGAGCCCGGCGACCCCGGAACTCCGCCGCATCGCCACTCCGGACCGGCGTTCGGATACGTCCTCAAGGGCGCGGTCCGCTTCGAACTCGAGGGCGAGCCCGAGCGCGTCGTCGAGGCAGGTGGCACGTTCTGGGAGCCCGGCGGCGACGCCATCCACTACCAGGACGGCAATGCACTGGAGGACGCCAGGACCGAGTTCGTGGTCACCATGATGTGCGCCCCGGGCAAGCCCATGCTCGAACTCGTCGACGAGGAGGAGCTCAAGCAGCGCGCACATCTGCGCGCTCCGCGGCCCACAGCCTGATCCGCGGCCGTCAGACGATCCCGCCCACCGGACACCGCCACACAGGAGGGGACGAGCGGCCACGGACGCCTCCGACCTCGTTCACGTGATGCTGACCGTGCTCTTTTCGGCCGTCGCCGTGCACGGAGTGCACCGGGGTATGGCGTCCCACCGGGCGGGATGGCGCGAACGTGGAGACCAACTGCTGCATGCCGCCATGGCTTCCACCATGGCGGCATGCCGTGGAGCCACGATCCACCACTGCCCCGCCCCGCTGGAGCAGCGTTCGTCGCGGCCGCAGCCGTCTGGTTCCCCCTGACCGCCGTCCGCCGGCACTACGAGTCCCGGTTCGCCGCCCTTGCCAGGAGACTGCCTTCCACGATCGGGATGGCCTGGATGGAGTGGCCGTCGCACGCCGAGCCCGGCCCGCCACACGAGAACCTCGCCGGTCCGCCGACCGCGCACCACGTCGACATGCCCGGCCATGCGGCACACCTCTCGACTACCGGCCAGACGGTCACCAGCGCACTGGCCCTGTGTCTCCTGGCGTACGCCCTGTCGTCACTGGTCCGCGTCCTGCCCGGCCGCTGTACCCGGCCCGACCAGACCGCGGGCTCGATCGATCGGCACGAGCCGTACGCACCTTTCTGGGAGGGATCCATGGCGCTGGGCACGAGCATCATGCTGCTCATGCCCCACTGATCCGCACGGAGCCTCCGTCAACTTGCGCTCGTGGCGAGCCCAAACGGTGTTCACCGCGGTCTGGAGGTTCCGGAGGGGATCACCGGCAGGACACCGGTGCTGCCGGCCGGCTTCACGATGCGCACGCGCACGTCACCAACGCCGGCGGGAACCGTGATCCACTTCTCGTCCACGTCCGGCTTCTCGATGGGCTGCGCCTGTACGTCGTCGAGGAGCTTGCGCGCTCCCTCGACTCCGAGTTCGTACAACAGCGGCGGCTTGGCGGTCGCGTCGGCGAAATCCCGGGCTGCGGGTTCGAGGACAATATCGCTCACGGCATGCTCCTTCGACGGTAGCGAGGCTTCTGGGGTTTTTCATCCCGTAGGACCGGGCCGGTAGGTTCGATGTGACACGCTCGAAGGAATTGCACGTCCTCCCGTCCGGATTGCCGACGGACCGTCGCGCCGCCGGAATCGGAGGGGCTCAGCAGCAGCGTGCCGTCAATTAGAGATCCACGTGTCCGCCATGGATGACGGTCATGCCTCCCAGCGTCTGCCTGAGGCGTGTGACGGTGTTACGCGCCAGCACCCAGGATGCGGCGCGGCACGGGTGGCGCTGCACAACGAGATGTCACACGATCGCCGTCTGTCCGGTCAGCCCTGTCAGAGCGGCCCCTCGGACACCTCGCTCGTAGGGAATCATGACACGCCCTGACGCCTCCGCCGTTTCCCGACGACATCGCCCTTTGGGTCACTGGCTGTCCGACAAGGCTGTGGCCCGCAGACATCGACGGCTGCCGCGATCCGGGGCCACGTGCTCGATGGTGACGGCCTTCTCGTTGTCGGTCAGGCAGTAGGTCGGGACCCCGCCCAGCCTCCGGAACATCGCGTCCAGGCAGGCCGCCACCGTCGGCAGGGTCTTGTCGAGCACCGGGATGACCATTCGCTCCACACCACCGAACTGCACCGGCAGTCCCGCTCCCGGACGGCCACCGACGGGCAACTGCCCGTGGACGGAGAGCTGATGACCGCCGCCCCGAGCAGCCTGCCGGAAATATCCGTCAGGTGCTGCCACAGCAGGGATGCCCCGGCCCCGGAAGGAGGGCAGGGCATCCGTGTACTGAGGGGATCAGCCGATGTGGTACACGGTGACGGTCACCTCTCCGTCCGGACCGGGGACGGTGTACGCACCGGGGCCGTGGAAGGGCTCGCAGCCCTGGGCGAGGACATCGTCGGCGTTGTAGCCGGTGTCGTCCTCGCCGACGTAGGCGCACACCTCGCTGATCAGCTGGTCGGCGAACCTGTGCGTGACGCCGGCCTCCGGGTAGCGCGGCACGGTGGGGGTGTTGATGTCCAGGTCCGGGTGTTCCCACAGAGTGGTCTGCCGCAGGCCGTCATCCTTCACGAAGACCCGCCCGTAAGGTTCGGGCAGGTTGTTGTCGTCCTTCTCCTGAGGGTTGGAGAACTCGATCGAGTAGGTGACGAGCCCACCGGGGTACCGCGCCTGCGCAGCGGACTGCGCCTGAGCTGATCCGGCACTCACCACTCCGGTCAGCAGCAGGCCCGTCGAGGCGACGGCCGCCAGTCGGCCCATGGACGTCGGACGCATCCCTGATCCCATTTCACTCAACGTGGTCGATTGACTACGCTCCGAAGATAGGTGCAGTCATACGGCTGATCGAAGAGACCTCTGGGCAAACCACCCCGGCGGATGGTGCCGATGCTCTCCGCCCATGGCCCAGTGCGCCGGGTGGCCAACCCCCCTTGCTGTCCCTGACAAAGGCGTTGGACGCGGCGGTGGGTGCTCAGGCAGACGCCGAGTTCGAGGAACGC
This sequence comes from Streptomyces sp. NPDC026538, assembly GCF_055567535.1. Lineage (NCBI taxonomy): Bacteria > Bacillati > Actinomycetota > Actinomycetes > Kitasatosporales > Streptomycetaceae > Streptomyces > Streptomyces sp. NPDC026538. The sequence continues at coordinate 265,733 of NZ_JBVHQG010000007.1, forward strand.
TTCGTGGACGTCGTCGTGTCGTTCCCAGCGGGTGGGCAGGCGGCGGAAGCTGTGGAGCCGGGCGAGGACGTGCGAGGAGTCGACCACGCAGCGGGACCAGTGCAACCGAGAGGCCGCGTTCAGTTCGGCCGACAAAACCTCGTGCAGCCGCTGCCACACGCCGGTCTCGTTCCAGTCCCGCAGCCTGCGCCAGCAGGTCATGCCCGAGCCGAAGCCGAGGGCCTGCGGCAGGTACTCCCACTGGATGCCGGTGTGCAGCACGTAGAGGATGCCGCACAGCACGTCCTGGTCCCGCAACGGCTTGCGGCCCGGATACCGGAACCTGCGCTCACGCTGCGGCAGCGGCGGCTCCAAGTGATCCCACAGCTCATCCGACACGATCCACGGCGACGTTTCCACACCCGACCGAACGCTCAACTCCCGCCTCAGACACCGCGATCAGTACCGATCTACCTCATTGTGTCAGCCGCTTTCGGAGTGCGCCGGACGTGGCGATCACACAGGGCACCGACCGCTACGGCACCGCGCGGACGATGGCCTGGGACCCTGACCACCCTCGCCTCCCGCCCGTTCGACCTGGATCGGCCATGACGGCGAACTCAACCTCGTCGGGGGCACCTTGATCCGACCGCAGGTCGACCAGCTGCCCGGCGGTGGAGACCCGCTGCCGGTCCGGCTGTGGTCCACCAGGACCGGGACGACCGGTGAGTGCGTCGATCCGCGCCGGCAGGCATTCCTGCGGCGGTTCGGTCTGGAGCACACGGTCCGGATGGCCAAGCAGACGCTGGGCTGGGTTCAGGAACCTCCGCCCGACGTTGAGTTGCCTGTCCATGCGCCGAAACCCACACGGCCAGGCCTCGATGGACCACTCGGCTCCACCTGCCTGTTCCTGATGCGGTAATGCCCTGCCGATGATGGTGGATCCCGGGTTCGTTGCGCGCGCCCGTCAGCCGTGCTTGGCTCGCCCGATGAACTTTCTGTTGACGGCGAGTGGCCTGCGCAACGAGACACTGCGGGACGCACTGCGGGACATGCTGGGAAAACCGTTCGGATCGGCGAACGTGGTGTTCGTTCCCACGGCATCGGTCGCCGAGCCCGGGGACCACGGGTGGTTCGTCGCTGACCTGAACCGGCTGCACGGCCTCGGCTGGCGGGAGTTCGACGTCCTGGAGCTGAACGGCCTGCCCCGGCAGATGGTGCTCGACCGGCTGCTCCACGCCGACGTCATCTATGTCGAGGGCGGAAGCCACTACCACCTCGCGCGCAGCATCACCGGCAACGGCCTGGCCGACGGCTTCCTGAAGGCTCTGGAGAGCCGGGTCTATGTGGGGGTCAGCGCCGGATCAATGATCTTCAGCCGGAATCTCACCGGACACTCCACCGATGTCATCGGGGATGCCGCGGACCTCCACGTGCTCGGCGCGACGACCGTGGAGCCGCCGTTCGGCCTCTTCGACTGGTATCTCAAGCCCCACCTGTACTCGCCGGATTTCCCCGAGCGCGACGACGCCTGGGCTGATCGCATCGCTGCGCGAGCGGACTTCCCGATCTACTTCATCGACGACGAGACGGCCGTTCGCGTCAGGGACGGCAAGGTGGATGTCATTTCTGAAGGCCGGTGGCGGTTCCATCCGTGACTCAACGCGTGGTGGAGAGCCGCGGACAGGGCAGTGCGTCGCCCAGGAGTGCGCTGCTGCGGAGCTGCCGGGGTGAGCACCTGCGTCAGACGGCGCGGTACGACAAGAGGGCTACATCTTCCCCGGCACCCTCACCCTCGCCACCATCCGGCTCTGGCTCCGGTAGTGACCTGCTCCGATAAAAGGGCGCGAAGCCCCCGCAAGCCGTCGCCCACTCGGCGCACCTATCGCCGCCTGCACCCCACCACAAAAGGATCTGCCGGGCGGTGATTAGGCTTCACCAATGCTGACCAGCGAAGACGAGTCGTACGAGGCCGTCAGGCGACTGGCCGCCGGAGTTGCTCCCGACCAGGCGCTCGATGTGACGGATCCGGAGTCCTGGATCGGCCTTGACTTCGGGGTACGCGAACTGGCCTGGCAGCGGCCGGAGCTGTTCCACTCGAACGCGTCGCCGTCCGGGCGGCGGCTGACCTGGGATCCGGATGCGTCGCTGCCCACCGTCACTTGGCACCGTAGGCCCGGTGACGCCGAACTCGCCCTCGCCCTCTGCCACCCCGACGGTCGGATCCGTGAGGCCGCACTGGACCACACCGAGGAGCGACCCGCGCTGCTTGCGCTGGTCGTCATCCGCTGCGCGGACTGGGCGGAGCCGGTACGCGAACGGGCCCGCGGGCTCATGTCCGAGACGCCCCCGCAACAGCTGGCCGCGCACGCCGCGCTGACCCTGCGGATCGGCCGCCGCCCGCGGGGCAGCTTCGCCCAGGAGCTGCTGACCGGGGCGCTGCGCGCGGGCCCTGTCGCGCAAGCCGAGGCGCTGCTCGACAGCGGCGACCGGGCCACGGCCCGCCTCGCGTACCGCATCGCCGTGGAGCGCCGGCTGCTCCCCGCAGCGCGGTTCGCTCAGACCGCCGCGCGCCACCGCGACGTCGTAGTGCAGGACCTGTGCGCCGAAGCGGCCGTGGCCGCCCTCGGGAATGGCACCTTCGACGCGTTCGGCGAGGTCGTGGCGCCGTTGCTCGGCTCCCGGCAGCCCCGGGTCAGGTCGGCGGGGGTGACCGCGTTGCGCCGGGCCGGGCGGCACGCCGACGCCGAGCCGTACCTCACCGACCGATCCGCCGTGGTACGGGCGTGCGCCCGATGGGTGCTGCGGCAGGGCGGCACCGACCCCGCGTCGCTGTACCGCGCACTGTGTGCCGACCCCGCGGCCCGGCCCGCCGCCGCAGTGGGCCTCGGCGAGTGCGGGGTGCCTGAGGACGCGGACCTGGTCCGGGCACTCCTCGCACACTCGGTCCCCGGTGTGCGCGCCTGCGCTTTGGCGGGGCTGCGGGCGCTGGACGCGGTACGCGTCGATGACGTACGACCGCTCCTGGACGACCCCTCGGCAGCGGTGGTCCGGCAGGCGACCGCCGCTCTGTTGCCGTGGGCCGACCGCGTACCGCAGGAACTGCTGCGCGGGCTCTTGGCCGAGGACCGTCCGCGCCACCAGCGGATCGCGGCCGTCCGGCTGCTGCGGGCCGTCGGGGTGCATGCCGGGGTTGCCACACGGCTAGGTGTGCGGGGCGGTGGCGGGGCTGGACGCGGTCAGCCGCGCAGCGCGGAGGCGAGGATGCCGGGCAGTTTCCACACGCTTGGTGCGGCGGTGAAGCGCGTGACGCGTTCGATGGTGGTCCGTGCGGTGCGGTTGGTGACGAAGTACGGCGGGCGCGGGGACAGCGAGGGATCGCCCGTGAGCAGACCGCGTGGTGCGGGTGTGAAGGGGGCGCGCAGTACGGTCTTTTCGATGTTCTCGAGCATGAACGCGTTGTGCACGAAGCCGGTGCCGCTGCCGATGTCCTGGCGGGTGTGGCCGGGAAAGGCGCCCCAGGGGGTGAAGCCGAGCAGGAAGCCCACGCCGGACCAGCAGTTGATGCCCAGGGTGCCGTAGCGCAGGCCGGCGATGGCCGTCTGCACCGTCGGCCTGTCGGACTTCTCGGTCCTGGGGTGGACGATCAGGGTGGCGCCGAGGGTTCCGGGGAGGGTGTCGTTGGCGAAGTCGACGGCGTGATGCAGGTATTCGGCCGTGGTCGCGCCGGGCAGTCGTACGACGCCCAGGGCGCTGCCGAAGACCTCCTCGGTGATCAGGACGTCGTCGTGGTCGGTGATGTCGGGGACGAGGAGTCGGCAGTCGGCGCCGTGGGTCTCCGCCTGTGGGTGGGCAGCGAGAACGGCGGCCAGGCGGCTGCCGGTGCCGGGGTAGTAGTCGGCGCGCGCAGGCAGCTCGCGCAGCACGCGCCGGATCTCGTCCAGGAGCCGCTCGGTGCCGTCCCAGGCACGCGGCACGACCAGGATCTGGCTGGCGATGCAGTTGTGACCGGAGTTGTTCATCTTGCTGGTGACGATGTGCTCGGCCTGGAAGCGGAAGTCGGCGTCGCTCCACGGCCCGGGTGTCACGATGCACGGGCTGACACCGCCCAGTTCACTGCTGAAAGGCTTGGTGACCAGGGGCCGGTCGTCGCGTCGGCGCTGCTCGGCGTCCTCGTCCGTGCCCCAGACGATGGCGTCGTGGGTTCGGTCACTGCCGGTGACATGGATGGCGTCGATGCCCTCGTGGCGCGTGAGGTAACCGCCTTCGGCCGCGCCGCCGTCGACGAACCGCACCCAGTCGCGTGCGACGAAATCGGCGAAGACGCGCTCGAAGTGGGGGCGTAGGTAGGCGTTGACGGGGTTCAGCTTGGCGATGACGACCTGGCCCTCGACGTAGAGCTTGTGCAGGACGTCGAGCGCGGTGATGGCGGCGACATTTCCGGCGCCGAGCACCAGGGCGACGGCGGGGCGCCCGGGCCGGCCCCGGTACTCGCCCGCGGCGCTGTGGCGTACCTGCTCGGCGGTGGTGCCGGGGCGCATCCATACCTGGGCCGTGAAGCCGTTGAGGAGCAGCCGGTCCCAGCCGGTGGCAGGGAAGACGTCGACCTCGGTGCGGCCGTGCTCCTCGCGGACGCCTCCGGGGGCGACGGGTTCCTCGCCGCTCGCGATGCGTCGCAGTACGTGGAGATAGGCTGCGGCGTTCTGTGCCAGAGCCCACGGTCCACCGCTCCAGTCCTCGGCGGCCCACGGGGTGTCGGGGCCGTACCCCTTGGCGTGGGCACCCACCGCGGCCAGCTCGGCGGCGCCGGACGCCACGCGGGGCAGCAGTCGTTCCAGGAGGGCGATGCGTCTGGTGAGGGGGGTGGCAGACCAGGACCCGGCGCTGTTGCGCAGTTCCATGACGGCCCGGTCGAGGGAAGCGGTGTCGAGGGCGCTGGAGGTCACGTCATTCCTCGCAGAAAGGGGTTGGGGCGGGCGGGGCCGTGCGGTGAGGGACGCGCGGCGCACCCCGCCCGGGCACGATGGACGGCACCTCGTCACTCGGACAGCAGGAGCGCGTCGCGAGACGGGTCGATGAGCGTGATGGCGGCGGTTCCGCCGATCAGGAGCAGGGCACCGGTGATCAGGACAGCGTGCTGGTAGCCCGCCGGCCCCTGGCTGTCCACAAGGCGCCCGATCAGTGTCGGGGCGATCAGGCCGGCGGTGGTCACCACGGCGTTCATGAGGCCCAGGGCCCCGCCGCGGCGGTGGGCCGGGGCCAGTTCTGCGACGGTGGTGACGGCGGCGCTGCCCATCGCTCCGGTGAACCCGAAACCGATGACCAGGAGCGCGACCGTCGCCGCACCGGCCGGAGCCGACGGCAGGGCCAGGCACGCCGCTGCGCCTATGAGCAGAAGGATGCCGCCGATCCCGCCGCGGGCCCATCGGCTCACGATGCCACGTCGCAGCAGCCACCCGGCCACGCCTGCCTGTCCGAGCACCACGACGCCGCTCAGACCCCAGACCAGCATCAGCAGCCGGGCGGATGCGGCCGGGGAATAGCCCAGGCCGTCGTGGAGGTAGGACGGGAGCCAGACCAGGCCGAAGGCGATGACCCAGTAGGTGCCGAAATAGGCGACCGTGGCACCGATCCAGGTACGGGTCGCGAGGATCCGGCGGTACGACGTCCTGCGCGCGACCGTCCCCGTCCCGGGTCCGGCCCCTGCCCCTGCCCCTGCCCCCTCGACCGTCCCTGTCCCCTCACCAGAGCCGGCCGAGGCCGGGGAGTCGTTGTCCGACGTGGCCGCGTACGGTCCCTCTCCCCCGAGGGGGATCCACAGCAGCGCCCACACCGCGCCGGCGAGCGCCACCACGGTGACGGCCGAGCGCCAGCCGTGGTGGTGGATCACCCAGGTAAGTACGGGAGCGGCGACCAGGACTCCCAGGGTGACCCCCAGCACGATCAGAGCCCCGGGCAGGTTGCGTCGGTGGTTGGGGAACCAGGACAGGGTGGTCTGCTGGGCGACGGGGAAAGCGGGCCCCTCGGCGGCACCGAGGAGAACACGTGAGGTGATGAGCACCGCGAGCCCTCCGCCCATGGCGAGAGGAGCCTGGGCGACGGACCACAGAGCGGCCATCGCGAGCAGCAGCCACTTGGGCCGTACGCGGTCCGCGAGCAGCCCCACCGCGGCGCCGCAGATGGAGAACAGGAGGAAGAAGGCGCTGCTGGCGAGTCCGAAGGCGGACGAGGACAGGCCGAGGTCCTTGCGGATCGGATCAGCCGCGAGGCCGAGCACGGACTTGTCGGCGAAGTTGATCATCATGAGGACGACCAGCAGCGCGGTGACGACCCATGCGCGGTGTCGGGGGCTCCTCACGGCCCTCGGGCGGTGAGCGGGCACAGCGGGTACGACATCGGTGTCGGTCACAAGGGCTCCGCGGGAGACGAGCGAAAGGAGGAGGGGGCAAAGGGGAAGCGACGGACAGCGCCCGGACCCGGGTGCGGGTCCGGGCGGTGCTCAGGAGAGCGGGACCCCGGCGATCGCGATGCGTTCCATGACGCGGCGTTGCGGGTAGTAGTCGTTGATCGCGTAGTGCTGGACCGCGATGTTGTCCCAGATCGCGACGGAGTCCGGCTGCCAGCGGAAGCGCACCTGGTACTCGGGGATCCGGGCCTGCAGCACGAGCTCGTGGAGCAACTCGCGGCTCTCTTCTTCGCCGAGTCCGACGATGCGCGTGGTGAACGGTTCGTTGACGTACAGCAGTCGGCGCCCGGTCGCAGGATGCCGGACCACCACGGGGTGCTCGACCGCCGGCAGGGTCTGTCGCAGCGCGGCGATCTGGTCCTGGGTCATCGTCGCGCCCCAGGTGGGCACCCAGTCGTGTTCGGCCGTGAGGCCCTCGATCCGCTCCTTCGTCGCGTCGGGGAGGTTGTCGTAGACGGCGCCCATGTCGGCCCACAGGGTGTCCCCGCCCGAGGCCGGGATCTCGACGGCGCGCAGTACCGAACCAAGGGCCGGGGCCGCCATGAACGAGTGGTCGCTGTGCCAGATGTTCTCGTTGCCCACGGCCATGGCGTCCTTGGCCAGCCGGGAGACGCCGGCTCGGTCGCCCTTGGGGAAGAAGGGGTTGGCCTCCGGCTCGCCCCAGAGCCCGGCGAGCGCGGCGTGGTCCTCCGGGCCGAAGTCCCGCTGGTCGCGGAAGAAGATCACCTTCCACTCCAACAGCGCCTGGCGGAGCTCGTCGGCCAGGTCCGCGCCGATCGGCTGGGCGAGGTCGACGCCCGTTATCTCGACGCCGATGTGCGGGGTGAGTGGGTGAATGCCCAGGATCTGGTACTCCCCCGGAGCCGTGCCGGGTGCAGTGCGCTCCAGGATGCGCTTGCCGAACCGGATCAGTGGCTTGTCGAAAACGGGGTGGGGCGTCGAGGCGGCGGTGCCGGCCATTGCAGTCCTCCACGGCGGGAACGGCTGATTTCGTTACCGGCAGTATCGATATTTGGATATGGAGCCGCAAGGGCTCAGAGCAACGAATTTCACGGATCGGGGCGGCCTGGTGTCACCGTCAGGACCGCACAGGGCGGGCCGGGGGCACCGTCAGGGCCGCGCCGCCACCGCACGTGCGACCAGGTCGACCACCTCGTCGACGAAACGGCCGTCGAGCGGCTCCTGCTCTCCCAGCAGGCGGAACACCAGTGGCGCCGCCACCAGGGTCGACGCGGCCGCGACATCGACGTCGGCCCGCACGTCCCCCCGCTCGATTCCGCGCTGCAGAATCTCACGCGTCTGCGCCGTCACGCGGGCGCTGTACGTCGCGTACGCGCTCCGAGCGGTACCCGCCTTGGCCGCCGCACCCATGAGTTCGGCCAGTAGACGGTCCGTGCCGGGCAGGCGGTAGACCTCCAGACGCGCCGTCAGCAGAGCGTGCAGTTCGGCACGGAAGTCCCCGAGGTCGGCGACGGAGACCGGGCCGACCCGGCTCTCCGCGGCGGCGAGGATCAGATCCTGCTTGGTCGGCCAGCGCCGGTAGATCGCCGGCTTGCTCACCTCGGCCCGGGCCGCCACCGCGTCCATGGTGACCGCGTCCATACCCTGCTCCGTAACCAGGGAGAGCACCGCGTCGAGCACCACCCTCGTGACCCGCTCCTCACGCGGCCGCCCCGGCCCACGCTTCTCCGCCTGGATCTGCCGTCCACCCATGACCACGAGCCTAGAGGGCGCCCCCCGGCTGAGGCACGCGAGGTCGGGACCGTGCGACAGCGGAAACTCGACAGGAGGGCCCTGCCGCCGCTGTCGGCCCTTTCTCAACGGACCAACTGGCTCGCCGGGATGCGGGGATGGGGCGCGCAGGGGTGGCGGAACCCCCCGACGCGCATTCTGATCGTGACGATCTGACCCGCTGCCCGCACCCACCGGATCCTCCGCATCAGTGAGCGGCAGGGCGTCCCCCTCCTGGCTGATCTCGCCTACCAGGGCGGCGGCCCCTGGGTGACCACGGGCATCAAGCGCAGGCCCCGCGTCCGCACGGCCCAGCGGGACAGGCTCCGCGTGCTGAAGGCGCCCGCTCCCGCCTTCGTCCACGACCGACGCGGCCTGGCTGTTCTGGCCGACGCCCCCGTCACCCCCGGACGTACACCGCTACCGCGCACCACAGCGTGGCTATCGTGAGCCACAAGGCCCTGCCCGCCAGCGCCGAGCAACTGGTGACGTTCCTGACGGCCTGCGGCCCCAGCCCGGCCGAGCGCGCGGTCCGGCGGGAGTCGTATCCCGGGCCGTAGCGAAGGCAGCCTGTCACGGTGCCGACGAGAAGGTGCTTCGGGCCCAGTCGGCGAACGACGTCCAGTGCAGTTCGGGGTGTGCGGCGTGCAGCGCCGGCAGGTCGACGCCGTAGCCGACGCCGCGCAGGAACGCCCACATCGCCCGCATGTCGTCGTTGCCGATCTCGTCGAGCTGCACTTCGTTGTGCCGAACAGTTCCACCGAGCGCCGCGCCCAACGCGGCGGCCATGTCACCTGGCGTGGGGGCGTCTCCGGCGAGCTCGATCCGCCGTCCGACGAACGCGTCGGGCGCGATGAGGACAGCGGCCGCAAAAGCACCCAGGTCGGGGCGCGCCAGTTGCTGCAGACGGCGGTCGGGTGGCAGGGGGAGATCGAGTACCCCCTGACGGATCCGCTCCCGGTCGCCGAGGGCGTTGTCAAAGAAGTAGGTGGGCCCCAGGATCGTATAGGGCACCTCGCCTGCGGCCAGTTCCCGCTCGATGACCGCCTTGGTCTCGAAGTGCGGTACGCCGGTGTCCAGGTCAGCGCCTGCGACGGAACTGAAGACCAGGTGTGGCACACGGGCCTGATGCGCGGCGGCGAGAATGGCTCGCCCCTGTGCGATCTCGGCGGCCGGTCCTGACTCGAAGGGTGTGGTCATCGCAAAGACGCCGGCTACTCCCCGCATGGCTGAGGCCAGCGATTCTCGGTCCTCGAGATCACCACCCACGACCTCGACGTTTTGGCCGGCCAGGCGCCGGGCCGAGGCGGATTGAGGGTTGCGGACCAGTCCGCGGACGGCGGCACCGCTGGACTGCAATGCGCGGACGACGGCGCCGCCTTGTCCCCCGGCCGCCCCGAGTACGAGGGTCGGCTGGTCAAGGCTCATGGTGAAAAGTCCTTCCGAATCGATTCCGCAGGGCCTCGCCGCCACCAGTTGAGACCGGGCAGCCGCATCAGCGTGCTTGCGATGCCGGAACACCGACGGCTCGTGGAGCGTGCAAGCGTCCCCGTCCGGTGACCGGTGCGGGGCGCCGGGTTGCCTGATTCACTGACCGAGAGCACCGTGGTCAATATCTCTCGCATTGTCCTGGAAGGAGCTCGCTGTGGCCGGGACCTCCGACCAGGTGTCGCGGACGACGTGGCCGCAGCTGCGGGTCGCCGACTGGACCGAGACCCGGGACACCCTGCACATGTGGACCCAGATCGTAGGCAAGATCCGGCTGGCCCACGCGCCCCTGGTCAATCACTGGTGGCAGGTCACCTTGTATGTCAGCCCGCGCGGCCTGACGACATCGGCGATCCCCTATCGCGCCGGAGTTTTCGACATCGAGTTCGACTTCCTCAACCATCTACTGCGTATGCGCAGCAGCAACGGCACCCACCGCACCGTGGCTCTGGAGTCCAGACCGGTGGCCGACTTCTACCGCGAGACCATGCAAGCCCTGGGCGAGCTGGGGATCGAGACAAAGATCCAGGCGCATCCGAACGAGGTGGACCCAGCGATCCCCTTCGATGAGGACCACCGGCACGCTTCCTACGATCCAAACGCCGCACAGTTGTTCTGGCGACAATTGCTGCAGGCCAACCGGGTGCTGGGCGAGTTCCGCTCGTACTTCGTCGGCAAGGTCAGCCCAGTGCACTTCTTCTGGGGCGCCATGGACCTGGCCTGCACGAGGTTCTCGGGACGCACGGCCCCGCCGCATCCGGGCGGCGCCCCGAACTGTGGTGACTGGGTGATGGTGGAAGGCTACTCCCGCGAGTTGAGCAGCTGCGGGTTCTGGCCCGGCGGCGGTGAAGAAGGGGCCTTCTACTCGTACGCCTACCCCGAGCCTGATGGCTTCGCCGACCACCCGATCAGCCCGGTCGACGCGTTCTACAGCCCCGACCTCGGCCAGTTCCTCCTGCCCTACGAGAGGGTGCGCACCGCAGCCGACCCGGACAGGGCAGTGGCTGACTTCCTGCACACGACCTACGCGGCTGCCGCGGAGCACGGCGGCTGGGACCGGGCGGCCCTCGAAGCGGACCCGAACCGGTGGCAGGAGCACGGGTAGCCCCTCACCGGAGGAAGAATCCCCATCCAAAGCACTCGGGTGGGTCTTCTTCCTCACCCCCACTCCCGCACTGCCCCTATGACGGACGCAGGTTCGGGTCGGCACTCACGAGGGCAGCCGTCTTTCCAAGCAGTCTCCGTGAGGAACCGCAGATCCTCACCTGGTTCCAGGGTGGGCAGGAGGCGGCGGCCTGCTCGGCAAGCAGCGGTTGCTCGCGCTGGGCTTCCGTCATACGCCGGATGGCGATTTCCCGGTTCAGTGCGCTTACCTGCCGACTGAGGACGACGAACCGGTCGGCGTGGTCGGGACGGTGCAGGTGCAGTTGCACCACTGGTCCGGGCCCCTGCCACCAGGTGGCGCGGACGCCGTGGCAGCGAAAACGCACCGGACTGCCGTCGCCGCCCTTGAGGACGAGCGCGCCCGGAAGCGGGTGTCCGCTGCGCAGCCAGTTGCCGGGTGGCTCATGGCGTCGACCCTCTCGCTTTACCACTCCCGTGCACCATGCGAACGCCCGGCGCCCACAAAGACCATGGACCCTGCGGCACCGGTGGCCTGCTCAAGCTTTCGGTTCCACCTGGTGATGTGTTCGCTCTAGGATGGCAGCTACTTCCGGAGGCTGGCAGCCCGTGCGGCCGGTCCCGCAGCGGGGCACAGATCGCCTCCGCGAGAGCCGCGTGCACAACGACTTCGTGCGTCGGTGATACTCGGGAAACCGGTCGGCGGGTAATCGAGGGGTGATGGCGTGGACAGTTCGGGGGAGGCGGATGCGTCGACGGCATCGTCGGCCCGGTCCACGGACGCGCTGAGCGTGCATCCGTTGGCGGACCGGCCAGGCTGGCAAGCGGTCGGCGAGATCAGTCTGATCACACGCCCCACCTGGGAACAGATGCTGCACCTGCTTGTCCTGAGCGATGAAGAGGCGTGCCACTTGGAGCTTTCCGCGGTCACCTTCGTCGATGTCGCCGGTGTCTCGGCCCTGGCTGTGGCTGCCCAGGGCCTTCCGGAGGGGCGACGCGTCATGATCGAACAGCCGCCCTCCGCCCTGCGGCGCGTGTTGGACATGTTCTGGCCGGACCTGCCCACGGTCGAGGTGGTGGCGTGATGACTACCCCGACCACCGACCCCTTCGTTCATCCCGCCTTGTTCTACCGAGGCGAGGAGGAGTACCTGCACGGCACCGTGCCCTTCATCCGCGACGGTCTGAGGGCCGGAGAGCCGGTGGCCGTCGCCGTACCCGGGCCGAACCTGGCGGTCCTCAGGGCGGCTCTGGGGGAAGATGCCGCAGAAGTACGGTTCCTCGACATGACCGAGGCGGGCCGCAACCCCGGACGGATCATCCCCAAGGTGCTGCGCGCTTTCGCTGACGTTCATCGTCATACGCGGGTGCGCATCATCGGCGAGCCGATCTGGGTCGGCCGCAACAGTGTGGAGTACCCGGCGTGCGTCCAGCACGAGGCGCTGATCAACCCGGCCTTCCAAGGCCGGGAAGTCACCATTCTCTGCCCGTACGACGCCGACCGCCTCGACGAGCAGGTACTCACCGACGCGTATGCCACCCATCCCGTCGTCATCTCCGGGGGCAACGAGCGGCGCAGCCACGCCTACGCTCCCGAGCAGGTGATCGCCCATTACAACCAGCCCCTGCCGTACCCGGCGAGGGCCGACGAACTCGTCTTCGACGCCGATGGACTGCCGGGTGCCCGCCACTTCGCGGTCGAGCAGGCCGCGCGCTTCGGTCTGTCCGGTGTCCGCCTGGAGGACGTGGCCCTGATCGTCGCCGAGCTGACCACCAACAGCGTCGTGCACGGCGGGGGTTCGGGCAGCGTACGGGTATGGACCGACGACGACCAGGTGGTGTGCGAGGTCCGCGACCGTGGGCACCTGAGCGACCCGCTGGCCGGCCGTCGCCCACCCGGACGGGGCCAGCTGGGCGGCCGGGGCCTGCTGATGGTGCACTACCTCGCCGACCTCGTACGCATCCACACCAACCCCCACGGCACCGCCATCCGCTGCTATATCAGCCGCCGCTGAGCGCGCGCCTCGGCAGATCGGGGCTGCGCATGCGGACCGGTCTCGGAAACGGCCCCGCTCCGCACCTCCCGACAACCGCTGCGCGGCGAACACCGACTCCAGCACGGGACAGTGCCGCCGGTACGGCCAGGCGGGCGGCTCGATGCCGGACAGCCGCAGCAGATCGAATGCTGCGAAGTGAGCCGACTACGCGCCCCGGGCCTTGGCCGACTCGGCGTCACAGCCGGTTTTGATGTTGTGGCACCGCCTTGGGCGACAGCCGGCTCGATCACCGAACCCCATCCGTCACACAACTCTGCATTGAATCCGACGGTTTCGACCTATTCGCCCCATATATCTGAATCACGCACTTTCGCACGATTCTGATATGACGTCATCGCCTCCTGACGGCTCACATCGAGTACGACGGGCCGCTCGTTCCCGGTGGGGCCGTCCAGTACCGCCGTCCGGGGCTGCCGGGCCAAGTGACAGTATGGCCGGTATGGATGTTCGCAGCAGGAACAACGTGACGGTCACTGGGCCGGCCGAGGGGCCGGTGGTGGTGCTGGCGCATGGCTTCGGCTGTGATCAGAACATGTGGCGGCTGGCGGTGCCGGCCTTGGAGAAGCGGTACCGGGTAGTGCTGTTCGACTACGTCGGCTCCGGTGGTTCGGATCTGTCGGCGTTCACCCGGGAGCGGTACTCCTCGCTTGAGGGCTACGCCCAGGATGTGGTGGAGGTCTGCGACGAGCTGGACCTGGAAGGGGCGGTGTTCGTCGGGCATTCGGTCAGCGCCATGGTGGGGGTGCTGGCCGCGCGGATGGCGCCGCGGCGGATCGGGGCACTGGTGATGGTCGCCCCGTCCCCGTGCTACATCGACGACGCGGGCTACCGGGGCGGCTTCACCGCAGAGGACATCGATGAGCTGCTGACCTCGCTGGAGTCGAACTACCTGGGCTGGTCCTCCGCGATGGCCCCGGTGATCATGGGCAATCCGGAGCGGCCGGAGCTGGGACAGGAGCTGACCAACAGCTTCTGCGCCACCGACCCGGACATCGCGGCGGTTTTCGCCCGCACCACGTTCCTGTCCGACAGCCGCGAGGACTTGAAGAGTGTGACGGTGCCGACTCTGGTGCTGGAGTGCTCCCAGGACGTGATCGCGCCCCGCGAGGTCGGCGCTTACGTGCACGCCGCCATTCCTTCGTCTCATCTCGTCACTCTGGAGGCCACCGGGCATTGCCCGCAGCTGAGCGCCCCGGAGGCCACCGTCGAAGCAATGCTCGACTTTCTGGAGCCCTTGCGGTGATGTCCCGCGCCGGCCGGGAGCCGGACCCGGCAGAGGTCGGGGACGTGGCGGGCACGGACGTCGCTTTCACGGCCCTGCTGGAGGACAGTGCGGAGGACCTGTACGAGGCGGCGCCCTGCGGCTACCTGTCGACGCTGATGGACGGCACCATCGCCAAGATCAACACCACCCTGCTGGACTGGCTCGGCCTCAAACGCGAGGCGGTGGTGGGCAGACTCCGCTTCCCCGATCTCCTCACCGTCGGCGGAAAGCTCTACCACGAGACGCACTTCGCGCCCCTGCTGCGCATGCAAAGCGAACTGCGCGGCATCGCCCTGGAGATGAAGGCCGCCGAGGGGCGCCGTCTACCGGTGCTGGTCTCCTCCGTGGTCAAACACGGCAGTGAGGGCGAGCCGCTGCTGATCCGCACCACCGTCTTCGACGCCTCCGACCGGCGCGCCTACGAGCAGGAACTCCTGCGCCGTCGCAAGGAGGCCGAGCAGGCCCGCGCCGAGGCCGAGCGGGCGCATGCGGAGGCGGAGGCGGCCCGCCGGCAGGCCGAGGCCGACCGGGAACGGCTGGCCGACGCGCTCGCCGTGTTGCAGCGGTCCCTCGTGCCCTCCTCGCTGCCCGCCGTGCCGGGACTGGAGGCTGCCGTCTACTACCACACCGCCTCCCCCGACCGCCTCGGAGGCGACTTCTACGACCTGTTCGCCCTGGGCGGGGGCCGTTGGGCGTTCTTCCTCGGCGACGTGTGTGGCAAGGGCCCCCAGGCGGCCTCCCTCACCTCACTGACCCGCTACACCCTGCGCGCCGCGGCCCTGCACGATCCCGAGCCTGCCGCGGCCCTGACCACACTGAACTCGGTCCTGCACGATCGGTACGCCGCCAGCGGGGACCCCCGCTACTGCACCGTCATCTTCGGCGTCATCGAACCCGGCGCCGACGACGGCCACACCACCGTCAGACTTGCCTCCGGCGGCCACCCCCCGACGCTCGCCATACGGGCCGACGGCCGGGCCGACTACCTCCACACCCCCGGAGGGCTCCTCGTGGGCGTCCTGCCCACCGCCCCGTTCAGCACCGCGCAGACCACTCTCGCCCCGGGCGACACGCTCCTGCTCTACACCGACGGTCTCACCGAGGCCCGCACCGGCCCCACCCGCGAGCACATGTTCGGCGACGACGCCCTGCACGCCTTCGCCACCGACCACGCACCCGCCACACCGCAGGAGGTGGTGACCGCCCTGACCGGGCTGCTGGAAAGCTTCGGCGACGGCCTGGACGACGACACCGCCCTGCTCGCCCTCGGCGTCCCCACCACCCACCCGTCCGATCGGTAACGAATCAGCCAGAATGAGCCCGCTGAACATCACCCACCACGACACCGCCACCGGACCTGTTCTCCGCGTGGCCGGCGACCTCGACTACGCACAGGCCACCGCCCTGCGCGAACAGGTCGACGGCCTCGTCCTGAGCCCCGGTCAGAACCTGGTCATCGACCTGTCCGGCCTGGATTACTGCGACTCCACCGGCATCACGGTCCTCCTCGCCGCACGCCAGCGCGCCCAGACCGCCGGCGCCGACATGGCGCTGGCCGCCGTCCCCGCCGACACCCTGCGCATCCTGACCATCGTCGGCCTGGACCAGATCTTCACCATCCACCCCGGCAGCACGTGAGCTTCCGCATCACGGCGGCAACGGCTCCATGACAGGGGCGCGCAGTACCGGCGTCCGCCCGTTGAACCCGGAGGCAGCGGCTCGTGAGATCTACCGGTGTGCTCGGGTCGGACAGGTACAGCGTGACGCGTCCGGCCTGACTCGGGCGAGTAGGCATTCATCACCGTGAAAGACCTCTCCAGGACGCTGCGAGACCGGATGGCGTCGCCCGCCGGGCGGCACCGTCGCGCCCACCCGCCTTTTCCACGGCGGCCGGACCACTCGCCTGCCGGGCCGGCAGGGCGGCTGGGCAGCGAGCCGCCACGGCAGGGCTCTGCGGTCACGCGGCATCGCCGCCGCACTGGCAGGCGTCAGGCTGACGTTTCGGTGCCGGTGCAGGCGTCGCCCGTAGGTTCGTCGGGGGTATGGTCGGCCAGCGCGTCAGCCACCGTCGCATGAATCGGCAGCAGCTGGGAGATGCCGGTCATGCTGATCATCCGCATCAGGCGGTCGGGGACGCTGGCCAGGCTGAGCGAGCCGCCCGCCTGCTGGGCCGCGTGCAGGAGGCCGATGAGGGTGCTGAGGCCGGTTGAGTCGAAGAAGTCGACTTGTGCCAGGTCGAGGACGAGATGCGGGCCGGCCTGTTCGAGGACGGCCAGTGCGTGCGCGCGCAGGGCGGATGCCGTGTGCAGGTCCACGTCTCCGGTGACGCTGACGACGGTGGCGCGTGCGCTGGGGTGCTGGACGGTCACATGGAGGGTATCGGTCACGTCGGTCATCACTCCTGGCCGGGGTGCTCGTGTGCTGCGATGGTGCGGACGGTGGCGTCAGGCGCGCCGGGGACGGACAGGGCAAGCAGGGCGACGTCGTCGCCGGCTTCGTCGGGCAGGGACGACAGCAAGGTGGTGGCGTCCTCGACCAAGGCGGAGGCGCTGAGGGCGCCGGTGCGCTGGTGGAGGAAGCCGGTCAGTCCGTCCTCGCCGAGCATGACCCCTTGGGCAGTACGGGCCTCGGTCAGCCCGTCAGTGTAGAGAAAGAGAGCCTCGCCGCGGTCGAGGGTGAAGGTGGTCTGCGAAAAGGCGGCCTCCCGGAAGGCTCCGACCAGCATGCCCGCGCGGGGTCGTACGGCCTGCACCCAGGCCGCGCCGGAGTCGTCGGGCCGTAGATGGTAGGCCGGTGGGTGACCGCCCGTGGCCATCGTGAGGGTGAAACCGCCCGCGTCGCGCGGGGTCAGGACGCCGTGGACCGCGGTGCAGAAACGGCTGCCTGCGGTGACGTCGTTGAGCAGAGCCGTGTTGAGCGCCTTGAGCACAGTGACGGGATCGGGATCGATCTGCGCCGCGGCGCGCAGGGTGTGGCGGACCAGGGCGGTGACGGTGGCCGCCTCGGCGCCCTTGCCGCACACGTCTCCTATGAAGAACGCCCACCGTTCGCTGTCCAGGGGGAAGACGTCGTAGAAGTCGCCGCCCACCTCGTGCGCGGAGGCGGTGCGATAGTGGCAGGCCAGCTCCAGTCCGGGAACGGCCGGAAGGGTTGGGGGCAGCAGGATGCGTTGCAGGGTGGAGGCGAACGCGGCGCTGGCCGCCCTGTCCTTCTCCGCCTGCTCGCGGGCCGCCCGCTCCGCCTCGGCACGGGCGCGCTCCGCCTCGGCCTGCCGGTTCTCGGCCTCGCGGCGCTCCTGTTCGTGACGCAGCGCCCGGAGCGCGGACAGGCGCAGTTCCAGCTCGTCCATCACGATCGCGGCCAGGTCGACGAGGGTGGCGGTGTCGTCCTCGCTGATCGAGCGGGGTTTGGTGTCGAGGACGTTGACCGTGCCCAGCCGGTGGCCGTCGCGGGTGATGATCGGGGCCGCGGCATAGAACCGCACACCCATCTCACCGGTGACGAGCGGGTTGTCCGACGCGACGGGATCGAGCAGGGTGTCGGGGATCAGCAGGGTGTCGTCGCGCAGGACGGCCGAGCCGCACAGCCCCGGATCCCGGCCGAGTTCCTTGACCCCTTCCAGACCGTGGGCGGCCTTGAACCAGATACGGTCGGTGTCCACGATCGTCACCGTGGCCACGGGTACGTCGAAGAGGCGGGCGGCCAGAGCCGCCACCCGGTCGAAGGCGCCGTCGGGCGGCGTGTCGAGGATGTCGTAGCGGCGCACCGCCGCCATCCGGGCCTGCTCGACCTGAGCGTCCGGCACCAGCTGCGGGGGCCGCCCGGGAGCCGGTTCGAGGGTCGTAGCCCGCCGGGTCATCGGGTTCTTTCCACGGGTCACTGCGGCGGCGCCTCGTCAGGGCCCACTTCGTGGACGGTGGTCAGACTGGCGAGGCCCGATACGGCGAGGACGGGTTCCAGCAGCGGAGTGGTGATGAGCTCCAGCCGGTCGGCGTGGGCGAAGAGCACGCTCAGTCCGGCGCTGTCGAGGTACTCCACCGCGGTCAGGTCCAGGACGAGCGGCCCAGAGCTGGCGGCGAGGGCATCGGCCAGGGAGCCTGCATTACTCATGTCGATCTCGCCGTTGACCGCGAGCCGGGGAGTACCGTCCGCACTCCGACCGGGAGTGAGAGAGAGGGGGGTGGTCATCAGGCGATCCTCATCTGCATGTCGACGATGGTGCCGGACGGGCCCGGGGTGATGGTGACCTGCTGCATCATGGCCCTCATGAGCGCCACGCCGCGGCCACGGTGGGCGTTGAGCTCGGGCTGAGGGACCTTCCACTGGCCGCTGTCGGCGACTGTCAGGTGCAGGTTGTCGACGAGGGCCTCGGCGCGCAGCCTCACGGCCTGCCCCGGGGCGTGCCGGTGGCCGTGCTCGATGGCGTTGGCGCAGGCCTCCCCGGCGGCGACGAGAACGTTCTGCACGGTGTTCGGGGGCAGCTCGCACTGGGCGAGCCAGCTACGCAACGCCTTTCGCACCGGCGCGAGTTGGGAGGACTCGGCCGGGAACGACATCTCCAGCGGCGCCGGATGGCGATACAGCAGCAGGGCTACGTCGTCGTCATAGCCTCCAGCCGGTGCGAGCCGCGACATCACCTCCGTGGCGAGGTCGTCGACGGGCACGTTGCGGCACTCCTGCACGACGTCGCTCGCCTGGTCGATTCCGACGCTGAGCGGGCGCCGGCGGCGTTCGACGAGCCCGTCGGTGTACAGCAGCAGGGTGGCCCGTGCGGGCAGGACGCACTCACCGTCCGGGCGTTGCCTTCCGGGGCGTACGGCCAGGGGCAGAGATCGTCCCTCGACCAGCAGCCGGGTGGTGCCGTCGGGGTACGCGATGATGCCCGGCGGGTGCCCGGCGCTGGAGTACGTCAGCCGGCCTGTGCCGGGGTCGAGGACACCGCAGAAGACAGTGGTGCACGAACCACCGGGCACGCCCACGGCGAACTGGTCGAGTGCCATCAACGTCCCGGAGGGGCTGGGATTCTGCAGCATCAGCGCGCGGCAGGCGCTGCGCAGCTGCCCCATCACGCTGGCGGCTTCCAGGCCCCGGCCTACGCAGTCGCCGACGACGATGCCGATCCGCCCGTCCGGCAGGATGACCGTGTCGTACCAGTCACCTCCCACCTCCAGCGGGCGGGTGGCGGGCTCGTAGCGGACAGCGAAGCCGTCGGGGAGCCGGTCCGGGCCGAGGATGGCGCGTTGCAGCGCGATCGCGGTCTCGCGCTGCTGGTCGATCTGGTGTGCCCGCACCAGTCCCTGGGCCAGGTGTCCGGCCAGCAGCGACAGCAGCAGCCGGTCCTCCGGAGTGAAGGGCCGGTGTTCGCCCAGATCGATCCACAGAGCGAGCGGGCCGTCGGGGTGCTCCAGCAGCACACCGGCTCCGGTGTGCTCGGAGACCGGCGCGAGCGGTGCTCGGCCGCGCAGGCCGGCGAGCGCATCACGGCGCTCCGGGGGCAGATCCTCCCACCGCAGGTCCGCGTCCGTGGCCGTCAGCTCGGGCGCGTCGTGCCGGCCGAAGACGGCGGCCACCACACTGCGCGCCCGCCACAGGCCCCTCAGTTCGGCAAGGGCACCGGACAACGCCTCGGGCAGACTGACGGCCCGGGACAGGGAGGTACTCAGCGCGGCCAGCGCCGTTTCGCGCTGGATGGCATAGTGCTCGGCGGTGACGTCCCGGAACGTGCCGACGGTGACCCGGCGCCCGGTGTCAGGGTCCTCGGCCTTGTTGTAGGTGGCGGTCACCCACAATCGGTGGCCGTCTCGGTGGGTCACCGGAATCGTGTAGGAGCCCTGGGACCTTTCGAGCAGGTCGGCGAACGCGTCGCCGACCTTCCCGTGCGCCTCGGCATCGGCGGCGGCGTCCGGCCACCAGGGATGGATGGGAGCGTAGGGCAGACCCTCCGGTCCGTAGCCGAGAATGTCGGTGAACGCGGCATTGATCTCCACGACCGCCCCGGCCTCGTCGCAGACGAAGAACGCCTCCTGCAGGGAGTCGATGAGAGCCGTCCGCCAGCGGGCATGATGGTTGCGCAGCCGGGCCAGTTCGACGTTCGCGCGCACCCGCGCCAGAAGCTCGGCGGCGACGAACGGCTTGACCAGGTAGTCGTCGGCGCCCGCCTGCAAGCCCTCGATGGACGCTTCGTGTCCTGCCCGGGCCGACAGCAGCAGCACGGGCACCGAGGCCGTGCGCGCGTCACCGCGCAGCCTCGCCACCAGTTCCAGCCCGTCCAGCCGGGGCATCATCACATCGCTGACGACGAGGTCGGGGGCATCACGGCGGGCGGACCGGAGCGCTTCCGCCCCGTCGGCGACGACGGTGACGTCGTAGCCCGCCCCGGCCAGAAGGCGCGTAAGGTACTCGCGCATGTCGGCGTTGTCGTCGGCCACCAGCACCCGGGCGTGGACCGCGGGCCCCGGACTCTGCGGGGCGGCGCCCCCCGCGTCACGATCCAGCCTGCCGCCGGCCGTCCCGCCGGTACCGTGCTCGGGCAGCCAGCGCATGGCCTCCTGGAGGTAGGGGTCAGCGGTGCTGGAAGCAGCGGCGCTGCCCGCCGCGGACACCACGGCCCCGGCGGGCAGATGACCGGTCCCGAACGGCAGCCGAATGGTGAAGGCGGTGCCTGTTCCCTCGGTGCTCTCGGCAGTGATCACGCCGCCGTGCAGAGCGACGAGCTCCTGCACCAGGGCCAGCCCGATGCCGCTGCCCTCGTTCGAGCGGGAGCGGGCGTTCTCGATTCGGTGGAACCGCTCGAACAGCCGGGGCATCTCCGCCTCCGGCACACCGATGCCGGTATCGGCGACCGTGACCACGGCGTGCGCGCCCGCGCCTCGCACGCTCACCCGGATCGCACCGTCGAAGGTGAACTTCAGCGCGTTGCTCAGCAGGTTGAGCACCACCTTCTCCCACATGCCGCGGTCGACGTAGACCGGCTCGTCCAGCGACGGGCACTCCACCTGGAAGGCGAGGCCGGCCTTCTCGACGGCCGAACGGAAGACGCTGGCCAGCTCGGCGGTCACGACACCCAGGTCGACCGGCTCGTAACGAGCCTGCATGCGCCCGGCCTCGATACGGGAGAAGTCCAGCAGCGTGTTGACCAGCTTGCCCAGCCGCAGCCCGTTGCGCTGGATGACGTCGAGCTCCTGGCGCACCTGCTCGTCGGCGCCGGCGAGCCGGACCCGCAGCTCCTCGACAGGCCCCATGATCAGGGTCAGCGGCGTCCGGAACTCATGGCTGACGTTGGAGAAGAAGGCGGTCTTGGCCCGGTCCAGTTCGGCCAGTTCCTCCGCCCGCCGCTGCTGCGCCTCGTAGTTCCGGGCGCTGCCGACACCGGACGCGATGTGTCCCGCGGTCAGCTCGATGAAACCCCGGTAACCCTGGTCCAGGACCCGGTAGCGGTTCAGGCCCACCACCAGGAAACCGTACGGCGCGCTGCCCTGCTGCAGGAGCGGGACCACGAGTGCCTGTACGGGCGGTTCGGGCCAGTCCCCGCAGGGCAGACCGGTGAAGGCGTCGCCGTCGAGCAGCACGACCGCCGTCTCACCTCTGGCCAGAGCCGCGGCGGGCCACACGCCGTCCGGGTCGTCGGCCGGGAGGAGTGCCGGGACGGCCGGGTGACCGGCTCGAATGCCGGTCGTCCCAGCCAACCGGGCGTTCTTCTCGTCGAAGAGATAGGTCAGGGTGAAGGGCAGGTCCTTCCGATTGCGCTTCAACTGCCGGTCGACGAAGGCCAGCACCTCCTGCTCGGTACGGATCACGCTCGGGTCCGAGCCCAGGTCCCGCAACGTGGTCATCCGCCGCTCGCCGATCACCCGTTCGGTGTCCTCGCTGACCACGCAGAGCATGCCGACCACGGCACCGGCGTCGTCCCGCAGAGGGCTGTAGGAGAACGTGTGGTACGTCTCCTCGCTGTAGCCGGACCGCTCCAGGAACAGCAGCAGCCCCTCGTCCCAGGTGGCCTCACCGGTGCTGAGCACGGCGTCGATACGTGGGCCGATGTCGTGCCAGATCTCCGCCCACACCTGGTTCGCGGGACGTCCGAGCGCCCACGGGTACTTCCGGCCCAGCGTGTCCCGCCGGTAGGCGGCGTTGCAGAAGAAGGTCAGTTGCTCGCCCCAGGCCATCCACATGGGAAACCTGGAGGACAGCAGGATGCTGACCGCCGTCCGCAGGCTCTGCGGCCATTCCTGCGGCGGACCGAGGGGCGTGGCCGCCCAGTCCACCTCGGCGAGGTCCCTGCCGACCTCGCGGTCGGCGGCGAACACATTGCCGTCGGCCACCGTCGGCGGCCTGTGTCCAGCGTCGTCCGAACGCGCCACGCGACACCCTTCCACTCATGCCGACCCACCCCTGAAACCACCGCGCAGAAATCCGCGCGAGTGCCCGCAGCGCGCCCGGCGATGCCCGCCCTCTGCCCGGAACCATCGCCCCGCGTGCAAGAGCCCCAGCAGGCCCCCCGCACGACTGACGGCCTCTCCAGTTCGACCATGGTTCCGCCCAGGCGACTGCGAGCACAGGTTCGCAGTCGCGATCCATAGGATAATCCAGCCGAGGGGTGTGACTTGGCCGCCCGTGCGGCTGCCTGAGCAGGGCGACGAGGACTGCCATGGGTGTGCGCCGCCTGACGGTTCCTGCCGCGAGGCAAATTACAAAGGGAAGATTCCGTTTCGGCTGCCCCACGACACGACGGCACGGCACACGATCAACAGGTCTTGTCCCATGGCAATCTGCGGTCCAGCACGATGACTTGGAGCCGGAGGTACACCCGCTCGTGGCGGCGAACAACAACCCCACCCTCAGAAGGCGCCGCCTGGGAGCCGAGCTCCGCCGGCTCCGCAAGGCCAGTGGGCTGAAGAGCACAGAAGTGGCCGAGCGTCTCATGGTCTCCCAGCCGAAGATCAGCCACCTGGAGAACGGCAACCGCGCTATCAGGCCCCGCGATGTGCGCGACCTGTGCGCACTCTACGGAGTGAAAGACCAGCAGGTCATCGACGCTCTGATGCAGATGGCCAAGGAATCCGGGCAGCAGGGCTGGTGGCAGGCCTACGGCGACATCCCCCAAAGCACGTATATCGCCCTGGAGACGGACGCCGCCTCCCTCTACACGTACGAGCCCATGATGATCCCCGGGCTGCTGCAGACCCCCGCCTACGCCCACGCGGTCATCGAGGAAACGCTCCCCCAGCTCATGGCCGAACAGGCCGCCACGCACCTCAAGGTGCGGCTGCGCCGGCAGCACCGGATCTACAACCCGGCCTCCCCGCTGCGCCTGTGGGTCGTCCTGGACGAATCGGTACTGCGCCGCGTCGTCGGCAGTCCCGACATCATGCGCGAACAACTGGAACACCTGAACGGACTCGGCGCCGAGCCGCACATCACCGTGCAGATCCTCCCCTACAGCGCGGGTGCCCACCCGGGCATGTCAGGACGGTTCTCCATCCTGAAATTCACCGACACCCCCGACGCAGTGGTCTACCTGGAACGGTTCACCAGCGACCTCTATCTGGAGAAACACTCCGACGTACGGCACTACAGCATGATGTACGACCACCTACAGGCACAGGCTCTCGACCCCGCCGCCACTCCCGCCTTCATCACCGACGTCACCCAGGTGTACATCGACGCGGCCATCCGACCCTGAGTACAGTTCGCGCCGCTCCGGTGAGCGTTTGTCCAGCTCAGGATCCGAACGCTGCGGAGGCGGCCCGGTGGCTGGAGTGAGGAGCCGCTGACAGACTTCGTCGGGCAATCGGTGAGAGCGGTGCACAGTGCGGCGCCCGTGCAGAGGTCCAGTTCACCGAAGACGCCCATCAAGGCCCTGTCACTGTCACGGAGAACCAGGGTGGTTCGTGGCACAGCCGGGTGACGGCGATGCGGTGCAGGGCAGTGTTGGCCTGACGGTCGCCGCCATGGTTGAGCCGGCGCAAGCTGCGCCGGCCGGAGGAGTACTCGATGGGACTGACCCCCCACAGAGCGGCGAAGGACGCCTCGGTGTTCAGCCGCTCTGGGTTGTCTCCCGTTGTGATGAGAGAGTGACGGCAGTGTCCGGGCCGATGTCCACCGGTATGAGCAGCTGCGGGGCATGGCGTTCGACGAGCCGGGGCAGGCGCTGGTGCAGCTTACACATCGTTTCTTTTGCCGGTTCTCGGTGGAGCTGTGCAGGGATACTGTTGTGGTGCTGTTGATGTGGATCGCTGAGGTGGCGGACGAGCCTCTGGTGCTGGAGCCGGCTGACCGGCGGGTGGAGTGGGAGACCAACACGTGGTCGCTGGGTGCGGCTGACGAGGACAGGAGTTCGTTGTCCGTCGCCGAGGTGGTGGCCGCCTTCGAGCGGACTGCTGCCGCCATCCGGGAACGCATTCGCGATCTGGGCTTCTCTGAGGTGGCGACGTTCTACGTGTGGCACGACAAACAGGCAGGACAGCTTCGGTGCTCGACCGGTTCCGTGCCCCCGGATGCGTTGCCGTTCAGTGGTGCCTACGTGGCTTCCGACGACCTCGGTCCGGTCGTCGAGGGATTTCTGGCCGACAGCGAGCCAGGCTTCGTCGCCTGCTCGGACTTGGACGACGCGCAGAGCCTCTCGGAGCAGACCAAGACCGAGCCGGAGATCAGGCCCTTCGGTGTCTGGGTCAGCAGTGTCGGAGCCTCAGACTGACTGGTTCTGCCCGTCCGTATGGACGAGTCGGCGGTGGCAGATGAGGGTTGTGGCTATGCCGGTGAAGGCGAGGAAGTGTTCTGCCTTGCGTTCGTAGCGGCGGTGGAGTCGGCGGCACCCGGCGAGCCAGGACACGGTCCTCTCAACAACTCATCGGTGGCGGCCGAGCCGCTGCGAGGACTCGATCCCCTTGCGGGCGATGCGGTGGCGGATGCCGCGCTTGCGGAGCCATCGGCGCAGGTGGTCGTAGTCGTAGCCCTTGTCGGCGTGCAGCTTCGCCGGGCGGCGACGGGGCCCGTGGGGAGAACGAATGGGCGGGATGCCACGCACGAGCGGCTCAAGGCCCTGGCTATCGTGCATGTTGGCAGCCGAGATGCCCAGCGACAGCGGGAGGCCGTTCCGGTCCGTGATCAGGTGGATCTTCGATCCCAGCCTGCCGCGGTCGGTCGGATTCGGTCCGGTCAGTGGCCCCCTTTGGCGGCCCTCAGGCTGACGGAGTCGATCGCGCACCGCGACCAGTCTAGCTCGCCGCGGGCGCCGAGTTCGTCGAGGACGACGCGGTGGAGCCTTGCCCAAACGCGGGCCCGGCTCCATTGAGCGAACCGTCGGTATACCTTCTGCCAGCTTGGACCGAACACTAGTGGGAGCTGCCGCCAGGTGCAGCCCGAGGTGGCCACGAAGATGATCGCGGCCAGTGCCTCGCGGTCACCGGCCCCCGCCCTGCGGACGTAGCACCTCCGTTGGCGGCACCACCCGCCGAAACCGCACCCACAACTCGTCCGGCACCAGACGCTCCACCAGATCCGTCATGCACGGTTCAACGAACGACCACGCCAAAAGAAACGATGCCCAATGCGCCTATGGTCTCTGTATGTTCGAGACGATCCAGTGGCGTTGCCATGTACACGCCAATGACCGTCGCGGGGCCGAGCGCGTAGTCGACCGGCTTACGGCTCGGCTGGAGAGGACCATGCAGATCGAGACCTACGAACGGTACTGGAAGTACCCCGAGCTTGCCGAGGTGCGCCTATTTTCACCACTTGAGTCGGTCAGCCCAGACGCCGCGCTCCTCACCGTCCTTCGGAGCGCGTGGCGGATCGCGACGCCCTGGGCTCTTGGAGCCCCAGGGTCCGATGGTGAGTTCGACGGAGTCGCCTCGGTGGACATCGGCTCACGCTTCACCGTCCCAGGAGTCGAGTGGATGGAGTTCTACGTCACCGACCGACGGTGACACACCACGCATCAGCTCCATGGGGCGCGTCGGTTGAACCCACCATAGGAACGACGTCTGAGTAACGCATTGGCCTGCTGCAGGTGCTCCGCGGGAACGACCTGCGTGACGGCACCCTGCGATCGCTGCACGGAACACGGCATTTCAACAACACGCACCCCGGGTATGGCAGCGGCAGCGAGCCCTCCCTCTGACACGGCACTGTCCGCAGTCCGGATGCTGCGGGTGGTCTTCACCGAGCCGGTTGAAGACCACCCGCAGCGTCAGATCAGTGCATCAGCCGTCAGACGTCGGTGAGACAGCTGCGGCTGCACGTGCTGCGCGCGAGGTGGCCGGTCTACGGCGAAACACCTCCGCAACCGCCGTGTTCGCCACCACGACAACCGCCATGACTACGGCGAGGACGGGATGCCTGGTTCCGTAAAGGGCAGCGGCTCCGCCACCCAGTACCACCGCCTTGACAGTGAGTACGAACGTCAGCGGTGGTCGCAGTCGCGCCTTCGGCGCAGCGAAGAGCGACCACAACACGATCGCTGCGCACGGAGTCCCTGCTCCCAGCACGATATGAAGGGCTTCGTTGTCACCGACGGTGAAACCCCACCAGCTCAGGCACACCAGGGCAGCGAGCTCGAGCAAGAATGCCAGAAGTTCGTTGGCGGCGTACCAACGTCGCTCATCCAGCACGCCCATGGGTGGTTCGTACGGTGTTGGCATGAAGACCTCTCGGCAGGTCGGGAGACCGGGCGTGGCCCCGGCGCTAAACGCTGAAGCCCGTCAGAAAACCGCGGTCATAGCCCTGAAGCATTTGCCCACGCTCTTCGTTCCTCAGGGAAGGCGAGTGCGCCTGTGCGCGACATTGGGTCCGAGGATCAGGGCCTGAGGTGGTCCAGGGTGTACTCGGGCAGGGCGTAGGGGCCGGCTTGGGGTGCCGCAAGATCGGCCGGAAGGTGTGTTCCCAGGTCCCCGGCATGGAGTTCGGCGTCGTCGACGGGGACGTAGGCCAGTACCGCCGGCTCGGCCAGTTCCCAGAAGCGGCGGGCGTTGGCGGATACGGCGTACACCGTGGCGAAGCGGGTGCTCGGCGGAGCGGTCAGTGCGGCCCGGATGTAGCCCACGGCGTCCCGTGGGCTCAGCCAGGTCGCGAGATGCCGGGGTTCGGTGGGCACTTGCTCGAAGCTGCCGATACGGAGGCAGATCACAGACAGACCGAACTTATCCGCATACAGCTGCCCGAGTGCCTCGACAGCCACCTTGCTCACCCCGTACAGGCCGTCGGGGCGCACCGGCTCGTGCGGAGCTGTGAGATGCCCTGTGGGGTAGAAGCCGGTCACCCGGTTGCTGCTGGCCAGGACCACGCGCTTGATGCCTGTTCGGCGTGCCGCCTCCAGGACGTGGTGGGTACCGAGCACATTGGCCTCGAGCAGGTCTGGAAGAGGCGCCTCGTCCGGCACACCACCAAGGTGGAGGACGCGGTCGGCGCCCGCCAGAGCCGACTCCACGGCAGCCGCATCCCGCAGGTCGATGGTGTGCACTTCCTCATTCTCGGCCTCTGCATACATGGGCACGCGATCGACCAGGATCAGCCGCGCTGCCTCACCGCGCAATGCCTCCCGCACGACGGAACCGATGTTCCCCGCCGCTCCCGTTATCGCCAGTACGCCACAGCCCATCCTTCTTCCCCTCCTTGTCGACTTCGGCAACTCTCACAGCCGCCCGGCACATGGTCCACCCAATTCAGGATCGGCTCCGGAGCCGACCGGCGGCGGGTCACCGAACCGAGCACCAGCCGGGACTGGTGGCCGGCCGGACGGGACGCGATGCTGCCCGACGCGAGGGCCCCGCACGATGCCTTACGCCGCGCCCGGCCTCGCCCACCGCATCGCGATCCGTCGCGCGGCTGCCGGCTGCTGTGTGGTCTGCCCGGAGCGAGCGTGACCAGCGCAGGCCGTTCAGTGCAGTGGCGAGGGTCACTACGAGCTGCCTGGGCGCAACTTGATGACCTGCGGCTTAGGGGGTAAATGATTGTCGTCCTGCATGTATTTGCCCTGGCGGTGGCGCCTGCCCGGGCAGGGAAGAACCCCCGGAGTTGTGATCACGATGGAGTACTCGGGAAACGGGCGTCCCGTACCCGGAGACATGCCGGATCTGGTCCGGCGGGCGGACCTCGCCAAGCAGATGGCTCAATTGCAGGAGGAGGTCGACCAGCTGCACGAGGCGATCGCCTCGCACGCGGTCATCGACCAGGCCATCGGCGTGGTCATCTCCCTGGGCGAACTCTCCCCGGAGCAGGGGTTCGAGGTGCTGCGGACAGTCTCCCAGCACACCAACACCAAGCTCCGGAAAGTGGCCGCGCTGATCGTGAACTGGCCGGGCGGCGGACCACTACCCGATGCCCTTCACAAAGCGCTGGAACAAGCCATGACCAACGTACGCTCCTCCTGATGGGCGCACGTCTCACACCCCGCCGGCGCCCGGGCAGCCGGGCGCCGGGTGGTCACGGTGTTGGGGGCGGCGCGGCTAAGGCGTCAGCCTGCTCGCCGGTGACGAGGTAGACCGCGCGGCGGGCGATGGAGACGGCGTGGTCGGCGAAGCGTTCGTGACAGCGGCCGAGCACCGTGACAAGCCCCAGGTAGACGTACGCGTGCTGTGCGACCCGGCCGGTCACCCTTCTGTCTGTTTGTCCGCCCTGGACCGGGCATCTGACAGGCCGAGGCACGTGGGAGGCTCGGCGATTGCGATGTCGCCCTCATCGCTGTCGCCTCTGGGCGACCTGCTCGGCCAGGCGGCGGGCGTGGACCAACAGCGCGCCGTGCGTCGCCAGAGTGCCGGGGTCGTCCTGTACGGTGCCGGGCAGTCTCCGGTGGAGCTCGTCGAGACTTTGACGCAGTTCCTCAGCAGCCTCGTACAGGCTTCCCGGGGCCCCCGGCTCGGTGTCCGTTTCCGCGAACCGAGTCTGGCCGTAGAGAGCGATCGCCCGGCCCGCCCGTTGCAGGAAGTCGGCGTAGAGACCGGTGATACCCAGACCAGCGCGGGTTGCGTCGTCGCGGTGCCGGGCGGTCTCCAGCACGGTGCGGGTCACGCCTGCGATGTGCACGGCGGCATGGTCCAGTACGGCCAGTGCGTCGTCGTACGTCCTGCCGGGCAGGGGCACGGCACGCGGGCCCCGACCGCGATGGTTGCCCCGCATGCTCTCGCGGCTCCAGCCGATCGAGGAGCGGGCCTGCTCGACCAGGCGTCCCAGGCGCAGCGCGCGCTCATGCCAGTCTTCGGCCACGTGGTCGTCCCACTCTCCCTGGGCCAGCCCCTCGGACACCGCGGAGAGGATCTCCTGCGCTTCCCGGCCGGCGTCCTGGAGCGCGGCACGGGTGTCGCGCAGATACACAGGGGGCCGGATGACCGCGTTGACCGTGATGCCGACGAGCGCGCCGAAAACCGCCTCCGCGATGCGCGCTCCCGAGGTGACCAGCGTGACCTGTCCGCTGGTAAGGACGAACAGGGCGCCGGTGGCCGCATAGATGCCCTGGCTGCCCAGGCGGCGCCACTGCGCCAGCAACAGCACCGCCGGAAGCACCACCGCCATGGCGACCATCGTGCTGTCCAGTACCACTGTGGCCAGCGTCGCCACCACCGTGCCCACCGTGATAGCCGCCAACTGCTGTAGGCCGTGCGCGAGCGACCGGTACACCGTCGACTCCACCAGTACGACCGCCACCCAGGGAGCCACGAACGCCACCGGCGCCTGTAGCCACCACCCGGCCACCGCCCACGCCAGACAGGCGGCCAGCGCCGCCTTGCCGGCCTGCACCGCCAGATCGCGTTCGCGGCCCGGTTCCGTCCAGGCGCGCCGCACCGCCTTCACAGCGGCTCCACCTTGACGCCGAACCGCCCATGCCGCCCAGCCCATCCATTTCATGACACGACCAGTGCCACACCAGGCACCCTGCATGCGCTCTTTGTGGGCACCGTCACGGACATCAGGCGAGCACACACGGCAGGCAACGCGGCCGTCCGTCGCACCCTCACGATTCGCCCGTCGGATGCCTTCGGCAGCGGCAGTCCGGCCGACGTCCGGCGCCGCCGCCCCGACTCCGGTCAGCCCCACGTGAACTCGACGAGGCGGAAAGCCAGCAGCGCGTCACATCTACGGGCTGTACCACGGCAGGTAAGCAGCGGTTGGAGCTGATCGGCCCCGCCAAGGAACCGCGTCGCCACTGGCCGCGAAAGGCACATCAGGCGGCGGCACTCGAACGTCCCTGGCGTCGGCTCCGGGCCGGGGAGTCATTGCGTCGGCTAGGACGGCGTGGCCACAACCATCCACTCGCAGGTGCCGACCTGGCGGGTGGCGCGGGACGGCTCCCTTTCCGCTCGCTGGAGAAGGATCTGCCGATGCGGCAGGTAGAGGCAGTGACGAGCGGTCCGTCTCCTGTGGCACCAGACCAGGCCATGGGGCAGAGGCCACGAGACCAGGACGTATATCCTCCAACCTGGCTGGCTTGCAGTACGACGACCGTCACCTCGGCGAGGGCACGCCCAAGATTCGACCAGGCCGCGGACCCACGCTGTCGATCGGGCAACTTCCGCGAGCGCGGAGCGGACTTCTACGACACGGGCGTATGCCAGTACAGCGACAGGCGATCTCCGCAAGAACATGCATGATCATCCCGGGTGGTGCTGGCTCCTGCTTTCACCGGACACAGACTCACGGCGACGGGTTCGTGCGAGAGAGCGTCGATGACCTGATGATGGTGGCCCGCTTCCGGCGGGTGGTCAGCGGAGACCCCTCTACTGGGTTGCCGGAGCTGCTGCGGGCTCGGCGGCTGCCGGCCACTTGGCAACGGATCGGACGGACTCACTCCCAGGCAGCCGCCTTCGTGCACCGTTGGCAGCTCTCCCGAGACGGCAGCGTCGGGCCCCGAGCGCCGGTCTCTGTCACAGCCAGCCGTTGCGACGGAAGGCCCGGTACAGCAGGCCGGAGCCCAGGGCCATCACGGCGAGCGCACACGGGTAGCCGTAGCGCCAGTCCAGTTCGGGCATGTGCGAGAAGTTCATGCCGTAGATCCCGGCGACCATGGTGGGGATGGCGAAGATGGCCGCCCACGCGCTGATGCGGCGCATGTCGTCGTTCTGCCAGGTGCCCACCTTCGCGAGATGTGCGTCCAGGACGGAGGCAAGCAGGTCGTCCAGGGCGCGGACTTCTGTGTCGGTACGGGTGAGGTGGTCGGTGACGTCACGGAAGTACGGTATGACCTGCCGCGGCCAGTCGTCCCGCGCCGTACTGAAAGGCTGCATGACCGGGAGCAACGGCCCGACGGCGTCGCGGAACTCCACCACTTCACGTTTGAGCGAGTAGATCTGCTCGGTCAGGTCATCGCGGGCAGGCGAGAACACGCACCGCTCCAGCTCCGTCAGGTCCGTGCGTACCTGGGCGGCGGACTCGGCGTAGGCGTCCACGATCACATCGGTCACCGCGTGCAGCACGCTGACCGGCCCGAGCCGTGACATCTCCGGCTGCTGCGCGAGCCGGCCCGCAGCCTCTGCCGTCGGGTCGTTCGCACCGTGCCGTACGGTCAGCGCGAAGGACGGACCGAGGAAGATCATCACTTCGCCGGTTTCCACGTCGGCGCTCTGCTCGACGAACCACAGCGTCTTCACCGCGACCGCCAGCACGTCGCCATAGCGCTCCTGCTTCGGCCGCTGATGGGCCTGGACCGCGTCCTCGACGGCCAGGGGATGCAGCTTCAGGTGCTCACCCAGCCGCTGCAGCTCCTCCTGGCGGGGTTCATCCATGCGGATCCAGGCGAACTCATCCGGCTTCAGCCCCTCCAAACGGTCCAGGATGAGCTCACCTCCTGCCTCCCCCTGCTCACAGTCGATCTGCTCGCACTCACCCGTCTGCTCCTGGTAGATCACACACTCCATGCTCTTTCGGATGCTTCCGCCACCGCGTTTCATGCCCCCAGAGTCCAAACGGTCCGCCGCCGTGAGCCGTCCGGCGCCCGGGCACCAGGAGCCGGCTTCGCGTTTCGGCTGGCCGGCGCGGTGTGCGCGGGGTGCGCGGTGATGGCGGCCGCCGAGCAGGTGCAGGCCTGCGCCCACTACCCCAGCGACGTCCCTACCGGAGGGCTCAACGGCCTGGCCAGCGCCTGGCTCACCCGCGCCGCCCCACCCTTGCTGCTCCGCCACCGTCTGCGCAGCGGGCTGCCGTGGTGAAGACATCGGGCGGGAATCTCGTCGGCGGCTCCTGATCTGGTCTGTTCGGGGTACTCGCGCGCTCGTGAGGGCCGGGACGCGGTGAGCGGCCCGGCCGGGATCGAGAAGGGCGGGAGGTGATCGCTGTGTCCTCGGGCACGCAGCCGCATGTCACCGGAGGCGATCGGGAGACCGGTCAGGAGCCGGTGAGCGAGCTGGTCCAGCGGGCCTCGCAGCAGCTGACCCAGCTGGTGCGCGGCGAACTGCGCTTGGCGCAGGCGGAGATGAAGGAGAAGGGCAAGCGGTACGGCAAGGGCGGTGGCCTGTTCGGTGGAGCCGGGGTGGCCGGGTTCCTGATGCTGCAGGCGCTGGTGGCTACCGTGATCGCGGCTCTGGCGGTGCCCCTGCCGGTCTGGACCGCGGCACTGATCGTCACCGCCGTGCTGGGAGTGATCGCCGCGGTGTTGGCGATGACAGGCAAGAAGGAGGTCAGCCAGGCCGCCCCGCCCGCCCCTGAGCGGACCATCGACAGTGTCAAGGCCGATGTGGCCGAGATCAAGGAGAGTGCACAGCGATGACCCAGCCCCCGCACGACGAGCCCACCGCCTCCAGCCCGGAGGAACTGCGCGAGCAGGTCGAGCAGACTCGGACCGAACTCGGCGAGACGGTCGAGGCGCTCGCGGCCAGGACCGACGTCAAGGCACGCGCCCAGGAGAAGGCCGCAGAGGTCAAGGAACAGGTTGCCGCGAAGGCGGGCGAGCTGAAGGAGCACGCCGCGGTCAAGGCCGAGGAACTCAAGGCGAAGGCCGCCGACATGACGCACCACGCGCAGGACAGGCTGCCCGACCCGGTCAAGGACAAAGCCGCCCGGGCGGCCGAACAGGCCCGGGCGAAGGCAGCCCAGGCGGCTCACCTGTGGGAGGAGAAGGCACCTGAACCGGTGCAGCAGAGGACGGCCCAGGGATCGCAGCTGGCGCGGGAGAACCGCAACCTGCTGCTGGCGACAGCTGGCGTAGCCGTCGTCGTGTGGCTGGCCTGCCGCCGCCGGAAGGGTTGAGCCGGCTGAAGGTACCCAAGATCGTCTACTAGACGGCCGGCTTGGCGCTCGGCGCCGTCAGCGGCCCAGCCGCAGGAGCGGTGTGCAAGCAGACGTGGAAGATGCTCGGCCACGTCGAAGACGCCCCGGACCCACCGACGAAGAGCGCTCCTGGCGTGAGGGCTGCCAGCCGCCGCCCTGCAGGGCGCGATCTTCGCCGCAGTCAAGGCGGCCGTCGACCGCGCCGGTGCCACCGCCACCCGTGGCCCGACCGCTACCTGGCCCGGTTGACATGCATAAAGAGGTGGGAAGGCCGGTACTACACCGGATGCCGGCCTTCCCATCTCCCGTCCAGCACCCGAACGGAGCCCCTCACTGCCATGTCCGATCAGCACGCGGCTACCGCGCTGACAGCCGCAGCAGTCATTGCCACGATCCTGGTCGCCCGGGCCGCCGTCCTCCGCCAGGACAGCCGAGGACGCGTCGCCCACGCTGCCCGCCCGCCGCTCCGTCGCACCGTACCCCGCGCCGACAAGGCCGCACCGGACAACGACGCCGCCCGTTCCGCGGTGCGAGACGCTGAACAGCACGTCTATCGCTGCTGGCAGCAGCTCCAAACACGGTCGACCCGCCGGAGTGACGACGGATAGGGAGCAACCCGCAGAGCTGAAGCGGCGGTTGGGGCGCCGTCAACCAGCAATGGGGGTGGGGCCCACCGCGGCCGATCGCACCCCTTCGGCGAGGACTACCGCGACAAGACAGGGGATCTGAGCTTGTCTTTTAACCTCTGAGGCTGTCGCGCTCAAGATGCTCTCGGGTCGACTGTTCGTTTCCCGACGTCACAACGGGTCGCGGCGCGGTGCTTCCTGGAGCCGCCAGGTGCTCGAACTCGGCGCGATGGCCCATCAGCTACGCCAGGTAGAACAGGACCTGGTTGATGGCACCGGCGTCGACACCACGCTTGTACTCGACTTTACCGCCGCAGGATCTTGGGTGGTCTCGTGGGACGGCCCCTCCGCCGGGACGGTGGACGGGGGTTCAGCGGGTGGGTGGGGCGAATTCAGGCTGGTCGAGCAGACGCAACCAGCTTCCGTCGGACTGGCGCCGGACGACCTGTGCCCGGGCGCCGGCCCCGTCCTTCGGCGGGGTCGAGGTGAGAGCGATATCGCCGCTGATCAGCGTCGGCAGCGGTTGTTCGGGTTCGAAGCGGGGGCGATTGACCAGCACCTTCTCCCAGAGCACCCGGATCGCCTCTCGGCCCACCGTCAGATCGCCGGGCGGATAGGCCATCACCGCATCCTCTTCGTAGAGGGCGGCGACCCCAGCCGCGTCACCGGCATTGGATCGTTCGATGAACAAGCGGGTGATGTCTTCGGGCCGCATGGCCTTCTCGTATCCCGGCACGGGTTCCTCCTGACGTCCGGACTTCAGTGCTTTCCCAGCGTGGTCGCCCCCTGATCAGAAGTCCAACAGATAGATCTACTGGGA
This sequence comes from Streptomyces sp. NPDC026538, assembly GCF_055567535.1. Lineage (NCBI taxonomy): Bacteria > Bacillati > Actinomycetota > Actinomycetes > Kitasatosporales > Streptomycetaceae > Streptomyces > Streptomyces sp. NPDC026538. The sequence goes on from NZ_JBVHQG010000007.1 coordinate 300,476, forward strand.
ACTAGAATCCATAGTCATGGATCTGAGGCAGCTGGAATATTTCGTGGCGGTCGCGGAAGAGCGGAACTTCACTCGGGCAGCCGCGCGGGTGCACATCAGTCAGTCCGGCGTCAGCGCCCAGATCCGCCAGCTGGAACGCGAACTGGGTGCCGAGCTGTTTGACCGGTCGGCGCGCATCGTCACCCTTACTGTTGCGGGGAAGGCCGCGCTCGAACACGCCCGCGCCACGCTCGCCGCGGCTGGGGCGGTCGGCCAGGCAGTGAGTGAGGTGACCGACCTGATCAGGGGTCGGCTCGCGGTCGGGATGGTCATCGGCTGCACCGTCACACCGTTGTTCGAAGCTCTCGCCGCATTCCACCGGGCGCATCCTGGTGTGGAGATCTCGCTGCTGGAGGACAGCTCCGACCGGCTTGTCGAGAGGGCGCGGGCCGGCACCATCGACCTGGCTCTCGTCGGGACCGCAACGGCCGCTCCCGATGGACTGGACGCGATGACCGTCATCAGCGAGCGACTCGTCGTAGGAGTTCCCGCTGAGCACCCCTTGGTGAAACTGCGGCGGGTCACCCTGCGCGACGTGGTCACCCACCCGATCGTGTGCATGCCACCTGGCACGGGTCTGCGCACAGTGTTCGACCGTGCCTGCGCCGCACAGAGCCTCCGACCTGCGATCGCGCTGCAAGCCAGCGCAGCGAAGGCCATTGCCCACCTCGCCGCACGCGGACTCGCCGTCGCCGTCCTCAGCGACTCAATGGCCGCGAGCTATCGCGACTTGCTCACCACCCGCATCATCGACGATGTCGAAGCACCCGCCGTGCTAGCTCTGATCTGGAAGAGCACGCACAGCCCCGCGGTGCGCGAGTTGCTCGTGCACAGCCGGCAAGCATTCGGGTCTGGTGGTGAAGTAGGTGCCTGAAGCGGTGGCGCCGGTGGTGGTGCGGCCCTCGGCGTCGCAGGTGAAGGTCTGGGTCTGGGTCTGGCCGGGCGGCAGGGTGCCGGCGCCGGCACCGGGTTGAACGTGTGCTGCCAGGCGCCGAGGGCGGTGGCCAAATTCCAGGTGGCGGTGTTCATGAACATGACCGTTGCGGTGGCGAACACGCCCGCAAGCGCTCGTGAGAGTGAGCCGAACAGCCGCCAGGGGCGGTTGGCGTACACCATGCCTGCGATCAGCCGGGCATGCCCGCGCGGGCCAGGCACGACGTAGCGCCTTGACACATTGCGAGCGGCACCAGTGCCAGGGCCGGGCTCGCGGGGCGGGCGGCCGATCACCTCCGGGTGCTCCAGGGCGCCTTCCCGGGAGAAGAGTTGACGGACGACGTCCACGATCGCCTGCCGCACCCGGCGACGGAGCCGGCGGGCCCCCAAAGCGGTGGCCGGGTGGCGATCCCGGGCGCCTCCCCAGCTGCGGAGGGCCCATGACTGGCTCGGACCGGTCAGTGCCGGCGGGCTGCGTCGTCGTCGCCCCCGACGAGTGCGGCCCCGCGTACAGGGCTCTCTTCATGATCATTCCTCCGCCGCCAGGCTCACGCCGTCACACGACAGCCCTGTCAGTGGGCGCAGTCGCTGCCACGGTTCCATCCGCCCGCGCCGGCCGCCACTTCTGTCGTATGAACGGGGTACTTGTGGGCTGGGTCAGCGGCGCGCAGTTCGTCGAGTGCTGGTGTTGCGGGTCGAGTCAGGCGTCCCTACCTGCGATGAGTGCCGGGAGGGACGGGGCGATTTCGAGGAAGGTGCCGCCTCCGTCGTCCACTCCGACTCGTCCGTCGATGTGCACCAGGTGGCGCACTGGAGAGGAGACACGGAGGAGTCGGAAAACGCGTGTGATGCCCTCGTCGACCTGTGTACGGATCTCCGCGTCGTGACGGGCTGCGCTCTCGCGGGCCCGGTGCGTCGGCCGATTCATACGCCGCGTGCGGTGTTGTGGGATCCATGGGCGGTGTACCGGCGGCGGCCCTCGCCAGGACGGCGATCCCAACTGGTCTGCGCGGAAGGGCGGTTCCACAGGCAGGTTGCCCCCGCGCCCGGCATGCACGGTGCTCGGACGTCAACGCGATGCCCGAGGGTCCTTGTGGCGGCTATGGAAGCCCATGGCCAGGATCATGGTGACCGTAAGCCCCGTGGCGGCCAGGGGCGTGAGTACGGTGACGATGTTGAGCGCCGCCGGGAGGATCAGCGTGGCCCTGTTCTGGGATCGCGCCGAGGCGTGGCGGGCCGCGGCGCGTTCAGGGTTGGACGAGGGCGCTGGTGCGGTGTCAGCCGCGGGGGAAGCCCTCGGTATCGAGCTTGAAGACGAGCTCGTCCTCGTCGCGCTTGGTGGTGTGCAGCTCCCAGTACATCGGTGAGATCTGCTCGGGCCGGGCCGCCTCCACGCCAGGGAGGACGGAGACGCCGATCGAGGAATCGATGCCGACGTGGGCGGCTTGGATGCCGGTGCCGGCCAGTTCCTTGTGCAGGTTGATCGCCCAGTTGCGCAGCGCCGCCGCGGCGGCGTTGACGTTGGCGACGCGCGGGTCAGGCCAGATCGAGCCGGCACCGGTGGTGTAGAGCAGGGTGCCCGCACCAGCCTCGCGCATCGCGGGCAGCACTGCCTTGGTAGCAGCGATGGCCCCGTACAGCTGGAAGTTCATCTCGAACTCCACATGTGACGGTTCGGTCGCGGCCGGAGCGGTCAGCGTGGTGATGCCGAACGTGCCTACCGGGGAGTACTCCAGGACGTCGATCCCGCCGAACTGTGCGGCGGCGTCCTTGAGGGCCTCGGTGAGGGCGGCGCGATCGAGTACGTCCGCGGGGAACGCGGCGGCGGTGATGCCCTCGGCGGTGAGGATGCCGACGAGATCGTCGAGCTTGGCGCGGTTGCGGGAGACCAGGGCGACGTCGTAGCCCTGGGAGCCGAAGGTACGGGCGATGGCCAGACCCAGCTGAGGGCCGGCTCCGACAATGGCGATGCTGGTCACAGCGATCCTTTCGTAGAACGCCCTCGAGGAGACACGAGCGGCGCCGAGGAGACAAAAAAATATGGAAAGGCTTATCCGTTTCGAGACCCGGATAGCCCTTTCCGGTTCACTGCAGCCACCGTAGCACGCGAAACGGATAGGGCTTTCCGATTGCTAGACTGACCCTCATGATCCCCGGCGACCAGCACTCCGACGTACCCGCGGCCCAGCCTGTGCGAAGTGACGTCGAGCGCAACCGCGGCAGGATCCTCGCCGCCGCGCGCACCGTGTTCGGACGGGACGGCCTGGGCGCCTCCATGGCCTCCGTGGCCCGCGAGACCGGCGTCGGGATCGCCACCGTCTTCCGGCACTTCCCCACGAAGGAGGCCCTGGTCGCAGCCGTTTTCTCCGACAGGATGGACGCCTACGCCGACGCGGTCGCCAGCGCCCTCGAAGACCCCGACCCCTGGCACGGATTCACCGGCTACATCGAGGCCGCCTGCGCGATGCAAGCCGCCGACAACGGCTTCGCCGACGTCCTGACCATGACCTTCCCCACCGCCAAAGAGATGGAGAAACGTCGGAACGAGGCGTACGAGGGCATGGTGGAACTCATCGGCCGTGCCAAGGACACCGGCCGACTGCGGGAGGACTTCGACCCGTCTGATCTGGTGCTGCTGCACATGGCCAACCTTGGCGTCGTCAATGCGTGCGGTAATGCCGCTCCTGACGCCTGGCGACGCGTCGTAGCCCTGATGATCCAGTCCTTCGAGGCCCCGGCCCGGGCCCCCCTTCCTGCTTCACCCGCGCACGACGACCTCTACAGGGCCATGCTCCGCACCACCCCGGCGGGCGACACCGGCCCGCGGAAGTCCGACCAGAACAGCTGATCTCCCGAGGTCCTCCGTCAGCCGGCGCAGGGCGATGCCGGCAGGCGTGAAGCGGGCCCCCTTGCGTTCAGTGAGCCGGAGGCAGACCGTGGGGTCCGGACCGTTGACCCGTCCCGATACGGCGACCCCGGGCATGGCACAGCTCCTCTGGAGTTCCAGCAGCCCGATGGCGTCCGCGCGGTGGGTGACCGGCACGATCACCCGCTGCCCCTTGCAGCCGAAGGGGGTGCCCCGCGAACCGGCACACCGCGTCATTCCGAAAGATTGCGAAACTCGAATTCGGGACGGTCCCACGGCACGGCGGGCGGGTTCGCGAACGCGGTCCCGGTCCGCACCGCACCAACGCGGTGGTAGAAGTCCTCGGCGGGCGGATGCGACACGACCTTGAGACGGTCGAGCCCGGCGGCACGGGCCTCGGACTGCATGTGCGCCACGAGCAGCCGTCCAATACCCCGTCCTTGCACTTCGTCGGCGACGAACAGCAAGTCCAGCTCCGGTGGAGCGAGGACGAGCGAGTAGAACCCGAGGACCCGGCCTCCATGCTCCTCGGCGCCGACGGCTACAAAGGCGCGGTGGGCCTCGATGTAATCAGGACCCACCCGGTAGCCCGCCACTGCGGCTGCGTACCTACCCTCGTAGGCGCCTGAGCCACGCACGAGCCGCGTGAGCCGTTTGGCATCCCGCGCGACGGCCCTCCGTATCGTGATCGGCAGGCTGACCGGGGAAGTGCGTGAACTCATCGGGAGAGTATTTCGCACCGGGGCGTGCCGTCATGCGGCGGGTCGACTGCTCGGGCGGGCGTTCCTGCACCGCTCCCGGGAACCGCTCACCCAGGCCCCGATCGGCGACGTCACTGCCGCCAAATCGGCCGCCCGCCAGCAGCAACTGGACGCCCGAACCGCTGCGGAGGAGCCGGAGCACCGGGTGGTCGACGGCTGCATTCCCTGGGCCTGCCGTGGCGAAGCCGAGCCGGTACAGGAAAATTCCGAGCCAGCCCTGTGAGGCGGATCATCCTCGACCTGTTCGCCGGCCCCGGCGGCCGGAGCCACGTCCTCACCGTGCCCGGGCCGCCCGCCTGCCGATCCGGCCCGGTGGGCGGTGCCGCGGCGGCGGGCGGCGACGGCGTGTTCTTCTGTGTACCCGCGCTGCCCGGCTCCCTTGCGGTGACCATTCCGGCACTCCGTGCGGATTGGGAGCGAGGGGCGCGTCAGGCGTGAACCATCACAGGTCTCCGGCGCCCCCGTTGATCGGTTCGGTGGCCGGCCGGACCGGGCCGTACCTCAAGTGTCGGATGCGAAGGGTTGCATACGTGCGATGAGCACGGCGACATCATCCGGGTCAGCGGGACGCCGGAGTTGGCGAAGGAGTCGGTCGCAGGTTTCACCCAAGGTGGGGTCGGGTGCGTCAAGCAGGTGCAGAAGGGTGTCGAGGCGTTCGTCGATGGAGTGATGACGGACCTCAACGAGTCCGTCGGTGTACAGGATCAGCCGATCACCAAAGCCGACGGGAAAGCTCGTGGTCACGAAAGGGACGCCGCCGACGCCGAGCGGGGTGCCGGTCGGCAGGTCGAGCAGTTCCGGATGCTTTCCGCTGCGCACCAGGACGGGGGGCAGGTGGCCGGCGACGGAGATGTGGCACTCCGCGCGGTGCGGGTCGTAGACGGCATAGACGCAGGTGGCTATGTACTGCTCAAGCCCTGAAGTGATCTTGTCGAGGTGCTGGAGGACCTGGGCAGGGTCGAGGTCGAGGTCGGCGAAGTCGCTGGTGCCGGTGCGCAGGCGCCCCATGGTGACGGCGGCGTCGATACCACTGCCCATGACGTCGCCCACGACCAGTGCGGTCTTGTCGCCGTCGAGTGGGAGGACGTCATACCAGTCGCCGCCGACCTCGTAGGCGGCCTGCGCGGGCCGGTAGCGGGAAGCGACCTCCAGGCCGGGGAGGTGGTGCGGGTGGTCCGGGAGCAGGCTGCGCTGAAGGGTCTCGGCGGCGTTGCGTACCGTCTGGTGTGAGCGGGCGTTGTCGATGCACACGGCTGCGCGGGAGGCCAGCTCACCGGCGAGGGCGAGATCGTCCTCGCTGAAGGGCTGCGGGTTGCGGGCGCGGCTCAGCCCCAGGACACCGAGGATCTGGCCGCGGGCAGTGAGCGGAACCAGCATGTAGGAGTGCACGCCGGCGCGGGCCAGCAGCGTGGCGGCGCGGTCGTCGCGGGCGATACGGGCCAGGGCGGCGTCCTCCACGTGGGAGACCAGGATCGGACGGCCCTTGCGTACGCATTCGGTGGGGAGCCGGTCGGCGTCGTAGGCAGCGATCTGGCCGGGCGGATCTGCGGCCTGGACGGCTTCGGTGGGGTAGGCGACCTGCACCGCGAGGGCGCGGAAGAGCGCGGGGCCGTCACCCAGGGGAGGGTGGTGCTCGTCGAGGACGGAGTCGAGGACGTCGACCGTGGCCATGTCGGCGATCTCGGGAACGGTGGCACCGGCCAGCTCGCGGGCGGTCTGTTCCACCTCCAGGGTGGTGCCGATGCGCGCCGAGCCGTCGGCGATCAGCGCCAGTCGCCGACGGGCCTCAGCGGCCTCGGTGGCCGCCTGATAACGGTCGGTGACATCCACCACCAGGTCGGCCACCCCGAGAACCCGCCCCTGGGGATCGTCCAGCCGGTACAGCGAGATCGACCAGGCGTGCATGTGCGGATCGGCGGGAGTGTGGCCGACGACGGTGTACTCGTCGACCATGGGGACCCCGGTCTTGAGAACCTGCCGCATCCCTGCCTCCGGCCCCTCGAACTTCGCCGAAGTCATGATCTCGCGGTAGGGCCGGCCCAGATGGTCCTCCGCAGGAATGCCGTGCATCCGCTCCAGAGCGGGATTGACGGCCACGTACCGCAGCTCGGTATCGAGGATCGCCAGCCCGATGGGCGACTGAGAGACAAGCCGCGTGGACAGGGCGACGTCCCGTTCGACCTCCCGAAGCCTCGACCTGTCGGTGGCCAGTCCCAGGGCGTAGAAGTCGCCGCGGTCGTCCAGCAGCCGCATGTTGCGAAACTCCACCGAACGGGTGGTGCCGTCCTTGTGCCGGATGGGGAACGCCCCGGCCCACCTCTCCCCCGTGCCCATGACCTCGGCGAACAGCTTGATCATCAGGTCCCAGTGCTGTTCGTGGACGAGCAGCGGCGCCGCGTACTGCCCGAGCGCCTCCTCAGCGGTATAGCCGAACAGGTCCTCGGCTTCCGGGCTCCACAAGACGATCCGCCCGTCGGCATCCAGCAGAACCGCGGCAACCCCGAGAAGGTCCATCAGCCCACTCGGCTGCGGCGACCGCTCCTCCGGCTGGCCGGTGTCGGCCGGCCGCCCATCGGCTGCGCTCACACGGCACTCCTTCCATGCACCGGCCCACAGCTCCCGCCAGCCCGTGGTCTGCCCCGTATCCGTGGCCTGCCCCGTACCTACGGAGTGCATCGGCTTCCATGGTCCTCCTGGAACGGCCTTCCGCACACGCACTGGATATGGAGGGCCGGGCAGTCGCTTGATGCGCCGACGTGCTGGATGGTCTGATCTTCCTGATCGGCGGCCTACTGCACGGCAGCACGATCATCCTCTACGACGGCGGTCCCACCTATCCCGACATCAACGGCGCCTGGCGAATCGCCGAACAGGCCGACGCCACCATGGTCGGCGTGGGCGCGGCCTACCTCGCCGCCGTGGAGAAATCGCAAGCACGTCCCGCGGCCAGGTTCGGTCTCGACCGACTGCGCTCCGCCCGTTGTACTTCTGGAAAGAGGTCGACTCGACGCGCCATCAACCGGCCTCATCCGGAAAGAAGGAGGTCAGTGGCCCTCCGAGGCAGGTTCGAGAATCACTACGCGCCCGCAGCGTCAACTGAGCGCCATAACCACCAGCCCCTCCTCCTCTTCAGGGGAGACAGGCCAGGCTGCCTCAACCCGGTCCGAGGTCGTCACCAGGGCGAACCTGCATTTGCAGCGCTAGGCACCCGTGCGACGGGTCCGCGTCGACGCCGGCTCATGCTCTCCTCGGCGTGGGCGTAGCCTGCGTTCAGGCCGCGCGGAAGACGTACGCCGTCATCGGGCCGGCAACCGGGCCTGGGCCCAGCCGGGCCGTCATCTCCCCGATGACGGTGGCCCGGACGGCCGGCCCGTCGCCGCGCTCCTCGACGGCCGCGCGCACCGGCGTCCCGGTGAGGAACCCGGTGGCGACATCGGCGGCCGACGCGGCCCGGCCCTCCAGCGTCAGCTCCTGCTCCTCCTCGACGGCGAACCCGGCGGCCGCCAGGTCAGCGGCCACGACGGCGGGGTCGGCGTAGCCGTGCGGGACCGTCGGAAGGAACTGCGGCGGGTCGGACGGAAAGGCCCGCTCCAGCCCGGTCTGCAGCGCTGCGCCGAAGGCGTGCGTGCGGAGCGGGCCCCAGGTGTTGAACAGGAACCGGCCGCCCGGGGCCAGCACTCGGCGGACCTCGTTGAAGGCCGCGATGCGGTCGGGGAAGAACATCACACCGAACTGGCAGACCACCAGGTCGAAGCCTCCGTCCGGGAACGGCAGCCGCTGCGCGTCGGCCTGCCGCCACACCGCGCCCGGGGCCCTGGACGACCCGAACGCGACCATGGCCTCGTTCAGGTCGGTGGCCGTCACCTGGGCCGCCGGTGCCGCCGCGAGCAGTCGCGCTCAGGTATTCCACAAGCCACCCTGGCCCCGACCAGCCGGAGTACGACCTCGCAGCATGATCACACGCTCGGTCACGTCCCGATGTGAACACCTACCTGTGCCGGACGGCGAGTACGCCGGGGTGCCCTCCACGCGCTCGCTCGCTACTCACCTGCCTCGTACCCCGAACGATCCATGGCCGGCGGCTCGGGGTAGGTGATCGCGACCGGTCGTCCCCCACCGAGGACATCCTCCTGCCCCGCACTGACGCGCGACGCCCGCCTCGGTTTACCGAGGCGGGCGTCGCGGACTTGGACAGCTCAGGCGGGAGTGATGTTCTCCGCCTGCGGGCCCTTCTGGCCCTGGGTGATGTCGAAGTTCACCTTCTGGCCTTCCTGGAGCTCACGGAAGCCGGAGGCGTTGATGTTCGAGTAGTGGGCGAAGACGTCCGGGCCTCCGCCGTCCTGCTCGATGAAGCCGAAGCCCTTTTCCGCGTTGAACCACTTGACGGTTCCGCTGGCCATGTGTCCTCCAAGGGGACTCGAAGTCGGCTCCCGCACCTTGCGGGAGCCGGAGGTGGTCGTCCTGGTCCTCAGAGACGCTGAACAGCAAGCTGCCCGTGAACTCACGTCCACGGGCGGTACTTCGGAACCACGACTGCTGACCTGGACGTTACACGGCCCGTGCGGTCGAAGCTACGGACAACGGGGAGTGCCCTGTCCATAACTTCGACAATTCGCGAACGGAACGGACCTTGCTGCGGATATCCCCTCGGACGGACCGCTGCTCCGACACAGCAAGTCGGCGAGACCGCGAACAACCCCGCCCGTACGGGGACGGCCCGGCGGGTGCTCGATATCCTCCTGAGGCGAGCAACCCCTGCGCGGGCGCGGTGACGGTCTCGTTCGCCGACCGCTGAGGCCCGAGCTGCGGTACGCATGCCACTGGCCCAGTCGGCCACGGCCCCCACCACCGGTCAAGCCAGGACGCTCAGCTCATCGTCATAGCCGGTTTGCTGTGGCAGGTACTGGAAGAGGTGCCGCAGGCGGGCCCGGGCATGCCGCAGCCACCTGGCTTCGGAGGTGAACCCCAGCATGGCCTGCGTCATCGCAAGGGTGACCGGCTCGGCGTCCGTGAGCTGCGGCGCGATCCCCCGGTCGGCCGCCATGGCGCCAAATCCGGACGCTCCTTCAGCAGATCGCCGGTTGTCACATGGAGTGCTGTCGCGAGGTTGTCCAGGTTGTTCGTCACACAACGCCCTTGGGCGCCCTCGTTCCCACCCTCACAAACAGCCCTTGGAAGATCTTCTACGGCGTCACGCGGGGGTTGCCCACTCCTCGCGAAGCATTCCGAAGAGCACGCGGTCGTAGCGCTTCCCCTCCACCAGCACCGCCGACCGGCGGCGACCTTCCTCACGGAAGCCCAGCCTTGCGAAGGCGCGCATGGCGCGCTCGTTGCCACTCCAGGTGTCCAGCTCCAGCCGGCTCAGGAAGTACGCGCCGAACAGGTGGTCCACGAGCAGCCGCAACGCGTCACTGCCATGGCCGCGACCCCAGAACTCTCGCTCGCCGATGGTGACTCCGAGCGTGGCCACTCCGGCGTACGGATCCAGGTCCCGATAGTCGGCCATGCCTATTACCCCTCCGCCTGCGAGATCCTCGACCGTGAACACGGCCGACTCTCGCGGGATCAGGCGCAGCATGGTGTCGAAGCCGAGCCCGATCGCCTCTGCTGAGACCGGTCCGAAACACGGATCACCGGCCGCGGCCCAGCGGACGACTTCCGGGTCGTTGCGCCACCGAAGATGATGCTCCGCGTCCTCGGAGCGCAGCGCACGCAGCCTTACCAAACTTCCTTCGAACATTGCGCAACCCTAATCGATCACCGAGCCCCGAATATTCCGTGGGGCGTCAGACCACCACCTCTTACGATCATCAGATGATTGATCCCGTCTATCCCACCAAGCCCCGCACCGGAGACCGGGTCGCGGTGTTGTCGCCCTCCGCCGGTCTGCCCGGTCTCTTCCCTCTGCCCTACGAATTGGGCCTGCGCAGACTCCTCGATGACTTCGGGTTGAAGGCAGTTGAATATCCGACGACCCGGAAGATGGGTGCCACGCCCGAGGAACGGGCGGCCGACATCCACGCGGCCTTCGCGGACCCCGGCATCAAGGCGGTGATCGCCAGCATCGGCGGCGACGACCAGATCACCGTCCTCCCGCACCTCGACGCCGGTCTCCTCCGCGCCAACCCCAAGCCGTTCTTCGGCTACAGCGACAACACCAACCTGCTGCTGTTCCTGCGGAACCTGGGGATCGTCAGCTACCACGGCGGCTCAGTGATGGTCGAGCTCGGACGCCCCAGCGCGATGCACCCGATGACCAAGGACTCCCTTCGGTCGGCGTTGTTCACCTCAGGCGAGTACGAGCTCACCTCGTCAAGCACCTACAGGGACGTCAGCCGCCCGTGGGAAGACCCGCACACCTTCGAGTCCGAACCGGAAATGGAACCCGCCGACGGCTGGTCCTGGCACAACGGCGACCGGGTAGTCGAAGGCATCACCTGGGGCGGCAACCTGGAGATCATCTCCTGGCTGCTGATGGCCGACCGGGCCGTGCAACCGGTTGACGCCTACGCCGGCAACGTGTTGTTCCTGGAGACCTCCGAGGAAATGCCACGCGCCGAAGAGGTCTACCGGATCCTTCGGAACATGGGCGAACGCGGACTGCTGCAACAGTTCCCCGCGCTGCTGATGGGCAGGGCCAAGAGCTGGTCGTTCGAGAACCCGCTCAGCATCCAGGAGAAGGCGGACTTCCGCCGGCAACAGCGAGAGGCCGTCCTACGGGCTCTCCAGCAGTACGCCCCCGACACCATGGCGGTGTTCGACGTCGACCTCGGCCACACCGATCCGCAACTCGTGGTCCCCGTCGGAGGACGGATTCGGGTGGACGGCCCGGCACGCCGGATCATCGTCACCTACTGAGCCTGAGCCGTGCTGAGGAGGCCGTCCCTCCCCGCAGACCGGATTCCCTCTTCGCCGTATGCGGCGCCTGCCCGGCTGCGGACGCAACAGTTGAAGGACGAGCTGCGCCGGGCGGTGCGCGGGATCGGCTCGAAGGCCAATGAGATTCCATCGCCGTCACGGAGTTGTGTCCTGCGCTGGTCATCGCGCACACGTCGACCGCGAGGAGCGTCGCCGTCCGGAAGCGCACCTCGCGCCCCGAGGGTCTGCATCGAGGGCTACCGGACGCTCGCAGGTCCGCTCGAGGTTGTGGACCGGCACACATCAGTAGGCTGTGCCGTAGTGCAGCCTGGGGCCACTAATCGGCACTCAAGGGAAAACACACCCAATCCGGTAAGGCGTGACGCACCGTGGACTCCCGCGCCAAGTCCGCGCTGCCGGGCGCCGACCCCCACGAGATGATCACGACCTTGGTGAGCGTGCCGAGTGCCTGACCTGCGCTCACCCGAACCTGGGGTCGTGGCCTGCCCGACGTCTCCGCTTCATGTGAACCACGCCCAGCGAGCACGTGCTGATCACCGGTCAGCGGCACTTTCCTGGCATGGCCATTACTTCTCCGGCTCGTCGCTCGCTCACCGCATGCTCGGTCGGCCTCGCCGCGTCGCTCACAGTCGCCCTCACCGTCGTCGCCCCCGCGACGCCGGCGTTCGCCGACGCCAACGCCGTGCCGACATATGAGGTGAAGATCGATCTCACGGCCGCAGCGCTGGACGCTTCGCACACCCCGACCTCGGTTGTGAAAGCCGCCTTCGGGATCACGAGCTCCGCCAAGGCACGCTCCTACGAGTACTACGACACCGGCGCCCTGGACCTCAACGCCGAGGGCTGGGACGTCCGGCTCCGTCACAAGTCGGGCTCGGACTTCGAGGAGACCTACAAGAAGCGCTTCCCGGTGGTCAACGGCGACATCAATGCCGCCCTCGACGAGGCGAACGCGGAAGGTTTCGACAGCAGCGACACCAACTACGACGCCCAGGTGGACTGGGGCTACGCCAAGCAGACCCTGAGCTTCAGCAATGAAAAGAGTCACAGCGCCAGCGGCTACTCCGGCACCTCGATGCCGTCCAGCGGAACAGGCCGTACCTGGCTGGTCAACGAGATCCCCGGCAAGCTCGACGACTGGCTCTACAACAACTGGGGTTCGGACACCCTAAAGGTCTCCCGCGCCCACGGCCCGGTGACCTCCCAGGTGTGGTCAGGTGCATGGGAGTCGTCCGACGACGCCAGCATTGAGGTGCTGCCCGTGAAGGACTCCAGCGGGACCGGCACCGAGTACGTCGTCGAGTTGTCGTTCAAGACCGACAGCTATGCCGACGCCGCGCAGCTCCACGCCGACGCCATCGCGGTTGCCGACGGGCACGGTTGGCTGTACCACGGCGACATCCTCAAGACCCAGCTGATCCTCGACCGCTACTGAGCGATCCTGCCCGCAGCTCGCTTCCGAGTGGCAGGGCCGGGGTTTGACCGCGTCCACCGGTCGAGCCCCGGCCCTGCGGCTCCGTCACGAGCGGACACCGTGTCAGGGCCGGGGCGGCATGGCGCTCTCAAAGCCGATCTCGCGCAGGGCAACGGAGCTTGTCCGCCTGTAGGGACTGATCCCGAGCTGCGCCGCTCGAAAAGTCGCCCCTTCACGCCGCGCCTCCAGAACCGCCCGCATCGACGGCATCCGCCACCCCCACGACATCCCGACCGACAACCAGTCGAGACTTCCGCGGCACCTGCACCCCCCATGTCTGACCAGCGGAATCCACACATGAGCTTCGGAAAGAAAACGACCTCTGAGGTGTGGGTAGTTGACGATGTGGCGTTTCCCGAGTGCGGAACGGCATCGGCTAGTAATCCAGTGCGACTTCGTGATCTCGGGCCGGGCCGGATATGACCGGGTGCGTGGATATCGGGTCCGCAGACAAGTTGGTCGGCGGGTCAACTTCACGACCATGCGGTCGGCCGCGTCGCGTATCGAGGGGCTGGGGCGGACTCGTCTCCGAGGGTGACCGCTGCGGGCATACGGTGAGACTTAGGGGCGAGTATTCGCTACTCGGCCCTGGCTGGCGCGTCCTGTTCCTTCTGGCGCTGCTCGTACCGTGCGGGCGCACCAAGGATCCAGGACCAGGCCTCGTACTCGTTGACGGGCCCCACCCGGCCGGCGCCGTCGACGCAGCGCGGGTCGTCCCGCTCGGCCAGCCCATGGACGGCCCAGATGCGGGTCTGCTGGTCATCGTCGTCGAGCAGGCTGGCCAGAATGTCCCCGACGGCGGGTTCCGGATTCAGGCTGTGCGCGAGCCGGTAGGCGGCGACCTTGCGGACGGAGGCGTCGGTGTCCTGAGCCAGTGCGAGGAGGGCGTTCAGTCCCTCGGAGGTGAACGTCTGCCGCCCGGACCTTTCCGAGTCGACGATTCTCAGGGTCGAGGCAACCCCCGCACGTACCTGCGGGACGGGGTGGGCGAGGAAGGAAAGCCCCAGTGGTTCGATCCTCGGATCTTCATGCTGGCCAAGGCCGGACAGGGTCTCGGCCAGGACGTCCGGGTGTTCCTCCTCCGCCGCCCAGCCGAGGAGGAACTCGATCGTGCGCTGTTCGAACGGGCCCGGGGCGTCCGACATGGGATCCCCGAGGTTGAGGGAGATCAGGACCTCCGCGCCGAAGCGCCGGTGCAGGGGATCAGGGTGAGTCCTCAGCGCCGTCGCAGCCTCCCAGGTCTCATTGTCCTGCCTCTGGGCAAGGGTTCTGGTGATCTCCCACCAGGCGGCGTGCTCCCGGTCGGGGTACTCAAGTGCGCACGCGCGGGCGGCCAACTCGTCGATGCCCAGGTGGAGTCCGAAGCGCTCCTCGAGGAGGGTGAGGATCCCTGTGTGGCCGTCGCGGACGGTCATTCCGCCGAGCCGGATCTCGTGGTACTCGGTGAACCATTCCCTGTCCCGGATCCGGACCCGCTCGACCGAGTCCGAGGCGCCCGTTCGCTCCCGCAGCATGGCGACCGGCCCCATCTCATGCCACTGCCGGGCGCGTGCCAGTAGTTCCACGCGGGTGGCCTCACTGAGTTGGGCCGCTTCACCGAGCAGACAGTGGGCAAGGCCGATGGAGCCGCTGTCGACGGCCCGCAGTCGGGGTGTGGTCCCGTCGGACAGTCGGCGGTCCGGATCCGCGCCGCCTTCCACCAGGTAGCTGGCGATCGTCGAGTTGAATGCTGAGATGGCCAGGCAGAGTGCAGCGCTGCCCTGCTCGTCGAAGGCGTCGGGATCCGCCCCGTCCTCAAGCAACACTCTGACCGCGTCCTCGTCCCCGCTCCGCACCGCCGTAATGAGTGGGTCCTCGCCCATGCCCCGCCCCCTGTGGCACTCAATCACCGGCCTTACAGCCGCAGGCCGGGAGAAACGTCGTCGGCCAAGTCCGTCACGCCGTTCCCGGCGCCGAGCCACGGGCTGAACATCCGGGAGTCGGGCCGCTGACGATCGGCGGTCGATCCCGAGCCTCCCCCTGTGCGGAACCCACTGGCTAAAGCAGCCTGTCACACCCGCTAGACCTGGAGCGGCCACCGCGTGATCATCAAGGGCTGTGTGGACTCCTGAAGATCGTGTTGTGACCGCGGACAACAGCATAGACGCCGCCTGTTGGTTCAAACCTGGTCGCGGAGAGGGCGGCGGTGCCGTCCTGGTAGTCCCCGCGCCTCCGGGGGTGGTCCTCATGGCGAAGCTCATCCCCGTCGACCCGATCCGTGATCCCCGCGCCGGCCGGGGGGTGGCCTCGGCTCGCCGAATGCCACGCTCAACGCCTACGCCGCCGGAATGGACGGATTGAACAGGGGGAGCGCCCGTCGGGCTGGGCAGTGCGGTTCGGAGTCTCCCGTGGTTCTATCGGCCGGGCAGCGGGACGCCCCCTGTCATCGTCACTCCGGCCTCGGCGACGCGGGTCGCGATCCCGGCGGTGGCACGTTCGGCCAGCGCGGCGATGGTCAGTGACGGGTTGACGGTGAGCGAGGCCGGTACAGCCGAGCCGTCCGTGACGAACAGGCCCGTGAATCCCCGTAGTTCGTGCCTGTCGTCGAGGGCACTGGTGGCCGGGTCGTCACCGATGCGCGCAGACCCGAGCGGGTGGGCCGTGACCGTCCCGGCCAAGGCCTCGGTCCACGGACGGACCCGGGACAGACCATCCTTCTCCAGGATTCCGCGGAGCGCCGTGTCTGCCCGGTCCCATGCCTGGCGGGTTCGGGTGGTGGGGTGGAAGGACATCGTGCCCTGGCCGAGACCGGGTGCCAGGCGGATGAAGCTTCCGGTGGGAGGAACCGCCCCGAAGGTGCCTTCGTTGTCGTCCTCGGTCATGGCGAGCAGAGTGAGCCACGACGTCCAACGGGCCCGCATCTGCCGCTTGTCCACGCCGAACCAGCCGGGCGCCCCGGTCGTCTGGGCAAGGACGTTGGTCAGCGGCGGGAAGTAGATCTGCTGGAGCATGAACCGGCTGTACTCCGGTGCGGAGGCATCCAGGTAGTCGTACGTGGCGGAAGTGATCGGCCGGCCGATCGGCAGCCCCTGGTAGACCGCCCCGTCGGGACGGGAGAGTCCGAGCAGCGACCCGGCCTTGCTCTCGTCGACGTCGGCGACGCTGACGTGGTCGCCGTTGCCGGAGAAATGGCGTCCGACCGCGCCCGGGATGCCGCCCAGCAGCAGGGAGGACCGCTGCAGGATCACCGGCGTGCCCACCGCACCCGCCGCCAGCACCACGACCTTGGCGTGGATGATCCCCACGTTCGCGGTGCAGGTGTAGTCATCGGGGTCGAGGACGGTGTAGGCGACCGCGTAGCGGTAGCCGGACTCCAGTGAGGGGGTGATCAGCTGAACCTCGTGGAGTGGCCGGATGACCGCACCATGGGCTTCCGCCGCGGGGAGATAGTTGAGCAGCATGGAACGCTTGGCGTCGAACGCGCAGCCCGACAGCATCCAGTTGCAGTTGGTGCAGGCCGCGGTGTCCACCGCCACCGGAACCGGATTGCAGGTGTGCCCGGCCCGATGGCAGGCGGCCGCCAGTACCCCGCCCGCGTAGGAGACGTCCGACCAGCCGGTGCGGGCGACCGGCAGCGCCTGCTCCACCCGGTCGTACCACGGGTCGAGCGTGGCACGGCTGAGGGACGCCGGCCACATCCGCCGCCCGATGCTGCCGTGGCGCTCGAAGGCGTACGACGGTGCCCGTAGCGAGGCGGCGAAGTAGACGACGCTGCCGCCGCCCACGCAGTTGCCCGCGACCACCGACACGCCGTCGCCGCGGATCACATCGACGATCTTGTTGTAGGTGCCCAGGCGCATGGAGTGGCTGAACTGCGCCGCACCCCAGCGGGGTCCGCGCTCAAGAACGGTGACGCGTGCTCCGCCGGCGGCCATGTAGTACGCGGGGATGGCCCCGCCGAAGCCGCTGCCGATCACCAGGACGTCCGTGGTCTCGGTCATGTCGGGCTCCCGGAAGGGGTCGTAGCGGGGTGGAGCGCCGCGAGCGGGCGGCCGTAGGAGAAGTCCCCGAACCGCCACAGGCCGTCCGGGCCCGGCTTGGGAAACTTCAGCCAGGTCAGTCCCGGGTGGCCCTGGGCCAGGGCGGCGGCCGTGTCGGACTGCCCGGCGGTGTCGAACGCGATGCCGACGATCAGGCTCATCACCTGCCAGACCGGCTCGTCGATGTCGCCCGAGCCGAACAGGCCGCTGACCAGGTTGGTCCGATGCGAGAAGGAGAGGTCGACGAAGGGCGGCCGGCTGGGTGACAGCCAGATCAGCCGGACCGCCGCATAGGCGACGGCACGGGCGTCGAGCAGGGCCGCGATCTCCGGCAGCAGCGAGGCCAGCGGCAGCTGGGGGGAGTTCATGACGTCGATGACGCCCGCCTGGACGGCGCCTGGCCCGGTGACCGCTCCGGCGCACACCTGGTCACCCGGGAACCGGTGCTCACCGGGGACGATGGTGTCGGCAAAGGCGCCCAGGGTCTGTGTCGTCCAGTCCTCGGAGACATGCGCCGCGGCGGCCGCCGGGGTGGCGGTGAGCCCCCCGGCGGCCAACACGGCAACCGATGCGGTGAGCGCCTTGAGGATCGCTCGTCGGTCGACGGTGGACACGGCCGGTCAGCCGATCAGCGCGCAGCCGAGGTCGGACGGAAGCGTCACCGTCAGACCGGTCTCTCCGGCTTCCTGGCCGTATTCCGACAGCGCGTCGGCCAGGTTGTTGAAGTTCGAGGCGCGCAGGGCGGCGACGGCGTCGCCGATGCCCACCGTCTGGCCGTTGATGCTGAAGTGCGTGAGGCGGGCGCCGGCCCGCCGGCCGGTCTTGTCCCACCAGTACTGGCCGTCCCACGCCACGTACGGTACGGCGCCGTTGGTGGCCTGCACGCTCCAGTGGTCCTTCTGGTAGTAGCGGCAGGTCAGCATGGTGATGGCGAAGCGGGAGGGCTCGGCGACCAGGAAGCGCAGGGCTCCGCCGTCATCGAAGGTGATGTCGCGCTTGCTGTACTCCACGCACAGCGGGTTCACGAACATCAGCCACAAAGGCGGCTGTTCACCCTCGCCGAAGTTGTGCCAGGTGCACGTGGCGGCGAAGCCCGGCTCGGTGAAGGGCCCGACCGGAGGCACGTCGGAGGATGCCTGGGCCGCCGAGGTGCTCACGGTCTGGGCCGCACGGACGGCAGTGGCCGATTCGGCGGGTGCGGCGGATGCGGCGGATGCGTCATGGCTCGGGAGCAGCGCGGCGCAGACCCCGAGGGCCAGCGCGAAGCCGGCCGCGGTCGTACGCAGGTGCACAGGGGACACAGGACCTCCTGGACGCGGAAAAGGGTGGGGTGGTGTCGCTCAGGAATGGCCGCCGATGGCGGGGAACCGGCAGGCCGAGGATGGGGCACTCCGCTCGCTGGCAGAGGTGGTACGGGTGACCGAGTCACGATGACGACGACACGCATCCCGAGGCGGGTGGGTGTCCGGACGGCCGTGGCTCCGCCGGCGCTCGAGTCGACGACCAGGGCGTCGGCGCTCGAAGGCGTGGGCAGGTCATGGGACGGCGTACAGCCGAGCGGCGGGTCGGCGGCGCCGCCAGGGGCGGCTGACGACACTGACGCAGCGTCCGTTCGCCGGCGGCAGAGTGGGCCCGGTGAAGATGTCGGCGAGCCCGGCCCGCGACAACGGGGCGAAGTCCGGGACGTCCGCCAGCGCCGCGGACGCGGTGAGTACCCTGACCGCGTCCAGGACTGGCAGCAGGGACCGGTGGGAACCGGGCGACCCCGCTCCCGCCCCGCCGCGCTCAAGGCGGCAGGCAGGTCTGCCCGTGCGGGCCACGGTGCAGGCCTCGATCGCCGCGGCCACAGCGCGCGCAGTTGTCCGTGCCGGAGCGGGCATGGCGTCGAGCAGCATCTCGGCCCTGCCCCGCCCGGCACGGCCCGCGTCCCCGCGGAGGTACCGTCGTCCGCGAGCAAGGCGGCTGCACGTCCGCCAAGGCGGGGGGACCTCGACGTTCATCGGTCGCCGACCTCCGCGTGCGCGGTACCCGACAGCCGCCATACGGCTTCCCGCCGCCATGTGCCCCACCAACGCTCCAGGCTGACCACCGCGTCCGCCCTCTCGCTGTTGCGGCAGACCGCGGTGGAGCCGTCGGGGTCGGTGTAGCCGAGCGTCAGTGTCTGGTGCGGCGGCTGGGTAACCGTCACCTTGATGCGCCTCAGGCCCGACCTGCCCTCGACCCGCCACTCAGGCAGACGGAGGTCCGCGCGGAACCGGCCGATGCCCGCCCAGCCCACGGCGGAGCGTTCCGCGCGCCGGGGCCAGGTACGGCCGTTTCGGTGCAGGCGCAGGAAGACCAGGGGCGGCAGCCTGTCGAGTCCGCGTCGCATGGACACCGCGGCGACGATCTCCAGGACGTCACCGCCGCCCAGGTCGGCGTGGAGCCAGGCCCACCGGCGGGCGTTGCCATGGCCGTAGATGCGGGCGCCGGCTCCCGGAGCGTGGTCCAGCCGCAGCTCACCGGCGCCGTACTTGATGGTTCCGCTGTAGCGGACGCGGGTGGCGGGCAGCATGTGCGAGGCCGGAAGCCAGGGGCGTCGCCACGACCAGCGGGGAAACGTGTGCAGCGGCGGCCCCTCTGGGCTCTCGGTGAGCGCCCAGGTGAACGTCCCCGCGGAGCCCGTGAGCCGGTCGGGTCGGACGCGGATGCCCTCGGCGGTGAAGCCTTCCGGATGCTCCGTCCACGGTACGGGGCCGAAGCGGGTGTGTTCGACGTCGCCGTCCTTGGGGAAGACGGCGATCCAGCCGTGCGCGTAGGCGGCGGAACCGTCGGAGGGCGCCACCAGTTCGTGGTGCAGCCAGATCCCGCTGTCGGTGGCCGGATCGGTCAGGGTCGTGTACCAGACCTCGGTCCGTCCCGGTGTGCCGTCCCAGCGCGACGTCAGATGCCTGTCCGCGGGGGACGCGACAGCACGTGGGAACCGGAAGCTCGCGAGGAAGGGCAGCAGGCCGGTGACGAGGGGGAAGCGCAGCGTGCCCTCGCCCACGCGGTCACCGTTCTCGTACAGGGTGAACGGCAGTACGGTCAGGGAGGCGAGCGGCCGCGCGGGCGACATCGACTTGCAGCCGACCAGAGTGAGGCGCCGGCCTTCCAGGGCGAAGTTGATCCGGTAGCGGATCCAGTCGCGCGAAAGGGGCGCTGTCTCCAGGTCGCCCACGGCTTCGGTGTCGTCGGCGCGTCCCGCCACGCGTACGCGTCCGGTCACGTGCGCCCGCGTGGTGCGGTGGGGCAGCGGCACCGCGTCGGCACGGACCAGCAGGTCCAGCCGGACGGGGTGGTCGCGGTCCTCGTCGGCCAGACGCACTCGGCCCAGCAGGGTCTCCCTGAACACCGTCTCGCGTGAGCTCACAGGGCACCTTCCCGGCGTCGGCCGGAGCGTGCCAGCCCGTCGAGCATCATGCGTTCCGTCGCCGACAGATAGTCGCCCGCGGCGGTCCGTGCCGCCACCTGATCACCGGCCGCCACGGCCTCGACGACCGCAGTCAGACGGTTACGAGCAGC
Organism: Streptomyces sp. NPDC026538; assembly: GCF_055567535.1. Lineage (NCBI taxonomy): Bacteria > Bacillati > Actinomycetota > Actinomycetes > Kitasatosporales > Streptomycetaceae > Streptomyces > Streptomyces sp. NPDC026538. The sequence goes on from NZ_JBVHQG010000007.1 coordinate 320,990, forward strand.
CCGGGGATCCTCGAAGGGCCCGACCAGCGCCCCGCGCACCGGCAGATACGCGTTGAACAGGGTGTTGGTCAGCAGGACGTACACCCGGTTGCCCGTGGCACGGGCCAGCGCACGGTGCACCTCGACGTCCGCCAGCTGCACGGGCTCGCCGCCCGCCGCGTCCCCGACGGCCGCCAGCAGCAGACGCAGTTCGGCGACCTGGGCCGCCGTGGCCCGGGTCGCCGCGCGCTCCGCGATCAACATGCCGATGCTGCGCCGGACTTCGAAGATCTCGCCGATCCAGTCGGGGCTGTGGAGCACCAGCATCGGCAGGAGGTCCGCACCGCCCAGGCGCAGGAAATCCCGTACCCGGGTACCCACGCCGTGGCGCGTCTCCAGCAGCCCGGCGTGCGCCAGTCGTCCGAAGGCGTGCTTGAGGGAGGTACGGGTGACCCCCAATCCGTCGGCGAGTTCACGTTCGGGAGGCAGATAGCTTCCGGCGGGATGACGCTCGGCGAGGATGTCCTCGCGCAGTCGCTTCTCCAGCACGTCGACGATCGTCTCGCGTGGCAGTGCCTCCACCCTGGCTCCTCAGTGATTCAGTGGCTCGGTGGTTCGGTGGTTCGGTGGCTGAGCCACTGAACCACCGTCAATGACACGGCGTCAATAACCGTGACGGCAACTGCGGCGGCGCCACGCGCTTGGGCGCTTGGGCGCTTGGATGCCGGTTCTTCAGGGTGCCGCCGCCGAACCGGGCACGACCCCGGCGACCGCTACGGCGGCCATCCGCAACTCCGCCCGGCCCGCATCGCTGCCGAGCGCCCCGCAGCAGCACGCCGGCCGACCTGTCGGCGCACACCACGGCGCAGGCCTCCCGCCCGGGCCCGCTCGCCCATCCGCGGGTACAGCTCCCGCACCATCGCCCCGCACGACCCGGACGGCATCACGATCGCCTCGTACTCCCCGAAGACATCGGAGAAACGCCGGGCCAGCGACTCCGTCTCATGGCGGTACCCGGTGTTGTACTGGGCCTGCCCGCAGCAGGTCTGGGCCATCGGGAAGTCGACCTCGACGCCCAGCCTGGCAGGAGATTCACCATGGCACGGCCTGTGTCCGGATACAGCGTGTCGTCACACAGGTCAGGAACAGGGCGACACGTATCTCGGCTCCTCGCGGTCGATCATCGGATGAGTGAAGGGCAATCCGTGCGCGGGGCAAGAGAGGTCCTGCTCGTGCGTGGACCTGGTCCGCGCCTGGTGCCGGCGACCGGCGTAGTCGCGCGGGTTCACCGGCTCAGCCGCGAGGGCGATGCCGTCCGGCATCACCCTCAATGTGTACCGCTCCGGTCGCCCCCCACACACGCCGCAGTCGTGCCCGTTCGTGTGCAGCCTGCGTGAACAGGTTCGAGCGGGCTACCAGGAGACCGGCGGCAAGCAGTCCTACGACCAGCAGGCAGACCGAAATCGCGGCGGCGCCGTTGAAGTCGCCCTGCTGAAAGGCGTAGACGTAGGCCAGCTGGTTGGGCGACCAGGTCGGGCTCACGCGGCCCAGGCTGGCCGTCTGCAGCAGTTGGGGTTCGACGAACAGCTGGGGGCCCGTCGCGAACGCCACGATGGTCATGCAGACGATCCCCTGCCGGATCATGGGGATTGGGAAGGATCGCGGCGAACTGGTCCCCCAGGGGTGCGAGCAGACAGGCCGGCAGCGCGGGCACGGCCGTCCTTCGTGGTCACTGAGCGTAGAGATGACGAGCGGGAGGTACGCGCAGAGCGACGGGTCGACCTGCCCTGAGCTCAGGGCAGGTTCACCACGGGAGGTTCCCGGACCGGTCGAGGAACTGTCCCGTCGGCCCGTCCGGGCCGATCGTCGCGAGGGTCACGATGGACTCCGCGCCGTCGGCGACGCTGTGTCCGAGGCCGCCGGTGAAGTCGGTCGCGGTCTGCCCGGGGTCCGCGGCGTTGACCTTCACATCCTTCAGTTCCTTGGCGTACTGCGTCGTGAGCATCGTGACCGCGGCCTTCGATGCGCAGTAGAGGGGCAGGGCATACCGCGACTCGATCCGCGCCGGGTCCTGGGTCATGCCGAAGGAGCCCATGCCGCTGGACACGTTGACGATGACGGGGTTCGATGACGTGCGCAGCAGCGGGAGGAAGGCGTGCGTGACGCGCACGATCCCGACGACGTTCACGTCGAGCACGGCGCTCACGTCGGCCGCGGTGTACTCCTCGACGGGGCCGACCTTGCCGAGGACGCCGGCGTTGTTGACCAGGACGTCGATCGTTCCCTCATGCGCGGCGACATCCGCGGCCGCGGCCCGGACCGAGGCGTCGTCGGTCACGTCGATCTGAACGAACCGGGCGCCGAGCGACTCGGCCGCGGCCCGACCGCGCTCACGGTGGCGGGCACCGAGGAGGACGGTGTGCCCCGCCTCGACGAGGCGACGAGCGGTTTCAAAACCGAGGGACTTGTTGGCCCCGGTGATGAAGGTGGTGGTCATGCTGGCTCCTCGTGGTCCGAACAGCACGGTCGTGCGCTGTTCACGCACTCCATGCTGGGTCCCCGGGAGGGTTGGCGGGAGCTACGGAACTTCCTGGTACGGCGCGTACCACCCAGCAGCCTGCTCCACCGGCCGAGGCGGCACGCGGGCTCTCATCCCTGCGGAGACATCCTCTCGACTCCAATGGCCGCAAGGAATTCGAGTTTGCTACGGGCGTCGGTGCCTGGCTGCGGCGTGTACACCACGAGGCGGAGGTTCGTGTCCTGGGTGTTGAGGATGTCGGAGTTCATGGCGATGTCTCCGATATCCGGGTGCTGGACGAGTTTGTGCGCACTCTGGTGACCGCCCACCGCCCGGCGGCTCCACAACTCGCAGAACCGTGGGCTGAGGTTCAGCCTCGACACCAACGCCGCGAGGTCGGGATCGTCGGGGTACCGGCTCGTCGTCGCGCGCAGGTCGGCGACAAGGGACTCCTCGAACGCCGCCCGCTCGGCCGCCGTCTGCCGGACCCGGGGCAGCTCACCCAGGAACTGCCAGACCAGGACGTTGCGGTCTCCCACGCCGCGGACCGTGGGATCGCCGAACGTGGCCGCGAACAGCGGATTCCAGTGCAGCAACTGCCAGGTGGCGTCGTAGATCGCCAACGGGTTGCCGGCGAGCTGGTCCACGATCCGGTACAGGCTCTCTGGGATCATTCGCGGAACCCGGTTCGGATCCGCTGCGTGACCGGCCATGCGCAAAAGGTGAGCATGCTCGTCGTCGGACAGGTGCAGGGCGCGAGCCAGGGCCGAGCAGACCTGCGCCGAGGGTGTCGCCACCCGTCCCTGTTCCAGCCGGACCACGTACTCGACCGAGATGCCGGCCAGCGTCGCCAGCTCCGCGCGTCGCAGACCTGGGACCCGACGGGGTGAGCCATGTGCGAAGCCCACCGTCGCGGGATCCAGCCGGTCCCGCCACGCCCGCAGCGCGGCACCGAGTTGATCCATGCACACCATCCTCCCGCACACCCTGCCCCGCTGGGTGGTACGCGCTGTACCACGAACCCCGTGACTCCCGCCGACGCTCCCCGGGGCTCAGTGTCGAGTCGTGAACGGCGCACAGGGGTCTTGTCGTCCGTGCGGGCGGATGCGGCTCGCCGCTGCCCCACGGCAGTGGTCGCGTCATGACGACGCCACGACCTTGAGGGCCATTCGCAGGCCCGGCGTTCCGTGGAAAGCCCGGCGCGAGGCCCGTTCCGGAGCTGGGCAGGTAAACGATCTCGTGGTCTCATACTGCCGTGGACAGTGTCATCGCGGCCTTGATCGCCATTGTCGGCACGTTGTTGGGCTCCTCTGTCACGCACGTGTTCCAGCGCAGCGCGTCCGCGCGCGACCGGCTGTTCGTGAGTCAGCAGCAGCTCCGCGCGGACCGGATGGCCGTCTACAGCGACTTCGCCGGAGCGCTGACGGAGTTCCGGCGCGGGCAACAGGACCGCTGGCACCGCAGGGACGAGGATCCGTACGGGTCCACGTACCCCGAGGCCCGCACAGAGGCTCACCGGCTCCGCGGGGTCGCCCTCCACGCGCTGTTCAGGGTCCAGCTCATAGCCAGCGCGCGGCCACTGATCGACACCGCTCAGGAGGCCTACGCCCTGACGTCGACCTTGCACAAGGCAGCCGATAAGACGGAGCTGAGTGTCCTCGGCACGCAAGCGCGGGAGGTCCTGGAGCAGTTCGTCAGGCTTGCGTCCTCCGACGTGCAGTAAGACAGATCCCGCCGGCCCAGCGGCCCGGAGAGCCGTGCTGCCGCAGTTCGCGGGCGGGTCGCGCGCGGACGCGGGTGCCGGAGCGTTGTACCCGGACACGTGCCCGGCCGCCATGGCTTCCTCCACGACGGAGAAGGCGTCACGCACTCGTACACGGCACCGGCAGCGGCACCGGACCACCGCATCCCCCGCCTCGTCCAACACGGGACGAGCGATGGTCAGCCGCCCCGCAGACCGCCGCCGGAAGGGGCCCCTTCGACGTGGCAGGCCCGGCCGACCGAAAAGCCAGGCCGTTCAACGCGGCGCGGCAGCGGGCGAGCAGTATCGGGTTCTCCACCAGTGCAGCGAGCCCCTCACAGCTCGTCCAAGGCGCCGGCCCGGGCCCTGGGGGGGCGGCGCAAGCAGCGGCAGGTCACCGCGCCACCCCTGGTGCGGGAGCAGCTGATCGGACGCCCACGTCACCACATCGGCAAGTGCCGGTCCGCAGGCCGCAGGTGACGCGCAGGCGGGGTTCGCTACCCAGCAGCCACGACCTGGCCGGCCGTGACCTGAGGAGGGTTGGGAAGCAGCGATGCGAGGCTGTCCCGTACGAAATCCGCCGCCCTCTTGACCGACTCGTCGGCCCCGGCCTGGTCTTCATAGATGCTGGTAGAGACCATCACGCCACCCCCGGCGTCAATCCAGTAGTAGGCCACGAAGCCGGGGACCTGACGGAGGAGGGGGACGAATCCCTCGTCCACCCGGCGTCCCGCCTCGGCAGGATCCGTCACCCCTTCGTACCGCCGAACCACTGCGTACATGACTGATCTCCTCGCGTATCCCAAGGCCACCTTGCTCGAAAGGGCGTACCCCGCAGCGGGTGTCTCCCGTTCGCGGCACGCCCGGAAGACGCTCGGATAGGCGCATGGTTCATCCGAACTGGGCATCAGCTGCGGGCGGACGAAACGGGGCGTCACGAAACGCCGTGCCAGAGCCCTGAATCTCCCCACCCGATGCTCGGTGGTGGGGCAGCATTCCCCACATCGCAGGCTCTGACCTGTGGCGGCGCAGCTAGGAGGGCCCCGGGGACTCGGCATCGTCGGGCAAGCAATCTAGTTCTTGATTGAACTATCCATAATTGCTACGGTGGCATCACCTCGGCAAGGGAACCCCCTTCCGCATACGGGTTACGTATTGATCAATCCAGAAAAGCAGAGGTGTGAGGTCATGGATCTCGGACTCGACAACAAGGTCGTCGTCGTCACCGGTGCCAGCAGGGGCATCGGCCTGGCCGTCGCCCGCGCCTTCGCTCACGAGGGCGCTCACGTGGCCGCAGGCGCACGCAACCCGGGCAAGGAGCTCGCCGAGCTGAGCGAGCGGCATGGTCTCGTCTCGCTGCCGGTGGACCTGAGCACGGCCGACGGAGCCGCCGCCCTCATCGACGCGGCGGTCACCCACTTCGGCACCATCGACGTACTCGTCAACAACGTCGGCTCGGTCACTCCGCGCCTGGGCGGGTTCTCCTCCGTCAGCGACGACGACTGGACGCAGACCTTCAACACCAACCTGTTCAGCGCCGTGCGGGCCAGCCGGGCAGCCCTCCCCCACCTGCTGGAGAGCCGCGGAGCAATCATCAACATCGGCTCCGTGAACGCGATCCTGCCCGACCCGAGCATCGTCGACTACGCGGCATCCAAGGCCGCCCTGGCCAGCTTCGCCAAGTCGCTCTCCAAGGAGGTCGGCCCCCAGGGCGTCCGCGTCAACACCATCAGCCCGGGACCGGTCGAGACCGACATCTGGCTGGCCGACGGCGGCATGGCCGACACCGTCGCCAACGCCATGGGGGTCGGACGTGACGCGGCACGCGAGGCCATCGTCGCGGGCCTCGGCGGCCTGGCCACCGGCCGCTTCACCCGCCCCGAAGAGGTCGCCGACCTCGCCCTGCTGCTGGCCAGCCACCGCACCGACAACGTGACCGGCGCCGACTTCACCATCGACGGCGGACTCATCAAGACGCTGTGACACCCGCCCGGAGCACCCGCACGTCACGAGGGCGCGGAACGGGCACACGCCCGCTCCGCGCCCTGCTCGACGCAGACGATCGCCTCATGCGCTCCACGTGACCGTGACGCCAAGGTCTACGGCATGAGCCACGACCTCGGCTACCGCTCGCCTCCTGACACCGTCCAGACCGGTCGGTACGCAACGGACGTGCGAGGAGGGGTCTGGCCGTCGCGGGCCACCAGGTCCTGGAGGAGTACTCCACGCACAGGCTGCCGCAACCGCGGCGGTATCCGGCTCGACCAACCGCGGACAACCGCCCGAAACCCGCGCCCGCAGACCGACCGGTCGCCCCTTCACGGTTCACCCCGTATCCAAGGAGACAGCCAGGTCCGAGTCCGCCTCCTCCACCCCACTCCCCGCCAGGTCGCCGAGTCGATGCACGAGGCTCTCCTGCACTCCGACCGGGAGGCCCTCGCGGCCATCGCCTCCCCCAATACTGGAATGAACATTCCAAAAATGCTACGATGATTTCATGGCACGCCCTCGGGAGTTCGACACAGACCAGGTACTGGAGCGGGCCATGGACCTCTTCTGGCGCCAGGGCTACAACGCGACGTCACTGCCGCAACTGACGGCGGAACTGGGCATCGGCAGCGGCAGTCTGTACGGCGCGTTCGGCTCCAAGGAGGGCCTTTACGCCCAGGCCCTGAAGCGCTACTGCGACGACCAGGCCGCCTCCCTCGTGAAGCGACTCGATTCCGCCTCCGACATCCGTGCGGCACTTCGGGAGACGCTGCTCGCCATGGCCGAAGCGGACCTCGCGGATCCCGAGCGCGGCTGCCTGCTGGTCAACGCGGCTACGGAGCGCGCGTCGCACGAGGGCACAGTCGAACGTGTGAAGTCGACCATGGCCACCGTCGAGTCCGCGCTGACCGGGGCGTTGCAGCGCGCCCAGGTTCGTGGTGAGCTGTCCGCCGAGAAGCGTCCGGCCGAGCTGGCGCGCTTTCTGACGACGTTCATCCAGGGAATGCGTGTGATGGGCAAGGCCCACGCGGACCGGGAATTCCTCGAGGGCGCCGTGTCGGGCGCCCTGAAGGTGCTGGACTGAGGTCGCACGGAGTGAAGTGCCGCGGCGGTGTCGACGAGCACGTGGAGAACCTGACCGTCGACGCTCGGCGCCGGCAGGTCATGTCCGCCCGGTCGGCGCCTCGGCCTCTGACGGACTCCCACCTCGGCCGGCGCATCCCGCACCGAGGCGCGCGAGGAATGACGAGCCTGGGGAAGCCCCCTCACCCGGCGTACGACAGGTGCCCACGCCGGACACCGCACGTCGTCGCAGCCCGCTGCGCGTAGCAGCTCCGCCACAACATTCCGGCGGGGCTTCGTCGTCTGGTGAACGCCTACGATGACTGCCCCTTGGACTAGATCATCTAGTGCGCCCCTGGTGTCCATCGGGGGTTCCTGCCAGTGAGGGCCAGTGCGCGGTCGAGCACGGGTGCGTCTGCGTCTTGGGGTACTTCGTCACCCAGAAGGCCGAGACTGCGCATGCGGGGTGCCTCACGCGAGTATGTCGCGAACGTGGCTTCGGCCAAGGTCGCGGGAATAGTGCGCCGTTGTCCGGTGGCTACTGCCGTGTCCCAGGCGTGGACGGTGAATTCGGCGATCAGGATCCCGCCGAGCGCGGTCGCGGGCATGGGCGGTCCGCCGAGGCCGGCCTCGCCCTCCCACACTGCCGGCTCGGACCAGGCCCTGGCCGCCGGTTCCGCTCTGCCGGCCACGAGCAACGCCCACTCGGACTCTGGCCGCCCGGCGAGGAGTGGCACCGGGCTCGCGGTCAGCAGGCCCGGATCCGATGCCGTGCGGGTGCCCGCGTCCCTCGTCATCAGGAGCATCATGGCGATGTGATTGACGAGGTCCTTCACCGTCCACGCCGAACACGGCGTCGGGTGGTGATACTGGTCGACCGCTGCACCGCGCACAGCGTCCACGACCAGATCGATGCTCTGCGCCAACTGCTCCACCTTCGTCGCCGGCAGCATGCGGCATCCCTCCTGCCAAGTCGATTGCGACGAACGCGATCACCGCGGTTCGCCCCCCATCCGTAGGGCGTCGTCCTAGTCGATGAAGACGCTCCACCCGGTGGCGTTGAGGTTGTCGGAGAGGAAGATGTCGGTCCCGCCCAGACGCTTCTCCCAGGACGGCATCAGCTCGGCCGCGCGGGCGGTGACCGCATCCATCCAGACCTTGATCTCCGCCTGCTTGTTGTTGGCCGGCACCTTGGCGGCGGCCGAGGCTTCCTTCATGTCGACCGTACGCAGTGCTTCGGAAGCAGCGGCGCGCAGGTCCCGGACGTACTCCCGGTTGGTCGCCACGTCCTCGGGCGTACCGGGCAGGGCCATATGGCCGGTGACGATGGTCTCGTAGTCGTACTCCAGCAACTGGTCCATGGCGTCGAAGTACGCGGGCACGTGTGCGGAGAAGTACAGGCGGAAGAACGGCGCGCTCTTCGGAGTGAAGCTGTCCATCGCTCCCATGAGCTTCAGCTCCGGCAGGTGGATGAACAGGTTGCCGGCCTGATGCCAGTCTCCCGTGTAGTCGAGGACGAACCGCACCCCGTCGATGTCCATCTCCTTGCGCCGGCCGCTGAAGGTCTCGGTGGGCAGGGGACGCCGGTCGTCGTTCTTGACCTCCTTGATGAACTCACCGGTGATCTCATGAGAGATGATCTTCATGCCGTCCCGCTTCAGCAGGTGAGCCGCCCCGATGTGGTCGGCGTGCGCGTGGCTGTAGATCAGGTGGGTGACCGGCTTGGGGGTGACCGACTCGACCGCCTCCAGCAGTTCGTCCCCCAGGAACGGTGAGGCGTCCACGAGGACGACACCGTTCTTCGTCTCCACGAACATCGTGTTGATCATCCCCTGGGTGACGAAGTGGGCACCGCCGCCCAGGTCCTGGACGACGTACCCGGACGCCGGGAGGTCCGGCCCCAGGGCGAAGTCGGGTACAGGCGCGAACTCGGTCATGGTGATCTCCTCTGGGCGGCCCGCCCCAGGGCTGGGGCGGGAGGGGTGTCCTGTGATGGGGTTCGAAGGGGCCACGTGAGGGCCGGCTCGGGCCTGGCCTGCGGCAGCGCGGTCTTCGAGGCGACAGCGGGCCGGTGCAGGACAGCCGGTCTGTTATCCGGCCCGGTGCGGGGATGTCCTCTGGCTTCCTCGCGGGCGCAGTCGCTTTTCAGCCAGCATGGCCTGCGTCGCGTGCGTGTGGACGCTCCAAGGACGCCCTGCTGAACCTAGGTCTGACTGGTCCACCTTCACCGGCCCGCCACGCCGCCACGGGGAGCACACTGGCCGCATGAACGACAACGGCGAACTGGGGGACTTCCTGCGCTCACGGCGGGCCCGTCTGCGTCCCGAGGACGCGGGCGCGGCTTTCAGCGGCGGCGCGCGCCGGGTGCCCGGACTGCGCCGCGAGGAAGTCGCACATCTGGCCGGGGTGAGTACGGACTACTACGCCCGCCTCGAACAGGGCCGGCACCCACACGTCTCCGAGACGGTACTGGAGGCGGTCGCCCGCGCACTGCGCCTGGACGACACCGAACGCGGCTACCTCTTCGAACTCGCCCGACCCAGGAAACCCGGACGCCGCCGGAGCAGTCCCGTCCGCGCACCACGCATGCGGCAGCCGATCCACCAGATGCTGGACGTCCTCAACGACGTCTCACCGGCCGTCGTCATCAACCACCGCAGTGACGTCCTGGGCGCCAACCACCTGGCCAAACAGCTGATCACGGACTTCGACGCACTGCCGCACCGCGACCGCAACCTCGCCCGATTCATACTGCTCCACCCCGCCGCCCGTGACCTGTACCAGGACTGGGACCGGGTCGCGGAGACCTTCGTCGCCAGTCTGCGCCTGGCCTCCGGACGCCATCCCGACGACCGCCGTCGGCATCGCCGTCGCCCCCCTGGCATCCGGCGTCGTGATCAACACGGGACTGGGGCTGGCGGGTACGGCCTGGATCGGCGCGGCCTTCGGGGTCGCCCACATGGGCAGCGTTCTGCTGGACCGCCACCTCACCCGACGGCACGAAGCGGGAACCGAGGAGCCCACAACCGTCTCCGAGCTGGAGCACGCTGCCGCTGCATCCTGACAACCGCAACCGAAACTGACGACCTCGTGCACGGTTGGCCGTGGCCCGTCGCGGTGTGTGGCGTTGTCGGTGTTCACGCTCGGGCCCGCCCTTGGATCCGGGAAGACCTGCACCCTCAACCCGCGTACCGCGACGCCGATATGTGTACACCGTTTGAGGAATTCAGCACTAGCTTCCATGACGGCGACAGCAAGGTCCAAATCTACCCGTGGGAGTCCCCCCGTCGGCCGGGCCGCGCCACGGAGTGTGGGACCGCCGCAGCGGCGAACGGTCCGTCCGGGGTCGTGCGGCCCCGGACGGACCGTTCTTCACTCGCGCGCGATCCGCGACTGTGCGTCAGCGCAGGCCGAACGCCCGAATCACCGTCTGGTGAACCGCGTTGCCCGCCGAGTCCTCGGCGCTCGCCCTGAGCGACACGTAGGACGCTTTCTTCGGCGCGTCCAGGCGGTACCGCCCGTCGTGATCAGAGGTGGCCCTGTGCCACGTCGTGCCGCCGTCGTAGGACATTTCCAAGGTCACCGCGCCGACCCGGCCCGCGCCGACGGCACCCGGCAGCTGAGCGGCGGTGACGGTCAGGGGGTCGTGCCGTCCGGCCCGCCCGGCCGAGTCGGTGCCGACCTCGTAGTCGATCTGCACCAGCGGCAACACCGCGTCGGAGCCGTCCGCCGTCGCCTTCGAGGTGAAGGCCCACTCGGTGCGGGTGCTGGAGGAGTACGGGGTGAACGCCACGTCGCGCCTGCCGGTGACGACCAGCCGGTACGGCAGCTTGCCGGCGCCGGGTGCGTCACCCGAGACGTTCGTGAAGGTTCCCGTGCCCAACTCCGTGGTGCCCTGGTAGAGGGTCTGCCGCTGCTCTGCTCCGCCGTCGATCTGGTTCATGCCGACGTGGTTGCGGCTGCCCCAGGCGGGGGTGTCGATGTACAGGTGGTCACCCTTGCGCGTGGGCAGACTGTAGACGTCGTTCAGGTACGGTCGTTCGATCGGCTTGAACCACTGCTCGGACTGCGTGCTGCCCGCCCGGTAGGAGGTCTTGGCCCCGGCTTCGAAGACCATGCCGTCCGCGTAGGCGCTCTGGCTCCAACTGTTGAAGCCCCCGGTGGAGACCCAGTCGGTGCGCTTCCCCCGCACCGGCTCCGGCATCATTCCGCCGATGGCCCAGTCGTTGTAGGCGGGCCAGTCGAACCGGAACTCGCCGCCGGTGCTGCCCGGGGCCGGGCTGTCGAAGGTCTCGTCGACCCGGGCGAGGTTCTTGGAACTTCCCTCCACCACCATGCGGATGGGGATCTCGTTGTGCCAGGTCCGGTCGAGGTCGTAGACGTACGGGCTCACGGGCGCGGAGCCGACCGTGACCGAAGCGCCTCGGGCCTGGGCCTGGTGGACGAGCTTCTCGCCCTCGTCGGTGCTGAGCAGGCCCACGTCGAGCGGGATGGGCAGCGAGCTGAACGGCGCGTTGTAGGAGCGGAAGCCGCGGCCGTCCACGTTGTTCACGACCAGCATGAGCTTCGCGCCCGCGGCCATCGCAGCGGCTGCCTGGTCCCTGTCGGACACGTCGTCGTTACGGCGTACCACCACGGCCTTGCCGTGCACGTCGAGGTGAGCGTAGTCGGTGCTCGCACCCTCCCCGGCGAAGACCAGGGGGAGCTTGACGCTGCCCTTGGGCAGGGGGGTGACGCCGTCCTGGCGCAGCACGTCGGTGAAATCGGTCGTCCGGGTGGAGACGGACAGTGCCGGCTGCTCCTTGCGCCACCGAGCGGCCAGGTAGAAGTCGCCGTGGGTGACCTTGTGAGTGGTCGGCTGGGCCCACAGGCTGTCGTAGTTGGTCTGGGTCTCCATGTAGTCCCGCCAGTTCTGGCCGCCCATCAGGCGGGTGTAGTCCAGGCGCTGGTAGGTGGTCTCGGTCCGCCGCGGGGCCGTCATGTCGATGCGGTCGACCTTGGACGCGTCGAGGGTGACGGTGGTGTCACGGTCCAGTCGGACGTCCGGGTCGCCCAGCAGTGCCATGCCCCACGAGTGGGGACCGTGGACGCCCTGCACCGTCTTGAAGGACAGCACCGAGTACACGTCGTTGGGCAGGTACATCTGCGCCGTACCGGAGTCGTCGATCACGACGAACTGCGGGACGTCGTCACCGGACCTGAGCAGTTCGACCACGCCGGAAATGGGCCGCCCCTGGGCGCCCTTGAACTCCATGGTCAGTTTGTGCTCGACGTCCCCGAGGGAGACGGCGGTGTGCGCCGCGACGTCGCCGGCCGCGGTCTTCGCGACGACCTGGCCGGTGTACCGGCCGTCGTCGGTGGCGATGCCCGACCCGTCGATCGTCACGGTGACACCGGCGGTCCCGTGCGCGGGCACGACCACCTCGGAGGCGGAGAGCCGGAACAGCCCGGCGGGGGCGTGTGCCGCCTCGACGCTCAGCGCGAGGGTGACGGGCGTGTCCGTGGTGTTGGTGTACGTCACCGCGCGCCGCACACCGTCGGTGGGATTCTGCGGAACCTGCGCGGCGTACGCGGTCGCCGTGGCGAAGACTCCGGCATGCGAGGCCGCGGCGACATCGAGGCGTCCGCTGCCTGCCTGGAAGGCGTCGTACTGCGGGGTCTGCCGGGAACTGCTGGCCAGCAGATCCTTCAGCTGGCTTCCGGTGAGGTCCGGATGAGCGGCGGCCATCAGCGCGGCGGCGCCGGTCACGTGGGGCGTGGCCATGGAGGTGCCGCTCATGGTCTGGTAAGCGCCCTCGCCGTTGCCGTCGAACTGGGAGTTGGCCGCGAGGATGTCGACGCCGGGGGCGGTTATCTCCGGCTTCAGCGCGCCGTCCACGCGGGGACCCTGGCTGGAGAAGTCGGCCACGGAGTCGTCGGAGTCGACGGCGCCCACGGTCAGCGCGTCGCTCGCCGCGCCCGGTGCGCCGATGGTGCCGGTTGCCCCCGCGTTGCCGGCGGCGACGACGAACAGCGCGCCGGTCTCGGCGCTGAGCCTGTCGACGGCCTGGCTGAGGGGGTCGGTCCCGTCGGACGCCTGGCCGTCACCAAGGCTCATGTTGATGACCTTGGCGTGCTGGTCGACCGCGGCCCATTCCATGCCGGCCAGGACCCAGGAGGTCTGACCGGACCCGGTGTCGTCCAGCACCTTGCCGATGTCGAGGCGGGCGCCGGGCGCGACACCCTTCTCCCTGCCCTCGGAGGCCGCGCCCGTGCCGGCGATGATGGACGCGACATGCGTGCCGTGACCGAAGTGGTCGTCCGTGTTCTCGTCCGGTACGAAGCTCTGCCGGCCCGCGACGCGGTCCGCGAGGTCGGGGTGTTCTGCGTCGACGCCGGTGTCGAGGACGGCCACGTCAACGCCCTGTCCGGTATTGCCGTCCGCCCAGACCTGGGGGGCACCGATCTGCGCCGTGCTGTCGGCAAGGTCGGCATGGACGAGGCCGTCCAGCCAGATGTGCGCGATCCCGTCGGCGAAGGCCGGTGCGGCGGACTGCTTGCGGGCTCCGTCGGTCGTCGCCGTCCCGGCCACGGACTTCCAGAAGTCCGCGGCGTGCGAGCGGTCCGCGCTGAGGGCAGCGCCGTTGATGCCGTCGAGGGTACGGACCCGGGTCGCCCCGTCGGGCAGGGCGGCGGCCTTGCGGCGCGTGTCGGCGGAGTGCGTGTAGGAGACGATGAGCGGCAGCCGGTCACGGTGCGCGTCGTCGTACCTGTCGGCGATCATGGCCGTGATGTTGAACAGCTGCCGGTCCAGGATGCCCTTGGCCACGAAGGGCAGCACGGACTGGGGGAACACGTAGAGGTCGTCGCCCGACGTCAGGATGTGGGTCTCTACCGGGCGCCCGTCGGCACCGCGGACACTGACGATGCCTCCGGTCCCGTTGCCGGTGCCTGAGCTCTGCCGGGTGGTGACCACGTCACCGGTGATCAGCGTGACGGAGTGGTCGCCGACGGGCACCCGGTCGGACGTGGACACGGTGGACGGGGAGTCGGCGGCGACGGAATGTGCTGCCGAGGACGCGAAGGCCATCGCGTCGTAGGGGCCTGCCAGCGCGAGGACCAGAGCGCCGGCGGCAACCGGCACGCTCCAGCGTCTGCGGTGGTGTGCTTTCACAAGGTCTCTCCCGGCTCTGCAATCGGGCAGAGCACGGTCGTCCTCTGCCGTCCACGTGGCGCCCCCTGACCGGTCGTAGGCACACCGAGGGGTGCTCGGAGCCCTTCCACAGGTGGCGTGAACGTTCAGAGTGAAGGCTTGTGAATGACGAATGTCTAGATCAAACTCGTGTCGCACATCGCCAGTTGGCGATTCGCGTCACGACCGTCCCGACTACTCCTCGGGCGGTGGTCACTGGGAGGGCGGCCGGTGCTGAGCACCCTGGGGATCAGCGAGTTCGAGGAACGGGTCTACCGCACCTATCTGACCAAGTCGGACCGGACGACTGCCGAGATCGCCGAGACCCTTGGCAGCACGCCCAGCCGGATCAGGCGCGCCGTCTCCCGACTGGTGGAGCTGGGCATGCTGAGAAAGGAAGGACACGGCCAGTACCGGCCGGTCAGCCCGCACACCGCGCTGAGGGCACTGCTGGCCAGACGCCGAGCCGAGACCGAGGCGGCGTTCACCGCGGTGTGGGGCACCGTCGACGACCTGGCGGACGAATACCGCGCCCGTCGGCTGCAGGAGGATCCGACCGGACTGGTGGAAGTGATCACCGGCGAGGCGGAGATCACGCTGCGTGTCGCGGAACTGATGCAGTCGGTCCGCACTCATTTCTGGGTGCTCGATCGACCCCCCTATCTGGGCCCCTACAGCACCGAGTTGGAGGAGGCCCTGACGATGGACCTGCTGGGCCGCGGCGTCGACATACGATCGGTGTACACCCCGGAGGCACTGGCGCAGCCGGACCGTTTCGAGCTGATCACCCACCTCGCCCAGATCGGCGAGCAGGCCCGCATCCTGCCGGCTCTGCCGTTCAGACTGCGCATCATGGACCGACGCGTCGCGCTCGTCGCGCTGGTCCCGGGCCGCTACGACAGGATCGCCGTCGTGCACCAGTCGGGCCTGCTCGACGCACTCCTCGAGCTGTTCGACTCCTACTGGCAGCGTGCGCAGTCCCTCGTCGCGACCGATCCGTCGACGCCCGGCGGGCCGAGCGCGCAAGACATCCTGCTGCTGAAGATGATGCAGGCGGGATACAAGGACCAGGCAATCGCCCGGCAGTTGGGGACGAGCACTCGCACCGTTACCCGCCGGATCGCGGCGATCGCGTCCGGGCTCGGCCTCGACACCCGCTTTCAGGTGGGAGCCGAGGCCGCCAAGAGGGGTTGGATCTGACACCCGGGGTTGGTCAAGTCCGTGTGTGTCGACATGGACGATCTCCCCCGTAGATCCTCACTCCCGCTCCCCCGCCGACCGGACAGGCTAAGGTCCCGACGTGGGAGACATGACGAGGGTGGAGCCCGGGAGTCCCGCCCGGACGCGACTCGTCTGCCAGGCCCCCGGGGCGACGAACCTGCCCGGAGCGACCAGCGCGCGGTGACAACCGCGCGGCCGTGACCGCACATCCACTGCCCCGACAAGGCCACGGGTGTCAGAGCTCGGGACGCAGCACCGCCGCCGGCTGGGGGGGCAGCCCGTGCACCCCCTGGGCTGGTCCGAGAGCCGTCAGGCGTCCTTGGCGCTCATCGCGTCCGACTGCACGCTGCTCGATGTTGCCAGGGCAACGAACAGCGGCATCTTGTACAGCGGAGGGGGTTCGCCTGCCAGCCCCAGTCGCTGCCAGGCCAGCCGGGCGGAGAACTTCAGCACCCGACGCGCGCGCATGACGAGCAGGAAGGCGAGTGGCAGCTCCACCAACACAGCCGAGGCTATGCTGCCCCACACGTCGCCTCGCCCCAGACTCAGGGAGATGTCGAACCAGGCATCGCAGACCAGAAGCGTCGCCGCCACGAAGGACATCGGAACCAGGGCCTGCCGTCTCAGCCAGACTGCCGCCCCGGCACCGGCCAGCGAGACGAGCAGCATGATGTCAAAGCCCACCCACACCATGGGCCAGTACCGAGCCTCATAGCGATCGGGCAATGAGACAGCCAGATAGACGGTCCACGGGACGAGCACGATCACGCACAAGGCGAACTGCCCCACCGCCCGTCGGTGGCGGCGGCGCAGCGTGGAACTGTCCGGTACGAGTGCCTTGGCCGTCTCACCTGTCGAGGCGGTGGGGTTGCGCTGCTCGCTCATCTCTGCCTGTCCCTGATATCAGCTCCGGGCCCGAGCCGACTCCGTCGGTGACCGCACTGCTGATCGCATCACACGGGCAGCACACGGGCATCAGGAGGCCATGCCGCGAAACCTGTGGATCGTTCCTCGATACTACGGCGCGCGCATTTGGCGTCCGCAGCCGGACGCGGCGTCTTCCCTCGGTGCGCGGTGCGGGCACCGGCACGACGTCGAGTCGGGTGCCGGCCGGGAGGGAGCCGGTCGTGCGGGTGACGTACGTCGTCACCGGATCGGCGACCACGGAATACGCCCCTGCCGTCGATGTCGCCGAGCAGGCGTGTGTGCGTCCGGTTGCAGCACTCTGGACGGGGATCTTTGCTGGTAGGTACAGATCTGACTGCACCATGCCGCCCGACCGGGCGACCGAGGGCGGGGGTGGCCGGAGTCGGCGGCCGGGTCCGCGCACGGGTTGCCCAGGGAAGAAGTGGATGACATGGGACAGCTTGACGGCAAGGTCTGCCTGGTGACTGGCGGCTCAACCGGGATCGGTCTGGCCATAGCGCGCCGGTTCGTTGCCGAAGGCGCCACGGTGTACGTCACGGGCCGACGCGAAGCGGAGCTCGACGCGGCCGCGGAAGCCCTCGGGGACCGGGCCATCGGCATCCGGAGCGATGTCTCCCGTCTCGACGATCTCGATCGCCTCTTCGCCTCCATCCAGGCCGGCAGCGGACGGCTGGACGTGGTCGTCGCCAACGCCGGCAGCGCCGGGCTGGCGCGGTTGGGCGAGATCACCGAGGAGCAGTACCGATCAACCTTTGACATCAACGTCAAGGGCACGATCTTCACCGTGCAGAAGGCGCTCCCGTTGCTGCCGGACGGCGCCTCCGTGATCGTGCTCTCGTCCACGAATGCGTCGATGGGCCTTCCGGCCATGACCGTGTACAGCGCCACCAAGGCGGCCATCCGCAATTTGGCCCGTACCTGGGCCTCCGAGCTCTCGGAGCGCGGGATCCGGGTCAATGCCATCAGCCCGGGACCGATCGAGACTCCTGGCATTCGTGGTCTGGACAGCCCGTCCGATGGCGAAAAGAAACTGGCGGACAGCATCAGCGAGCAGATCCCGCTCGGCCGGATAGGGCGCCCCAGCGAGGTTGCCGCCGCGGCGGTATTCCTGGCTTCGGAGCAGAGCTCCTTCACCACGGGAGCGGAACTCTTCGTCGACGGTGGCCTTGTCCAGGTCTGAAGCCGCCTAGCGGCGACCGGCGTGCGTGAGCCGGCGCATCGGTGACGAGGGGGCCCAGAGACATCCCCCGGCCCACCGGCCGAGGGGGCGAGGGACAGGCTCTGCCAGGTTCACGGGCCTCTCAGCAAGGCGTCGCACGGGTCCCGGTCAAAGGTCGGCGCCGCGGCGGGAGCGGCGGACGCCGCCGGACCTCCACTCAGCGGAAGCCCGAAGGCGGACGCCGTGGCGGTGCCCATGGCCGAGCGCCGCTAGTCGAAAAAGCCCACGCCTGAGTCCCCTTCGGGGAGTGGTCGTGTAGATGTGCCGCTGCCAGGCGAGGGCTCCGATCCGTGCCGTCCCGTGCCGGCGCGTTCCGCCGGCCGACCGGCGCGGCCCCGGCACTCGGGCCTCACACGACGTCCACATCCCGTACAACTTGTGGCTGTTCCCCCGCCACGGCCTCTGCGCTAGCCTCTCTGGCCGTCGTCCCCCGCCTGTGGCAAGGCCACCGATCACGACCGACACGGCGGTCGGGCCGGCTTCCCTCTGGCGTTGTCGAGTGCACCCAGGAGAGAAGCACAGCCGTGAACCATGTCGATGCGCCCGTGCGGGACGCGCGCGGTCCGGCCGGGCCGGACGTCCCGCCGCCCGGTGGACTTCAGGCCCTGCTCACCGAGGGCACCCTCGCCGTGGTCGACGACGGTGATCTGCGCACCGGCCGAGACCGCTTCGAACGCGCCTACCGGATCGCCGAGTCGAGGGGCGATGAACGGGCGATGTCGGTGGCCGCCCTCGGCTTCGGCGGCCTGTGGGTGCACGAGCACCGGACGGTCGCCGGCTCGGTACTCCTGGAATCGCAGATCCGCCGGGCGCTGGAGTTGCTGGACCCGCGGTCCTCCCTGGCACTGAGGCTGCGGATCAGGCTGGCCGGGGAGGGCGCCTACCGCAGCGGCGACAACACGGCGGTACTGGCGCTGCTCGAGCAGGCGAGTTCGCGGCGGAATCCGATGGCGCGCGCGGAGGCTCTGAGCCTGGCCCATCACTGCCTGGTCGGCCCGGAGAACGGCACGCTTCGCCGGGAACTGGCCGCCGAGCTGGTCGCGGAGAGCTTCCGTACCTCCCGCCGCAGTGATCTGCTGATGGGTCTGCTGTGGCAGACGGTCGACATGTTCCTGGACGGTGACCCGCACGCGGAACGCTGCCTGGCGGAGCTTCGCGGCCTGCTGGCCGAGCGGGACCATCTCGCGGTGGGTTTCGTCGTGAGCGCGATGGAGGTCATGCTCGCCGTCCGCGCGGGCCGCCTCGACGAGGCCGAGGCCCTGGCCAGGACGTGCGCCGAGCGCGGGGTCGCCGCCGGTGATGTCAACGCCACGGTGTGGCATGCCGCGCAGTTGGTGACCGTCCGCTGGTACCAGGGCCGGGTGCTGGAACTCGTGCCGCTGCTCAGCGAAGTGGTCAACTCCCCTACGCTGAGCGCCGTGGACGATCACGCCCGGGCCGCGCTGGCGGTGGCCGCGGCGACGGCCGGGGACCGGCGGAAGGCGGTCAGTGCGCTGGCCACGCTGTGCGGCCGCGACCTCGGCGACCTGCCGGTGTCGAGCAGTTGGATGGTGACGATGCACGGTGTCGCGGAGGCCGCCTATCTCCTCGACGACACCGCCACGGCGGCACGGGTCTACGCGTTGCTGAGTCCCTACGGTCACCTGCCGATGGTGGGCAGTCTCGCCGTCGCCTGCTTCGGCTCGGCCCACCACGCGCTGGGGGTCGCCGCGTTGACCGTGGGAGACGTCGACCGGGCCGTGACCCATCTGCGGTACGCGGTACGGCAGAATCTCGCCCTCCCGCACTGGCCGGCGGTCACGGCCTCCCGGGACCGGCTGGCGGAGGCGCTCGTACGGGCCGGCCGGCAGGCCGAGGCCGACGCCGTCCGCAAAGAGCTCGCGATGGCTGCCGAGGGGGCCCCGCCGGCGCCGCCGGAGATTGCCGGGCATGACAGCCCGGGTCCGCAGGGCGAGGACGGGCACGGGCGGCCCGCGGCGTTCTGCACCCGGTTGGGCCGCAAGTGGCGGATCGACTTCGGCGGGCGCAGCGTCCTGGTGGAGCACAGCGTGGGAATGCTCCACCTGGTGGTGCTGATCGCCAACCCCAGCCAGGAGATCCGCGCCGTCGACCTCGTGGCAGGGCTGACCGCGCTCAACGCGGCCGCCGAGCATACGGCCCCGTCCGGGCAGCCGGTTCTGGACCGGGTGGCGACGCAGGAGTACCGAAAACGTCTGGCCCGGCTGCGCACCGAACTGGACGAGCTCAAGGCGGCCGACGACCATGATCGCGCCGCCGTGGCCCAGGTCGAACACGACTGGGTGATGAGCCGGCTTGCGGGTGCCACGGGTCTGGGCGGACGCGCCCGCCGATTCCCCGAGGGCGAGGAGCGCTCCCGGGTCGCGGTGAGCAAGGCCATCCGCCGGGCACTGGACCGGATCACGGCAGCGGATCCGGTGATCGGTGAACACCTACGGCACGCGGTGCACACCGGGGTGCGGTGCTCGTACTGGCCGGCATGACGTGTGCCCAACGCGTGCCCGGCCCGCGGCCCCGACCGGCCCGCAGGGCTGACCGCCTTGCTCCTGGACGACCGGCAGGTGGATCTCAACGCGATCCGCACCCTGCACGCGGCCCGTTGTGCCGGGTTCTGCGACGCCGCCACGGCCGAGCGGCCGGCCCACGCCGTTCCCGGCACCGTCCTGCCCTGCAGCTTCGACTGCACGCTCGAACTCCTCGCGGACCTGGATGTCGTGGCACAGCCAGGTCTGTACTTGATCGCCGCCGCCCTGTCCCGACGTTTCACCCTCCCGGCCTGGAGCGTGCGGTGGCTGATGAGGCAGAATCTGGCGCGGCCAGGCATCTGTCGGCTGATCTGCGCCGTTCTGACGTGCTGAGTCCCTGAACCGGGCCCTCGCCGCACGGGAGGCGGTCCCGGCTACGGCTGCGTCGTCGTACTGGTCGATGCCGGAAGTCGGCGGAGAGGACCGGCTGAGAAGACGGCAGGTCGGGGAGCGAAGTGGAGCCATGACGGGGATGGACGCACCGGCCGAGGACGATCCAGGCCCGACGGGACTCGGCGCCGAGCCGGCGACCGACCTCGAGACCCTGCTCGCGGCAGCCACCCGGGCGCTCGTCGTCGAGGGTGACCTGCAGACCGGTCGGCGGCGGTTCGACGCGGCCTACCGGATCGCCGAGTCGACGGGTGACGCACCGGCGATGGCCGTCGCGGCGCTCGGCTTCGGTGGTCTCTGGGTCCACGAACACCGCACTGTCACGGGTTCCGCGCTGCTGCGGTCACGGCTGCGTCACGCGTTGTCGCTCCTCGCCCCGGACTCCCCGCTCGCTCTGCGGCTGCGGGTCAGGCTTGCCAGCGAGACCGACTACCGGGCCGGTGAGCACGCCGCGATACTCGCCCTGCTCGACGAGGTCAGGCTGACAGCCGACCCGGTGGCGCGGGCGGAGGCCCTCAGCCTCGCCCACCACTGCGTGCTCGGCCCGGACCACGGCGCCTTACGCCGAGAACTGTCGGTCGATCTCGTCGCCGAAAGCTTCCGCACCGCACGGCACAGCGACCTGTTGATGGGCCTCCTCTGGCAGACGGTCGACCTGTTCCTCGACGGCGATCCGCATGCCGAACGCCGTCTGGCCGAGCTGCGGGACCTGCTGGCCGAGCGGGATCACCTCACGGTCGGCTTCGTGGTGAGTGCGATCGAGGTGATGCTCGCCATCCGGGCGGGCCGCCTCGACCAGGCCGAGACACTGGCACTCGCCTGTGCCGAGCGCGGGGCGGCCGCCGGTGACGTCGATGCCACGGTCTGGCTGGAAGGGCAACTGCTCACGATCCGGTGGTACCAGGGGCGCGTCGAAGAACTCCTGCCGCTGCTCGGGGATCTGGTGCACTCCCCCGAGCTCAGCCCGGTGGACAACCATGGTCTGGCCGCACTCGCGGTGGCCGCCGCGGTGGCCGGGGACCGGCGCAGAGCGGTCGGCGCGCTGGCCATGCTGTGCGGCCGCGACCTTGCCGACCTGCCGCGTTCGAGCAGTTGGCTGGTGACGATGAACGGCATCGTGCAGGCCGCACACCTGCTTGACGACGCCGAGACGTCGGCTCGGGCGTACGACCTGCTGAGCCCGTTCGGCCACCTGCCGATGATGGGCAGCCTCGCCGTGGCCTGTTTCGGCTCGGTGCAGCACGCTCTGGGGGTCGCGTCGTTGACCATGGGAGATCTGGACAGCGCGGTGGAGCACTTCCGCGCGGCAGTGCAGCAAAACCTCGCGCTGGCGCACTGGCCCGCGGTCATGACTTCCCGGCAGATGCTCGCGCAGGCCCTCGCCCGCCGGGGCCGGCCGGACGACGACGCCGCCGCCCGGCGCGAGCTGGCCGCCGCCGCGGAGCAGGCCGCGGCACTGCAGGACGCCGGGCGGCCCGGCGATCCGGAGGAAGAGCCGCCGGAGGCGGAGGCGACATGTGCCCGCCAGGGCCGGAAGTGGCTGATCGGTCTGGGCCGGCGGAGCACGCTCGTCGAGCACTGCATCGGGATGTTCCATCTCGCGGTGCTCATCGCCAACCCGCGTCAGGAGATCCGGGCCGTCGACCTGGTGGCGGGGCTGACCGCGCTCGACGGTGCCCTCGGGGGTAGTGCCTTGTCGAAGCAGCCGACGCTGGACCGGGTGGCGGAAGACGAGTACCGACGCCGCCTGACAGGGCTGCGTTCCGAGATGGCCGGCCTCGAGTCGCGGGACGTGCACGAGGAAGCTGCCGGCTCCCGCCGCGAACACGACTGGCTGGTGACCCAGCTGGCCGGTGCCGCGGGACTGGGTGGGCGCCTCCGCCGCTTCGCCGAGGCCGACGAACGAGCGCGGATCTCCGTGGGCAAGGCGATCCGCCGCGCGCTGCAACGGATCACGGATGCCGACCCGTTGATCGGTGAACACCTGCGTCACACCGTGCACACCGGACTACGGTGCTCCTACTGGCCCACGTGACGTACGTCCGGGACTTCCCCGTGCGCACGCGGACGGGCTTGCGCGAGCCCGGTCCTGCGGGCCGCCGGCCTGCCCTGTCCCGGGTGTGGAACCCGTCGGGGCCGCCGGCGGTGGCGCACCGTACCCGGTCAACCGCCCGCTCGCTACTGCCTTCCCAAGCCGCGGCACCAGTGGGTCGGCGTCGGCCGCCCGGCAGTCCCGTGGACGGTCCGCGTCACAGCGCGGTCAGCGTCTGCCAGGTCGTCGACGCGACGACCCCGTCCGCCGGAAGGCTGTGGGCGGACTGAAAGGATTGCGTCGCGCTGCCGGTGGACGCGCCGAAGACGCCGTCCACGCTCAGCGCGGCCCCGTGGGCGTTGAGCTGGCGCTGCAACGCCGTCACCGCCGGCCCGCCGCTGCCCTGCCGCAGGGCAACGGCGAGGGCCCGCCAGGTCGCCGGTCCGACGATCCCGTCGACGGACAGACCGCGGCTGGACTGGAAGGACTGCACCGCGCTGCCGGTGGACGCGCCGAAGACGCCGTCCACGCTCAGCGCGGCCCCGTGGGCGTTGAGCAGGTACTGCGCGGTCCTGACCCGCTCACCGCTCGCCCCCTGCTGAACCACCGGCCAGCCGGCGCTCGGCAGCGGCGTACCGCGGCCGGCGGGCACGGGGAAGGGAGCGGGAAGGAGCAGCTGTGTGTTGCGGGCATCGGCCGCTCCACGGCGCTTGCCGATGCCGGCCGCCACCGCCTGGAGGTCGTTGGCCGCCAGCTCGCGTCCCAGTGAGGCCAGCGCCGCCGGGGTGCTGGTGTCCCCGTTGTACGACAGCGGTGCGTCGGAGTCGACCATGGTCGTGAAGATCGACAGGATGCCGCCGCCTTCGGCGATCTCGAAGATCCGGCTCTGGATGGGCCAGTCGATGTGCGACGCCGTGTTCACCTCCCAGAAGCCGTTGCCGATGACGGACGGCCAGGAAGTCCTGTGGGCCGAGATGTTGTTGGTGTGGGTGTGGCCGTCGACCATGAGGATCACGTTCGGGAAGCGCAGCAGCAGGTCGCGGAGTTCCGTGCCGCCGTACGGTGACTCGCTGTCCGTGTTGTCCATGGAGTCGAGCGTGTGATGGCAGCAGATGACGATGAGTTTGTCGGTCACGCCAGGCTGGGTGACAACCGTCCTGGCCTTGGTGCCGTCGGAGTCGTCGAGTTCGTAGCGTGAGCTGTTGGCCTTGAGCTGGGCGTTCAGCCAGTCCCACTGGTTGGTGTCGATGGCGCCGTTGGCACCGCCGCTGGTGTTGGTCGTGTCCAGCACAAGGAACTGGAACACGTCGCCGGTCCCCGAGGGAATCGCGTAGTAGCCCTTGTCGCTGCCGGAGGTGAAGCCGTGACCGCGCGGGACACCGGTGGTGTTGAAGTGCTCCGCGATGAAATCGCTCCGCGCGAGCAGCCGCCGGGACGGGTCTGCCGTCACGTGGGCGGTCTGGAGGGTGAACTCGCCCGTCAGTACGTCCTCCAGCAGGTCCAGATAGTACGTCGCGGTGTTGTCGAAGACGTCCGGGACGCCCTCGATCTCCGTCAGTTTGGTGGAGCCGGTGGCGATGCTCTTGAGCGGGTCGAAGGGGAGAATGTCGATCGGTACGTTGCCCTGGACGAGCGCGTCGTGGTTGCCGTAAGCGGCGTACCAGGGCATGCCCAGCCCGGTCGCCGTGAACGATCTGCGGGCGGCGTTCAGCAGGCCGCTCACGACGGGAAAGCCGTGCTGGGCGTTGTTGTCGGGCGGAGTCTGCCGTGCTTCCGGATGCCAGTAGTGGGTCTCCGTCCCGAACTGGCCGCCGGCCACGCTCTCGTCCTTGGTGAGGTCACCGGAGTTGGGGCGCACCGTATTGCCGTCGAGCAGGTCGATGTACCAACGCGACTCGTTGTACTGGCAGTTGTCGACCGCGTCGCCCGTGACAACGGTGAAGGCCAGCGGTGTGCTCGTCCGCGGGCTGCGGAGGACCTGCCGGACGGCTCGGCACATCGCGTCGGTCGTGTGTGTCGAAAGGAATTCGTGCGCGCGGTACGCCGATTCGGTCGGGTACGAGTTGTAGTGCGGAGGTCCGTAGTCCGCGAGCCGGTCCAGACACTCGACCCGCAACGGCGACTGGTCGTCGACGATGTGCAGGTCGGACATCTGGGCGAAGGCGATCAGCGACCGGGTGACCTGCGGCGAGGTGGCGAGGGTGAAGTCGTTGCGGATGATGTGCGGTTCGCCGGGCCCGGCGACCACGCCGTGGTATCCCAGTCCCAGGTCGGGACCGACCTGCACGGTCTGGTCCAGGGTGGTGAGCCCGAATGCGGCACCGGTGCCGAGAGGTGGCGATGCGGCACTGGCGACGGCGCGCAGACCGCCGGTATCGATGGCCGCGGCCACCAGGGCCACTCCGGTAGCGGTCAGGATCCTGCGCCGGGAGATTGTCATGTCTCATCCTTCGGTGTGGGGCGTGACATGCTGCGAAGTCGTCGTTCGCCCGTCGCGCACCCCTTGGACCGCGGTGGAGTCCCGAGGGGGCCCGTGACGGGTGGGTTGCGGGGAGGCGGAAACCCGCGCAGGTGCCGGTCCCGCCGCTCGGGGGTGGAGCCGGCACCTGCGTTCGGGCGGAGGAGCGGGACGGGTCAGTTGTCGCCGGACCCGTCACAGGCCGCCGAAGGTGTGAGTGGCGCGCAGCTGGAGCGAGCAGGACTCCCAGGCCGACCAGGTGGTGCTACCGGGGTCGGTCTGTGTGCAGTGGTACAGCGTGCCCGTGGCGTCGACAGCGAACAGTTCGATCTTCCCGGCCCCGTTACGCTCGGCGGCGACGTGGCGCATTCGCAGCGTGGTGCCGCCGTACTGGGTCGATATCTGGGCCCAGGACTGCCAGGTGCCGGCGGCGGGGGCGGTCTCGAAACGGCGCCAGAGCATCCCGTCGGGGTTGGTGCCGAAGATCGCCAGGCGTCCGTCGAGGTTGCGGGCCATGTCGATGGAGTCGAGGATGCCGTCGACGGGCAGCACCCCGCCCCACTCGCTCTCCGTCTGCGCGTTGGGGACGTTCATCTTGCGCTGGATGAGGAGGCCGTCCTCCTTGATGGCGACCAGCACGGCGCGGCCGTCGGCGCCGGTCTCGACGCCAAGCTCGATCGCGGTGCCGCCGAGCTGGGTCCAGGGGGTGAACCACCCGTTCGAGGCGGTGTCGTCGTTCAGGAAGTCCTGCCAGCGGTGGCGGATGGTGTTGTCGCTGCGGGTCGCGTAGACCTGCATGCCGCCCCACTGGTCCTGGACCGCGGTCGCCGAGGTGAAGCCGGAGTCGAACTGCTCGGGCGCCGTGTAGGTGCTGCTGCCCGCGCTGGTCTGCGTGCGACGGGTCACGTAGCCGTTCTGGTCAATGGCGAACACCGCGACCCGGCCGTCCTGGTGGGTGCCGGCGGTGACGGACTGCCATCCGGGACCACTGGCGAGCTTCGTCCAGGCCTGCAGGCCACCGCCGGCGGTCTGCTGGCTGGTGTTCCACAGATTGCCCTGCGCGTCCGTGCCGAACAGCTCCAGCCTCCCGTCCTTGTTGCGGGCCACGGCGACCGGGGAACCGAGCGGGTGCGGAGCGTGCAGCGGGAAGGGGGCCGGCAGCAGCAGCTGTGTGTTGCGGTCCTGGTTGACGCCCATGCGGTTGGTGATGCCGTGGCTCACCTCCTGGGGATCGTTGGTGGCCAGCTCCCGCGCCAGGGAGGCGAGTTGCGCGGGGGTGCTGGTGTCACCGCCGAAGGAGAGGGGCGCGGCGGGGTCGACCATGGTGGTGAAGATCGAAAGGGTGGCGGGCCCGGCGGAGGAGCCGAACTCGCCCGCGTTCTGCGCGTCGGGGCTCGCCATGATCTCGATGATGCGGCTCTGGATCGGCCAGTCGATGTGCGAGGCCGTGGAGATCTCCCAGAAGCCACCGGAGATCGGGCTGGAGGCCGGCGTCGGATGCGGGACGATCTTGTTGGCGTGGGTGTGCCCGTTGACCATGGCGATCACGTTCGGGTAGCGCAGCAGCAGCGACTTGAGTTCGTCCCCGGTGTGCCGGTCCCCGAAGATGCCGCCGAAGATGCCGTCGTCGAGGTTGTCCATGGTGTTGAGCGTGTGGTGGCAGAACAGGACGTACATCTTGTCCTGCACACCGCTCTGCGTGACGATGCGGTTGCTGGTGTCGATGTAGCGCGAGCTGTTGGCCCTGAGCTGCTGTTCCAGCCAGTTGAGCTGGTCGGTGTCGATGGACCCGCCCGCGGCCCCGGAGCCGAACCCGTCGGTGTTGGTGTTGGTGGAGTCCAGGGTGATGTAGCGGATCAGGTCGCTGGAACCGGACGGGATCGCGTAGTAGGCCTTGTCGGTCCCGACGCCCTGGAATCCGTGCCCGACCGGCAGGCCGGCTGTGTTGAAGTGGTCCTCGATGAACGCCTTGCGGGTGAGCAGCCGTCTGTCGGGGTCCGCGGCGACCCGGGTCCCCTCCAGGTCCCAGGCGACCATCAGCTTGCCGAAGGTGCCGAGGTCGCTGTAGTTGTCGGGCAGGTCGGCGGAGGTGCCGGTGGTCTTGGACGAGCCGACCGTCATGCCCTGCACATCGACGAGGTTGTTGTCGATGGGCTCGTTGCCCTGCCACAGTCCGTCGTGGTTGCCGTACGCCGCGTACCAGGGCATGCCCAGGCCGTGGGAGACGAACGGCCGGCGGGCCGCGCCCACCACTCCGCTCGCGTCCAGCAGGCCCGGAACATAGGGAAATCCGAGCCCTGACGTGCCGGTGTACTGGTTGCCCGGCACCTGCTCCGGGGGCACCGACGGGTAGTAGTAGTGGTTGTCCGCGGTGCCACCGCTGGTCAGGGCGCCGCTGGAGAAGCTCTGGTCCAGGCCGATCCGGCCGGAGTCCGGGACGATGGTCCGGCCGCCGTCGAGCAGGTCGATGTACCAGCGGTTCTCGTTGTGCTGGCAGTTGTCGATCGCGTCGCCGGTGACGATGGTGAACTGCAGCGGCTTCTTGCTCCGCGGGCCTTTGCCGATCCCGGCGATGGCCTGGCACATCGCGTCGACGACCTGGGTCGAGAGGAACTCGTGACCCCGATAGGCCGAATCGGTGGGGTACGAACCGTAGTGCGGGGCGCCGGCGTCCGCGTAGCGGTCCATGAACTCGAGGCGCGCCGGCGACTGGTCGTCCACGATGTGCAGGTCGGTCATCTGCGCGAACGCCGCCAGCGCCATCGTCGGAGGGCCGAAGCGGGACCAGAGGTCGGTGCGGATGGTGTGCGGCTCCCCCGGCCCCGCGACGAGCCGCTGGTACCCCGCACCCTGGGCGTAACTCGCCCGCTGCACCGTCTGGTCCCACGTGGTGACCACCTGCACGTCCGACGGGGAGGCGGCCGCCGCCTTGCCGGTTGCGACCGAGGTCGCCGCTTCGGCGGCAGCGCGGAAACCACCCGCGTCGATAGCTGCCGCCACCACGCCCACTCCGGTCGTCGTCAATAGCATTCTTCGCGAGATACCCACGCCATGTCTCCCAGAAAAGGTCCAACCTCGTCTCCCCTTACGGCGTTCCATTCCGTTCCACCTCGTTCCACGGGCACGGTCCGGCGCGGGAGGCGTCACCCGACGTCGATGCCTACGCCGATGTCGCAGCTCTCGGCCCCATCGGCACCGACCCGCACACCCCGCCTCGCCGGCCCTCGGGCAGGACCACACCGACGACGCCTTGTGCAGCCCGTCCGCCTAGTGGTCCGCGCTCCACTCGCACCCAAAGGGGCACCCCCGAGTGCGGACAGGGGCCACGTCGCGCAGCGTGCCAGAGGCCGGCCCCAGCCATCCCCGACCTGGCCGGTTCAGTCGGCCGCTTTGGGCTCAGTGCTGGGGTCGCCGTCACCGAAGTCGGGGAGCTCGGTGGCCAACAGGTGCTCAGCGCCGCCCTCGAGGGCTCGGGCCGTCTCGGCGGAGCGGGGCAGCATGGTCTTCTCGTAGGCGTGGAGGGCGTCTTCGACTGTCGACGCGTTCGCCAGGGACAGGGCGAGGTCGCTCGCGTCGAGCATGGCGAGGTTGACGCCGACCCCCAACGGCGGCATGAGGTGGGCGGCGTCCCCGAGCAGGGTCACCGTCGGGTTCTGCTCCCAGGTGTGCGGCACGGGCAGGGCGAAGATCGGACGGTCCACGTAGGGGCCGTCGTTGTCGGTGATCAGCTGCTTCATGCGGGGTGACCAGTGGGCGTAGTGCTCCAGGAGCCAGGCGCGGATGGCACCGGTGTCCCGGGGCGTCAGGCCGCCCCCGGCGATCCAGTCTGCCGGGACGCGCTGGATCAGGTAGACGCGGATGTGGTCGTTGCCGTTGCGCTGGGCGAAGATGCCGCGCTCGCCGTCCGCGGCGTGCGCGCCGCCCTGACCGACCAGTTCGGCGATGTCGGGGTGATGTGCTTCGACGTCGGAGAACCACGCTTCCAGGAAGCTGACCCCGGTGTATTCGGGGACGGCCGGCGAAAGAGCCGGTCGCACACGGGAGAAGGCGCCGTCGGCCCCGATGACCAGATCGGACTCGGCGGTGGTGCCGTCGGCGAAGTGCAGCAGGCGCGGCCCCTGGGCGGGTCCGCCGACGCGGTCGAGGCCGTGGCCCCAGCGCACCGTGCCGGGGTGGAGGGAGCCGAGCAGCAGGTCGCGCAGCCGGCCGCGGTCGATTTCCGGCTTGAACAGCTCGTCGGGCCCGGGGATCCGGTGGGAGGTGATCACGCCTGTCAGGTCCATCTGTCGCATCTCCTGCCCTTCGGGGCGGGCCAGCTCGAAGAACTCGTCGAGCAGGCCGGCTTCACGCAGGGCGATCTGGCCGTTGTCGGCGTGCAGGTCCAGGGTGCCGCCCTGGTTGCGTGCGTCGGGGCCGACGTCGCGGTCGTAGACGGTGACCGCGATGCCGTGCCGCTGAAGGACGCGGGCGCAGGTCAGCCCGCCGGGTCCGGCTCCGATGATGCTGATGCGGGCGCGAGTGGGGTGAGGAGAAGTCATGGGTTCGTCCTTCGCTGCGGATGGCTGGGCGTCGCGTCCGGAGTGCGCGTTGCCGCGGTCGGGCCGCGGTGTCTCGTCCGCGCGGCCCGAGAAGCTGCGGGGCGGCGTCTACTCGTCAGCTTCTAAAAGTAGAGTACGCAGAAAAGTAGAATGTGACAACTCTTATTCGGGTGGCACCTTCGGATAGGATCACGGCATGACCGAGCCCGTTGTCAGCCGCCGAGAGCGCAAGAAGGCCGCCACCCGGCAGGCGATCGCCGACGCCGCACTCCGACTCTTCCTGGAGCACGGCTATGACCACGTGAGCATCAAAGACATCGCCGAAACCGCGGATGTGTCGACTGCCACGGTGTTCAAGCACTTCACCGGCAAAGAAGCCCTCGTGTTCGACCAGGAAGAGAGCACAGACGCCCGCCTGGCCGCGGCCGTGCGAGATCGGCCCGCAGGTCAGAGCGTCCTCGTCGCCCTGCGCGAGCACGTCCTCGCCACCTGGCTGCCGATCGCCGCACACCCTCAGCGAGCGGAGTTCACACGCCTGGTCAACACCACCCCGGCGCTACGCGCCTACGCCGAGCGCATGTGGACCCGGCACACCGACACCCTCAGCGCGGCCATTGCCGACGAGTACGGCGTGGATCACGGCAACCTCGCCTGCGCCACCCTGGCCCGATTCGTCCTGGAGGTCCCCGCCCTGGCCCAACGCCAGAAGGACCACAGAGCGGCCGTCGAGGAAGTCTTCGACATCCTCACCAACGGCTGGCAGCCGCCCCGCAGCCACGACACCTGACCGCGGTACTCGACCGGGTAACCGATCACCGGCCCGTCGTCCAGGCCGGGCACTCCCTCAACGGGCATGATCGCCGCCCGCTACGCACCCAAACACCCCGACCGTGTCACCGAGGTACATGAGGGGGCCGTCCTCGCGCACTGAACGCCGCTGCCGCCACACTCAGTTCATGGACTACGTCGGCCGGGTGCCCGCTCCGCCGCTCGACCGGTTCATCGACGACATCTACTGTCTGACCGGCGTGCCGCACCACCGGCTGATGAACGTCCCACCCGTGCCGTCGGCACACTTGTTCCTTGCGAGGGCACATCACGTTCCAGACGTCCTCCGCACGCGGAGCGTACGCCGCACTCCGTGACCGGCCGGTTGCGGACCGACACGCCGGCGTCCTGCAGCCTGTGTGTGCTGCTTGGAATGCCGGACCAAGGATGTGCGGGGTGGCAGCCGCGCGGGTCAGGGGGAGCGTACGTCGGTCAAAGCTTGTTCCAGGGCCTGGTGGAGTGCATCGGGCAGTAGTCCGCCGCCCGGCCAGTTCACGATCAGCGCGGCGACTTTCCGAAGCTTGATGTTGGTGTGCTGGGCGACCATCCGCAGCACCTCGAACCCCTGCTCGGGGGAGAGTTTACCCACGGAAATGACCACACCAATGGCCTGGTCCACGACTGCGTGCGACGTCATCGCTTCTTGCAGCTGGCCGATCTCCTGCTGCAGCTGAGCCAACTGCCTGGCGAGGTCCGCCGGCCGGACCACACCTGGCACGTCGCTGGGCACGGGACGCCGGTTTCCCGAGTACTCCATCGTGATCACAACTCCGGGGATTCTTCCCTACCCGGACAGCCGCCACCGCCAGGGCAAATACATGCAGGACGACAACTATTTACCCCGTAACCCGCAGGTCATCAAGCCACGCCCGGCAGCACGCAGTGACCCTCGCCACTGCACCGGACCGCCCGCGACGGGGCACGCCCCACGCAGGCCGCGCAGCAGCCGGCAGGCCGCGCGGCAGATCGCGATGCGGCAGGCGAGGCCGGGTGAGGCGTAGGCAATGGCTACCAGCATCAGCCGCCGCACGGGCCGGCCCTGCCGGAACTCGCCGTGGCGGGCCAGTTGACGGCCTCGTGATCCCCCCAGGCCTCGGGCGAGGGCGGCGTCGATGTGGCACCTCAGCGCGCGGCGTTGCTGCCGCGCACGGCCACTGGTTCACAACCTTCTTGTTCGTCGTCCGCACCCGCACAACGAGCCCGGGCAGACCGGTTCGGAGCTCCGTCCTCCTGCTCGCCCTCAGCGAGTGAGGGTGGCGAGCGCCGCGGCGTACTGCTCGTCGGTCACCGGTTCCATCCAGGTGGTGCCGTCGCCGTCGGCATCGCCGACGACCATGGCGATGTGAGCCATGAGGGTGGTGTCGGTGCCGCCGTGCCAGTGCTCCTCACCGGGCGGGCACTTGACGGTCTGGCCGGCGCTGACGCATACGACGTCGCCGTCACGGGTGCCGACGAGGCCGACGCCGTCGATGATGAAGAGAGTCTGGCCGTTGGCGTGGGAGTGCCAGTTGGTACGGGCACCGGGAGTGAAGCGGACCAAGGCGGTCGCCAATCGGGCCGGCTCGGCGGGGGTCTCGATCATGTTCAGGTACACATCGCCGGTGAAGCGCTCGGCGGGGGCCTTGGCGGTCGGGGTGTGCGTGACAATTTCCACGGAAGGTGTCCCTTGCTGTGCGACTGCGGGGGAAGAGGTGAGCGGGTGTCAGGCGCCGCGCTCTTCGGTGAGCTTCTTGAGATGGTTGATCGCGGTCATGGCGTTGGGCCAGCCGGCGTAGAAGGCCAGGTGGGTGATGGCCTCGGAGAGCTCTTCGACAGTCAGGCCGTTCTCCAGCGCCACGCCCAGGTGATAGAGCAGCTGCTCGCTCCGGTAGAGCGCGGCAAGGGCGCTGACGGTCACCAGGCTGCGGTCGCGCGGTGAGAGGCCGGGACGTTCCCATACGTCACCGAAAAGCACCTCGTTGGTGACCTCGACGAGCTTGGGGGCAATCGCCTGCAGCTCAATGGGCGCGTACTGCTTGGGCATGTTTTCACTCCATGTTGCGAATAGGGGGTCAGGGCCGGCAGCCCCACAGCGCCGCGATCGCCGGCAGGGCCGGCCCAAGTCGCACGCCCGGACGAGGCGCCGGAGACATGTCCATCGCCTTCCCGTCACCCGGGCATCGGCTTGGCGTAGTCGCGAAGGCCGTCCCGCTCGGTGTGCAGGGCGTACAGGCGCCCGGCCAGTACGTGGGGGCTGCTGTGCTCGGCGTCGGGCCGGATCACGCCAGGGATGACCAGTTGCGCGGCGTGGATGTTCTCCGCGGCAGGCGCATCGTGGAGCATGCGGGCATAGGTTCTTTCGGCGGCGAACGCGATCGAGGTGCCGGCCCGCTCGGGGTGCGGGCGCACCGCGTTGCCGCCGTTGACGAAGAGCAGGGTGCCGCGCCCCAGGGCACGCATGCCTTGCGGGACCGCGTTCACGCAGGTCACCGGGGCCTTCACGGAGAAGGCGAGCGGTTCCTCCAGGTCGTCGACGGTGGTCTCGAGGACCGGTCTCATGAAGTCGGCGCGCGGCACCGGGCGGTGTTCGGCGCTGCGGGCGATAGGGGCGAAACTGTGGCCGGCGGTGCGGAAGTGCCCGGCGGTGGTCAGACCGGGGCCCAGGCCGGCATCGACGAGGGCGTACGTGGTCACGCGGGGGTCCAACTCGTGCGGGCCGGGGCCGAGCGTCCGGCCCCGGCCGGACGGGAACGTAGGGGGTCAAGGCTTGAGGAGTGCCTTGATGGCGCGCCGCTCGTCCATCGCCTTGTAGCCCTCTGCGACCTGGCCCAGGGGAAGGGTGAGGTCGAAGACCTCGCCCGGGTCGATCCGGCCGGTCACGACACGTTCGATGAGGTCGGGCAGGTAGCGGCGCACGGGTGCGGGGCCGCCGCGAAGGCCGACGTGGGAGAAGAACAGTTCCTGGCCGTCGATCGCGACCTCGTGGGGGACGCCGACGAAGCCGACGTTGCCGCCGGGCCGTGCCGAGTGAAGGGCCTGCCGCATGGCCTGGGCGGTGCCTACGCACTCCAGGACGCTGTCGGCTCCGATTCCGCCGGTCAGGTCCTTGATCCGGGCGATGCCCTCGTCACCGCGCTCGGTGACGATATCGGTGGCGCCGAACTTCCGGGCCAGCTTCTGCCGGGACTCGTGGCGGCTCATCGCGATGATCCGCTCCGCGCCCATCTCCTTGGCCGCGATGACCGCGCACAGGCCGACCGCGCCGTCGCCGACGACCACGGCGGTCGAGCCGGACTTAACCTCGGCGGCGTCGGCGGCCCACCAGCCGGTGCCCATGACGTCCGAGACGGCCAGCAGACCGGGCCACAGGTCCTCGGACGGTACCTGTTCGGTGGCGACCAGGGTGCCCTGGGCGTTGGGGATGCGCACGTAGTCGGCCTGGCAGGTGCTCATGAACTCGCGATGCAGGCAGTTGGACTGGAAGCCGTTACGGCAGTTGGCACAGGTGTTGTCCGAGGTCGCGAACGAGCCGACGACGAACTGGCCCGGCTTCAGGGACGTGACCTTGGATCCGACCTCCTCGACGAGACCGACGTACTCGTGGCCCATCGGATGGGCGTCGCCGATCGGCTCCAGGCCGCGCCAGGGCCACAGGTCGGAGCCGCACACGCAGGTGACGGCCGTACGGATGATGGCGTCGGTGGGGTGGAGGATCTTCGGGTCGTCCAGCGTCTCGAAGCGGACATCACCGGGGGCGTGGATCACTGCGCCGCGCATGAGGGGTTCCTTTTCGTACGTGTGGTCGGACCGCTGCGGCGGTCCGCGTGCGACCGGCCCCGGGCCGCGAGGCATCGCGCACCAGGGTCGGGCGGTCTCCTCCCTCCGGCGTACAGCCAGGGAAGAGCACCACGTCCTCCAGGGAACCGCCCTTCACGGCGGCCAGCCAGTCACCGTCGATGGGTGTACTGGCAGTGCATCCCTCTCATGGCTCGCTGCACGTACGGTCGAAGGGTGGACAACCAGCACGAGGTCCGCGAGTTCCTCACCTCGCGGCGAGCCAAGATCACCCCCGAGCAAGCCGGACTGCCCTCAGGGAGCCGGCGCCGCGTCCCCGGCCTGCGCCGCAGCGAGGTCGCAGCTCTTGCTGACATGAGCGTGGAGTACTACGCCAAGCTGGAACGCGGCAACCTCGCAGGCGTCTCCCCCGCCGTCCTCGAAGCCGTCGCCCGCGCCCTCCGGCTCGACGACGCCGAACGGGCCCACCTCCTCCACCTGGCCCAGGCCGCCGACGGCTCTGACACCCTCACCCGCCCCCGGCGCCGACGCCCCGCTCGGCAGTGGACCCCGCACCGCAGCCTGCAGTGGACGCTCGACGCCATCACGGCCGGCCCCGCGTTCGTCCGCAACGGCCGGATGGACATCCTCGCCGCCAACACGCTCGCCCTCGCCTTCTACAGCGACGTCTACGCAAACGCCCACAACCAGGCAAACCTCGGCCGCTTCGCCTTCCTCGACCCCGTTTCCCGCTCCTTCTACCCCAACTGGGACCTCGCCGCCGACGTCACCGTCGCCATCCTGCGCACCGAGGCCGGCCGCAACCCCCACGACAAGGACCTCCACGACCTCGTCGGCGAACTGTCCACCCGCAGCGACGACTTCCGCACCCGCTGGGGCGCCCACAACGTCCGCCACCACGGCACCGGCTCCAAGAGCTTCCACCATCATGCCGTCGGTGACCTCACCCTCGCCTTCGAGGGCCTGGAGATGGCGGCCGAACCGGGCCTCACCCTCACCATCTACACCGCCGAACCCGGCTCACCCTCCGAAGAGGGCCTGCGTCTGCTCGCCTCGTGGGCCGCCACACAGGAAGCCCTGACTCCCGCCCGCCGCCCCCAGGAGACGTGACTTCACAACGGCGCTTCGCGCCCGTTCCGGCGGGAGGATGGCCCGGCCCAGCCAGCCAGCCCAACTGGCGGCCTTGAAGACTGGAGACCGATTCCCTGAACCGTTCCGGGTTCGGTAGGGACTCGATCGTTTGCGAGGATCGAGTCATGGCACGTCCTTCCCCTTACCCGCTTGAGCTGCGCCGTCGTGCGGAACTCACCTGCTTCAACCCGGGACAGGGCGTGTTCCACTCGTGCCCGGGCTCGGCGGTGCACCGTGTTCTCTGCTTCGTGCTGACGGCTCAGATGTTGATCAAGCCCGAGGAGTAGGTCCTGACGACGAACACCCGCTCGAGCGACTCTCTCCCGGAGACCGACACAGGTGTTTCCGTACTCTCGCTACGGCACACTGTGCGACAGTGACTGCTCCTGCACACAACAGCAGGCGGACGAGCACCTGCGGGCGAATGCGCACACCGCGAGCCCACTACTGTTCAGCCGCAGCGTCAAGAAAGGGTGCAAGCATCATGACCGACACCACACCACGCGCCACCGAGTTGACCTCCCAGTACAGCGCACAGGTGGCCGGCGACCTCGAACACAACCTCAAGGAACAAGACCGCCTCAGCAGTGAAATCGAAGCACTCCAGGCCCAGTTGGCTGCCCTGCGAAACGACCACACCGTCCTGGTGAACATCCAGCAGGCCCTCGGCGTCCCAGCAGCACACGACGCGCCCGCGGCCCAGCCCGTCGCAGCAGTGCCCGCTCCCCGTAAAAAGACGGCCGGTACATCGGACGCGCCCAAGCAGAAGAAGGCCAGGAAACCCGTCGCCACCGCCCGCAAGCGGATCAGCGAGAAGAAGTCCGCCCAGGAACCCGCCGTATCCTCGGCCTCATCCACGCTCGTCGAGCTCGTGCACGAACACCTGGCAGGCCAGAGTGAACCCCGCTCTGCCGCCGAAATCACCACCGCCCTGACACAGCAGCACCCCGAGCGCGCCATCAAGACAACGGTCGTACGCACCACGCTCGAAGGGCTTGTGGCCAAGAGCCAGGCCCAGCGCACGGTGCAGGGCAGGTCCGTCTTCTACACCACTCCCCAATCGGCCGAAGCATCCGAACCGGCGATTCACGACGAGCAGATCCCGCAGGGATCCGCCTGACGACTGCTCGCGGCGATAGTCGGTCGCTGTCCTCTCGGCCCGCTGATGGACATGTCCGATGGCGGGTGACGATTCCAGCGATTTTCAGGCAGGGCAGTCGGGACTGATCGTGAGGGTTCCTGAGGCGGAACCTGCTGTTCGCGCATGGCGTGACCGGCTGGATCCCTCGGCTCGTGCAGGTGTCCCGGCTCACGACACCGTGCTCTTCCCGTTCCTCGAAGAGAGCCGCATCGACAGCGCCACCTGTGCTGCCATCGGTGAGGTGATCGGGCGTCAGAGGCCCTTCGAGGCCCGGTTCGGGGACTGCGGGCGGTTCTCGGGGATTCTGTACCTCTCCCCTGAGCCGGACGCATCCTTCCGCCAGCTCACGGAGGCGGTTGCGCACGATGGCCCAAGGCCCCGCCGTTCGGTGGGCAGTTCGACGACGTGGTCCCGCATCTGACGATCGCCCAGGGGCAAGACGATGCCGTCCTGGAGGAGGCCGAGTCCGACCTTCGCGGCAGGCTTTCTGTCACCGCCCGCGTATCGGCGGTTGATCTCATGGTCCATGACGGATTGCGGTGGCGGCAACGGGCGTCGTTCGCACTCGGTTGACGCCGCTGCCGATCGCCGGTCAGCCGCTGTCCTGCTGGGCTTCGGCGTGCGCGAGGCGTTAAGAGTCGGTGCCGGTCTCGATGATGTTGCCGCCGAAGGTGAGCCGGTCCCCGATCGCCGCGCAGAGCAGTGGATCGGCGCCTACGGACTGCTCTGGCGTTTCGCCCGGAGGCGCCGGTACTGGCCATGCAGACTGAGGACGACCATCACGCCTGCAGTCAGCGGCCACCACCACGAGTCCCCGTTCTGGGCCATCTGTATGCCCTTCCACAGGAGGGCGATCGACAACAGCAGAGCGAGCAGTCCCATGGCGATGTCGAGCGGACCGCCATCCCTGAACGGATTCTGCATCTTCGTGTCCCTCTACTCTGCGAGCCCGCGACCACGGCGTCGCCGAGTGTAGTCACCACCTGCTTGAAGCCATCGTCTGGGTCAGGTTGAGAAGTGGGCGCCCACGCGGAGTGAAAGCAGGTCAGGCTCTCAGCACCACCACACCACTCGGCTTCGAAGACCCCGTATCGTCCGAGCCAGCCTGTCGATAGGCGGCCGGAGCGGCCTCGTCCGCTGTGTCGTCGCCCGTGAGGACGTACGGCACCTCACACCCGCACCCGACGCCCACCTCCTGGCGGCCCGGCTGCTGGGACTTCCCCCGGAGGACTGCACCGCGCCCTCGACACACGGCCGAGGACATCGCGTCCGCCCCCGCCGCGAGCATGGACGTGCTGGCGGTGTGACATCCCCCTTGCGACGGCGATTCCTCATGGGCCCCGGTTCGTCGGCCAGGCATGAAGAAGATCATGCCGCGCCGTCGGCCGCCACCTTCGCCGCTCCGGCTCGCGCGTGCTACCTGTTGGCGGAGAAGAGCAACCAGCCGTCCCTGGCAAGGCAGTTGAGCCCGCTGCGCTGGAGTCCTGTCTCCGTTCTGGACTGTTCCCGCGAACGCGGGAGGGCGGAGAAGAGATCCGCGAAGTCGAGATCGTCACCGTCAGCAGACTGCGCTTCCTGCATGCCCGCGAGGTGGTGCGCATCCGCCGCAAGCGCCGCCGCATCGGCGAGAAGGGGCGGCAGGCCGAGACCGCCCACGCCGTCACCGGTCTGCGCGCCGAGCAGGCCCCCGCGAAGAAGATCGCGGCCCGGGCACGCGCGCACCGGGTCATCGAGAACACCGTCCGCCGGACCAGGGACGTCACCTTCAGCGAGGGCCCCGGTCAGGTCCGCCACCACAGCCCCGTCGTCGTGAGCGGCTTACGCGGTCCGGCCCGCGCCACCCTCCGCCGGGCCGGTCGGCCGACATCGCCGGCGGATGACGTGCTTACGCCCAGTCCGAAGCGGACCTGCCGTCCCGGGAATCCGGTGATCACATCGGACGCCCACGCCGCGGCACCCTGAGGATCTCCCGTGTGCCGTGGCGCTCCCCGCGGATAGGGTGGACGGTGATCGACAGGGACGGGCTGGGTGAGGGCGGCGGACGGCGTGGGCGGTGCCGAGGAGAGCAGGAGCACGGGCACCGGGCGCCCGACGTCACGGGACGTCGCCCGGCTCGCCGGCGTGTCGCACACCGCGGTGTCCTTCGTGTTCAACGGCCGAGCCGAGGGCAACCTCTCGCCCGCAACCCAGGAACGCATCCGGCAGGCCGCGGCCCGGCTGGGCTACCGCCCCGACCCGGTGGCCCGCGGTCTGCGCCGTCGCCGTACGGCGGTGATCGGGCTGGTCACCGATGAGATCGCGTCCTCGCCGTTCGCCGGTCGGCTGCTGCGCGGCGCCATGGAAACCGCCTGGGACAGCGACCATCTCGTCCTCACCGTCGACTCCGGCGGTGACCCGGCCAAGGAGGACGCGGCCGTCGCGGAACTGCTCGACCGGCGCGTGGACGGCATCATCTACGCGGCCATGTCACTGCGCCGGGTACGCGTCCCAGAGGGCCTGCACCGCACCCAATCCGTGCTGGCCAACTGCCTGCCCGAGGACGACTCCCTGCCCGCGGTGGTCCCTGCCGAGCGCGCCGGTGGCCGTACCGCGGCCCGGCTGCTGCTCGGTGCGGGCCACCGCCGGCTCGCCGTGATCGGCGGTCTGGACGACATCGCCTCGGTGGAACGTACCCGCGGCTTCCGGGACGCGCTGCGCGCCGAGGGCGTCACCGTGCCCGGGGAGTGGATCGTGCGCGGCGGCGGGGAGATCTCCGCAGGATACGCGGGGGCGCTGCGCCTGCTCGACGGCGTCGAGCCGGGCCGTCGCCCCACTGGCGTCCTGTGTTACAACGACCGGGTCGCGGCGGGTGTCCTGCACGCCGCGACCCGGCTCGGGATCGACGTGCCCGCCGATCTGTCCGTGGTCGGTTACGACGACCAGGAGCACATGGCCGCGTTCCTCACCCCGCCGCTCACCTCGGTCGCGCTGCCGCACCGGGCTATGGGCGAGGCGGCGGCCCGGCTGCTCCTGGACGCCATCGAAGCCGGCCGTACGCCGCCCGCGACCGTCCGGCGCCTGGCCTGCCCCGTGGTCAGCCGCGCCTCCGTGGGTCCGGCGCCCACCCGGTGACCCGGGCACCCGGCCCGTCGACGACCAGCTCGGCGATGTCGCCGGGGCGCCGGTAGACGCGCTCGGTGACCATGGCCCGTTCCGCGACGAAGAGTTCGAGGAGCGAGCCGTCGACGAGCAGCCGGAGCGAGAGTTCCGGCCCCTTCGGCACGTGCACGGTGATCGGGGCGGAGCCTTCCCTGCCGGTCCGGGGCCAGGCGCTGCGGTGGAGGACGACGGTTCCCGCGGCAGGGTCCGCCCGGACGGTCAGCTCCCGGCCCGCCGCGTCCCGGAGCAGGCTTACCGTGGTCGGTTCGCATGCGGTGACCGTCAGGTCGTACGTGTGGGGAAGCGGGACCCGGCCCGGCGCGGTGACGAACGGCTCGGCCGGGCGCAGCAGGTCGAGTTCCGGGGCCGGACTCACCCGCAGTGAACCGTCGGGGTGGATGTCGACGACCCGTGGCGCGGTGAGTACGCCTGCCCATCCGGCCCGGTGCGTCTCCTCTTGCGGTCGGGCCTCCCACGACCAGCCCCACAGCAGTGCGCGGTCCGGCTCCTGGAGCACGGCGGGAGCGTAGAAGTCCCGCCCCTGGTCGAGCCGGCCGCCGGCGCGCGGCTCGAACCTCAACGCGCCTCGGCCATCGGCCTGCAGAGGGCCGGTCAGGTATCCGGTTGAGCAGGGGTCTCCGTCCCACAGGGACACCAGGAGCACGTGCTCGCCGCCTGCCGTCCGGTACAGGTGCGGGCACTCCCAGCCCACCGACTTGTCGCCGAACACGCCAGTGGCCACCGGGTCCTTGCCGTCCAGCAGCACACCGGCGAACCGCCAGTCGGTCAGGTCGTCGCAGTCGTACAGCAGGACCGACGGCGTGCCGTCGGCGTGCCCGGCCCCGACGAGGGCCCAGCGTCTGTCCGCGTGGCGGAAGACGAACGGGTCGCGGAACATCACCACGTCCAGTCCCGGCGGCGGCCCTGCCACCACCGGCGTCGGCAGCGGCTTCCACTCGGTCAGCCGCTCGTCGTCCGGGTCCGCCGCCCGCGCCAGGCAGATGGTGCCGAGTCCGGCGTGGGCACGGTCGACGCCCGTGTACACGGCGGTCGGTGTGCCGGCGTCGTCGGTCACGCAGCCCGACCAGCAGCCGGCCTCGTCGGGGCCGCCGGACGTCGGCGTGAGCGCGATCGGGTGGTACTCCCAGTACGCGAGGTCGGCGCTGGAGGCATGACCCCAGTGGACGTTCGCGTGCACCGGCGCGTCGGGGTTGTGCTGGTAGAAGAGGTGGTAGCGGTCCCGCCAACGGAACGGCCCATTGGGGTCGTTGATCCAGCCGACGGGCGGACGGACCCTGAAACGCGGCGCGTTGGGGTCATTGCTCAACGGTTGACTCCTGCCGAGGTGATGCCCTCGCGCAGAGGGCGCTGGCCGACGACGAACACGGCGAGGGCGGGGAGCATGGAGAGCACGACCCCGGCCAGGACCACCGAGATCGACCCGGTGCCGAGGTTGCCCTGCAGGGAGACCAGCCCCAGCGGAAGCGTGTAGTTCTGGCCGGAGGTCTCCAGGATCAGCGGGCGGAAGAACTCGTTCCAGTGGTAGTTGAAGGCCAGCACGCCGACGATCGCCAGGCCGGGTGCGGCCAGCGGCGCGTACACCGAGCGGAAGATCCGCCAGGGCCCCGCGCCGTCCAGCATGGCCGCCTCGCCCAGGTCCTTCGGCATACCGAGGAAGTACTGGCGCATCAGGAACGTGCCGAAGGCCGTCGGGAAGG
Organism: Streptomyces sp. NPDC026538; assembly: GCF_055567535.1. Taxonomy (NCBI): domain Bacteria; kingdom Bacillati; phylum Actinomycetota; class Actinomycetes; order Kitasatosporales; family Streptomycetaceae; genus Streptomyces; species Streptomyces sp. NPDC026538. The sequence goes on from NZ_JBVHQG010000007.1 coordinate 362,508, forward strand.
CCGGGATGATCAGGCCGAGGAGCGTGTCGGTGAGGCCCATCGACTTCAGCACCAGGAAAACCGGCACGATGGTGACCTGCAACGGCACCATCATGGTCGCCAGGACCAGGCCGAAGAGCGGCTTCTTGAGTCGGAACTCCAGTCGTGCGAAGGCGTATCCGGCCAGGCCAGCCGTGATCATCTGGCCGACGGCGATCAGTGCCGTCACCAGCGTGGAGTTCAGGGCGAGCAGCCACACGTCGATCTGCTGGAAGACCCCGCGGTAGGCCGCGGTCGTCGGGTGCGTCGGGATGATCCGCGGGGGCAGGTCGAAGGACTGGGCCGGTGTGCGCAGTGAGGTGGCGACGGTCCAGATGACGGGGCCCAGCGTCAGCAGGGCGCACACGGTCAGCGCCGCGATCCGGGCCCAGGGGGCGAGTGCGTGACGTGCGCGGCTCAGGGTCGGGGTTGCTTGGCTCATGCGGTTCACCGGCTCACTGGTAGTGGACGAAACGCCGGCTGAGCCGGAACTGGACGGCGGTGACCGCCATGATCAGCACGAAGAGCAGCACGCCCACCGCGGATGCCTCGCCGAAGTCGAGCTGCTCGAAGGCCCTCTCGTAGATCACCATCACCACGGTGCGGGTGGCGTCGCCGGGTCCGCCGTCGGTGAGGACGTAGGGCTGTTCGAACACCTGCAGGGCGTTGATGATGCCGACCACCGACGCGACGAGCAGCGTCGGCGACAGCAGCGGCAGCGTGATGCCGAGGTGCTTGCGCAGGCCGGTCGCGCCGTCGAGGGCGGCGGCCTCGTGGATCTCCTTGGGGATGTTGTTCAGGCCGCCGACGAACAGTAGGAAGGAGAAACCGAACTGCTGCCAGACGTAGACCAGGATCACCGTGGCCATCGCCGCGTGCTCCGAGGTCAGCCAGGGCACGGGCGCGACGCCGACCAGGCCGATCAGCCAGTTCACCACCCCGAAGTCCTGGTTGAACAGGTACTTCATCACCACCGAGATCGAAGCGGCGGACAGCACCAGGGGGAAGAAGAACGCCGAACGGAACACCGACCGCAGCCACACCGGCATCCGCCCGTTCAGCGCGAGCGCCAGCGACAGCGCGATCAGCAGTTGCAGCGCGACCGCGAGGACCATGAAGAGGAGCGTGTTGCGGAAGGAGACCAGGACGGTCGCGTCCGTGAAGGTCGTGCGGTAGTTGGCGCCGCCGGCGAAACGGGGCGGGTCGATCACGTTCCAGTGGAACAGGCTCAGTACGAGGGACCCGATGATCGGCACGACCGTGAAGACGACGATGCCGACGACCGTGGGCGCCAGGAACAGCGCGGCCAGCAGCCGGGCGCCGCGGTCGCGGACGGACGGCCGCACGGCGACGGCGGGTGGCGTGGCGGGCCGCGGACGTACGGCCGGGACCTGGGAGTTCGGGACCTGGGTGTTCGTCATATCTCACGCTCCATGGCCTGCTCCAGGGCGCCCTGCATCCGGCGCAGCGCGGGACCCACCGCACGCGGCGAGGCCAGCGCGGTGCCGGTGTACTTGAGCAGGACGTCGGTCACCTCGGCGACCTGCGGCGGCGCGGGGATCGGGCCGGTGTCGGGAAACCGGTCGAGGGTGTCGTAGAAGACCCGCCAGTGGGCCGGGCCGCTCGCGGCGTAGCGTGCGGCGTTCAGCATCGAACGCCGGGCCGGGGTGGTCTGGTTGCCCTGGAACAGCCGGGTCATGGTGTCCTTGCGGGCCGCGTATTTGATGAACTCCCAGGCGGCTTCCTGCTTCTTCGAGGTGCGCAGCAGCGCGTAGCCCGCCGCGCCGAACTGGTGGCGCTGGGTATGCCAGCGCGGGAAGTACTGCACGTCGTAGTCGGCGGCCCGCATGCCGGCCAGCTGCAGGCCGCCCGCCCAGAATCCGCCCGCCGGTGTGACGCCGACGCGGCCTGTGGAGAACACGCCGACCAGATTGCTGCCGTTGCCGCCCTCGGGCCGGGTGCACAGGTTCTCCTGGACGAGGGAAGCGAGGTAGTCGTACGCCTCCTCGACCCGGTCGGCGGTGGCCTGCGGGGTCGTCCAGCGGAAGCCCCCGCCGCGCCCCTGCCGGTCGGCGGCCGGATAGAAGGTGTCCCACAGCCAGGAACCGCCGGGAGCCTTCGACTCCTTCAGCAGGTTCGTGCCGGCCGCGAAGAGCCAGGGCACCACGCCGCCCCACAGCCGGTTGGTCCAGAAGTACGGCGTGAAGTGCGCATCGCCGGCCTGTTTCATCTCCCGCAGCAGCGCGGTGAAGTCGTCGCGGCTCCAGTCGGCCGCCGGGAACCCCGCGCCTGCCCGCTTCAGCACCTGCTTGTTGAGGTAGATGTCGGCGGCGTTGAACTCCATCGGCAGCTGGTAGAGGCTCCCCTCGTACATCATCGACTCCACCAGCGAGGGGTGGACGTCGGCGAAGTACTCACGCAGCTCTGCCGCGTCCCGCCGCACCCAGCGGTCCAGGGGCACGCCGAGCCGCTGGGCGAACAACTGCACGCCCTCGGTGGCCACATACACCAGGTCGGGAGCGGTGCCCGCGGCGATCTGGGTGAGGATCTTCGCGAAGAAGTCCGACCAGTCGACGGCCTGCACCGCGTTCACCCGCAGCGGGATGTCGGGGTGGAGCCGGTGGAAGCCCTTCGTGAGGGCGTCGACGGTGGCCGGGTCGAAGGCGGAGCCGAGGGTGGCGACGACGAGGGAGCCGTCGTCACGGCCGGGGATGTCGGCTCCCGTGAGCCGGTCCCAGCTCGCGGCGGTCGCGGCCAGGGCAGCTGCTCCGGCCCCGTACGCGCCGTACCGCAGCAGTGTGCGGCGGGGGAGGTGCGAGTCAGTCATCAACGGGCCTAACTCGTGTTAGTTCAGGGGTGATGCCCCAGATGATGGGAACCGGGCAGCAGACCTGTCAAGGGTCGGGAACGCTTGACCTTTAACGAGTTAGGTCTACAGTCCTCGTTCACACGAGCCGATTTTTCACGCCCTCCGCACTGTGAGCCGCACTCGCGTGTGTGACGAGCCGCCACGGGCCCTCATGGGCCGTCACGAGAGGAACGATGCGTCATGCCCGGAACGTCGGGACTTTCCAGGAGATCACTGTTCGCGGGATCGGCGGCGGGAACCGCCGCCGCGCTGCTGCCCACCGCGGCGGCCACGGCCGCCCCGAAGCCCGAGCCCGGGGCCACGGCCAAGAGCAGGACCAAATCCGCTGCGAGCGGGGCTAGTTACCGCGCCGCGTACCACTTCACGGTCCCCGACCAGTGGAAGAACGACCCGCAGCGGCCCGTCTGGATCGACGGCGAGTACCACTACTACTACCTCTACAACGCCGACTACTTCACCGGTGCCGTCGGCACCGCGTGGCGCCTGGCCACCACCAAGGACCTGGTCTCCTTCACCGACCGCGGGGTCGCGGTGCCCAAGGACACCACGCCCAACGGCGATCTCTGGTCGGGTTCGGCGGTGGTCGACACCGGCAACACGGCCGGACTCGGCGCGGGCGCGGTCGCCGTCATCGTCACCATGTCCCCCGGCGGCGGCACCGACCACCAGGAGCAGTTCCTGTACTACTCGACCGACGGCGGTCTCACCTTCGACAACTACGGGACCGACCCCGTCCTGCCCAACCCCGGCGTCGCCGACTTCCGTGACCCCAAGGTGATCCGCGACGAGGACCGGGACCGCTGGGTGATGGTCCTCGCCGAGAACGACAAGATCGGTTTCTACCACTCCGACGACCTCAAGTCCTGGACGTACGTGAACGGTTTCGTCCACGACGGCATCGGCGTCCTGGAGTGCCCCGACCTGTTCCGCATCACCGCCGGCGACGGCACCGTGAAATGGGTGCTCGGCGCGAGCGCCAACGGGAAGAGCTCGGGGCTGCCCAACACGTACGCCTACTGGACGGGTTCCTTCGACGGCAGCGCGTTCACCGCTGAGGCGAGTGAGCCGCAGTGGCTCGACCACGGCTGGGACTGGTACGGCGCCGTCACCTTCGAGAAGCGGGACGCGAGCGGCGCGGTGGACGCGGCTGCCCGGTACGCGATCGGGTGGGTGAACAACTGGGACTACGCCGACACCACCCCGACCATCGACTGCGACGGCTTCAACGGCACCGACTCCATCGTCCGCGAGATCACCCTGAAGAAGGCGTCCGACAACACCTACTACCTCGCCTCCCAGCCCGTCGCCGGCCTCGACTCGCATGTCTCCCGCACCGTGAACCTGGGCGACGTGACCGTGGACGGCACGAAGGTGCTCGACTACACCGGTATCTCCTACGAGGTGACGACCGAGATCACCTGGTCCCGACTCACCGGCGCCGGCCTCCAGCTGAGGCGCTCGCCCAACGGCGGTCGGCACATCGACGCCGGGATCTACGCCGACTACGCCTTCCTCAACCGACGTAACACGGTCAACGCCGACACGTCCGGCAAGTGGCAGGAGAGCCACACCCCGTTCGACCCGTCCGCCGGCACGGTGAAGCTGCGCATCCTGGTGGACCGCACCTCGGTGGAGATGTTCGTCGACGACGGCCGCTACGTGCACACCAGCCAGGTGTTCCCGTACCTGCTGGACACCCGGCTCGCACTGTTCACGATCGGCGGCAGCGCGGTGTTCCGCAACACGGTGATTCGCGAGTTCTCGGTGTGAGGCCGGCCAGGGGCGCGGATGCACACGCGCCTTCCTCCTCGTTGCGGCGGCGGTCCCCGCGGGCCGGCCGCGTGCCAGCTCCAGGCACCGGTGATCCGCTGCCAACAGGTGCGCGGACTGCTCAAGACGGCATGGATCACCGATCGCGCAACATTGCGCTACCGGTGAGCCCTTCGAGCCTGCGTAGCTCGAGCGCCACGCACAGGGTGGCGGCGAGATGCGCGAGCCGGTCCGGGCAAGCCTGTTCCTGAAGCCCGTGAGCGTCGGCTGGTGGCGGCTGCCTGCCCAGATGCCGCGGCCCCCGCTGTGGCACGCCGGGGGGTTGGGCAGTGCCACGGGCCTCCGTGTCGCGGCTCAAGGCCCTGAGGGGGTGCCGGCCGGGGCCGGTGAGCTGGTCGTCGGTGTGGGTGGGGGGTTACCGCCGGTTGTGCCGCCGAGCAGTCCGCCGCCGGTGCCGGCGGTGTCGGTCGGGCTTGGGCTGACGCAGTGCTTCTTATGTCCGTGGCACGGTGCGGTGGTGGGGGTCGGAGTGGCCGGTGCTGTCGGGGTGGCCGGTGGTGTGCTCTGAGCTGCGGTGGCGGAGGGTGTGGGTGAGGGTGCGCCGTATTCGTCCGTGCTCTGGCTCAGTGGGGGTGCGGGCGGGAACTGCTGTACGGGTTGTCCCTGGAGGGCGGCGGTCATGTAGCCGGTCCACACCTCGGTGGGCATGTCGGCGCCGAAGACCTTGGCGTAGCCGCCGACACCCTGCATGGACTGCAGGCCGGCGTTCTTCGCGTCTTCCTTGAACATGGTCACAGCCGTGGTCAGTTGTGGGGTGTAGCCGATGAACCAGGCGGACTTGTAGTCGTCGGTCGTACCGGTCTTTCCGGCCGCCGGGCGGCCCAGGGCCTGGGCGTTGGTACCGGTTCCGTTCTTTACGACGTCTCGCAGGACGTCGGTGACGGTGTCGGCGGTCGAGGCGGGCATGGCCTGGGTGCCCTTGGGTTTGTCGAATCCGGGCAGCTGCCGGCCGTCGGCGACGACCTTGGTGACCGAGTACGGCTCGTGCTGGATCCCGCTGTCGTCGAAGGTGGCGTACGCGTCTGCCATGCGGATCGCCGACGGCGTGGAGGTACCGATGTAGAAACCCGGTGTGTCGTACTGCAGGGTCGTGCGCAGAAGCCCCGCCTTGAGGGCCTCGCCTTCCACGTTGTCGTAGCCGACGTACTCGCCGAGCTGGACGTAGGGGGTGTTGACCGACTCCTCCATCGCCTTGCGCAGGGTGATGTAGCCCCACTTCGTGGACACGTCGTTGCGCTGGTGCAGGAGCCCCGTGGGGTCGTTCGAGTCCGGCAGGTCCCCGCCCTGCTGGTTCTTGATGGTGATGCCGTCGTCGCCGTTGAACTTCGAGGCCGGGGTGATCGGTGAGGGCGGCTGCCCTGGGGTGAGGACGGCGCCGTGGTCGAGAGCGGCGGCCAGGTCTACGGGTTTGAAGGTGGAGCCGACCGGCACACCGGTCGCGTCCGCGTTGTCCGTCCAGTGCCCCTTGTTCCAGCCGGCCCCACCGTACAGCGCGACGATGGCGCCGGTTGACGGACTGATCGACGCGGCGCCGACCTGGACGTCCTTGTCGGCCGAGCGGTGCTGCGGGTCGAGGTGCCTGTGCTCCATCGCCGCGACGGACGCCGACAGCGCGTTCACCTTCTTCCTGTCGAAGGTCGTGTAGATCTGGTACCCGCCGCGCTCCAGCTGCTGGTCCGTGAGGGAGGTGTGGGCTTCGACGTACTTCGCCGCGGTCTGCACCAGGTAACCGGTCTGCCCGGACATTCCCGCCGACGGCGTGTACGGCTTCGGCGTGGGGAACCCCTGCGCCAGGTAGCGCTGTTCCTGGGCGCCGGTGATCTCGTGGATCTTGGCCATCCGGTCCAGCACGTACTTCCAGCGTGCCTTGGCCTGGGCCTTGGCCCGCGGATCGGTGTCGGCGTGCATCAGCAGGCTCGGCTCGTTGACCGTAGCGGCGATGAAGGCGCCCTGGCTGACGTTCAGCTGGAAGGCGTGCACGTGGTAGTAGGTACGAGCCGCGGCTTCGATCCCGTAGGCGTCCCGGCCGTAGTAGCAGGTGTTGAGGTAGCCCTGCAGTATCTGCTGCTTGGACATCTGGCCACCGATCTTCAGGGAGATCATGATCTCTCTGAGCTTGCGGCTGACCGACTGGTCCTGGCTGAGGTAAGTGTTCTTCACGAACTGCTGGGTGATGGTGGACCCCGACTGCACCTCTCCGCCCGTTGCCATGTGGTAGACGGCGCGGAGCATGCCCTGCGTGTCGACGCCCGGATCGGAGTAGAAGGTCGCGTTCTCCGCGGCGAGGAAGTCCCACTGGACCAGTTTCGGGACCTGCGCGAGATCGACGTTCTGCCGGTTGGTCGACCCCTGGGTGGCCATCACCGAGCCGTCCGACCAGTAGTAGGTGTTGCTCTGCGCTTGCGTATTGGGATTCGCGCCGGGAATCGTCGTCGTGGCGTAGGCGTAGCCGAACAGGCCCAGCAGGCCGCCGACGAACAGCAGGAAGGTGCCGGACACCAGTTTCCACGAAGGCAGCCAACGTCGGAGGCCGCGCTTGCCCACCCGCGGGTAGTCGATCAGACCGCGCCGGCCCGAACGTCCGGCGTCCCTACGTCGCGTGCCCCTCGCACGGCGGGCACGCCCGCCCTGAGCCCGGGCAGCCCTGCGTGCCGCGGCCCGGCCACCGTCCGGCATACCGTCAGAGCCGGACGGCATGCCGGACGGTGCGGTCCTCCCCGACGATCGGCGCCGGTGTTCGCTCATTCTCGCCACTCCTCAGCCAAGGACACGGCCCCGCCATCGTCGCGAGACCGCCCGCCGGGTGCCTCATGGGGGTCTGACCTGGACAAGCCGACACCCTCCCCGGACTCCTACAGGTTGCAAGAGTAAGTCGCACTCGCAATGGACATACAACCGCCCACCCAAGAGCGAGCCGCAGTGCGGCATCTGCACCGTTGCGGCTTCCAGTGCCGGCGGCCACGGCTGTAGGCGATCCGTGTGCCGAGTCCGACTCGGCCCGCTGACTGCCCCGGCGCGGGGCATGCGTCGGGGCAGTCCGTCATCGCGGTCGGTTAGCCGAGCGAGGTGAGGAGGGTGTTGAGCGCCTTGACCTCGGTGGCCTTGTCGGGACTCGGGGCGCGTAGCGCCGTCAGGACCTGGTCGATTTCGCTGTCGAGGAAGTGCCAGGACTGCTCGCTCTTGGGCTCACGGGTGGACTGGTCCTTGTCCCAAGCGGTTTCGAGGTCGGTCACTCGGGTGGTCGCGGCCGACTGGTTGCCCGAATTGAGCTTTGCCAGGGTGTCGGCTGCGATCGTGCGGAACTTCGCGATCTCAGCCGGAGGGAACGGCGACGTCGCCTGCTTCGGGGTGAGATGGGCGGTTACCGGTGCGGGGGCGTCGTCCTCGCCGGCCACGGCCGCGTGGGGCTGGTGGTGTGCCCAGATGAGAAGCGCCGCGGTTGCGACCGCTACCACGGCGTAGTAGCCGAGCATGATCCGCTCACGCGCCGGGTTCAGCGCCCGCGGGGCATGCGAGAGATCGTGGGCCTCGATGACATCGCTGCGGCTGACCGTGAGGTACACGACCGTAGCGAGGATCGCACCCAGGAAGATCACGCTGGTCACCGCAGTGCCGAGCCCCAGGCCGCCGTCGCCGCTGGGCGAGCCGAGCCAGTCGCCGAGGTTGGCACCGAGCGGGCGGGTGAGGATGTAGGCGAGCCAGAAGGAGAGCACGGCGTTGGCGCCGAGGCGCCATCCGAGAACGATCGCGACGATCAACCCGAGAGGCAGGAACACGGAGACACCCGGTGTCCAGCCGGTCAGTTCCAGGGTCCAGTCGCCGGTGGCGGTGCCGAGGGCAAAAGTGACCAGGACCGCGAGCCAGTAGAAGAGTTCGCGGGGACGGGTGGTGATGGTGTGGACCGACAGGGTCCGCTCCCGGGCGTACCAGATCCCGAAGACGACGGCCAGCAGGCCGGCGAACACGCTGCTGCTCAACGCGAGGGGGACGCCCTGGCTGTCGGTGAGGATGTCGGTGTAGAGGGTGCCGGTCACACTCACCACCACGACGGTGAGCCAGTACACGAACGGGACGTAGCGCTTGGTGGTGAGCTGCCAGCCCATGACGCCTGCCAGAACCACGGTGAAGATCAGTGCCGTGTTGATCAGGCCAACGCCGAGGTTCATGTTGATCCAGTCGGCGAAGCTCTCACCGACCGTGGTGCACAGGATCTTGATGATCCAGAACCAGATCGTGACCTCGGGAACCTTGTTCAGCATCTGCCTGGCAGGCGTCCGAAGACTCTCGGTCGTCGTCTCAGTTGTCACGAAACCCTCGCAGGGAACGAGTGGCAGCACGGAGGGCGACCCTCACGCCTGCGGAACGGTAATTATCTGGAAATTCATGGATCAGCGCGGTCCCGGATCCGCGGGCCCGGTACGACTGCGCTTGCTCGTCAAGCCTGTTCGGGCCGCGCCGGGGTTCTGATTCTCGACAGCGTTCACATTCTTTTCCCCCGCCACGCAGGACGCGCCTTTACCGCTCGCTCTGCCCGGGAGCAGGCAATACGAAGGCGTTAGAATGAGCGGTAATTCGGGGTCTTCGTCCTGGAATTCAACTGCGCAGCGCGTTGATCCGCGTCGCCCGATCTCCCCGCGCGTTTGCCTCTCCCGGCCACACGGAGGTTCTCTGCGCTTCCCCATCCAGTGGTGGAGAAGTGGTGCGAGCCCGCCTCAGCCGGTTGTTCGCCGGCTCGCTGGTGGGTGCCGCCTCCGGAACCACCGCGGTATCAGACGTTTCATCGGTCATGCTGCCCGACTGTGCCAGCTGGAACCTGAACATATCCTGACTGCCACCGTGCGTATCACTCGCCCTACTCGGCCTTGGGACGCATCCGGCACGCACGCGTTTCATTCTGAGCGATGAGTTCCAGCGGCGGACCGGGTCTGCCCTGGCATGACTCGCATCATCGCTGACATCTCGGTCTCCCTCGACGGCTTCGTCACCGGGCCCCACCCCGGCCCGGACAACGGTCTGGGCACTGGTGGCGAGGCCCTGCACACCTGGGCGTTCTCCGACGACCCCGACGACCGCCGGGTCCTGCGGGAGGGGACCGCCCGCTCGGGCGCCGTCGTCCTCGGCCGCCGCCTCTTCGATATCGTCGACGGACCGAACGGCTGGGACGACACGATCGGCTACGGCGCCGGCGAGGTCGGCAGGCCCACCTTCGTCGTCGTGACGAGCTCGCCGCCGCAGTCAGTACGGCTCACCGACCTCGACTGGATTTTCGTCACGACCGGTCTGCGCGACGCCGTCACCGCCGCGCGGGAGCGTGCCGAGGAGGCGTCGTCGGGCAGCGGGAAGGACCTCGACGTCATCCTCATGGGCGGCGGCGCCACGGTCGGCTCCGCGCTCGACGCCGGGATGGTCGACGTGCTGTCCCTGCACCTGGCGCCCGTCGTGCTGGGCACCGGGACACCCCTTTTCACCGGCGGAACGCCGCGCACGCTGGTACAGCGAAGCGGGACCGCGACATCGAACGCGACGCACCTGACGTACGACGTCCTCTGACGACGTCGGGCCACCATCGACGATCGCGAGCTGACCGGGTGACGGGGTGGCGAACCTGCGGCTGGAAAATCGCCCTGTACTCATCGAGGAGGTACGAGCCCCGCAAGTGGACCGACGTCCTCGACGGCGACAAGTCCCCCGACACTGCGGAGTACGCCATGGACGCAACCCTCGAAGTCCTCCCTCAGTTGGTGTGGGAGGGCCCGCGTCAGACGCCGATCCCGCTCTCCGAACCGCTCGCCTTCTAGCAGGACTCCGTCGGTCCTGTGGTGCGATAGAGGCTGAGGAAGGCCGTGTGGGTACGCCAGCCGAGCGACTCGTACAGGGCGCGGCCCTGGGACGTCGCACCGAGGACGGCGCGGGTGGCGCCCGAGGCCAGCGCCTGCTGCTGGAGCGTGCGCATGACGACGGAGCCGAGGCCGCGACGCTGGTGGGCCGGGGTGGTGAGGATCTGGTCCGCCACCGCCACCTCCTTCGCCACGCCCATCTGTCCGCGCGCGGCAAGTGATCCATCGGGAGCCGCGATCAGCACGCGGACGACGTCGCCCCGGGTCCAGGTGCGCAGCACGTAGCCGGGTGGGAGCGTTCCGGGCGTGACCGGGGCCAGCTCGACGGACATCAGGAAGGCCGCCCTGTCGGACGCCCACCCCGGTCCGAGCCATGCGCAGACCTGCGCCTCCGGCGCCTCGCACGGCTCAGGCAGAAAAACCTTGAGCCACCATCCCTCCCCCCGCGCCTGCGCGGCGGCCTCGCACACGCGCGCCTCGTCCGCGTCGACAACTACGTGCCGCGCCACCTGGGCCGGCTGTCCGACGTCAATGGTCCAGCCCCACGGCCGCGCCACGGGATCGGACGCACCCCGCGAGACCACCCAGCCGGAGACCCAGTCCTCCACGACCGACGCATATGTAAGCGATGAACCAACCATAGATCTATTACATCAGTGGGCTGAGCGAATCGCCAGGCCCGGCCGAACCGACCCTTCGGTGGACGTCTACTTCGCGGGCGGCATCAGGACGGTTCACAAGGCCGAGCGGCGGGCCAGGAGGGCCAGGACCAGCAGGCCGGGGACCATCGGCAGCCATCCCGTCAGCAGGCGGTAGCCGAGGACCGCCGAGACCGCCGCCGGTCCCGGCGCGCCGGCCGCCGTGAGGGCAAGGGCCAGCGTGGCGTCCAACGACCCCAGTCCGCCCGGCGTGGGCAGCAGCGCTGCCGCGCCGCTGGCGACCAGGTAGGCCATGACCACCCGGCTCGCGGGGAGGCCGAGGCCGATCGCATGGACCACGGCGATGACCACCCCGGCGTGCAGCAGAGCGAACGCGACCGACCCGCCCCACAGCGCACAGGCCCGCGCCCGGCACCGGTGCACGTCCCGCACGTCAGCGAAGGCTAGGCTCACCACCCGTCTGAGGCGGCCGCTGATCGCGACCGCCAGGACGACGGCTCCCGCCGCCACCGGCAGCAGGACCAGCACAAGCGGGACCCGCGCGGAGAGGCGGACCGTGCCGGGCGAGGCGACCAGCAGGGCCACACCCAGCGCGCACCGGACGATCCCGCCGACGGCCGCCTTCACCGCCAGCGCCGTCGCCGAGCGCCGGGTGGACAGCCCACAGCGCGTCAGGAACCGCAGGTTGACCAGCGTCGCTCCGGCCCCCGCCGGAAGAAGGTGGTTGGCGGCGCCGGCCGCGAACTGCGCCGCCACCAGCCGCCCCCTGGGCAGCCGTTCGACCACCGCTCCCTGCTGCGCCACGGCCGCGCACACCCAGGTGGCCAGGGCGGCGAGGCAGGCGAGCACCAGCCACTCCCCGTCGGCGGCGGCCAGCCGGTCGGTGCCGCTGTCCAGCGTGGCCCGGTGCGCGGCGAGCATCCCGCCGGCGGCGGCGAGCACCACCAGGGTGACGCCCAACTGGACGTACAGGCGCCTGCCCGAGGTCGCCGGCAGGCTCTCGGCCGTGGTCACGGCGGTCACCTCCCCTGCCGTACGCCGGGTGCGACGTACGCGCGGAGTGCGCCGGCCCGCTCCTCGGGCCAGGTGCGTGCGTACGCGGGCGGACGCCCCTTCGGCGGCACGAGGACGGCGAAGGACGTTCGCTGCGCGGCGCGCTTCAGCTCGGTCACGGTGGTGCTGGCGTCATGCCCCGCCGTCTGGGCGGAGCCACAACCGGTGGCGAAGGCGATGGGCACGGCTTCGTAGCCGCTGAGCAGGCACGGCTGCCGTACGCCGAGTTCGTGGAGGGCGGCGGCGGTGCGGGCCCAGTCGGCGCGGGAGGCATCGGAGCTGTGCACGGTGTGTTCCAGGACGACGTACTGCACGGCCAGGTGGCCCGCCAGGCCGACCGCCACCAGACCGGCGGCCACGGCCCGCCCGGCCCGGTCTGCCGGTGCGGTGACCAGGTGGACGAGGCCGTGGGCGACGGGGAGGGCGAGCAGGGCGTAGGCGGGCAGCAGGAAGCGGGGGGCCGCGTAGCCGATGAGGAACAGGTAGGGGACCGCGGCTGTGATGGCGCAGGCCAGCGGGAGCAGGACGGGCAGGGCGCGCCGGGATCGGACGGCGATCACCGCGCCGAGGACAGCGAGGACGGGCAGGGCGAACCACCACAGGGTCACCAGCGGGCTGGGGGCCGATCCGGTGCAGGGCCGGCACAGGGTGCGGCCGCCGAGGCTGTGCAGTTGGTCGAGCACGGCGAGGTGCCAGCCGAGGCCGCCCTGGATGTCCGAGGCGGCGGAGAGGCGGTGCGTGAGGCCGCCGTAGCTCGTGTACGCCTCGATCACCCACTCGCCGGCACCCGCCACCAGCCCCGCCACCAGCGCGACGAGCAGACGCGGGCTGCGCGAGGAAAGCGGGGAGAACCGGGAGAGCGGGGGCACCAGGGAAAGCAGGGAGAGCGCGAGCAGGGGCAGCGCGACGTAGACCGCGTCCACCGGGCGCATCCCCGCCATCAGCGCCGCGCCCGCGAACACGCCCCACCAGGCCGCCCGGTCCCGTGCGTTCGCGCGAGCACGCAGGAAGCAGCCGACGCAGGCCAGCGCGCCGACGGCGACCCAGTAGTTGGGCATGGCCTGAGGGCCGTAGAACAACGTCACCCACAGTGAGGCGAACAGGGCGCCGGCCAGGGCCAGGACGCCGGGCCCGAGGTGGCTTCGCCACACGCGCAGGGCGAGGTAGAGGGCGAGGCCGGAGAGGACGGCCAGGTAGATCCGGAGGAGGACGGTGGAGTCGGACCACGACGCGATCGGGGCGGCGAGAAGCGAGATGCCGCGGGAGCGGGGCGCGCTGAAGTAGGCGGCGGGCACGTGACCGCTGACCTGGCTGACGTAGACGGTCTCGTCCCAGCCGAGACCGAGATCCGGCCGTACGAGGACGAGCTGGGCGAGCGTGAAAGCGGCGGCGACCGCCCCGAGCCGGGGCTCCCACCGCGAACGCAGGGGCCGGACGGCCTGCGCCGGGAAGCCGGTGAGAGGGACGCCGGTGCGAGGAAGGCCGGTCGTCGTGCCGTTCGAGCCCTCGGCCATCTCGCACCCCTCGTCGTCACGCGCCACGGGACCAGCTCCTCCTACAAGTTCGCAGGAGGACGTCCCACCCTACGGCCTGTAGGGTTAGAGGGGGGTGAGAAGACGTTCGTTCCCTTCAGCCCGCCCATTCTCCTCAGCCGGCACCGGGACGGGCGATTCCCCGGTCGTGGGCGAAGATCACGGCCTGGACGCGGTCACGGGCGATCTTGGCCATGACTCGGCCGCCGTGCGTCTCCAAGTGGACTCGGACACTGGGTGGCGCCCACACCTGGGCCACCGACAGTCAGCGTGGAGAGGTCGTCAACCTCACCGGCACCACCGGCTGTGCCGCCACCAGCGGACCGGCCGTCGGTACCTCAAAGAGCTTCACCGTATCGGCCTGGCTCGATCTCACCTCGCGCATGGCCAACTCGACCTTCGTCTCCCGGTCCGGCACCGCCGACATCCTGCGGACGTTGAGCCTGGCCCCGAACAGCCGACCGTTGCCACCGAGGTGTCACGGTCGCTTCCCGATGGAGTGATCGTCAAGATCGGTGGATCAGTTGATCGCTTCAGGCTGGGTTGGCGGCGCGGCCTGAAGGCGCTGGACGGCCTCGGCTGCGGTGTAGGAGGAGGCGAAGGTGAACGCGCGGGGGGACGGCCCGTGCGCCCGCAGGTCCGCCAGCCGCTCCAGGGCCTCGTCGACGGTCGGGAGGTGACCGGCGGGGACCCACCAGAGCACCAGGTGCGCCTCGACGTGCCGTTCAAACCATTCGCGGCGCCGCTGCATCGCCCCTAGGTGCCCGCTGCGGTAGGTGAAGTGCCACAGGGCTTCCTGGGTCTCCCACACCGACAGGGTGACGATGACGTTCTCGCCCGCGGGGCGCAGGCCGGTGGCGTCGGCCGCCCCCTCCTCCACGAGTCGCCACACGAAGCCGGGCGCGGCGTCGGCGGAGGCGTTGACCGGGCCGAGCATCTCGACGAACGGCGCCGTGCGCGGGTCGTCGAGGGGGTGGCGGAGCGTGGCGACGTTGAGGTGGGCGAGATGGGCTGCATGCGTGGATGCGGTCATGGCCTCATCCCAGCACGGCCCACTTTTCTATGTCAATCGCCATTGTTTTTAGAAGTCTCGACCACCACACAGCAGTTACCCGGCCGGGCGTCCATGCGAGCGTGGACGGGACCGTCCGTGCCGAGCAACCCCTCCAGCAGCGCGAGATTCATGCCGCAGACGAGCGGTGGGAAGCCTTCGGCGACTGCGTGGAAGGGGCAGTTGCGCATACGGACAACGCGTGCGGCTGCCCCGGTCGCCCCCTCGGCGCCTTCCAGGTGCGGTTCGTAGCCGCGGGCGGCCAGCATCTCCACGGCCTGTTCGAGGCCGCCGCAGGGCGCAGCCGAGCCGCGCAGGGCCTCGCCCCGGCGCCGCGCGGCCGCGCAGAGCTCGGCGTCCAGCCCGGCCCGCTCGGCGACCTCGGCCAGCAGCTCGGCGGCGGTGCGGTAATCGCGGGCGGGCAGCGAAACCGACCGCTCGGCCCGCGCCCGCGTGTACACCTTGGCGGGACGGCCCGCCCCCGGCCCCGAGCGGCCCGTCAGGCGGCGGCTGCCGCTCTCCAGCAGCCCGGCCTCGGCCAGCCTGTCCAGATGGTGCGCAGCGAGCGTGCGCGCCACCCCGGCCGCCTCGGCGGCCTCGTTGCGGCCGACCTCGCGGCCCTGCGCCGCCACGTACTCGTACAGACGGCGCCGCACCGGATCCTGCAACGCCGCAATCGCGTCGATGTCCTCCACCCGGCCATTCTAGGAACAACACAGGTTGGAGATAGAACGGCGGGACCCGACCCAGGCCAGTGTGCCCGACTCCCTCACGTACTGGCGCAGGCAGAACAGGTGGAGAACCTACCGCCTGGGGGGATGACTCCGACCTGGTGGGGCCACGAAGCCGGTGATGAAGAGGCTTCGTGGTGACAAGTGGGAACGCCGCGTGGGCGGGGCCGCCGGCTGCGGTCCCGCCCACGCGGTGCTGTCCCAGGTGGCCTCCCGGGGTGTGACGTCAGCGCAGGCCGAAGGCCCGGGTGATCGTCTGTGAGACGGTGTTGCCCGCGCTGTCCCGGGCGCCGACCCTGAGGGTGACGAAGTCGGCGGACCGCGGCGCACGCAGGTTCGTCCGCCATCCGTCGTCGCGCCGGTTCAGGTCGGTCCGCTGCCAGGTCGCACCGTCGTCGTACGACACCTCGACGGTCGGCTTCCCGATGGTGGCGGTGGTGCCCGGCAGGTGCGAGGCGGCCACGGTCAGGCCGGCGTGCCGGTCGGCACGGCCGGACTTGTCGGTGTCCACGCCGTAGTCGAGCTGGATGAGGGGCAGGGACACCGCCGCATCGCTGCCGGTGACCGCGGAGGTGAAGTCCCACTCGGTCAGCGTGTGCGTCGAGTACGGGTCGGCCCAGGTGCCGCGGTCGTTGTCGAGAACCAGCCGGTAGGGCAGGCGCTCGGCGCCGAGGCCGGGAACCTGAAGGTACTCGGCGTTGCCCCAGTCGAGCTGCTGGTCGCCCTGGTAGAGCGACATCCAGTCCTTGACGTCGAAGTTCGCGCCGGCCTCGCCGACGTGGCCGGACCCCGAGTCGCCCCAGCCGGGCGCGGTGATGTACATCGTGTCGAGGTAGCGCACCGGTTGGTAGTTGATCGGGCCCATGCGCGGCCGCTGGATCGGGCCGAACCAGCTGACCTTGCCGGTCTTGCGCGCCGAGTACTGCAGCGGATCGATCGAATGCTGTCCGGTCTCGCCCTGGATGAAGGCGTCGTCCAGCCACGTGGTGCCGGCGGTGACCCAGTCGGTGCGCTCGCCCTGGGCGGGCGCGGTGAGCTGGTTGCCGACGGCCCAGCCCCGCCAGACGTCCGGACGGAACTCCATCGCCTTGCCCTGCCGGTAGTTCCGGAAGGAGACGTTCACCCGGCCGAGGTCCTTGGACTCCTCACGCCAGGTCGGGTCATCCGGAACGGCGCCCGTCCAGTGGTGCACGACGTCGTAGACGTAGTCGGTCGTGGGGTGCGAGGTGACCTTCAGCGGGACCGCGCCGTGCCGGAGTTGGCCGAGCAGGTCGGCACCCTGGTCGGCGTTGAGCGTCGCCACCGTCACCGGGGCCGGGCTCTGCGGGCTCCAGGGGTTCTCGTCCCAGGGCTGCAGGCGGCCGACGCCGTCGTTGACGACCAGCAGCAGCCGGGCGCCGGCGGCCGCGGCGGCCTCCGCCTGGGCCTTGATCCCTTCCGTGCCGGCGCCGCGCACCACGACCGCCTTGCCGCGCACGTTCTGCCGCGCGAGCTCCTCGGCCGTGCCGTCACCGGCGAAGACCGCCGTCAGGTTCCGGGTACCGGCGGGCAGCGGCGTGGCCGCGCGCTTGACCAGCGGGTCGTTGAAGGTCGTCGACTTCGTGCTCACGGTCAGCGCCGGCTGCTCGAGGCGGAAGCGGGCGCCGGCCTCGAACTCGCCGTCGGTGACCTTCTTGCCGGTCGGGAGCGCCCAGACGCTGTCGTACGACGGGTCCGGCAGCATCGACGTCTCCACCAGGCTGTCACTGAAGGACCGGTGGGCGTCCAGGCGCGGCGCGACGGCGGTGGTCTGCTGCGGCACGCGCGCCAGGATCCGGCGCGCCTTGCGGCCGTCCAGGGTGACGGTACGGTCCCGGTCCAGCTTCACGTCGTTGAAGGCGAGCAGCACCATGCCGCGCGAGTGCGGGCCTTCGGCGCCCTGCACGTCACCGGTGAGCCAGCCGCTGTAACTGCCGACGGGCAGCCGCGTCGTGCCGGTGCCGGACGCGTCGAGGTCCATCACCGTGAAGAGGTGGTCGGCGCTGAGGACGACCCGGCCCGCCAGCGGCCTGCCCGAACGGTCCTTCGCGACGACGGTCAGATTCTGCCGCTGGCCCTCGCGGGCCGCGCCGATCAGGGTCCGGGCGCGAACCGTCCCGGTGTCGTCCGTACCGGTGATCATGGCGCTGACCGACTGGTCGCCCGCCAGCTTGTCCAGAGCCGCGGTCAGCTTGACCGTGGCGGTGCCGTGCGCGGGCACGGTGACATGGTCCTCGGAGAGGCTGAACAACCCGGCCGGGACGGTGCCGTTGACCGCCAGATCGAGGCTGACCGGGGCGTCGCCGACGTTGGTGTACGTCACCGTCTGGACGTCGGTCTCCCCGGGCTGCGGGGGCCACGTGTGGAAGCCGGAGTAAGCGGTCGTGGTGGCGAAGACCGTGGTGTGCACGGCCGCGAGCGCGTCGAGCCGTCCGGCGCCCGCCTGGTACGGGGTGTACGCCGGGGTCGCCTTGGCGCTGCTGACCAGCGCCTCCTTGAGCTGGGTGCCCGTCCAGTCGGGGTGCTGGGAGGCGAGGAGCGCGGCGGCACCGGCGACGTGCGGCGTCGCCATCGACGTGCCGCTCATCGTGGTGTAGTAGCCGGAGCCGCGCTTGTAGTGCGAGCGCGCCGCGACGATGTCGACGCCGGGCGCGGTGATCTCCGGCTTCAGCCCGCCGTCGCCGTCGCGCGGGCCCTGGCTGGAGAAGTCGGCGAGCGTGTCGGTGGAGTCGACTGCGCCGACGGTCAGCGCGGAGTCCGCGGCACCGGGGCTGCTGATGGAGTGCGGGCCACCGTTGCCCGCCGCTATCACGAACAACGCGCCTGTTTCGTGGCTGAGTTGATCGACGGCCTGGCTCATCGGGTCGGTCTTGTCACCGCCGCCACCCAGGCTCATGCTGATGATCCTGGCCTTCTGGTCGCGGGCGGCCCACTCCATGCCCGCGATGATCCAGGATTCCTGGCCGCTGCCCTCGGAGTTGAGCACCTTGCCGACGGCCAGCCGGGCGCCGGAGGCGACACCCCGCTCCTTGCCGTCGGAGGCACTGCCCGTGCCGACGATGGTCGAGGCGACGTGCGTGCCGTGGCCGTTGTAGTCGGCGATGTCGTCCTCGCCGGGGACGAAGCTGGCGCTGTCGGAGATCTGCCCGACCAGGTCCGGGTGTTCGGTGTCGGCGCCGCTGTCGAGCATCGCGACCTTCACGCCCTGGCCGGTGTCGCCCTCCGCCCAGACCTTGTTCGCGCCGATCTGGGCGGTGGAGTCGGCCAGGTCGGCCTGCACCTTGCCGTCGAGCCACACGTGGGCGACGCCGCCCGCGAAGGACGGCTTCGCGGACCGCGCCGCCGCGCCGGAACCCCCGGTGAGCGAGGACCAGAACGCCGGTGCCTGCTGGTGGTTCTGCGCGAGGGCCGCGCCCTGGATGCTGTCCAGGCGGCGGACGTCGGTCGAGCCGGCCATCTTCGTCCGGGTGCGGCCCTTGGCCGCGGCATCGGTGTAGCGCACGATCAGCGGCAGCCGGGAGCTGTGCGCGTCGTCGTAGCCCTCGGCGATCAGCCGCGTCACGTTGAAGAGCTGCTTGTCGAGCTTCCCGGCGCTCACGTACGGCAGGGCGGCGTCGGGGTAGACGTAGGTGGCGCCGTCCAGGACAGCGCGGTGGAAGCCGGTGGTGGCTCCGCTCGCCGCCTGGAAGGAGCGCACGACGGTGCCGTCGGCGGCGGTCCCGATGGTGACCTTGTCACCCGTGATCAGGGTGACGGTGTGCGTGCCGGCATCGGCGGGGGTGTGGTGTCCGGCGTCGTTGTGCGACGCCTCACCGGCGGAGTACGCGGACACAGCGGCAGTCGCCGGTAGGACGCCGATTGTCAGCGCGGCCGCCACGGCGAGGGCGATCGGCCCGGGCCGGGGGATGGGAACCTGGGGCAAGGAAGACTCCTGAGACGCGGCGGAGAGCGAAAGATCACTGGATCCTCCGGCCTCCCCCGACGTCGTTCAAGGGGTCGCACATGTCGCTCTTGCGCCATGGCGCAGTTACGCCGCGAGCAGACGGGGCCGCCGGCCGAGCCGGCCTGCTGCCGGCAGGGCGTCGGTCAGCTCGAACAACGCATCCGCCCGTCGGGACAGACAGTCGTACCAGCTCCTTCGGCAGGCAGCCGGCGGGCCAGCACCTTGACCTCGGCGGCCTGCAGCGGTGTGAACGAGGCGGTACGGCCGCAGCGTTGACGGTCTTCGAGCCCGGGCGGGCCCGCCGGGGCGAACCGGCCACGCCAGCGGCGCACGGTGTCCCGATGCAGCCCCGTCTCCCGGCCGATGCATACGTTGGAGAGTCCACGCGCGGCGTGCAGCACCGCCGGTGCACGCACCCGCAGCCGGTGGCCGGCCTTGTGGCCGTAGGCAATCTCCTTCAACCGCACGCGTTCGGCGGCTCTCGGGGATAGCGGACAGGGGGTGCGGACGGGCATGGCGGGCGAACCGGTCGGCCGAAGCGGATCACTGGTATCCCGCAGCGTGCCCCGCCCCTCACCGCCCCAGCCCCCGTTGTGACCGGAGCAAGAGGCCACTCGAACGGGGAAAACGCAACTTCGACATGGCCCGCAGAGGCAGCTACCTTCACCTGGTCTTCGGCGATCGCCCACGGTCGCACAGGAGTTCCTTCAGGCTGAGCCACCCGCGACGGGATGAGTTGGGCACGCCCCACGAATCCTGGCCCCCATGTGAAAGCCACCGAACCGGGACCACATCAGGCACCCCCCACCAGGGAGAAAACGCATGCCCCGTCTTGCTCTGTACACATTCGGCGTCCTGAAGTCACCTCTCGCCGATCCCGCGCCTCTCACGCGCGAGTTCTACGAGGTTGGTGAGGCCGTCTACCGGAAGATCAGCCGGCTCCCCGGGTACCTCGCTCGTGCGGAAGCGGCAGACGGCGACCGGGGCATGCTCTTCGAGGCGGACTGGGGTGCATGGGGAGAGTTCGCCGTACCGGCCTGGTACGGCAAGGGCCACACGGTGGAAACCACCGCCCTGGCCGCGACCCTCTCACTCTGGACCGACCTGCGCCCCGCCATCGACGCCGTCTACACCGGTCCGCACCGTGAGGCGCTGAACAGGCGTTACGACTGGTTCGAGAGGTCAGGGCACCCGAATTACGTGTGCTGGTGGGTCTCCGAAGGCGTGATACCCACCTGGCGGGACGGGGTTTCCAGGCTGGAGCACCTCCACGACCACGGCTCGGCGCCGCACGCCTTCACCTTCCACCACTCGTTCGCCCCGGAGGGAACTCCGTCCAGGATCAAAGGCATCGGGCCGAAGAACGACCAGGTTCGCTGACGGGTCCGACCGCGTCGCCCGGATCTTGTTCTCGCCGACCGCGGCTACGACCACGACAAGTACCGCCCGCTGGTCCGGGACCTCGGTGTGAAGCCGCTGATCGCCCGCCGCGGCACCGAGCACGGCTGCGGCCTGGGCGCCCAACGCTGGGCCATGGAGCGCGCATTCGCCCCTGCGCTGGTTCCACCGCCTGCGGATCCGCTGGGAGATCCGCGACGACATCCACGAAGCCTTCCTCATCCTCGGTCGTGCGCTCATCTGCTGGAGGAGACTCCGCCCTGTGCAACGGGCCTGAGGCAGCACTGCGCGGGTTCAGGGTGTGGTCAGTCGGCCCCTCGCGTGGTTGGCCTGCCAGCCGAACAGATCCTTCGGCCCGTGCCGGCCGTGGTTCACACGGTCACCGGACCGTCCGCGCACCCGGACGATCCGGTCATGGACGACCGCGACATCCATCGCGTCCCCGTTGCAGTGCAGCAGCGGAGCGGCGGGAACGGACTCCCACCGCTCCACCGCGTCGGCCTGACCGAGCCGGTCCGGTCCGAGCGGGCCCTGTGGATCTGCGGGCGGATGCCCGGCATCGGTGTCGTCATGGCTCGTACCCTCGCCTCCCTGCGCCCGCGTACGGCGCCGTCGCACGAGTACCCGGCCGGAGCGCGTCCGGCGTACTGGATCGACCGCGCCGGGCGGCGAGCCCGCTCCCCCGCCGCCCGGGAGCCTCATCGTCGACGTCGCGGTGGTGGGCAGCGGCACGGCGGAGCGCAGCACGGCCTGGGAGCCGGCCCCGCGCGAACGTGAGATGGCCGTGCGCATGCGGCGTTGGAGGCCGGTCGCGGTCGCGCCCACCGTAATCGGCCGCGAGGACTGATATCGACGTCTCGTGCTCACCATGGCTGTCCTGCGGGTCTTGACGCGACAGTCCCTCGTCTTCGCCGGGGGGACGGCGTAGCCTGACAGTGATGGCGGTGGGGCTCGCCGAAACCGCGACCGTGTAGCTGGGTCGACAACAGTCCCTACCTGGTACCTGCCACGCAGGCACGCCCACAGGTAGGAGGACATCATGCCCCGCCCGTCCCGGACAGCGTCTCAGCCGACCTGAAGCCGCCACCCTACGGTCACCCCACGTCGCATCCGACAGACAGCGCGAGACCGGCAGGTCCAAGCACGCGGTCCACCGTTGGACCGCACACGCTCAACCCGGTGAGAAGGACGATGTCCCGCGGAGAACCCCGAGACCGCCCCCGCGACGACGCACCGCCGCCGCAAGAGATTCTGCCGGTCGACCCGGACGTCGCGGACGGCGCCCGACCACAGGCACCTCCCCAGCAGCGATCGGCCGAGGCCAAACGCTCCCGCCAAGCGGACATCCTGGCGGTGATCGCCCTGGGCGGCGGGCTGGGCAGCCTCGCCCGCTACGGCCTCGCCCTCGCCTGGCCCACCCCGGCCGGCGGGTTCCCCTGGGCCACCTTCATCACCAACATCTCCGGAAGTTTCGCCCTGGGACTGCTCATGGTCTGCGTCCTGGAGGTGTGGCCGCCCAGCCGCTACGTCCGGCCCTTCCTGGGCGTCGGCTTCCTCGGCGGTTACACCACCTTCTCCACCTACACCGTGGAGATACACCACCTGCTCTCACTGGGCGACTGGTCCAAAGCCGATGCCTACGCCCTGACGAGCCTCGTCGCCGGACTCGTCGCGGTCGGGCTCGGCATCGCGGCCGCCCGCCGGGCCGCCGGTCTGCCGGTGCGCCGTGGCCCCAGCCGCCGCAGCCAAGCAACCGCCTCGCCGACCGCCGGACCGGCCACCCCGCCACCCAAGCGGTCTGTCCCCTAATGAGGCAGCGATGAACCCGCACCTACGCCGGCACAACGGAGTGAACCCGCCCCCGCGGCCGCCGCGCCCGTCGTTGAACGGACCGGTCCTGCGGATGACCATCTACCTGGGTGAGTGGGACCAACACCAGCACAGGCCGGCCTTCACCGAGATCGTCCACCGCGCCCACCAGGCGGGGCTTGCAGGCGCCAGTGTGTTCCGCGGCTTCGAGGGCTTCGGCGCCTCGTCGATCGTGCACACCACTCGCCTGCTCGATCTCGCCGAAGACCTCCCCCTGACCGTCGTCATCATCGACGAGGAGGACCGCATCCGCGTCTTCATGCCCCAGGCCCGCGAGGTCGCGCCCGAGGCACTGATCACGCTGGAACCGGTCCAGGTCATCGCGGAGAGCGGCAAGGGACTCAGCCCCGTCACCGAGGAGCAGCTCAATTGATCCCCGTCCTCCTGGTCTTCCTCGGTGGCATGCTCGGCGCGCCCCTGCGCTATCTCACCGACAAGGCCATCCAGGCCCGCCACGACAGCGTCTTCCCGCTCGGCACCTTCACCGTCAACATGGCCGGGTCGTTCATCCTCGGCGCCCTGGCAGCGGCCGTAGCCGCGCACGGCCTGCCCAGCAACGTCATGCTGCTGCTGGGCACCGGCGTGTGCGGTGCCCTGACCACCTTCAGCACCTTCAGTTTCGAGACCGTCCGGCTCCTCGAAGACGGCTCCCTCACCGAGGCCGGACTCAACGCCATCGGCAGCCTCCTGGTCGGCCTCGCCGCCGCAACCGCCGGCTACGCCCTGCTGATCTGGCTGTGACTGCCCTGCCGAGCATCCGGCGCCATCGCCACCCGGCGACATTGATCTCAAAGTCGTCTCGGCAAAGTCAGTCGTGACGGGCCGGCTTGACCGCAGAATCGAGCAGGATCACGGTCGGCATGGGAATGAGCACAGGGTCCGGGCACACGCCCAGGAGCACGTTCGTCATCGACGGGACGGAAGCACGCGGCCACAACTGCTGCCACTGCCTCGCGGACCGCTACGGATTCGGTGTCGCGGCAGCCACCGTCCAGGACCTCCGTCCATCGGGCCGCCAGGAAGCGTGCCGGCACGAGGATCCCCCTCAGAAACTTGCGTGAGTCAAGCAAAGCGCCTAGCTTCCTCGCATGTGGAAAACGCTGCGGCGCGCCGCGCGGGCCACGGCCCATCTCTTCCTGGCCGCCGCCATGGCCTTCGGCATGTGGATCTTCATCACCGTCCTGTTGATCGCTGCGATCGGCACGCTGGCGGTCGTCGGTGCCTGGCTGCTGCCCGAGACGGTGCTGCTGACCCGGCGGATCGCGACGGCCAAACGCAGCCTGACCGCCGCCTGGACCGGGGTGCGGATCCCTGAGGCATATCAGCCCCTGACCGGGACGATGCGCCGGCGGATCGTCAGCTCCGTACGGGATCCGGGCACGCGCACCGACGCGCGCTGGATGGTCGCGTACTGGTTCTACGGCGCCCTGCTCGCCCTCGCCCTACCGCTGTGGCCGGTGGGCCTGGTCGTCGACGGCCTGTGGTGCGGGCTGCTGCGCCGCGAGGCCGTCGTCCTGCCGCTCATCGTGCGGCTCGCGGACCTGGAGGCCGACTGGTCGACCGCACTGCTCAAACCGTCGCCGCAGGCACAGCTGGCGGCCCGGGTCGAGCGGCTGGCCGAGACCCGCGCCGACGCGATCGCCGCACACGAGGCCGAACTGCGCCGGATCGAGCGGGATCTGCACGACGGCGCGCAGGCGCAGCTGGTGGCGCTGTCCATGCGCATCGGGCTCGCCAGGCGCGCCTACGGCGGGGATCCCGAGATCGGCCGCAGGCTGCTCGACGAGACCCAGGAGCAGGCCGAGAAGGCGCTGACGGAGCTGCGGCAGGTGGTGCGCGGCATCCATCCGCCGATCCTGAGCGACCGCGGCCTGGCCGGCGCGGTGCGGGCGCTGGCGGCGGGCTGGGGGTCCCCGCGTGCGAGCGGGACCGAGAACAGGGAGGGGCTGGAGGTGGCGGTGGACGACGGCAGCCTCGGCGAAGGGGCGCGGGCACCCGCGGCGGTGGAGGCGGCGGCCTACTTCGCGGTGGCCGAGTCGCTGACCAATGTCGCCAAGTACAGCGGGGTGTCCCACGCCGAGGTCCAGCTGGTCCGGGCCCGGCGCGGCCTGCGCGTGCGCATCCGGGACGAGGGCTGCGGCGGCGCCGACGAGACCGCCGGCTCGGGGCTGCTCGGCATGCGGCGACGGATCGCCGCGCTCGACGGAACCGTGGAAGTGTCCAGCCCGGCCGGCGGGCCGACCGTGATCGAAGTGGAGTTGCCGTGCGTGTGGTGATCGCCGAGGACAACGCCCTCCTGCGGGAGGGACTGGTCCTGCTGCTGACCTCGTCCGGACACGACGTGGTGGCCGTCGTCGGGAGCGGGCCCGAGATCATGCCCGCGCTCCTGGAGCACCGGCCGGACGTGGCCGTGCTCGACGTGAGGATGCCTCCGGGCTTCCGCGACGAGGGACTGCGGGCCGCGCTGGAGGCCCGTGAGCGGCTGCCCGGGCTGCCGGTGCTGGTGCTCTCCCAGTACGTCGAGGGGTCGTACGCCAGTGAGCTGCTGGGCAGGGGGACCAACGGCATCGGGTATCTGCTCAAGGACCGGGTCGGCCGGGTCGACGAGTTCCTCGACGCCCTGGAGCGGGTCGCCGCCGACGGTACCGCGCTCGACCCCGAGGTCGTCACCGAACTCCTCACCCGCCGCAAGGACTCGCCCCTCGACTCACTCACCCCGCGCGAGCGCGAGGTGCTGGCGCTGATGGCCGAGGGCCACGACAACGCGACCATCGCGAAGAACCTCGTCGTCACCGAACGCGCGGTCCACAAACACATCGGCAACGTGTTCCTCAAGCTCGGCCTGCCGCCGAGCGACAGCGGCCACCGCCGGGTCCTGGCAGTCCTCGCGTACCTGGCCCACGCGCCCCAGACATGACTGCTCTGCCTGCCCTGCCACCGGCAGGGCAGGCATCGGGCGGGTCCGGCCCGCCCGATGACCCCTCCAACGTAGCCCCCTCCCGACGCGGGAAGAGAGGTGCTCGACGTCATCGGGAGCCACCAGAGCCGAGTACCAGGTGACCGGCGCCAGGAGCGGCCGAGTACCTCTGCGAACAGCCGACTGTCGCTGTCTGCGACAGCACGCCTTGAGCGCATGCCATCGAAATTCGGGCGATGTGGTCGAGCGCCTGCGCACCGTCCCGCTCCAGTTGCCGTTGGGGGGTGCACGGCGCTTTCTGGAAGGGCGGGTGGAACGGCCCGCCCTTCCAGGAGGAGCGCACCATGGCGCAACCGGTAAGTCGGCCGACGGTCAGCGCTGAGCAGTTCAGCCGAGTGTGTGACGAGATCAGGAGCACGGCGGCGCCCGAGACGGACGCCCAGTCCATCCGGGACTCCGCACTGCGCATCCTGCAGACCCTGGGCCTGGCGCTCTCCACGGATGACCCGAGCAGGCTCCTCGCCGGACTCATGGCCCCTATGGTGACCCCACATCCGGAGAGCCCTCGGTACACGCGAGAGGCCATCCTGGACATGCCTGACGAACAGCCAGGAGAAGATGAAGGCCCGGTCAGGTAGACCGGGCCGACACGCCTGACGACATCCTCCGAGGGCGCCTGACCGTCACCGCTCAATCTTCCCTACGTTCTTCTCCGGGCGCGCGCACAGGGGGTTCAGGTGGCGTTCACCGATGGGATCGGATCGGTGTCCGGGGCGGGTGCGGTGAGGACGGTTCGCAGGGCTGCCCGGACTTCGGTGCGGAGCCACGTGTGGGCGGGGTCGGTGTCGTAGCGGTGGTGCCAGGCGACGATGACCGGTACGGGGGGAAGATCGAGGGGCAGCGCTCGGGCGCACAGTCGCAGGCTGGTCCAGGCCGGTCGGCACACCTGTTCGGCGACCGCGGTGACCATGGTGGTGCGGGCGGCGAGTTCGAGTGCTGCCGCGGTGGTGGGCAGAGCGGCGCGGACGCGTCGGTGCAGGCCGAGGTCGGCGAGGGCGTCGTCGATGGGGCCGGTGAGCCGACCGCGGCGGGAGACGGTGACGTGTTCGGCTTCGGCGAAGCGCCGCGGTGTGAGGGGGCCGGTGGCCAGCGGGTGGTCCGCGCGCATCACGGTCACCATCCGGTCGGTACCGATGTGCCAGGCGGCGATCTCGGGCCGTTGGGGCGTCGTGGCCCCGACCTCCAGATCGGTCTGTCCGCGTGCGAGGTGGGTGACGTCGGCGGAGGGTTCGGACAGGAATTTGAGCGAGACGTTCGGCGCGGTGTCGGCGACGGCGGCGATCAGGAGCGGGGCCAGTGCCGAGACGAGCGCGTCGTGGCACCGCAGGGTGAAGCTGCGTTCGAGTGTGTTGAGGTCGAGTGTGGTCACCGGGGTGAGCACCGCGGTGGCGCGCCTGACCAGGTCCCGGGTCTCTTCACGCAGCGCGAGTGCGTGCGGGGTCGGGGTCATGGTGCGGCCGGTGCGCACGAGGATGTCGTCGCCGGTGGCCTTGCGGATGCGGGCCAGGGTGCGGCTCATGGCCGGCGGCGACAGGTGCAGCCGTTCGGCGGCGGCCGCGACGCTGTTCTCCTCCAGCAGGGCGTCCAGGGCTACCAGCAGGTTCAGATCCACATGCACCACGGTAACGGATGACCTTACAAGAGTGCACTGGCAATCATGTGAAGGCGCTCGTAGCGTTGGCGGCGTCCGGGACCGGCGAGTCCCAGATCCCCCTCTGAAAGGGCTGCATCATGACCGTTCGCACCGCCGCTGACGATGCCTTCGCGCCTCAGGTCGCCTCGTCCCCCTCGGCCGAGGACCGCGCGCTGCTCGCCGCCGTGGTCGAGATCGCGGCCGATGCGGGCCGTGCCCTGGAGGCGAGATACTCGACCGCCGCCCGCCCCGCCGGACGTGACGACATGTTCAAGGCCGGCACGGCCGACGGACAGGTCTCGCTCGGCATCCTGCGCCCGGCCCTGACCGCGCTGCGCCCCGGGGCGCGCTGGCTGACCGACGAGTACGAGACCACCGAACTGCCGCCGGGCGAATGGTGGGTGGTCGACGAGGTCGAAGGGAACGTCAACCACATGCACGGACTGCCCGAGTGGGCGGTCACCGTGGCGCTGGTGCGCGACGGGCAGACGGTGCTGGCCGTGGTGCGCCAGCCCGTCGGCGACCTGACCTACACCGCGCTGCGTGGCGCGGGCGCCCGGCTCAACGGCACCGCGCTGAAGGTTTCGGCGAAGACCGGCCTGGATGCCGCGATCGTGGTGACCGGGCAGGCCGAAGCCGACCAGGAGGGCACCTACCGCCGCATCGGGCAGTCGATCACGGCGATGCTCGACAACGCCCTGCTGGTGCGCGCCGCCGTGCCCTCCACCTTCCCGATGCTGCTGGTGGCCGCCGGGCACAACGACGTGTTCTGGCAGTACGAGCCGGTCCTGCCTGGCGTGGCGGCCGGCGCGCTGATGATCACCGAGGCCGGCGGGGTCGTCACCCGGATCGACGGAACGCCGTGGAGCCCGGGCGCGGACACCGTGGTGGCCACCGCTCCGGCGCTGCACGCCGCGGCCGTCCAGGTCCTGACGACGGTCGCCTGACCGGGCGTACGGCCACCGGACACCACCGAGAACCCGAACATGAGGAACCCGTCATGAACGTGACCATCCTGGCCGCCTCCGGCGCCGTCGGGCTCGCGCTGACCCGCCAGGCGCTGGAGCGCGGGTATACCGTCACCGCCGTCGCTCGCACCCCGGCGCGGATCGCCGTGCCCGACTCGCCGCGGCTGACCCGGCTGGCCGCCGACGTACGCGATCCGGCCGGCATCGCGGAGGCGCTGGACGGCAGCGAGATCGTGCTCTCGGGCCTGGGCGTGGCCAAGGGGGACAAGCCCGGCGCGCTCACGGCCGGTTCCCGCGCGGTGCTGGCGGCGCACCCGGTCCGGATCGTCTGGCTCGGCGCCTACGGCACGGGCCCGTCCGCGCAGGCCGCCGGCTTCGCCACCCGCACCCTGCTCAAGGCGATGGGCGCGGAACTGGCCGACAAGGTCGGCGCCGACGCCGCCGTGCTGGAGGGCGGAGGCACCGTCTTCCACTCCGGTCCGTTCGCGAACGGACCGGTGAGCCCGAGTCGCCGTACCGTCGGACTGGACGAGACACCCAAGCGGTTCTTCCCGGCCCGCATCAGCCGGGAGACGGTCGCCGCCGCCATGCTCGACGAGGCCCGGACCCCGCGCTTTCCCGGACGGGTCGCTGTCCCCCTCGGGAACTGATCCCCGCCCCGACGACGGACGGCGGCCCGGGCCGCCGTTACGGCCCGGGCCGGCGTCCACACACTCCCGAGACACCGCTCCGGAACAGGTCAGCGCCAGCCGAGTTCGGGCGCGACGTGGGTGAGGATGCTCTCCAGCACGTGGACGTTGTAGTCGACCCCGAGCAGGTTCGGGATGGTCAGCAGCAGGGTGTCGGCGGCCTGGATCGCCTCGTCGTCCTGCAACAGCTTCACCAGCTTGTCGGGCTCCGCGGCGTAGGAGCGCCCGAAGACCGACCAGGTCGTGTCGTCGAGCATGCCGACGTGGTCCTCGGAGTTACGGTCGCGGCCGAAGTAGGCCCGATCGAGGTCGTCGGTCAGAGCGAAGATACTGCGGGCGACCGACACCCGGGGCTGCCTGCGGTGTCCTGCCTTCCCATAGGCCTCCCGGTACGCGTCGATCTGCTTGCGCTGCTGAACATGCAGCGGCTCACCCGTCTCGTCTTCCTTCAGGGTCGAGCTCTGCAGGTTCATGCCCAGCTCGGCGGCCCAGACAGCGGTCGCGTTCGACGCGGAGCCCCACCAGATCCGGTCCCGCAGCCCTTCGGAGTGCGGTTCGATCCGCAGCAGCCCGGGCGGGTTGGAGAACATCGGCCGCGGGTTGGGCCGGGCAAAGCCCTCGCCGCCGAGGACCTTGAGGAACGCTTCGGTATGGCGGCGGGCCATGTCGGCGTCCGTCTCGCCCGGCGCAGGGCTGTAGCCGAACAGGCGCCAGCCGTCGATCACCTGTTCCGGTGAGCCACGGCTGATGCCCAGTTGCAACCGGCCGGCCGAGATCAGGTCGGCGGCGCCCGAGTCCTCGGCCATGTACAGCGGGTTCTCGTAACGCATGTCGATCACGCCGGTGCCGATCTCGATCGTCGAGGTCCGCGCGCCGATCGCTGCGAGCAAGGGGAACGGGCTGGCCGCCTGCCGGGCGAAATGGTGCACGCGGAAGTACGCGCCGTCCACTCCCAGCTCCTCGGCCGCGACCGCCAGGTCGATCGACTGGAGCAGGACGTCCGCGGCCGACCGCGCCTGGGAATGTTCGTTGGGTGACCAGTGCCCGAAGGAGAGAAATCCGATTTTCTTCACAATGTGTCCAGGGTTGGAAGCCGTGTCTGATACCCGGGTTCGGGAGAACCTTCAGGCTCTTGCGGTCGGCCGTGGCTGATAGCCGGCCGGGACGCCATGGAGGTCTGCATTGGTGTCCGAGACTTTCCCTGACTCGATCGTGCCGTTGAGGATGTCGGCATCAGTTCCTCGATGTCGGTGTGGGCCGGAGAGGGACCACCGACCAGTCGGATGTTGTGGCGAAAGAGGCTGCCGATGCGGATGGGTGCCTCCTCGGTGGCCGTGCCGGGCGGGCTCGTGGGAGTGTCAGCTGGCCTGGGCCGTCGGCATGATGAAGACCTGCGGAAGGTTGACCCGCAGCGGCCGGGAGGCGATGAAGCCGACTATCTGCGCGATGTCGTCGGACTGGAGCCAGTCGACGGTCTCCTTCGATCCCTCCAGCCACGCGCTGGCGCCGGCGTCCGTGACGTGGTCCTGCAGCTCCGTGCCCACGATCCCGGGCTCGATCGCGGAGACCCGCACCTTCTTCGGGCCCAGCTCGACCCGGAGGTGCTTGGAGAGGTGCGAGACGAACGCCTTGGTGCCGGCGTAGACGGCGAAGGTCGGGTACAGGTTGTGCGCGGCGCTCGACGAAGTGTTGATCAGATCGGCGACACCACGCTCACCGGCGGCCCGTACCAGCTGCGGGGTGAAGGCGCCGATGACGTTCATCAGCCCGGAGATGTTCAGGTCGATCTGGCGCTGCCACTGGTCCACGCGCAGTTCTTCGACGGGTGCGGGCAACATGACTCCGGCGTTGTTGAGAAGCAGGTCCGCGGCGCCCAGCTCCGCCTGCACACGGTCGGCCGCGGCCCGCACCGCGACGGCGTCGGTCACGTCGACGGCGATCGCCACAGCGGCACCGCCGTTCTTGCCGATGCGCGCAACCAGATCGTCCAGCCGGTCCGCGCGCCGCGCCAGCACGGCGACCTTCGCACCCAGTGACGCCAGGTGCTCGGCGGACGCCTCGCCGATGCCGCTGGACGCGCCGGTGATCACGGCCACCCGACCGTGCAAGGCCGTGGCCGAGTTCGTGGCAGAGGTCTCGATGGTCATGAGATGACACCTTCCGGAAGATCAGTGAATGCGGGAGCGGGAACGGGAGCGTGCCTGTGACGTGCGCCGTCTTGGCCCGATGCATCCAGAAGACCACCGTGAGACCGGCCCACACCGCCCGGAGATGGCCCTGGGCAGACAGGTACCGGCAGGGCCACCCAGCGCGGAGCGCCCCGCGTGCGCGCACGCCAGACTGGGTGTATGGACCGCAGCAGCGAGATCGCCGACTTCCTGCGCACCCGCCGCGCGCGGATCAGCCCCGAGTCGGCCGGGCTGCCCGCCGACGGGCGCTCCCGACGCGTCCCCGGCCTTCGCCGAGAGGAAGCCGCCCGCCTCGCGGGCGTGAGCACCGAGTACTACACCCGGCTGGAACAGGGCAGGGCCACAAACCCCTCCCCCGAGGTCGTGGACGCCCTGGCCCGTGCCCTGCGCCTGGACGCCGCCGAGCACCAGCACCTCACCGACCTCTTCGCCCGCCAAGGCGGACGGCGGGCGCCGGTGGCCCCACAGCGGGTCCGCCAGGGCCTGCACCTGATGCTGCAGACCCTGGAGCACGTGCCCGCCTACATCCTCGGCCGACGCACCGATGTCCTGGCCTCCAACCACCTGGCCCGCGCCATCCTCACCGACTTCGAAGCACTGCCCGTCCCCCGACGCAACCTCGCCCGCTACTACCTCCTCGACCCCCAGGCCCGCGAGCGCACCGTCGACTGGGAGCGGATCGCCTGCGAGACCGTGGCCATGCTGCGCCTGGAAGCAGGCCACTGCCCCCAAGACCGCCGGCTCGCCGACCTGATCGGCGAGCTGACCCTCAACTCCCCCGAGTTCAGCACGTGGTGGAACGACCACCGCGTGCTGCGCCGTACCCACGGGGCCATGCACTACTGGCACCCGATCGTCGGCGACCTGCACTTCTCCTATGAGTCTCTGCTGCTCCCCGGCGACGAGAACCAGACACTGTGCGTCTACATACCCGACCCGGGCTCCCCCACCGCCGAATCCCTGGGCATCCTCAACAGCTGGAACGCATCACCCACTCCCGACACCCCCCTGCACCCCCGCCCGGCCGACCCCAGCGAAGCGGCAGCCCCTCCCGGAGCCTGAGCAGATCGGGACTCCCCGATCGAGCGCGACACTGCCGGGCAGTTCGGGCAGCGTCGTCGGGGAGGGTCTCCGGGCGCAGTAAGTTCAAGGAAGCGAAGGGCCATTGGGGTACAGGTGCCTGCGGTGGTGAGGGTCTGTCCGGAGGAGCGGAAGATCGGCCCGCGTTCCGTGGGGACCAGGGTGTAGGCCTGGGGGATCTACCGGACGTGCCGAGCCGGGTCGGTCGAAGTAGGCCGGCACGTCAGCGGCGCGCTGCTTCAGTGTTCTGCGGAGTCGACTCAGTTCGGGCAGTCCGGCCGGGACGCCGTGGCTGATCGTCTTGATGACGGCGGCGAGTTCGGTCTTGCCGACGCGGCGGTCGGGTTGCCAGTAGGCGGACACGATGAGCTGGTAGGCACCCCAGGTCGCCTCTACCGCGGTGTGCCCATGGGCAGTGAATACGCAGGCGAGCACGGCGTGTTGGCGGTCGGTGAGCAGGCCGACATCGGTGCGCAGCACTCCGCGGATGCCGTAGAGCGGCTCACCGACCCGGCTGCAATGCCCGCAGGTGTCTTGCGGGACGCGTTGGCGGCATCGGTCCAGCGCATCGCCGGCCAGGGGGACAACATGAAACGAATCCATCACCGCGACTGCGTCGGGGACTTCGTCAGCTGCGGCGGTCTTCAAGCCGGTGAAGCCGTCCATGACCACGCTCAGCTGGCCAGGGCGGCCGACGCCGGACGGGTGGGCCAGCGGCCAGTTGGCCACTGCGGCTGGAACGCAAACCACGGGGCACGTCAATCTGCCACCCAAACCTGCGGCAGATCCTTACGTAACCACGGAACGGCATCCCACCGGGACTCTGCCCACCGGCCTACTCGCCCGGCGGAACTCGAACGAAGCCCTCGATCCAATCGTCCTCATCGAGCTCGCAGGCGTCGAAGTAGAAGCACTCCGGTTCATCACGGAAGCCTGGTAGCAGTCGAGCCTGACGCATACGCTCTTCGACCCGTTCGAGGGTTGAGTAGATACCGAGCAGCTTTACGTCGTCGCCGTCCTCCTCGTCGCAGAACACGCCGCTCTCATCCACGTGCACTGTCGAGCCGTCGTCGCCAGCTTCGTTCTGGTGGCCGACATGCCACAGCGGATACACGATCACGGACGCGAAGCTAACAGCACGCGAGTTCGTGGAGCCGGCGACTTTCGGCGCCCCTCACCTCCTGGGACCTCACGAACACGAACCGGGCATCACACGACTTCGCCGAGGCCCTGAGGGGACGAGGCTGCCGCGCTTGATGCCGGCCGGCCGTACCGCGGTGGCCGGTGGCCGCTGGCCGGTACGCCGGCGGACAGTGCGCGCAGGAGTGCCGTGCTCGTGAACGGGCATGCAGTCGCGCCGCGACCCCGGCGTCGCGCCGGCCGTACCGGTAGCGCGTTTCGCCGGGGTCGCGGGCTACGCCCGTGATGTCACGCCATGTCGACCATTCCGGACGCCCAGTCGTCCAGGAGCCTGGAGGGGTCCAGGACGACGGGCAGTTCGGTCAGGCCCCGGAAGGCGGGGAAGGGCACGGTGAGCCACTTGGCCTCGTCCGCCGGCAGGGCCAGGGAGAGTTGCGGGAAGCGGCGGAAGAGCGAGGCCAGGGCGATCTGCATCTCCATCCTCGCCAGCGGTGCGCCGAGGCAGAAGTGCGGCCCCGTACCGAAGGCCAGATGTTTGCTCTGTACGCCCGGCCGGGTGATGTCGAAGGTGTCGGGGTTCTCGAACGCGGCGGCGTCCCGGTTGGCCGAGGTGACCGCGATCTGTACCAGCGACCCCTTGGGAATGAGCGTCCCCGCGATGGTGATGTCCTCGAGGGCGTGGCGGAAGGTCGCGTTCTCGACGGACCCCTCGAAGCGGATGATCTCCTCGATCGCGTTCGGGAGGAGGTCGGGCGAGTCGATCACCTGCCTGAGCTGCTCGGGATGGGTGAGCAGCGTGTAGACGGCGTTGCCGATGAGGTAGGCGGTCGTCTTGTGGCCCGCGAACAGCAGCACCCACAGCGTGGACAGCAACTCACCGTCCGTCAGCGACTCCTGCTCGTCCTGCGTCTGGATGAGGACGCTGAGCAAGTCGTCCTCGGGGGCCTGGCGCTTACGGGCGATCAGGACCTCGAAGTACTCCCGGAGCGTGTTCTCCGCCTCGGCCAGACGATCCTTGTCCTTCTTGCTGAAACCGGTGCGCGCGACGACACTGCACCACTGCTGGACCTCCTGCCGCTCCTCCTCGGGGACGCCGATGAGCTCGCAGATCACTTGCAGGGGCAGCGGGAACGCGAAGGCCGACAGCAGGTCGACGGGCTGCAGAGTGGAGCAGTTGTCGAGCAGCGTGTCGGTGAGTTCCTGGATCCGTGGGCGCAGCGCCTCGATACGGCGGGGCACGAAGGCACGACTGATGATCCGGCGCAGCCGCGTGTGCTTCGGCGGGTCGGCGAACAGCATGTTGTCGTCCAGGGCGATGGAGGAGTCGCCGAAGATGGACCGGTAGGCGTCGATGGCCGCGTACATGTCCTTGCTGATCCTGGGGTCGGCAAGGGCGGCCTTCGCGTCCTCGAACCGGGTGATCAGGTACGAGTGCACACCATGGGGCGGGGTGATGCGGCAGACCGGCGCGTTCTCCCGCAGGTGCCGGTAGACGGGGTGCGGGTTGGCCCGGTACTCCGGGCAACCACGGGATGCCGCGTCCACCGCCCGGGCTGTCTCGTCCGCGATCTCCTGCTCCTGCATCTGAGTCATCGACGGCCCTTCTTCTCTTCCCACGGTGGCACAGGTCGGCTGCAAGCGTGGAATGCATTGACGCCACTCGCAAAAGGAAAACGCGATTCACCCTGACGCGGACCCACATCGTCGGCGCGGTACGGAAACGGGAAAGCAGAGTATGCCGTCCGGGGGAAGGCTCGATTGCCGACCCCGGGTGCCTGTGACAGGTTCGGATCCAGGGCCGCCATGAATGCGAATCGCTGCCCGAACTACCGCTGGGTCACTGGAGGAGGACGGGCCGTGGACACGCGCGACAAAGAAATGGTGCCGGTATTGATCGTGGGTGGTTCGCTTGTCGGACTGTCCGCGTCGGTGTTTCTGGGAAGGCTGGGCGTCAGCCATATGGTCGCCGAACGCCGGGCCGCCACATCCGAACATCCCCGGGGCCGGGGGAACAACATGCGGACGATGGAGCTGTTCCGCACCGCCGGGCTGGAACCGGACATCAGAAAGGCCGCCGCCGTCCTGTCCGGCAATCACGGCATCATGCAGACGGACAAGCTGTCGGGCGGTGAGAGCAGATGGCTCTCGGCCCGTCTCACCGGCGCGGCCCCCGAGACGAACGTGTGCTCCACCCGGCGGTGCGCGTGCAGCCAGAACGACCTGGAGCCGGTCCTGCTGGCCCACGCCCGTGCACTGGGCGGGGACGTGCGCTTCGGTACCGAGTTGATCTCCTTCACCGAGGACCGGGACGGCGTGACGTGCGAACTGCGCGAGCGGGAGAGCGGCCGGACGCACTCGATGCGCACCGCCTACCTCCTGGCGGCCGACGGGCCGCGCAGCCCCGTGCGCGAGCGGCTGGGCATCGGGCAGAGCGGCGGGGGCGACCTGTTCCACAACGTCAGCGTCACCTTCCGCAGCAAGCTCCTCCGTCAGGTGGTCGGGGACAAGCGGTTCCTCGTGTGCTACCTGAACGGAACCGAGGGCGAAGGGGTCCTGCTGCCCGTCGACAACGAGGAGAAGTGGGTCTTCCACGTCCCGTGGTTCCCCGAGCGCGGCCAGACGCTCGAGTCCTTCACCGACACGCGCATCGCCGACCACATCAGGGCCGCCGCCGGCGTACGGGACCTGGACGTCGAGGTCACGGGACGCGCCCCGTGGCACGCGGCGGACCGGGTCGCCGACCGCTATCGGCAGGGACGCGTCTTCCTCATCGGTGACTCGGCCCACGAGATGCCCCCCACCGGCGCCTTCGGATCCAACACGGGCATCCAGGACGCGCACAACCTCGCCTGGAAGATCACGGCCGTACTGGGCGGCTGGGCTGGAGAGGGCCTGCTGGACACCTATGAGAACGAACGACGCCCGGTCGCCCTGGCCACGAGTGCCCGGGCCATCGAGCAGGCCGCACGCGAGCAGCACCCCGGTTACAGCGCCGCACAGGGTGCGGGCCAGAGCACGGACCTGATGACCGTGTCCCTCGGTTACCGCTATGTCTCCACGGCCGTGTGCGGCGCCGACACCGACGCGCCGACCATCCCGCAGGAGCTTCGCCTGCAGGCGGACCCCGGCACCCGGGCCCCGCACATGACCGTCGTGCACAACGGGGACACCAAGTCGACCATTGACCTGTACGAGCGGTCCTTCGTCCTCCTCTGCGGCCTTGCGGACGGGCCATGGCCGTCGGCCGCCCACGCCGCGGCGGCCAGGCTCGGCGTCCCCCTGGTGTCCTACCGTGCCGGAGCCGGCCCGGACTTCGACGTCGACACCTCGCCCGCCCTGGCCGCCGGTGCCGAGGACTGGGCCGCCACGCACGGCGTCACTCCGCAGGGCGCGGTGCTCGTGCGCCCCGACGGAATGGTCGCCTGGCGCACCGGCGACCTCCCCGCGAACCCCGAGGACGAGCTGACGCACGTTCTGCAGGGCCTCCTCAGCCGCTGATCCCGCTCTCCGACGCCCCCGAACCGTTCCAGCACAGGGAGCCCCTCCATGCCTCAAGCCGCCGAGACCACCGCCGCGCAGGCTCCGGGTGACATAGGCCTGCGCACCGCGCTGAGCGCCGACGCCGCCCGGCACGAACGAGTAGATGTCCACCACCACTACACCGCCCCCGAATGGGTGCAGTGGGCCGAGAAGAACGGGATCGCGGACCGTGACGGGCTGCCGCCGTGGACCCGATGGGACGAGGCCGCCGCCCTGGACCTGATGGATCTGACCGGCACGCGCACCAGCATCCTCACCGTCGCCATGCTGGGACGCTTCCAGGACGCGGCGACACGCAAGGAGAGCACGCGTGTCGCCCTCGAGGCCGCGGGCGACCTGACCGCCCGACACTCCGGCCGCTTCGCCTTCTTCACACCCCTCTTCCTCGACGACGCCGAACTCTCTCGCTGGTCCGTCGCCCAGGGGATGGACCAGCTCGGCGCGGTGGGCGTCAGCGCGCGCACCAGCACGGGCAGCACCTATCTGGGCGACCCCGGGCTCGATCCGATCATGGCGGAACTCGACGAGCGCTCCGCTGTGATCAGCACGCACCCCATGCAGGTGAACACCTCCGGCGCCCCCGAGGGTGTACCGCCGTTCGTGTGCGACTTCCTCATGGACACGACCCGCGCCGCACTGAGCCTGATCATGAACGGCACTCTGGACCGTTTCCCGCGGCTCACGTTCATCCTCCCGCACGGCGGCGGGTACCTCCCCTACATCGCGAGCCGGATCGAGGTCTTCGGGCGCCAGCTCGTCCCCGCCGTCGATCCCGGCCGCGTCCGCGACTACCTGCACCGCTTCTACTACGACACGGCCGCGCCCATGTCGCCGTCGGCCACCCCCACTCTGCTGGCCGTGGCGGGCTCCTCCCGCATCCTCTACGGAAGCGACTGGCCGCCGACCCCCACCCGGGTGGTCGCCGATGTGACAACTCCCGCCCTGGACAGGGATCCCGCCCTCGGCGACCAGGAGCGCGCTCACATCAACCGCGAGAACGCCCTGCGTCTGCTGCCCACCCTCGCACGGGCCTGAGCACGCCCGGGGGAGCCGTCCTCCTACCGCGTGTGTGAGTGCCCCGGAGGCTCCCTGCTCGCTCGGACGGACGTCGGCCGTGCGGCTCATCTCACCGAGCCGCACGGCCGACGCGCGAACGGCCGGCAGGTAGCCCGAGCCCGCGCCCACACCGAGGAATACGGCGACGAACGCGTCGTACCGAACATCCCTCCGGTCGGGCGTGCAGGTTCACATCGCCGGCAGCGTGCCGGCGTTCTCGGAGTATCAGCGGTGGCAGCCCGATCCGGCCGTACCTAGGCTCGCTAGCGGAAACGAGTTCGCGGGAAGGACACAGAATGCCTCAGGTAGACGAGGGCGAGATCCGCGTCAGCGCAATCGATACGGCGGATCAGCCCCGAACGCTCCGGAGTTCTCTGCGGTCGGCGGTCAGGGAAACCATGCTGCTGCCGGTGTTCCTGGTCCTCACCACCATGATGATGGCACTGTGGCTCATGGGTATGCCCTTCATGCAGGCCTTGACCATTTCGACCGCGATGAAGATTTCGATGGTCCTGTTCGAAGCGCGTCGGCGGCCTCGCACGTCGAAGGTCTGACGCCCGGCGCCCCTCTCCGTTCCGTCATCCTGCGGCCAGGACGCCTGTCCCTCGGGGGGCGCACTTCTCCGGTCCCCGCCCGGTGTCAGGCCCCGCGCCCCACCTTCTCGTCGGCCCCACTCTCCCCGAGGCCCGGCGGCATCGCCGCCGCGAGGTCGTCGCGTCCGGGATGCGCCCGGCGCTCCCGCAGGTCGGCCATCGCCAGGACCAGGGCGACGAGGATGATCGCCGTGGCGGTGAGCAGCCCGAGCTGAAGGGCTGTCGTGGAGTGGCCGTGGTCGGCGACATGGGCGAAATAGACAGAGCCGACCACGGCGATACCGGTGGCCGAGCCGATGCGCTGGCCGGTCTGCAGTACCCCACCCGCCGCACCGGCACGTCGCACCGGCACGAGCGTGAGCGTGAGGGTCGTGTTGGGTGAGACCGTGAGTCCGGACCCGATTCCGCCAATGACCAGCGGCAGCGCCATGGCCCAGCCCACACCGTCCCCGGGCACCAGCTGAACGGCGACGACGACACCGAGCAGCCCCAGAGCCACCCCGCTCAGGCCGATGACAACCAGGGTGCGGCCGTAGCGCATCACCAGCCGGCCCCCTACGGCCGCGCCGACCGCCGAGGCGGCCGCGAACGGCAGGATCGTCACACCCGCGGCGAGCGCGCTGTATCCCGCGGTGTTCTGCAGGAACAGCGACAGGACGAAGAAGATGGTGGTCAGCCCGGCGAAGAACATGAGGCTGATGAGAGCGCCGAGCGTGAAGGAGCGCAGGGAGAAAAGCCCGAGGTCGACCAACGGTGCCTTCCCCAGGCGTCCCTGGGTCTTCTCCCACACCCAGAAGGCTCCGAGCAGTAGTGCGGCCACCGGAATCAGCAGCCACTTGGCCCGGCCCGGCCACTGCTGCTCCTGCACCAGGGGCAGCAGCAGAGCGAGTACGCCCGAACCGAGCAGCAGTACGCCGAACGGGTCGAACTTCTCCCGTCTGTCGTTCGGCACGGGGAGACGGGGCAGCAGTCGGTTCCCCGCGACGAGGGCAGCCACCCCGATCGGCACGTTGACGAAGAACACCCAGCGCCACCCGTCGGCCGTGCCGAACGCGTGGATCAGCAGTCCGCCCGCCAGCGGGCCCACCGCGGTGGACACGGCGACGACGCTGCCGTGGAAGCCGAACGCCCGGGCCCGTTCGGCGCCCTGGAACATCTGCTGGATCAGCCCCGAGGTCTGCGGTGCGACCACACCGGCGGCCGCACCCTGGATCAGCCGGCACACCACCAGCCAGGTGGGGCCGGTGGCGAGGCCGCACGCCACGGATGCGGCCGTGAACACGGCGAGGCCGAACAACAGCGCCTGGCGGCGGCCCCGCACGTCACCCAGTCGTCCCGCCGGTGCCAGCGCGAGCCCGAAGGCGAGTGCGTACCCGGACACCACCCAGGACTGGGTGGCTGCGGAGGCACCGAGCCCGCGCTCCATGGAAGGCAGCGCCACGTTCACGATCGAGACGTCGAGCAGCGAGATGAATCCCGCGGTCAGACAGACCGCGAGCGCTTTCCACCGCCGGTCGTCGAGACCGGGCCGAGCCGTTTCTGTGGTCATGTGATCACGCTATGCAGCCGAGACCGGTCGCACCAGCCGGGGAAAGGGCGCAAGGGCAGCCCGGCAGGGGTCGTGACCTTCGGCTCGGCGCGGATCCGTAAGGCGAACAGGGTGTGCGGGGGCGATCCTCCGGGGCGACCTTGCCGCCGGGGTGCTCCAGCCACCGGGGCGGTCAGGACCCCGCACGGCCCCCGGAATCAGTTGGACTGCCGTCCGCCGCCCCCTACGCCCTGGCCGCGCTGCGGGACACGGCGCACGCGCGGCAGGAAGCCCTCAACGCGCTGGCGAGGGGTGGTCTGCCGCAAATCAAAGCCGGAGAACTCGTCAGCGCCCCGGCCACACCGACGGCGGGGGCTACCACCCCCGACCGGTACGGCGAAGCGGCACGCCATCTCCCCCATCACCGAGTGATCGCCCTCGGGCAACCGGGGGCTTGAGTGAGTGTCAGGTCCATCATGCCTGTTCGGACGTGGTTTGCGGTAGGACGGAGCACACGTCCGTTCAGGCTTGTCCGGGGTGGTGGCCTGCCCGCAGACTCGTCGTCATCCACTCTCCGACGTCCGTGTCGGCATCCGTTCTCGGGTGTCGACGCGTTCGTCGTGCTGTCTCGTCGCGGGGCGGGTGCAGGTGGGGGTGGGGAACGGAGGGGAATCGATGGATCAGGACATGGTCATGCGGGCGAGGGTGGAGCTGCTCAGTGCCAACCGGCGGGTGGTGCGCGGCACCGAGGGGTTGCGGATCTACCGCCTGCTGACGCAGGTCGAGCCGGAGGTGTACGGATCGAAGCTGGCGTACGTTCTGGTGGAGGCCAGCGCGTCGACGCAGGTTCGGGAACTGCCCGAACAGCGACTGGCACTGTTGGACGAGGCGGTGGCGGTGGCATCCGCCCTGGGCGCCGCGAATCCCTACCGGGCCATGGTGCTGGCGAAGGCGCTTGCCGCCAGGCAGGAACTCGAGGGGCGGCAGACACAGGGGATGTGAGACACGTGCCGATGTGCCGCAGGCACTGGACCCCTGGGGCTCTACCAAGGGCTCGAACGCCTACGGCCCGGCAGGGAGGGCCCATGCGGTACGGGAGGCGCCCGATGACTGGTCGTCCCTTTCGACCGTGACTTCGACTCCGTCGGTGGCGACGTCCGCCAGGACCTCGATGTAGATGCCGCAACCGGTCCCACGGCGGCCGGAGATGCGGGTGGGGAACGCCCCCTGCCCGGGTCTCCGGCCACAGGCCCCCAGAACGCTGACAACTGCTCCGTCATCAGGTGGTGCAGTCAGCTGTTCTCGGGCGGAAAGGACGGCGTCGCGGCCGCGGCGCCCAGTCACCGGTCCTGGGAGCCTTCGGCGCCGTTCGCAGTGGCGTCCGGTGTTGCGGGCAGCGGGCCCCGGCGGTTTTCGGAGGGGGTGGGTCCTTCAGCCTGTCACCAGTCGGCGGTGGCCGTCGGATCCACCTCGCAGTGATCGATGTCGTTCAAAGACCCTCCCGCGCCGGCGGCGGCCACCCGGAGGGTCTTTGTGCCCTTCGCGGGCACTGCCACCTGGTGGGTGGTGTCGATGAGGGTGAAGCCGCTCCTGTCCTTGAAGCTGGTCTTCGCGGTGAAAACGACTTCGCGTGCGTTCGGGTTCCTGACCTCGACGACGGCGTAGGGGTCGGTCGGGCTTGCACAACGCACGAGGACCGCGGTGCCGTTCTTCAGTGGCCGGGCGGACGCGGAGGGGGACGCCGTAGGGGTGGAACGGCGGGTGGGTTGCGATCGATACGTACCGCCGCCGGACGGCTTGCCGCTGTGCGCGCCGCCGCCACTCGACGCCGACGCCGGCGTGGAACTGTCGTGGTCCTGACGGGAACTGCTGCAACCGCCGCCGTCACTGCCGTGATGATTGCGGCTTCCGTGGCTCTGACCCGACGAGAACCCGGTCAGGGCCAGGACGACCATGGCCGACACCGCTGCGAATCTGAGTCTGCGCCCCCGTGTGAACATGCCGTAACCCTAACCATGGGCGTGGCACCCGCCCCCGCCAGGGCAGGCCGGGCGGCTCGGTCTCCCGCCGCACGGGCTGTGACGGTCCCTTTCCCGCTTCGAGTGCGAACCCGCAGCAGCTGTTCGAGGTCGTCGGCGTCCGACCGGTCGGTTGAGGAAGGCTGCCCCCGCGTCAGCGGCACGACGCCTTGTGCCGGAGGGCTCCGCCCAACAGCTCTACGTGTTCCGTGGCCGTCGTGGCACGACCGCGGACGACGGTGACGGTGACCCGTCCGGCCGTCGGTT
Source organism: Streptomyces sp. NPDC026538 (assembly GCF_055567535.1). Classification (NCBI taxonomy): domain Bacteria; kingdom Bacillati; phylum Actinomycetota; class Actinomycetes; order Kitasatosporales; family Streptomycetaceae; genus Streptomyces; species Streptomyces sp. NPDC026538. The sequence continues at coordinate 404,994 of NZ_JBVHQG010000007.1, forward strand.
CCGACAGGTCGAAGGCGTAGAGCGCACGCCGACCGTCCAGGACGGGTGGCAGTCGGCGGACCGCGAGAGGTCTGCCGTTGCACGTCACCGACCGGACGGTCTCACGGTCCGCGCCGAACACATGGACCTCGGCGAACGTGTACGTACTGAGCAGGGGAACGAGCGCGGGACGGACGGAGAAGGGAGTGTCGCGGCGGTCGGAGACGCACGACGTCGTGGTGAACCCGCCGTTCGTGGCGGCCGAACCCGAGCAGAAGCGCCCGTCGGCGGACTCCCAGACGAACGTGGCAGCGCTTCGGCCGACGGCGGCGGTGAACATCCCGTGCGGTCCCGGAAGGTCCTTGACGGCCAGTTGTGCCGTGAGGTTGGCTCTGGACGCGTCGACCACCTGGCCCGGCCCAGGTGTAGGGGCCCGCGGCGATGCGGTGCGCGTCGTGGAGGCCCCCGGTGACGGCTTCACCCTGGACGGTCCGCCCCCCGCCGTACAGGCCACCGCCGAGAGCAGTGCTGCACCGGCCACGACACGTAGAAGAAGCCTGTTCATGTTCCCCCCGACGGCCCATGTCAGTGCCCGGAGGGTAGCGCCCGGGCCCAGTGCCTGTCAGCGGTGCGCGGCCGCAAGGGCACGATGCGTCGCACGGAGGGGACTTCGGGGGGCCGCCAGGACCGTCGTCTCCAGGGGGATGTCCGATGGGTCGTGGTGGGGGTTCTCAGGCGTCCGGCGGATACCAGCGCAGTTCCACGGTGTTGCCGTCCGGGTCCCGCACATAGAGAGACTCCGCGGTGCCTTGGGCTCCGAAGCGCTTGGCGGGGCCGTCGAGCACCGTGAAGACGCCGGAATCGACGACCTGTTGCCAGTCGAGCGGCTCGACCACCAAGCAGATGTGATCGACGTTGGAGCCCTTTGGCCCCTCGGCGGGCGCCTTGATGAGGTCGATGATGGTGGTGGGGCTCACCCGCACGGAGGGGAAGGGGACCTTGCCGTCGCGCCACTCCTCCACCCGCACCGGCTGCAGCCCCAGAGGGCCGAGGTAGAAGGCGAGCGAGCGCTCGATGTCGGAGACGTTGAGGACGAGGTGGTCGAAGGCGATCACGCGCATGGGTATCTCCGTGGGGTGGCGGCGTGCGAGACGCCGGCGGCGGTATGACGGGGCCGGCAACTGCGGGCCACGCCGGGTACGGGCTGCGGCTGCTCGCCGGCAGCGCGGCCTGTCCCTCTTTGAGCATCGCCGGACAGGCATCCATTGGTCCAACGCATGCTTGTCATGTGATCAATCGAGGTTCACGATTGATCAATGGATCTCCAACAGATGCGTTATGTCCTCGCAGTGGCGGAGACCGCCAACTTCACCCGCGCCGCCGAGCAATGCCATATCGTCCAGTCCGCGCTCAGTCACCAGGTAGCCCGGCTGGAGAAGGAACTGGGCGCCCGACTGTTCGAACGAACCAGCCGCCGGGTGTGGCTGACCCCCGCCGGAGAGGCGTTCCTGCCCGCCGCCCGCCAGGCTCTGGAAGCGGCCGAACGGGCCCGGGCGGAGGTGGCGGCGGCCACCGGCGAGATACGCGGCAAACTGACCGTCGGGTCGATCCCCACCGTGGCGGCCGTCGATCTCCCGTCGGTGATCCGGGACTACCGCCGGCGCTACCCTCAGGTACGGTTCAGTCTCCGAGCGGGCTCCAGCGAGGCGCTCGTCGAGCAGGTGCGCGAAGGCACAGTGGATGCGGCGTTCCTCGGCGTACCGCCCGGATTCCGGCCGCAAGGCGTCCGTGACAAGGAACTTGGCCACGGGCACCATGTCGCGGTGGTCGCCCCGGGCCACCCGCTGGCCACGCACCACGAGGTGGACCTGCGTCGCCTCGCCGACGAGGTGTTCGTGGACTTCGCCGACGGCAGCGCCGCCCGCGCCCAGTCGGACCAGGCGTTCGCGGCGGTCGGCCTGCGGCGCGAGGTCGCGTTCGAGGTGTCCGGCGTCGAACTCATGGTCCGGATGGTCCGCCATGGATTGGGCATCGCCCTGCTACCCGCGGCCTTCACTGCCGAACTGCACGGACTGCGGTGTGTGCCGATCACGGACGGGCCGATACGGGTGGAGCGCCTCATCTGGAGACGGTTCACCCCGTCACCCGCAGCCTCCGCCTTCCTCGCCCTGTCAGGCGTCTGCTCGCCTTGAGATCGTGAACCGTCCGAACGATCCACTGCCAAGACCGTCACTCGACTTCGTCGGCTGGGCCCGCAGGTAAGAGACCTGCGACGGGCTGCCTCCCCAACCACGCCTCCCCCGCGGCGACATGCGTGCCAGTTCTCGCCGCCGGAGGCGACGCCCGGGGCCTGGTAGCCGCCGGCGAAGGGGCCGCAGGCGGCTATCCGGGTTGTCGGCGAGCCCGACGTACCGGGCGACCCGTGGTTCGGGCACGTCTGGACCGCATGGCCAACGGGGGTCCCTCGTCGACGACATGAGGCTGCCTAGGACAAGGCAGCGAACCGCCCACAGGACGGGTGGCTTTCGGTGTGCCGAAGGCCCTCATCGGCTGAGGTGAAGCTCCTCGACACACCTGGCCTCAGTTCATGCGGAGACCGGAGCCATTCGTGTGCGGGACACCGGCGATCCGCTCACGCCGATGACCGCGGCGGCACGAGCAAACCGCTCATGCCAGGGCGAACTTCTGGGCCCCGGAACCGTTGCAGTCCCAGATCTGCAGCCGGGTTCCGTTCACCGTGGCGCCCGAGGGTGAGTCGATGCACCGGCCGCTGGTCGGGTTGTACATCGAGCCGTCGGCGTTGGCGACCCAGTTCTGGTAACCCCCGCCGTTGCATGTGGCCAGTTGCAGCTTTGTGCCGGCCGCGCTGACACCGCCCGCGATGTCAAGGCACTTGCCCAGCGTGCGAAGGGTCTGGCCGCTCCAGGTCCACTTCTGGTCGAGCGAGGTCGCCTGCTGGCAGTCCCACAGCTGGACCGCGGTGCCGTCGCCGCCGGTGTCGTCACCGGCCACGTCCACGCACTTGCCGCCCGGACCGTAGATCGGGGTACCGATGGCGAACTTCTGGGCGCCGGAGCCGTTGCAGTCCCAGATCTGCAGCCGGGTGCCGTTCGCGGTGCCGCCCGAGGGCGAGTCGATGCACCGGCCGCTGGTCGGGTTCCGCAGTGAGCCGTCGGTCTGCCGCACCCACGCCTGGTAGCCGCCGCTGTTGCAGGTGGCGAGCTGCAACTGCGTACCGGCGGCACTGTTGCCACCACTGATGTCCAGGCACTTGCCGAGGGTCTGCAGGGTCTGGCCGCTCCAGGTCCAGTGCTGGTCCTTGGCCGCCGACTGGCAGTCCCACAGCTGGACCGCGGTGCCGTCGCCGCCGGTGTCGTCACCGGACACGTCCACGCACTTGCCGCCCGGACCGGTGATCGTCTGGCCGGTCACCGAACCGCCGCCACCGCCTCCGGAGCCGGGACCCTTGTTGTACACGGCCACCGAGTCGACGACCAGCTTGCCGCCGGAGACCGTGGCCGCGTTCGGGCCGCCGCCGAAAGCGTCGGGGAACCCGCCCCCGATCGCCAGGTCGTAGATGATGAAGAAGGGGTGGTCGATCGCGTCGGACCAGGTCGTCGCGTCGACCTGGTTGGCGTTGACGGTGAAGAAGTTGTTCCCGTCGAGGTAGAACCGGATCTGCTCCGGCGACACCGAGCGGTCGATCTCCACCGCGTAGTCGTGGAAGCCGGTCTGGCAGCCCGCACAGGCGCGCTCTCCCGAACCGATACCGGTCGACTCGTTGCACGGGCCGCCCGGGTTCACGCCGCAGTGGATCGTACTGAAGTCGGAGCCGCGGCCGTTGATGTCCTCCATGATGTCGATCTCGCCGGACTTCGGCCAGACCACACCGTCGCGCAGTGGGGCGCCGAGCATCCAGAACGCCGGCCAGTAGCCCGCGCCGTTGGCGGTGGTGACGTTAGGCTGTTGCAGGACGGACTCGATGCGTACGACTCCGCCGGCCGGGGCGCCGAAGGACGCCGACTGGGTCTCCACGCGCCCCGAGGTCCATCCGCTGCGCGCGTCGGAACCGGAGTGCAGGGCCTGGAGCACCAGATGGCCCTGGCCGTCGTAGTAGACGTTCGAGGTGCTGTTGGTCATGGTCTCGATCTCACCGGTGCCGAAACTGCTGCCCGGGCCGGTGTCGTACTTCCACAGGCCCTGGTCGATGCCGGTGCCGGACGCACCGTTGAAGTCGTCGCTCCAGGTGAGCGAGAAGCCCGGCGGCGTCGGGGGCACGGCTGCCTGCGCGTTGAGCGTCGTGGTGACGGTGGCCGCCACCGCGAGGGCGACGACGGGAACCAGACCCAGGGTTCTTCTCCATCTGCGACGCAGCGGCCTTGCGAAATTCAGTCGCATGTACCTGACCTCCGAGTGAAGAGAATGACGACGGCGAACAGGGTGACTACTCGGCCCGGTTCCGCGCGGACAGGAAGGATCCGACGAACGTGAGAACGCCGGTGACAGCGCGACGGGGCCGTGGTGCCGTGGGTCTCCCGTGGGCTTTCCGTGGTCTTACACGAACTGCCAGAGGTGGTCGGCGGTGCCGTTGTCGTCGAACTGGACGACGTGCGCGCTGTTCGCGGTCGACATCAGGTCGACGCCGAGGACCTTGCCGGAGTTCTTGTTGCGGATGCGGTACCAGCCATCGCCGTTGTCGATCAGCTGCCAGAGATGGTCGGCGGTCCCGTTGTCGTCGAACTGGACCACATGCGCGCTGTTCGCGGTCGACATCAGATCGACGCCGAGGACCTTGCCGGAGTTCTTGTTGCGGATGCGGTACCAGCCATCGCCGTTGTCGATCAGCTGCCAGAGATGGTCGGCGGTCCCGTTGTCGTCGAACTGGACGACATGCGCGCTGTTCGCGGTCGACATCAGGTCAACGCCCATGATCTTGGCGGAGTTCTTGTTGCGGATCAACCGGTACACGGCGACCGGCTGCCATGGGTGGCCGGTCGGTGAGGTGGTGGGGAACGCGGAGATCCGCAGCCGGGCGGCGCCCATCGGAATCAGCGTCACGGTCTCGACGGCAGCGGTGCTGCGTGCCGGCGAGTCCTGCAGCGGGGAAACCACGTGCTGCCCGTCCGCCTGCCGTTCGGCGATCTTCCGGGCGGGCGCGGTGATCCGTACCGGCGTCGTGTCGCGGCTGAACGGGTCGGCCGGCAGCGTGCCGTCGCTGCGGCTGAACGTCCAGGTCCCGTCGTTGGGCGCGAGTCCGTAGTTCCACGCTGTGGTGGCGTGCACCTCGTACTGGGGGAACTGGGAGGTGCCGCCGTACTGCACGTAGTTCTCGCCGATGCTGAGCGAGTACGTGAGGGGTCCCCGGTCGACCGCGGTGACTCCGTGGTTGCCGGTCCAGGTGCGCAGCACGGTCGACTGCGGGAAGTGCAGCGTCACGGTGTCGCCGCTGTTCCAGGTGCGCCGGACCACGCTCCAGGACGGGCCGGCCGACGCGGAGGCGGCGGCGCCGGCGACGGTGAGCTGCGGGGATCCGCACCAGCCGGGAATGCGCAGGTACAGCGGGAAGGCGAGCGGTTTCGGCGTGGAGACGGTCAGGGTGACCGTTTCGCCGAAGGGGTAGTCGGTGGTCTCGGTGACGGTCACGGTGGTGCCGTCGGCGACCTTCGCGGTGACCTGGCTGGGTGCGTACATCGCGGCTGCCAGCCCGTTGTCGGGGGTGGCGAGCCACAGCTCCTCGGTGAAGTAGGGCCAGCCCATGCCGTAGTTGTGCGGGCAGCAACGGTACTGGTCGACGCCCGGCATGAACGCCTGCATGGCGAAGTTGTTCTGGAACTGCCCCTGGGTCTTGGCGGTGTCATCGAGGTCGACGCTGTTGGCACTGGTGATGTAGTGGATGCTCTTTCCGGACGGATCGAGCGCCGCCGGCAGCGAGTTGAAGGCCAGGTCCTCGCAGCGGTCGCCCCACACCGCGTCGCCGGTGATCCGGGTCAGCAGCTGGTGGCTGGCCATGAACTCCACGATGCCGCAGGTCTCGAAGCCCTGCCGGGGGTCACTGAATCCGGGCCGCGCGTTCTCGTCGCCGGCGAATCCTCCGCCCGGGAACTGGCCGTATGAGGTCATCACCGACGTGTAGTTCTGGTACGCGGCCTGAGTGAGCGCGGTGGACGGCGACCGCAGCGCGTACTGGGCGGGCTCGCGGAATCCCTGCGCGATGTTGACGTTGTGCAGCGACGGCAGGTTGTCGACCCAGTCGGCGCCGTTGGTGTGGATCTTGTCGGCGAGGGAGAGCAGGAACGAGTCGCCTGTGCGGTTGTAGAGCCAGAAGACGGTGTCCAGTCCGTCGCCCCAGCGCACCGACACCCAGCTCTGGTTGAACGCCGAGGGACCCTGCGCGTTCATGAGGCGGAAGAAGCCGGTGAGCAGGGGAACGATCCGGCTGTCCCCGCTGTACTCCTGCCAGTTGCGCAGTGCCCAGGTGAGCGGCAGGAAGGGCCAGAAGTCCGGGCCCCCGCCGAGCGAGGTGCGCAGGGCGGTCGGACCGAACCAGCCGTCGGACTGCCGGGTGGCCACGATCGCGTCGATCCATTGCCGGACGTCGGCCAGCGCGGTGGCGTCCTTGGTGAGGATCGCCAGGTCCACGTAACCGCGCAGCCAGTAAGGGACTTCCTCCCAGCCGGTGCGCTCGGGATGCACCCAGCCGGATTCGGACATCACCAGGAAGTGCGAGATCGCGGCGTACTGGCCGCACAGTCCCGCGAGTTGCTGGTGCAGCCGGGTGTCGAGCCAGCCGCGCGCGGTGACCGCGCCAGGCGGCAGTCGCAGGAAGGCGGTGGGAGCGAGTGGCGCGGCGTTGGGCGAGTAGAGCCCGCCGGGGGCGGGCGCTACGCGTGACGATGCCGCGGTGTCTGCGCTGCGAGTGCCGCGCGCCGCCCGGGCGGTGCCGGCCGTGGGGAGCGGGAGTCCGCTCGCCCCGGCCGCGGTGAGCGCGCTGGTGACGAAGTGTCTGCGGTTCAGGGGCATGGGGGAGCCTCCTGGCACGATCCGGACGTGAGGGGGCCAGGGCCCGCGAGCTCATCATCGGGGCGCCTGGGGCATTTCAACGTTGGAAAGCAGAGAACCAACGGGCATGAGAGCACGGACCGGCGGCCGTGTCCAGAGGGTGCGCGGGAGTCGGGGCAGTCCGGGACCGGCGAGGCAACTTCGGTCGGGCCGCAACTCGGGCCCGTGGATGAGGCCTTGACTGGTCGAAGCACGAGCAGATGTCCCTGTGGGACCCGCGCCGCCCCGGGGCCGGGTCCGACGTGTCGCCCCAGCGGTTCACATAGAGCCCCGGCTCCGCCCCGTCCGTCACGGCGCCGAGATACGGAGAGCGCCGCATGCCGTCTCAGTGATCATTCGGGCGAGAGCACGGACGACACCCGTCACCGTGCTCGGACGTTCGGCCGGGGACACTGACGCCGCTGAAGGGGAATTACGTGACGTCCCACCTGCTCCTGCTCCTGTTCCTCGTCGCGCCCTTCCTGTACGGCTTGGCCCGCAACCAGGCGTTCCCGGCCGCCAGGGCCGCCGAGCGCTCCGCCACCGCGCTGTCACTCGGCGACCTGCCCAAGCTGCCGCCCAAGACGGCCACCGCCGCGACCTTGATGTGGGGCACCACCGAGACCGTCGTCGTCGCCTTGATGGTCGCCGGCTACTGGTACTCGGCGTCCTCGCCCGCAGCCGTGCCGCGAATGCCGCCGTTCCGGCGGCCGCCAAGGCGGAGCCCGGTCCAGGTGTGAGGCCGCGCGGCGCGGCGGTCCCCCGCCGCGCCGCGGAGTCCGGCCTCGTAACGCGAGCTCAGCCGTGCGGGCTGGTGATCCGTTCGGGCTGGATCATGTAGATCACCCGGACCTGGTCGCGGCCGCCGAACCACGGGTAGGGCCCACCGAGGTACTTCTGTGCGAGCGCCTCGATGTGCTCGGCCGCTCCCTCGGTGGTCACCCGCACCACGCGGCCGCGGATCTGGATGTAGGAGGACGGTTCCGAGGGATCGGAGACCGCAATGGCCACCCGCGGGTCGCGCGCGATGTTCCGGGTCTTCTGATGAGACTCCACGCTGTTGATCAGGACATGGTCACCGTCGGTGTCGACCCACGTCTGGGTGAGCTGGGGCGAGCCGTCGGGCATCGTCGTGGCGATGTAGCAGGTGCTGGGGCGCCGCAGCATCGCCACCACGTTCTCACCGAGGGGTACGGGCACGGGGGTCTCCAGGATTAAGGCCGGTGGATGCCAAGCCCACGGTAGCCACGCGCGCAGACCGGCCCTCGCCCAGCCCCGGGAAACGCGGCACCGGCCGCGGCTCGGAGTTCGCTGTACACCTTGTGCTGGGTGCCGCCGACGCTGACCCGTCTCATCGAACAGCAGATCACCACGGGCTGCTCACGCGCAGCCCTGGGGCCGCTTGCCACCAGCGAACATCCCGAACGCCGACTACCCGGCCATCCCGCCAGCCGCCCACGCAGCCCGGGGGCGCTGTCGGGACCACACATGAAGCACGGCCTCCCCCACCATCGCGGCCCGCAACACGGCTCTGTTCGGCATGGCCGGGGAACTACCGCCGATCACCAACAGCGGCCTCTTCGGCGTCCACAGAAACACCGCGCCCTAGGTCGTGTCCGACGGGAGGCTCTCTTGTCGTAGCGGGTCGCGACCGCGCGGAAGGTCTTCAGACGGCTGATCGTCCGCTCCACCTCGTTGCGGCGCCGGTACATCGCTTTTGTCGAACCCTGCGGGACGGCCGCCCTTACTGCCCCGCGGCGGACGGTTGGCCCGCTGGTCCTTGGGCTCCGGCATGGTGTGCTTGATCGGGCGCCGCCGCAGATAACGGCGGTCAATGCGCGACGGATAGGCCTTGCCACCGCCAAGGTGATCCGGCCGAGTACGCGGATGTCCGCCGGCCGGTCGCAGCACCCGGATCTGCCCCAGCACAGGAATCGACTGCGGGGCATCACCCCACTGACCGGGAGTGATGACGACGGCGAGCGGGCGACGCCCACCCGCACCTGCGATACGGATCTTGCAGGTCAGCCCGCGCCCGAACGGCCCAGGGCATCGTCGGGCCGGTGCCGGAGGGGCGTGCTTCGTCTGCCAGGGACTCTCGGTGGGCGGGTGTGGGCTCCTGCCCAGTGCTGATGCCCGGCAGGAGGTGGAGTCCACGCTGACCGTGCTCGAGTCGATCCGAACCTCGGCATCGGCGTCGGCCTGGCAAGGCGAGTCACGCGAACCGTCGGACACGGCCTGGTGGGCGGCGCTCCCCCAGGACAGCTGGGCCGGCTACCTCGAGGCCCGCAGAACCCGTCCCTGCCCCTCTCTTCCTCTTTCGAGGCGCTGACGGGAGATCACCGACAGCTTGGGGACGGGTTCTTATCCGATGGACGCCAGGAGTTCACGCTCTCTGTCCGGGGCGAGTCCCGCGCGGCGTGGCCGATGCAGTCCCTGCTCGCGTTCCCAGCGCAGTGTGTCGGCAAGGAGGTCGGTGCGGGAGCGGTGGCGCAGGCCCGCGGTGGTGGCGGCCGATCCGTCGCGCGCTGCCCAGCCCTCCCATCCTGGTTCGACCAACCACATGGGCAGTGAGTCGGGACCCATGTACTGGGCCACTCCGTGCGCGAGGAGTCGTGGGGACGCCACCGTGATGACTGGACCGGTGTGTCCGCCGACGCTGCGGGACAGCTCGATCCACTCGGCGAAGGGCATAGTCGGGCCAACCGCGTTGTACGTGCCCGTGGTTCGGTGTTCTGCAGCGTCGAGGAGCCAGGACGCCAGGTCGCGCACGTCGATGGTCTGCGTCGGGGCTTTCGGGGTGTCGGGGACGAGCAGCGGCTCCTGGGGGGCACGGGCGGCACGGGCGACCCAGTAGCCTGAGCGGTCGCTGTGGTCGCCGGGACCGCCGATGAGTCCGGCGCGTGCGATCAGGAGGCGGTCGGCAAGGACCGTCTGGGTGAGCGTTTCACAGGCGGACTTGGCCTCGCCGTACTGATCTCGGTCGACCTCTTCGTGGTCAGTGGCGGGCAGCAGGGCAGCTGACTCGCCCGCGCCGGGCTCGCCGTGGGAGGCGTATGCGCTGACCGAGGAGACGTAGATCCAGTGATGTGCCCGCGCGCCCAGGGCCGCAACCGCGTTCCGTACGAAGCCGGGTTGCCAGGACACCTCGAGCACGGCGTCCCATTCCCGGCTGGGCAGGGACGCGTAGGCGGCGGGGTTGCGCCGATCCGCGGTCACCAGACGCGCGCCTTCCGCGACGGCCCCGCTGTCGCCACGAGCCAGGCAGGTCACGTTGTGGCCGCGGTCGAGGGCCTGCCGGGACACTTCACGCCCCAGCCAAGCCGTACCGCCGAGAACCAGGATCTCCATGCGCTTCATGGCGGAACTCAATCAGCGCGGTCCGATCACGCCAAGAGGCTTCTGCTGTAGGCAGAGCCCGCGGCTGCCCACATCGTTTTCCTCATGGTGTCAGTCTCCACCGGACCTGAATCGGCACGGCAGAGGAGTACAGCGGATCCAGGCGCGTCCCGCCTGGCGGAATCATCCGATGCCGACAGAGCAGGACGCATACACTCGGCCCCCGTCCGCGTCCCGGAAGCCAGGCGGACGCCGTCGTCAGGAAAGGACCAATGCGGTGAGTACAACGGAGCAGAGCGACGCCCCGATCTACGACCGGCTCATACGCGAGCGAGGTGACGTACCCGCTGACGCCCGCACCGTGGCAGTGGAGACCTGGCGCCAGGTCGGCAGGACCACGGACTTCCGTCTTCCACACGCAATCGCCGTACCTGAGCAAGGTAGGAGTTGATCGCATCTCGACACCTGCGTGTCACGCCTAGGCGGTTTCGTTGGGATCATCTGGCGGAGCAGAGGAAGATGGCCGCGATGTGCAGTCCGGCCAGATAAATTGCCGCTGTCTTCTCGTAGCGTTGGCGATCCCACGCCACTGTTTCAAGCGGTTGATGCAGCGTTCGACGGTGTGGCGCTGCTTGCGGACCACATCCGCAGCCGGTTGTAGGCGCCCCGCCAGTTGCCGTAGTTCTCCGGCAGCTGCACCGACTGTGCCCCTGTCTGAAACCTCCCGTCGATGGCGTCGATCACCGCTCGGCGGTCCCGCCACCGACCACCCCGCTTCGGTGTTCGGTCCGGAAGCATCGGCTCGCTCCGCGCCCAGCGCGTCAGCCAACGGCACACCCGGACAAACGATCAGACGATCCGGAAGGCGCGGCTACGCACCGCGGGTGCCATCGGCCTTCCCAGCGGCTGTCCACCAGGAGACCACTCGGGCCGCCATCGCTTCTGGCTCTGACGGCAGAGGAGTGAGACCGAAGTGATCCTCCAGCTCGTGCCGCAGGAACTCGCTGATCGTCGTCCGGTCGTTGCCACCCCGGAGCTGCTGGAGGAGAGGGCCGAGCATGCAGTCGTATTCGTCCTGCACCTCGTCAGCGACGCCGACGGGATCCCACTCATTGAGCAGATGCCGCAGGCCGTTCTCGGTGACGTCGGTTCCAGGTCGCATCGCTCCAGGGTGCCACCCGGAACCGCCTTCATCACTCACGCCTGCCTTGATCGGGACTACAGAACGTTCGGTGTAACTCCCGATCATGGAGGTTGCACGTGCACCAGCCCCCTTACCAAGCGAGACGATCACCCTGTCGGTCCGCGACGTGCTGGCCGGGCTGCCCGGCGCGGAGTCGGGAGCGCGCCCGGCGGAGCGGAGCCGTGACGGATAGGGCCTGTCCGGCGGATCATGTGACCGTTACGGGTTTGGCTCGTTGGCATGTCCATGGGTCGGGGAGATCTAACGAACGAGGAATGGGCCCGGCTGAGGCCGCATCTGCCGAAGTCCGGTAAGCGGGGAGGCCGTTGGGCGAGCCATCGCAGGGTCATCAACGGGATCTTGTACCGGATGCGCACAGGAGTGCCCTGGCGGGATCTGCCTGCACGTTTCGGCAAGTGGAAGACCGCATACGAGCGGCACCGACGCTGGTCGGCAGACGGCACATGGGACAGGCTCTTAGCGGCCGTCCTGGCCCGACGCCGATGCAGAGGACCGCATCGACTGGTCGATGGTGAGCGTGGACTCCACCTCCTGCCGGGCCCACCAGCACGCCGCCGGGGCCCGCAGGAGACGCCCACGAGTACCGGGAAAAGAACGACGCCCCGGCAGCACCGCCCCGACGAGGGACTCGGACGCTCCCGGGGCGGCCTTACCTGCAAGATCCACCTCGCCGGTGAAGGCGGACGTCGCCCGCTGGCCTTGCTGATCACGCCGGGCCAGTGGGCGACACTCCGCAGCTCATCCCCGTAATGGAACGCATCCGAGTTGCCCGTCTCGATGGTGCGCGCCCGCGCACCCGGCCGGTCCATCTCGGCGGCGACAAGGCGTATTCCTCCCGCCGCAACCGCCACTACCTGCGGCGACGCCAAATCAAGCACACCATCCCCGAACCGAAGAGTCAGCGGGCCAACCGCCAGCGCCGGGGCAGCAGGGGCGGCCGGCCCACCGGCTTCGACAAGACGAGCTACAAGAAGAGGAACGAAGTCGAGCGAACGATCAATGCCCTCAAGAACTCCCGGGCTGTGGCCACGAGGTTCGACAAGCGTGCCTACGTCTTCCACGGCACCGTCACCGTCGCTTCGATCAGACTCTGGCTCCGCTTGTGACCAGCTGAAGGGAGCTAATTAGACGCCGGTCCGTCCGTCGACGAGCTCTCGCACGATGTCGAGATGCCCGTTGTGTCGGGAGATCTCTTCGATGAGGTGGAGGATTACCCAACGGAGGTCCACGTCGCGACCGTCACTGATGGGACGCTTGGCCCTTGCGTTCAAGTCGTGGTCGGACAGCAGGCGACGGTAGCGGTCGCTCTGCTCTTCGTATGCGGCGAGAAGCTGGGGCAACGGGATGTCGACAGCTGTCCGCATCTCGGGGTCGGGGTCGTCGTCACTCGCCTGCGTGAGCGGACCCGCTGGTTCCTCCCCCAGGAACATCACTTGGACCCAGTGGTACTCGACCCACCGCAGATGGCTGATCAGCCCACACAGGGTCATCAGCGGTGAGTTTGGAAGCGGGGCCCTGCGGGCGTCTTCCACAGACACGCCCTCGCACTTGGCTCGCGCCGTGTCACGAGCGTAGTCCAGGAAGGTGATCAGCTGCGTGCGCTCGTCCCAGGTGGGAGGCGTATCGGTTCGTTGCGTCATCGCGGGGAGTCTCCCGCAGGTCGCAGGGGCGCGCGAGTGATTAATGAACACCACCCCGTCGAGTACTGCCTCACCCACCCTGGGCACGTCCGCCCGGCAAGGTCCGCCGGACAGGCTCTAGGGCGCGTCTTCGGTGGTCACGCGGGCTTCGTCTCCTCGGTGTTGGGGCCGAAACCGGGCCGCGCTGTGGGTGGGCAGGTCTCGCTGGGTGCGCATGGGGCCGAGGGCGAGGACGAGACCGCAGGGGGCGAGTACGGCGGTCATGATCCACATGGTGGGGCGGGAGCCGAGTGCATCGCCGAGGAAGCCGCCGATCAGTGCGCCGACCGGGATGGTGCTGTGGTTGATGACCATCGTGGTGGCAACGACGCGGCCGAGGATGCGCGGTGGGCAGTAGGTCTGGCGGAAGGAGGCCAGGACGACGTTGCAGGTGACGATGCCAAAGCCGAGGACGAAGGTGCCCAGGGCGAAGAACACCAGGCCCGCACCAGGCGTCGTGAGGGGGAGCAGCAGGGCGAAGGGTCCGGTGAGCAGTTGGGTGGCAAGCATGCCGCGTGCGGTGCCGAAGCGGCGCCCGACGGCGGGGGCGGCGGAGGCTCCGACGATGCCGCCCAGGCTGCCGGCGATGAGGATCACGCCGACGGTCGCGGTGCTCGCGCCGACGGTGCGTACCAGGAAGACGACCTGTACGGCCTGGTAGCCCAGGAGCGCGAAGTTGACCAGAGCGCCGTAGGTGACGATGGGCCGCAGGTAGCGGTCGCTCAACACGAAGTGCAGGCCTTCGGCGATCTGCCGGCCCAGGGGGATCGGTTGGTCGGGCTGTTCCGGCTTCGTTTCCTTGGCCTTGATGCCGGTGAGGCAGAGGGCGGACAGGACGAAGGTAACGGCGTCGAGGAGGAGGCCGGCGACGGCGCCGAAGATTTGGCTGATCAGGCCAGCCAGGCCTTTGCCGACCACGTCGGTGGCAGATTCGACGGCGCTGATGCGGGCGTTGCCCTCTTGGAGGTCGGCGTCAGTGAGCACGGTCGGCAGATAGCTGTGCACGGCGGTGCGAACGAAGACGGCTGCAATGCCGCAGATCAACACGACGGCGAGGAGGTGGGTGAGGGTGAGCGCGTCGAGCCAGGCCGCGACCGGGACGGTGGCGTAGAGGACGGCGGAGAGAACGGCACACGTGATGAGCAGGGGGCGGCGCCGCATCCGGTCCACCCAGGCTCCGGCGGGCAGGCCGACCAGGAGCCAGGGCAGCCAGACCGCGGCAGTGAGTACGCCCACGGCGGTGGCGCTGCTGTCGAGGGTGACGACGGCGACGAGGGGGATGGCCACCGTGGTGACGCTGTTGCCGATACCGCGTGTCGTCTCGCCGATCCACAGAAGCCTGAAGTCACGCTGGGCGAGGACCCCCCACTTTCTGCTTGGGCTGGTACCGGCGGTGCCGGCGACGTTCTTCGTCTCCACGCTGATGACTTTCTGCTAGCTAGGGCGGGCGACCGCGTCGGGGACGGCGGGGTGCTCGTCGAGCCGGGACATGAGCCGGACACTGCCCGGCGACAGGCATACGACGACCGGGCCGTCCATTGCGAACTACACAAACGCCGGATCGTGCCGGTGACCTCCCGCACGGGCGCCCCGAACATCCAAGGCCTGGGCAAGCTCCGCTGCGTCGTCGAGCAGACGTTCGCCCTGCTCCACCAGTTCAAACACCTCGCCGTCCGAGGAGAACGACGCCTCGAACTCCACGACGGCTTCCGCTCGTTGGCCTGCAGCCTGATTTGCTGGCGGCGCCTCAAGAGGGACCACTCATGAACGTGTTGTGAGCTCCAAACCGACAAGCGCCCGAGGGCCGGGCGTGAGAGGGTGCAGTTCGATCTGAGGCAGGGGGAAGTGTGGGGCTGATGTACGGCTACGACATCTATCTGCGTCCTCGGAATGTCGCCAGAGCGTTGGCCAATCTGGCCGAGCTGGCGCCACCGGCCCGTGCCGTACCGCCACTTGAGATCACCCTGCCCGACGGTGACCGGATCGTCCTCCCGTTCACATCCCATTTCAAGAGCGAGCCGGTCGACTGCTCCACGAGCAGCACGCTCGAGCTCGACATGTCCCTCATGTTCGACGTCGATGATGCACTACGTGAGTACGCGCGCCCGAACGGCCCTGGCCCCGAGCCGGACGGGCGCATACAGATCGGGTACATCTACGCGACGATCCGGTTCGAGTCCCTTCTGCACCCTGGCTACACGTCGGTGGAGTGCTGGGCAGCTTCGTCGGCGATGAGCCGCTTGTTTGCGCGGTCGGCCAACATCAGGAAGGTGTTCACCGACCTCACCGCCGACAGCGGAGGAGTGTGCTGCCTGTTCGACACCGGCGACGGCGCCCCAGAGCAGGTGTGCTGGCTCAACGGTGAACCCACCCAGGAGACACTCTCCGGTCCCCGCTTTCCAGATTGGCGAGCACTTGTGGCGACCTGGTCCGACTCCGAGAAGTCCGCCAGCCATGTACGTGGATGACCGGGAAACCCCCTTCACGTCACGACGCCCTGTCACAAAGGTCGCCCGCGCGCGACGGCCTGTTCACGGGGCTCGGTGGCCGTGGAGACGGTCAAATAGTCACGCGTGCCAGGAGGTTACCGACGCCTGGAGATCAGCACCCCGGGCAGCACCGGTCAGGGCGTGGAGTTGATCATTTCCTGAGTGACGTCTTCGACGGCTTGGTCGAGTTCCTTGTCGGAGAGGTTCCCACAGACGCTGTTGCCGGCGGTGGCGTTGGTGTCGGCCGTGGAGTCCTGGAGTTCGGCCTTGATCCAGGCGCGGCACTCGTCCGAGATCTGGGGGCTGGTGGGAACGGGGACGGGGCTGGCGCCGGCGACGATGTCGCTGACCGCCTTGTCGGCCTCGTCGCTGGCCAGCCATTCCTTCGTGACTTCACCGGCGAGACGCTGGGCGGTGTTGTCGTCGATGCCGTTGCAGGCAGCGGGACGGCTGCCGGCGGGTGGGGGGCTGGCACTCGTCTTCGTGGCGTTGGACATGCTGTTTCGGAGTTGCTCAGCCATGGCCGTCTTACACGCCGCCGGGTTGGCATCAGCACCGGAGCCCGAGTCACAGCCGGCTGTGAGAGCGGCCAGGGTGAGCAAGATGGAGCAAGCGGCGGTGCGGGTGTGCATGGTCCCCCCAAGGACGGCATCTAGGTGGGCATCATGCTTCGTGCGTGAGCAGAAGGGGGTGTGCGTGTCCGTCTTGTGACCCGGCATGCAGGGTGCTGGCGCCAAGGCGCTCCAGGACCTCGAATTGGCCGCCACCTACGGGGCCCTGGCGCCGAGCACAGCGACGTGGTCGCCGGCCACGTGGCCGTCCTCGTCGGCCAGCTCCGCGCGATCGTCGCGACCGGCGACTTCGCCGCGGCCGACCCCGGGAGCGGCGGCGCAGGCGGTCTTCGACGCCACCTTGGCCTGCCACCACCCGGCCTTCGCCGCCACCGTCGCCGACGCGATCCGCACCTCCGAGAAGACCGTGCTTCCCCGATCCACCCAGACGGCCAGTGCCCTCGAAGGCGGCGCCGAACTCCTGCTGTCAGCCGTCCTTCCCGAATTCGGCAGCAACAACGACGCCCGCACTGGGCGGCTGTTCTCGGGAAGGGAGCTATGGAGACACAAAGTCGCGAGACGATCTCATCATGACTGAGATCGTCTTGATGTCCGACCCGAAGGTTGCAGCCGTGACTGTTCGGGAATGTGGTGAACGGCTCGTCGATGTGCGACGGGACAACTCCCTCCTGGTCGACGAGCGAAAGCGGCAGGACCTCGCAGGCTCCTTCGCCCACCTGCGGCAAGGCGTACTCGATCGACTCCTCAAGGCCCAGGCAGAGCTGCCTCAGGGGATACGGCTGCTGTTCGTCGAGGGGTATCGCCTGCCGTCCCTGCAGCGTCACTACTTCGACGAATACGGAGATCGGCTGCGGGCCGATCACCCGGACTGGTCCGTTGAACAGGTCCGCTCGGCAGCCAGCCGCTACGTGTCCCCGCCTGAGATCGCGCCCCACAGCGCCGGCGCAGCCGTCGACCTGACGCTCGCGGACGCCGACGGCCGTGAACTCGACATGGGCACCCGCATGAACGCGACTCCTGAGGAGAGCGCGGGCGCCTGTTACACGCAGGCCGGCAACATCAATCACCAGGCTCGTTCGAATCGGGACACCTTGGCCACGGCGCTTGCCTCTGCCGGCCTGGTCAACTACCCCACAGAGTGGTGGCACTGGTCATACGGAGACCGTTACTGGGCCCTGATGACAGGAGCGGACGCCGCCCACTACGGGCCCAAGGAGGTGGACTCCCTATGAACCGGGACCGGGTGGTTGAAGCGTTTCGTCTCGAAGCCGGGCAACTCACGCGGGCGATGACCGAGGTCGCGGGTGCCGAGTGGCGTCTGCCGACGCGGTGTGAACCGTGGAAAGTGAGCGACTTGCTGGCGCATGTCCGGGTGGTGATTGCCTGGCTCCCCGGCATGTTGAGCGCACCGGCGCCGCCCCGTGCCGAAATCTCGGCAGCCGAGTACTACCGGCCCGACGGCCGTTTCGCTCCGGAAACCAACGCGGCTCGGATCGCTCTGGCCCAGACTCATGCGGCCGAGCAAGTGAGTGACACGGCGCTCGTCGAGGACTTCGAAGCCACTTGGCAGCGTGTGGACCGACTATGCCGGGCCGAGCCGGAAGCGCGTGTGGTTTGCACCAGGCATGGCGATCCGATGCTCCTGTCGGAGTTCCTGCTGACGCGGGTGGTTGAGATCGCCCTGCACGGCCTGGACCTGGCAGACGCCTTGGGACGCGAGCCGTGGCTCACATCCCAGGCCGCAGATTTGGTGCAGGAGCTTCTGCTCGGCCCAGATGGCGTGTTGGCGCTGGAGAAGCTGGACTGGGGGCAGCTCCGCTTCCTGCGCAAGGCGACTGGACGTGAGGCGATCACGAAGGATGAAGCGCTCGACATCGGCCGCCTGGGCGTCCGGTGGCTCGCACTGGGGTGAGAACGTCTTTGCAGCGGATCCACAGCCCACCCCCCTTGGGCGCCGCCGAAGAAGTGCTCGTGCGCGCGCTGGGCGTGTCATGACGGCGCTGCCGCGCGCGGTCGACGCGGACATGCTCCGCGACGGAGGCCTACGGCTTTCTGAGGACACCCCCCTGAGGTTCCTGTCCGAGGCCCCAGGCAGCCGGATGCGGGTGAGCGAACTCGCCGAGGTCTGCCACCTCACGCTCAGCGGCATGACCCGTGTCGTCATCCGTCTGGAGAAGCAGGGGTTCGTCCAGCGGGTCCGCTGCGCAGAGGGCCTACGCGGCTGGAACGCGGTTCTCACCGATGAGGGGCTCGCCCGCCCGCAGGAGGCGTGGCCCGCCCGTCTGGCCGGCGTTCGGCGGCGCGTGCTCGACAACCTCGCCGGAATTGACCTCGCCCAACTCGCAACGGTGTCGCGCACGAGGCCGCCGGGTAGCGGGACGCGGTCAGCCGCGTCATTGCACGCGATAAACCCGGCGACGTCGGCGATCGGCCCCGGGATACTGGTCGCCCATGGATGAGGTCGAAGTCGTGGTCGCCCATTCCGAGCGCGCGACCCTGCGCGTCGGTGACGTGTTCCTGAAGGTGGACGCCGATCAGGCGCGCATCGACGTCGAGGTCGAGGCGATGTCCCTCGCGCCGGTCCCGACCCCGGAGGTCCTGTGGCGCAAGCCGCCCGTGCTCGCGCTCGCCGCGCTCCCGGGGACGACGCTTGGGCGCCTCGGCGGGCCGGCGACCGGGTCGCCGGCGGCGTGGGCCGCGGCGGGCGCCGCCATCCGGAAGCTGCACGACGCGCCGCTGCCACCCCGGCCCGGCCGGAGCATCGTCGCGCTGAGGGCGGAACTCGACGACGAGTGCGAGTTGCTCGTGACGAACGGCCTCCTGCCCGCCGACCTGGTCGCCCGCAACCGCCACGTCGCCGAGGCCGCGCTCCGGCCGTGGACTCCGGCGTTCACGCACGGCGACCTGCAGATCGCGCACGTCTTCGTCGACGGCGACGAGGTCACGGGCATCATCGACTGGTCCGAGGCGGCCCAGGGTGATGCCCTGTACGACCTCGCCACCTTCACACTCGGACACGAGGAGCACCTCGACCATGTCGTCGCCGGCTATGGCACCGACATCGACCTCGACGTGATCCACGCGTGGTGGTCGTTGCGAAGCCTGCTGGTGGTTCGCTGGCTGATCGAGCACGGCTTCGACCCGTTCGCGCCGGGCTGTGAGGTCGACGTGCTGAGAGCCCGGATGTGAGGCTGCGCGGGCCCCGGCCGGCCTCCCGCAAGCTCGTGTGCCCTTGGGGTGCTCCGCCCGTGCCGCGGCCAGCTGCTGGGCCAGGGGCCGGACGCTGTCGCCGATGTGCGCGACGGTGAGTTCCTCGCCGTAGACGACCACGGCCGTACCGCCTCGCCGCCTCCCGCGTACGACGAGCACTCCGACCACCGCCGCCGGCACGGCAGTTGCGGCGGAGGCAGCGGCGACAGCGGTATCCGGCCGATCCAGAAAGCCGCTCGCCTGCTCCCCCGGTGGGCTCGGCAGCCGTCGGCCTCGGCAAGCCGCGGGCACGGGCGCCGCTTTGGCGCCCTCCGTCGCATGGAACAGGAAACGGTGGGTCTGCGCGTCATCGTCGGCCGCCGGCACCGTGTAGGTCGAGCGGGTTCCCGCGCCCCTTCGCCAATCTATTGGCAGCGCGCAGAAGTTGGTGCTCCCCCACCGAGGAGCACCAACCCGGCGTCGCGTCAGGCCGCAAGGGCGGCCGACGCCTCGGCCTCCAGGAGCTGCCGTTCCAGGGTCGCCCGGGCACGCGACACCCGGGAGCGGATGGTGCCGACGGGGCACCCGGTGAAGCCGGCGGCCTCCTCGTAGGACAGGCCGACCACCTGGGTGAGGACGAAGGCCTCGCGGCGTTCGTCGGACAGTGCCTCCAGCAGGTCGAGCAGGGCCACGCCGTCTTCGAAGCCCGGAAGGCCGCGCGGCTGCACACGTTCGACGACCGCCTGCCAGTCGGGGGTGTCGGCGAGCCGCGGCCGGGCGGCGGCGTGCCGGAAGCTGTCGGCCACCGCGCGACGGGCGATGGACAGCAGCCAGGTGCGGGCCGAGGCCCGGCCTTCGAAGCGGTGCAGGCTGCCGAAGGCCCGCGCGAAAGTGTCCTGGGTCAGGTCGTGGGCGTTCTGGGGATCGCCGCTGAGGTGGGCGACGTAGCGCAGCACGTCGTTGTGGAGCACGCGGACGAAGTGCTCGGCCGCGAGGCGGTCGCCGCTACGGGCGGCCAGCGCCCAGGCGGTCGCCGCCGCGTCCGTCGAGGCGCGTTTGGTCCGGGATGCGGGCAGGACGGTAGCAGTCACGTGATGTCCTTCTCGGGTCGTCAGGACGTCCGGGGCCGGCCGCTGGAAGCGGCGGCGCACCCGGACTTGGGGTGCGGCCGTACACGGTGGGTACGGCGATGCCCGGGGCCCGTCAGGAGGTGTCGGCGCACGGCGGCACATGGATGTGCCGGGGTGAGGCGCCGACAAGAAGGAGCTGCGCGCGAACGCGGCAGGACGTCAGGCGAGACTTGAGGCCCCGGTGGTTCCGGCTGTCTCAGGCGACAGCGGCACCCGTGGGCGGGGCCCGAGAGGTGAGCGAGCAGCACAGGAGAAGGCGCGCCGGAGCCGGGACGTCGGTGGCGCGGCGCCTGCCCGCGAGCGGGCGTGGGAGCGGCGCGGGCCCGGCCAGCAGCATCCGCAGCGGTGCCACCAGCCGGGTGGCCGCGGCCCGCAGGACGCCGAAGACCGCTCGCTCGCCGTACGCGAGCCAGAGTCCGCACAGGACTGCGGCCAGGAGGTGGGCGGCGAACATGCCGTACGTGGCGGTGCCGCTCATGCCTGCCATACCGTGCGCGTGTTGGGCACCGGTCATGGCGTGCGCCATGGAGCCCATGTCCATCGGGTCCATGTGCATGGACCCCATGGGGGTGGAGCCCATATCCGTGCCTCCCGTGCCCATGCCGCCCATGCCCATGCCGATCATGTCCGTCATGGAGCCCGGGGCACGGGCCGCGGTGACTTGGCCGGGCACCGTCGCCGGTGCGACCGTCTGCGCCAGCGAGAACGCCTCGTGGAGCACCGCCTGGGCCACCGTCACGACCGCGACGATCAGCGTGCGTCCTCGTTCACGGCCGGCCAGCGACCAGCCTGCCGTGCCGGTTGCGGCCGCGCCGGCGGTCATGGCCCACCAGGGGACGGAGGTACCCGACATGATCACGTGACCGAGGGCGGCGAGCAGCACGCAGACGGCGGCGAACACACCGGCCCGCAGCGCACGGCACCACCCTCGGACAGTCATAGCCCGCCCATCCTCGCACCCGGCGTCTGCTCGTCGTCAGGGGGTACGTGCGGGCACCCGCCCTCCGACTCACCAACCAGCCAGTGACGCACGTCACTCCCCATACCCGGGAACTCAACGGACGGGCGGCACGACTACCGGAACGAGACACTTCCCGAACGCACCACCACCGCAAGGACTTTGACGCGCCCGCTGTGTCGGAACTCCAGGGTGAAGGGCACCAGATCGCCCGAACTCCACTTCCCGGCCGGAGCGGACACCGTCAGGTCCACCCCTTGCGGCGACATCGCGACGCTCCCGCCCGCCGGTCTCCCGACGGAGTCAATGGCCGGCGCGGTAGGCCGCGTTCCCCTCGTTCATGCGGTGCCCGGCGAGCGTGATGCCGCCGGCTGCCTGGAGCGAGGTGATCCGTATCAGGCTGTCGGCCGAGCCGCCCTCGTTCTCGATGCGGAAGAACGCGGCCGTCTCCGCGACTCCCGCGGACGGCAACAGGACGCGCCCTCGGTGACGCTAAAACGCGCCGGGCTGCCCGCCCTGCCCGTACCGGTCCAGGCGGTCAGGCCCGCCAGCGCCACACTGCACGCGGCGACGGGAACGAGAGCGGCGAGCGCGCCGTCCTTCAATCGCCGCCGGTCACCGAGGGCCGTGGTCGTCGACTTCACAGAACAGCCGCCTTTCCTGATCGCGCCCCGCGCCCCCGGCCGCCGCCGGGCGTCGGTTGCGCTTGCCAGCCGCGCAGCCGAAGGCTGTTGGCCACCACCAGCACCGAACTCACCGACATCGCGGCGGCGGCGAGCATGGGGTTGAGCAGCCCCACCATGGCGAGCGGCACGGTGACGACGTTGTAGCCGAAGGCCCACAGCAGGTTGACGCGGATGGTGCCGAGCGTGCGCCGGGCCAGTCCGACGGCGTCCACGAGTGCCTCGATGTCGCCGCGCACCAGGGTCAGGTCGGCCGCCCCGATGGCGACGTCCGTGCCGCTGCCCATGGCGATGCCCAGGTCGGCGCCGGCGAGCGCGGCGGCGTCGTTCACACCGTCGCCGACCACCGCGACCCGGCAGCCCTCCTCCCTCAGCCTCCGGACCAGGTCGGCCTTGTCCTCCGGGGAGCAGCGGGCGTGCACCTCGTCGATCCCGAGTGCCTGCGCCACCGCCCGCGCGGGAGCCTCGCGGTCCCCGGTGGCGAGCACCGGGCGCAGGCCCAGTCGCCGCAGCCGCTCCACGGCACGGTAGCTGCCGGGCCGTACGAGGTCGCCGACGGCGATCAGCGCCACGGCCCGGCCGTCCACCCGGACCACCACGGGCGTGTACGCCTCGCTCTCCGCCGCGGCCAGAGCCTCGGCCAGCACGAGCGGCAACTCGCCGTCCGGTACGGCCACTTCGACCGTACGACCGGCCACGCGCCCCGTGACACCCCGCCCCGCGGTGGCGGTGAAGCCGGTCACGTCCGGCAGCGGCTCCTGGTCCGCCGCGCGGCGCGCGTACGCCGTGACCGCCCGGCCGATCGGATGCTCGGAGCCCTGCTCCACCGCTCCGGCCAGGCGGACCAGTTCCTCCGGTGCCGGGCCGCCGGGCACGGTGGTCACCCGGGCGACGGTCATGTGCCCGGAGGTCAGGGTGCCGGTCTTGTCCAGGACGACCGTGTCCACGTGCCGGAGCGCCTCCAGCGTCCGCGGTCCGCTCACCAGCACACCCAGTTGCGCCCCGCGCCCGGTGGCGGCCATCAGGGCGGTCGGGGTGGCGAGCCCCAGCGCACACGGGCAGGCCACGACGAGGACGGCCACGCAGGCGGTGAGCGCCGCCTGCGGGTCGGCGCCGGCGCCGAGCCAGAACCCGAGGACGGTCACCGCGATCGTCAGCACGATGGGCACGAACACCCCGGCCACCGCGTCGGCCAGCCGCTGCGCCCGCGCCTTGCCCGCCTGCGCCTCGGTGACCAGCCGGGTGATCCGGGCCAACTGGGTGTCCGCCCCGACGGCCGTCGCCCGGACGAGAAGCAGGCCGCCGGCGTTGAGGGCCCCGCCGACCAGCGCCGATCCGGGGCCCACCTCGACGGGCTCGCTCTCGCCGGTGACCAGGGAGAGGTCCACGGCCGAACTGCCCTCCGTGACCCGCCCGTCGGTGGCGACCCGCTCCCCCGGGCGCACGACGAAGACCTGCCCGGCCCTCAACTGCTCTACGGGGACGGACCGCTCCCCGTGCTCGTCGCGGACGGACACCTCTTTCGCCGCCAGGTCCGCCAGCGCCCGCAGGGCCGCCCCGGTTCCCCGGCGCGCCCGCGCCTCCAGGTACCGTCCGGTCAGCACGAACAGCGGCACGCTCACCGCCGCTTCCAGATAGACGTGCGCCACGCCGTCCGGCGCGGACGGCAGCAGACTGAACGGCATCCGCATCCCCGGCTCGCCCGCTCCCCCGAGGAACAGCGCGTACGCCGACCAGGAGAACGACGCCACCACGCCCAGCGAAACCAGGGTGTCCATGGTGGCCGTGGAATGGCGCAGCCCTCGTAGCGCGCGCTCGTGGAAGGGCCACGCGCACCACACCGCCACGGGGGCGGCCAGCGCGAAACACAGCCACTGCCAGTTGCGGAACTGAAGGTTGGGCACCATCGACAGCACCAGCACGGGGACGGCGAGCAGCGCGGTGACGAGAACCCGTTCGCGCTCCTGCCGGGCGGCGGCCTCGGCCCCGTCCGGGTCGGCGTCCGCCGTCCGCTCGTCCTTCTGGACGGGCGGCGCGGGCAGGGCCGCCTGGTAGCCGGCCTGTTCGACCGCGGTGACGAGTTCCTCCGGCGCGACGGCCGCCGGGTGGCTGACCCGGGCCATCCCGGTGGCGAGGTTCACGGTGGCCGTGACGCCGTCCAGCCTGGCGAGCTTCTTCTCCACCCTGCGCACACAGGCCGCGCAGGTCATCCCGCCGACGGTGAGGTCCGTGACCACGAGGCCGGTCACCGCTTCGCCCGCCGTCATCGGCCGCTCCCGGCCGTCATCCCCGGCATGTTCTGCATGCTCCCGTCCGTCCCGGGCATGTCCTCCATGCCGCCGCCGCTCCCGCCGGCACCACCGTCTCCGCCGCTTCCGCTTCCGGCGCTCCCGGTCCCGCGCATGCCGGGCGCCACCGGACCGACAACGGTTCCGACGGCGTAGGACGCCGAGAACACGAGAGCGAGCAGCAGCAGGAAGCCGCACAGCGCCGGGGGCGGCAGCCTGCGGCCGGTCGCACCGGCAGGGTGGGACGGTTGTCGGATCTCGGCCATGCTCGACCTTCCTGGTCGCATCGAACCGTCGTACGAAAGACAGCATTTGAAGCCGTATCGCTCCAGTAGTCGGCTGGAAGGAAGGCCGAGTTCCCGCACTCAAACGTGACATACGACACATAGGAGGCGTTTGTCTCCGCGTGGTGCGCGCCCATGTCCCTGATGCGTCGGGTCACCGCGCCGGAGGTCGCGCCGCTGAGCGGTGATGGCAGTGGCGTATCGGGCCATCCGATCCGGCCGAGTCCACCAGGAGGTACGGCACGGCGCCGGACACGAGCCCCACGGCGCTTCCGGCCAGGGCACCGAGCATGCCGTCGACGACGGAGCCCGGCCGGTCGTAGCCGCCGGCGAGAACCGCGACAGTGGCCACGAGCAACGGCCGGGCGTCTGAGGCGCTGCGGTCCACCGGCCCCGGGCCTCGCCCGGCTCGGGCTTCCGGGGCCACGCGATGCGCGCTGCGCGACGCCTGTCGCCGTGTCGGCAGTCCGCCGCCCGGACCCCTCCTCGCGCACCCGGCCCAGTACGGCGGAGGGTTGCCCCCTCGTGCTCGGTGCCGGAATCGGCACACCCGATCCGGAACTTTGGGCTCCGCCCAACCGACTGTTGTGGTGACGGGAAGGGACTGAACATCCCGCCCCGTACGTCCGTCATCCACCCAAAGCCCCATTGGTATCCAGGAGTTGCGCCATGGCACAGAAGCAGTACAACGTCACCGGTATGAGCTGCGAGCACTGCGCGGCGAGCATCAGGGAAGTGCTTTCCGGGGTCGCGGGGGTGAGCGAGGTCGTCGTCGACGTCGCCGCCAAGTCCGTCACCGTGCACGGGACGGACCTCGACGACAGCCGGCTCCGCACCGCGATCGTCGAGGCCGGGTACGGCATCGCCGACACGGTCGCCGCCTGAGGACACGCCCGCGCCCCGGGAAGGCCGGACAGGACACGTCAGCCGCCCTGTCCGGCCTTCTCCGTCAACCGCAGGCGTGAGCTTCGGCGCCTTGCGCGCCCTCAGACCGCCAGGGCGGCGGACTCGGCGGCGGACTTCTCCGTCGTCTCAGCCTGTTCCAACAGGTCGATCAGGGCCGCGCGAGCCCGGGCCACCCGGGAGCGGACCGTGCCGATCGCACAGTCGCTGACCTCGGCCACCTCCTCGTAGTGCAGGCCGAGCAGTTGGGTGAGGACGAACGCCTCCCGGCGTTCGTCGGGCAGTGTGGCCAGCAGGTCCAGCAGCGCGATGCCGTCGTCGAAGCCGGGCAGGTCGCATGGCTGGGCCAGCTCGATGGCCAGCTGCCAGTCCGGTACGTCGCTCAGGCGCGGGCGGGCGGCGGCGTACCGGTAGCTGTCGATCACCGCACGGCGGGCGATGGACAGCAGCCAGGTGCGGGCCGAGGAGCGCCCCTCGAACAGGTGCAGGCTGCCGAGCGCCCGCAGAAACGTGTCCTGTGCCAGGTCGTCCACGGCCTGGGGATCGCCGCACAACTGGGCGACGTAGCACTGGACGTCCCGGTGGAGGGCGCCCACGAACTGCTCGACCGCGTCGGGGTCACCGCAGCGGGCGGCCAGCGCCCACGCGGTGATCGATTCGTCGAGCGCCGCCGTTGTGCCGTTCCTGGCACGCGCGGCGGGCAGGGCAGAGGTGATCACCTGGTGTCCTTCTCGGGTCGACCGTGATCCGGACCAGGGCGCACGAAGGGCACGGGCGGTCCGGTGAAGTGGGGAGACGGCCTCGGCACGATGGCAGCGCTGCGCCGGTGTGCGGTCGTACGGCCGTGGCCCGAGGCGCACGCCATGGGCGGCCCCGGGAATCCTGCTGTCCTCAGACGACAGCAGCCCGCGCCGGCGGGCCCCTAGAAGTGATCGCGTGGACGAGGAGAAGCGGATACGGCGCCCGGTCAGCATGGCGCCGCCGCGGGTGGCCGGGCGGGTGGTGGGCGGCAGGGGGCAGGGCGAGCAGCAGTCGCAGCGGTGCGGTCAGCCATCCGGCCACGGCCCGCGTGATGCGGAAGGCGGCCTTCTCGCCGTACGCCAGCCACAGGCCGCACAGCAGTGCCGCCACCAGGTGGGCCGCCAGCATCCCGGTACCGGCCAGGGAGTGACCGACGGAGTCCATGTGGGCCATGCCCATGGCGCCCCCGCGCATCGAGCCCATGTCCATGGAACTCGCTTCGCCCATGTTCATGAAGGCCGCGGAGTCGGATGCCACGGTCGCCGGTCGTGCGAAGGAGAACCCCTCGTGGAGCACCGCCTGGGCGGCGACCACAGCCGCGACGATCGACAACGGTCCCCGCTCACGCCCCGTCAGGCACCAGCCCACAGCGCCGGTCACGGCCACCCCGGCTGCCAGCGCCCACGCGGGCACCTCACCGCCGGACATCATCACGTGCCCCAGGGCGGCGAGCAGCACGCACACGACCGCGAACACCACGGTCCGTAACGCGCGAGAGCACCACCCTGCTGTCATGGCGCCACATCCTGACACCCGGACACCGGCCGGCGGGGCTGCCGCACGGAAACCCACAGGCGTTCCCACCCGATCCACAGCACGTGAGCTGGATCACGAAAGGCGCCTGGAACTCAAGGGACCCCGGGCCCGACTCCTAGAGGAGAGCCGCGCCGTACACGGTCCGTCCCGCCGACGGACGTCCGCCGACGGGAACCGGGATCCATTCCTACTCGGCCTGGGATCCGGTGCAGCGACCGCACAGGACGGCGAACGCGGCCGCCGCCAGACCCAGGGCGCCGGCGATCAGGCCGGCGATGCCGAGGCCGCGGGCGGTGGAGTCGCCGGGTGCGAACGTCGAGCGACAACTCTGCGCTAGGGCTTGGCCAATGGCACAATCGCAATGCCCTCTACTGCCTCATCCAACTGCGCACGAAGCGATCTCGGTGAGTCGGTCAGCGATCTAGTACACGCTGGAGTCATGCATGACGGCAGACCCCTCCTCCGAAAGTCGTATCGACACGAGCAGGCCCCACCCGGCACGCGTCTACGACTGGCTGCTGGGCGGCAAGGACAACTACCCGGTTGATGAGGAGGTGGCGGCGAAGCTGCCACCGGAAGCGCGTCTCAACGCCATGCGCAACAGGGCGTTCATGCACCGTGCGGCGGCCTGGCTGGCCGGCAACGGCATCGACCAGTTCCTCGATATCGGTACGGGCATCCCGACCCAGCCGAACCTGCATCAGATCGTGCAGGGCGTCATGCCGTCGGCGCGGATCGCCTACGCCGACAACGACCCCATCGTGCTGCGGCACGCGGAGGCCCTGCTCGTCAGCAGTCCCGAGGGAAGCACCGACTACATCGAGGCCGACGTACGGAAGCCGGGAGCCATCCTCGACCACGCCCGTACGTTCCTGGACTTCACCCGGCCCGTCGCACTGTCGATGATCGCGCTGATGCACTTCATCACCGACGACGAAAACCCCTACGGCCTCACGCGGACGCTTCTCGACGCGCTGCCCTCGGGCAGTTATTTCATGTTCTCCCACGGCACCACGGATGAGCACCCGCACCTCGTCAAGTCGGTGACCACGACCTACCGCAAGGGCGAGATCCCCCTGCGTATGCGTACCCGGGCCGAGATCGAGCCGTTCTTCGAGGGCCTGGAACTGGTGGCTCCAGGGCTGGTCACAGCGACCAGGTGGTACCAGGATTCACCGGCTCCCGCCCAGGAGCTGAGCGGCTTCTACGTCGGCGTAGCCCGCGTGCCGTAAAGATCTCCTCCCGCCCGAGGGCAGCGGGCGACCCACCACGGAGGGCTGGTGTGCCCCGACCGCGGACGCCACGCCCCCGCTCAGGCGATACACCGCGTGGGGTCCGGCGGAGGAACCCGATGGCGGCCGCGGCCCTTTCCCCGTCTGCCGGGGCGGGTCCATCAGCCTGCCGGGGCAGGTCCGTCAGCCGGTGCCGCCCTTGCCGCCTGCGCCGCCGTTGCCGCCGGTGCCGCAGCCGAGCCCCAGGCAGATCCCGCCGGTGCCGCCCGTCCCGCCGCGGCCGCCGTCGCCGGTGCCCACCGCGGCTCCACCCGTGCCGCCCGTACCGCCGTTGGCACTGCCGCTGCAGATCCCGGCGCAGATCCCGCCCGCGCCGCCGGTGCCGCCCTGGCGGCCGGGCGCGCCGGCCGTGCCAATGCCGCCGCCTGCACTGCCGTTGCACAGTCCGGCGCAGATCCCGCCCTGACTGCCCTTGCTCCCGTTGACGGTTCCGTTGCAGTTGCCCGCACATACCCGGTCGCCGATCCGCACACTGCCGTCGCCGGCCTTGACGGGCCCGATCCGGCCGCTGCCGAACAGGCTGCCGCCGCCCGGCTGGGCGCTGTCGGCGGGAAGCTGCCGGGCGGCCGCCACGGCCGTACGGCTCTGCTGGCTCTGCTGCATCGGCGCCGCCGTCGCGCCCGGTGCCAGCGCGCCGGCCGCGAGGCCCGCGGCCAGGGTGGCCGAGACCGTGAGACCGAGACGGACCCTCCAAGTACGCATACGCATGACATTCCTCTTTCCAAAGAATTGTTTCCTGCATCGCGGTTTCCGCTGCATCCAATAAACCCGGTCATGGGTCTCGCCGTCACGGCGCGGAGGTTCGGGGCTTGACAGGAGCGCCCCGGCCCGTTCCGGGCCGGGGCGCGGGGAAATTCGTCAGGCGCCGAGGAGGGAATTCAGCCCCAGCAGTGCGACCCAGTCCCCGTCCCGGAACTGCTTGTCCCAGGTGTCGAACTCCTTCTCGGAGATCTTGTACTTCTTGAGCACGTCGGCCTTCTTCGCCTGCCCAGACTCCACAGTCAGCACGATCCGTGCCTTGTCCACGCCCGTGAGATCCGACTTGGGCTTGTCGGGCAGGTCCCCGAACGTGAAGCAGCCGGACCGGCCGGGTTTGCCGGGTTCTCCCGGCCGGCCCGGTGCACCGCCCTTGCCTCCCTCCCCGCCCTTGCCGCCTTCTCCGCCGTGGCTGCAGTGGGTGGGGTGGGCGGGGGCGGTCTGGTAGGTGCCTGTGGTGGCAGCCGGTGCTGCATGGGCGGCGACCGCGGTGCCGGTGGCGAGGGCCAGCGAGGCCACCGCCAGGACGAGCGGGCGCTGCCAGCGGGTTGTGGACATGGGGTTCTCCGTTTTTCCTTGATCGAGATGGTTCTGCAGAGTTGCGTTGCGCCGACTGCCCGGCTCCGTGCACTGATCGACGGGGTGCGGGCTGGGGGGCCAGGGGTCGGGGGCGGAGGCCGCGCGGGTCACCGCCCCCGACCGGGGCCGGACGGTCAGAAGATGCTGCCGCCGCCGGCGCCGCCCGCGCCGCCCAGGCCGCCGAAGAGGACGCCGAGCCCGCCCGCGCCGCCCTTGCCGCCGCTGCCGCCCTGGAAGACGCCGAAGCCTCCGTTGCCGCCCTTGCCGCCGTTGCCGCCCTGGAGGATGCCGGTGCCACCGCCACCGCCGGAGCCTGCGCTCCCGCCGAACAGGCCGGTGCCGCCGTTGCCGCCCGCGCCTCCGTTGCCGCCGACGACACCGTCGCCGCCACCACCGCCGCCGCCACCACCGCCACCGGACAGAACGCCGTTGCCTCCGTTGCCGCCCTTGCCGCCGTCGCCGCCGGTGCCCAGGACGCTGCCGCCGCCGGAGCCGCCGGAGCCCCCGCCGCCGCCGATGAAGCCGCCACCTCCGGCGCCTCCGTCACCGCCGGCGCCGCCGCCCTGGACGAAGCTCACGACGTGCGCGGCAGGCATCGGTGCGGCCGTCGCGGCGGACGCGGGAAGGATGACGCCCGCGGTGATCACCGCAGCCGAGGCGGCGAATGCCGCGAGCCGGAGGCCCCGGCGCTTGGAACGGACGCTGCTGCTGGTGTCGCTGTGGTCGGAACGTACGTTGCTGTGGGTGCGAAAAATACGCGTCATGGGTTTTCTCCTGCCGATACGAGGGGCTCCTGCGTTGCCCCGGAAATTCCGGACGACGTCCGATGGATGGTGTCTGTCGCACCGCCACACCGGGCCAATTCGCGGTTTCAGTGAAAAAGGGAATCCCCTGTGAGGATTTCCGTCTCACTGTCCTGCCTCATTTGCGTTTCCGGATTTCCTTTCCGGTGAGGCCCGCACTTCAAGTAGGCCCCACGGGCACCGAGCGGTCACGTTCCGAGGGATCGTGACTTGACCCGGCGGGACGCATCGGGTAGAGCGCGCAAAAGGACACGGCGCGAGGCCTTGGGGCGGCTGCGTCGGCGTACCTCCGCCGGCGCGGCCGCCCTCACAGCCCGGGCCGAGATCCCGCTCCGGCGCCAGCAGGGGGCGGGGGCCAGATGAGGCGGTCGGGGCGGATGTTCGGCGGCCGGTCCCGCAGCACGCCGCGGCGCCGTCTTCGCAGCGGTTCAGGCTCCAGACCGCACCGCCGCAGGCCGAAGGAACCCGGGGCGTGCCATCGAAGCCTGCGACGCCGTGGACCATCTGGTCCGCCGCGATCAGCTTCGGCCTGGTGTGGCGGTGAGGTGTGCAGTGAAGGTCGCGGCGTCACGAGAGACCGGGCGAGGCCGGGGCGCCGTGTTCACCGCCGGCGCGGGTCAGTCCTTGTGCCGCTGCGGTTCGGGCCGGGTTTCCTCGGTGAGAGCCGTGCGCGCGGCCCGCAGCAGTTCGTCGGAGACCGGGTTGCCCCGCGTGGCGCGGGCCAGGACGAGGGCGCCGACCATGGTGCAGAGCTGGGCCATGCCGTCGTCGTCGCCGGTGGCCACCTGGGCGGCACGGTTGCGCACTCCGTTGATGTAGACGTGCTGGGCGCGGGCGGCCTGCTCGGGTTCGCGCCCCAGGTCGGCGGCGAACCCGGAGACTGGGCAGCCCTCCGCGGGGTGATCACGGTGCCAGACCGAGAGGTAGTCCTCGATCAGCCTCCGGCGGGCCGCCTCCTGCTCCTCCGGGTTCTCCCCGGACACCCTGGCCGAGTGTGCCGACTGCTCGACGAAGGCGTGCGCGATGGCCTCGTCGACCAGGTCCTCCTTGGAGGCGAACTGCTTGTAGAACCCGCCGTGGGTGAGCCCGGCGGCCTTCATCAGATCGGCGACGCTGACCGCGGTGCCTTTCTCACGGAACATCCGGGAGGCGGTTGCCACGACGCGCTGCCGGTTCTCCTGTGCCTGCGCCCGGGACACGCGGCCCATGCGATCACCCTCCTCAGATAGATGCCACTTGCCATCTATCCTATCCCCCGTTTAGATTTCGTGCGACATCTATTGTGGGCGGGAGCCACCCCGGCAGGGCAAGCAGGACCTCTTGCCGGAGTCCGCCGACCGCGGCCGGCGGACTCCGCTCCGCGACCGCACAACCACCGCACCGACAGCCCTGGAGACCCCTGTGGCATCACCGCCCTCCCCCTCCGGTTCCCCGACGCCCGGAGAGTCCGCGCCATCCGCGCCCCATGACCTGCGCCGAACGGTTTCCGAGGCAGTGCACCGCCGGCGCTGGGCCATTCTGGCCGTGCTCTCGTGCAGCCTCCTGGTGGTGATGCTGGACAACTCGATCCTCAACGTGGCGATGAAGACCATCGCCCAGCCCGCACCCACCGGACTCGGCTCCACGCAGGCCCAGCTGGAGTGGGCGGTCAACTCCTACACGCTGGTGTTCGCCGGACTGCTCTTCACCGCGGGCCTGCTCGGAGACCGGCTCGGCCGCAAGAAGGTGCTGCTCTTCGGGATGCTGGTGTTCGGCGCAGGATCCGCACTGTCCGCGCTCTCGGACTCCGCCGCGCAACTCATCGCCTTCCGCGCCGTGATGGGCTTCGGCGGCGCCTTCATCCTGCCCGCCACCCTCGCGATCATCATGAACGTCTTCGAGCGTGACGAGCAGCCCAAGGCCATCGGCATCTGGACGGGCGTGGTCGGCTTCGCCATCGCCGCCGGCCCCATAGCCGGCGGCGTCCTGCTGGAGCACTTCTGGTGGGGCTCGGTCTTCCTGGTCAACGTGCCGATCGTGGTAGCCGCGATGGCCGCGATGGTGGCGATCGTCCCCGACTCCAGGGATCCCAGGCCCGGCCGCCTCGACCCGTTCGGGGTGCTGCTGTCGATCGTCGGTCTGGCGCTGCTGGTCTACGGCATCATCAAGGGCGGCCAGCTGGGCGACTTCAGCCGGCCCGAGTCCTGGGTGACGATCCTCGGCGGCCTGGCGGTCCTCGTCGCCTTCGTGGTGTACGAGGCCCGCAGCGACCATCCGGCCCTCGACGTCACCTACTTCCGCAACCGGCGGTTCTCCGCGTCCGTCGCCGTCATCGGCCTGGTCTTCTTCGCTCTCATGGGCGTGACGTTCTTCAGCGTCTTCTACAACCAGAGCGTTCGGGGATACAGCGTCCTGCAGTCCGGTCTGCTCGTGCTGCCGCTGGCCGCCTCCCAGATGTTCTTCGCCCCGCGGGCCCGGCTGGCCGTGGGCCGCTTCGGCGCCCGGGCCGTGTGTGCCACCGGGCTCGTCGTGACCGCGGTGGCCTTCGCGGGCTTCCTGCTGCTGGGCCAGGACACCCCCATCTGGGTGTTGGAGGTGCTGTTCTTCCTGATGGGCACAGGGATGGCCCATGTGATGCCGCCCGCTACCGTCATGATCATGTCGTCGCTGCCGCGGGAGAAGGCCGGCTCCGGATCGGCGGTCAACAACACGTTCCGGCAGATCGGCGGGGCCATGGGCGTCGCCGTGCTCGGATCGCTGCTGTCCACCACCTACCGCAACGGCATCGACAGCCACCTGACCGCGCTGCCGCCCTCCGACCGGCACACCGCAGGTGAATCCATCCAGGCGACCCTGGCTGTCGCCGAGAAGCTGGGACCGGCCGGCCGCGCTCTGGTGCGGCCCGCCAACGACGCCTTCATCCACGCCATGCATCTCACCGCCACCGGGTCGGCGGTCGTCGCCCTGGCCGGTGCGGCCGTCGTGCTGGCCTTCCTGCCAGGCAAGGAGCAGGACTCCGCCGCGGCCGTCGACGGCGACAAGCCCCGCGCCAGAGCGCAGTAGCCCGGCACCGGTCACGAAGCGTCCCCGCCTGACACCCGGGAGCGGCCGCCGGCCGAGGATCGCCGCCGTGCCACGGCGGCACCGCCAGGCCGGGCAAGGCCTGCACGGGCCCCGCCGGCACCCGGCACCCGGCACCCGGCACCCGGCACCCGGCACCCGGCACCCGGCACCCGGCACCCGGCACCCGGACAGCGAACGACAGCACTGCTTCCGCTGACTCCCTGATCACACCCCACCGCAGATGTCCCCATACCTCCAAGGAGATCGACCCATGGCTGCAAACAACCTTGTCCTCATCCCCGGCGCCGGCGGCGTGGGCCGTACGGTCTTCGACCAACTGCGGGCCCAGGACGTCCCGGTGCGATTCATGGTCCGCCGCGACGACGAACGGGCGGCTGAGCTGCGGTCGCTCGGCGCGGAGGTCGTCATCGGCGACCTGACCCGGCCCGAGACGGTGGCTGCCGCACTGCACGGCGTGACCCGGATGTACTTCGCGATGCGCGTATCCGCGGACCACCTGCTGGCCGCGACCGTGGTGGCCTCCGTCGCCCGCGAGTACGGGAAACTGGAAGTCCTGGCCGACCTGTCGCAGATGACGGTGTCGCAGATGACCGCCACCAGCACCGAGGAATCGCACCAGCAGCGGCTGCACTGGTTGGCGGAGCAGGTCT
Source organism: Streptomyces sp. NPDC026538 (assembly GCF_055567535.1). Taxonomy (NCBI): domain Bacteria; kingdom Bacillati; phylum Actinomycetota; class Actinomycetes; order Kitasatosporales; family Streptomycetaceae; genus Streptomyces; species Streptomyces sp. NPDC026538. Next base: position 439,429 of record NZ_JBVHQG010000007.1, read on the forward strand.
TCGACTGGTCCGGCCTGCCCGTGGTCCACATCCGGCCGACGGCGTTCCTGGACACACCCCTGTTCACCACGATGGCAGCCCGCTCGATCCAGGAGAACGGCACGATCGCGCTGCCGTTCGGCACCGGACGGACCTCCCCCATCGCCGTCGACGACGTCGCCCGGGTCATCGCCACCGTGCTCAGCGAGCCGGCCCCGCACATCGGGCAGGTCTACGAGCTCACCGGGCCCCGCTCGGTCGACATGACGGAACTGGCCGCGGAGTTCTCCCGGGCACTGGGCCGGCCCGTGACCTACACGGACGTGCCCGCGCAGGCGTGGGAGGCACGGCTCCCGAAACTGGGAATGCCACCGCACCTCGAACAGCACGTCGCCACCATGGCCCGGCTGCACCGGGACAACCGTTACGACCGCACGGCCGACGGCGTCGAGCGCGTGACGGGCACCCCCGCCCAGTCCATCGAGGCGTTCGTCGCCGCCCGCAGAGACCTCTACCTGGGCCGAACCGCGTCCAACAGCTGAACTGCGTCCGACGGCTGAACCGCACCGAACGGCTCCCGGCCCGCCACCGGCGACGACGGACGGGCCCGGATCCGGGAGGGCGCGGAACAAGTCATCACGGCCACCGCGCCGGCCCAGGAGGAGAAAAGGCGCGGTCACGCCGGACCCGGCGTACAGCAGGTACCGCGCGACGGGCGCGCCCGTGACCCCGGGGCCGGTTCCCGGCCCGCCCGGGCGCGATCGCGTCACCCCCGATTCCGCAGCACCGGTCGAGAGGACGGCTATCTTCGTCTGCCCGGCCGGTGGCTGCGGACGGCGGCCTTCGTCCGGGCCGCCGGTGACTGCGGACGGCGGCCGTCGTCTGCGCGGCCGGTGTCTGGCCGGTCATCACATGCCCTCCGGAGACGGACCGTCGACCTGGGTACTCCCGGCCACGGCCATGAGCGAGTCGATTTCCTTGAGGACGGCGTCGTCCAGTGTGAAGTCGGCCGCCGCGAGGCTGTCCTCGACATGATGAGCCCGCCGGCTGCCGACCACGGCCACGTGTACTCCCGGCTGAGCCAGCGTCCACGCGATGGCCAGCTGGCTGACCGTCATGTCGTGGAAGGCCGCGACCTCCTCCAGCTCACGGACGACACCGAGGTTGCGGCGGAAGACCTCACCGTGGAAGACACCGCTGTTCGCACGCCAGTCGCCGGAGGGGAAGACCGTGTCGTCGCCGAGCATGCCGGTCAGCAGGCCGTGCGCGAGCGGGCCGTAGACCAGTACGCCGATGCCGTGCCGACGGGCGTAGGGCAGGACGGTGTCCTCGATGCCACGGCGGAAGAGATGGTACGGCGGCTGCAGCGTCTCCACCGGCAGGGTGCGCGAGAACTCCGCGATCTGCCCGGCGGAGTAGTTGGACACACCCACATGCCGGATCTTGCCCTCCCCGATCAGTTCCTTCAACGCACCGGCCGTCTCGGCGCACGGCACCTGCGGGTCGGGCCAGTGAACCTGATAGAGGTCGATGTACCCGCATGATTTCCCTCCGTGCGCGATAGATGGCTGGGGATGTGCGTCCCGGTCCCGCGCCGGCCGGCCGACCAGGCCCGGAGCCCGCACGGCGGGTCAGCCCGCTCCGGTACCGGCCACATGTCCCACGAGGAAGACAGCGAGCCGGGGGGCGCCGGCGCCGACGAGGAATGGCAGGCGCCCGCCCGCACCGGGAACCGAACGAGGCTGCCCCCACCCCAAGGAGGCTCGACGAAGTCAGCGGCCGCGGCCCGCATCACGGGCACCGCCCTCGATGCAGTCAGGCTGCGGTGCAACAGAGACGGCCCCGGCCGCAGGCCCGCGACCGCGGGCGGTCACGGCGATGGCGGCGAGCAGCGCGAGCACCACGACGGTGAACCAGGTCGTCGCACCGGCCAGGCTCATGGAGCGGCTGGCGACCCCGAGGCCGACGGGCAGCAGGGCCAGGCCGAGGTAGGAGGCGAGGAACAGGCCGGCTAGGGCTTCGCCGCGCCCGCCCGGGTCGGCCGTACCGGCCACATGCCCGATAGCGGACTTGAACAGCACCCCCGCTCCAGCCCCGGCGATGATCCCCGCCAGCAGGAACACAGGCAGGCTGGCAAAGTGCACACCGAACGCCAGGACCGCCATGCCCACGGCCTGAGCGAGCAGCCCGGCATACCAGCGTGTACGGACACCGAGGCGGACGGTAGCCGCCTGAGCCGCCGCAGCAGCCGCGAACACCGCGAACACGACCAGCCCGGCCAGCGCCCGTGACGGATGGTGCAGGATCCCGCCGACAAAAGCGGGAACCACGGAGGTGAACAGACCGAACACGGCCATGGAAGTGAACCCGGCTACACCCGCCACAAAATATCCAGGCACTCCATGAGTAGACCCGACCCGCTGGGGCCGGTACACCGGCCTGACGGCCGGCCGACGGACTGTCTCGGGCGTCAGCGCGACAGCCACCGCGCCCATCAGCAGCACAACAGCGAACACGGCATACGGCACCCGCAGCGGCGCACCCAGATACTGGGCAATGACACCCGAGACGAGAGTGCCGAAGCCCAGTCCGCCGATATTGGCGACGGTCGACACCACCTCGAACCGGCGGGCCGAAGAACCAGGCCGGTGGGCGCCGTGCAGTTCCTGCAGATACGCGGTGGCGGTCGCCGTCAGCATGCCGACACCCAGCCCGGTGACCAGCCGGGCCACGATCAGCACCGGCAGCGACGGCACGGCCAGGAACAACACGGCGGCAACCAGTTCAAGCGCGAGCGCCCACACCATGACCCGCTTGCGGCCCAGCCAGTCCGAGACATGCCCGGCAAGCAGCAGGCTCGCCAGCACACCCAGGGCATAGACCGCGAACACAACCGTGACCGTGAACGTGGAGAACCCGTCGTGCGCCTGGTAAAGCGGATACAGCGGAGTAGGGACGGTGGAGAAACCCATGGCCGTCACGAACACCGCCGCAACCGTCCAGAAGCCGACACCGTACCGGCCGGCAGCAAACGGCTTCCCGCCTGCCCGGTCCGTCTGAACAGATGCACGGTCCGCACGCAGACCCATGGCCGACACAAGCACCATCGGAATCCCTCCGATCCCTGTCGTTGGTTTCCGCGGGCGGCCGGACAACACAGTCCTTGAACCACCGCCTGTAATGACCAACGAAGAAACCGAGCCACTGTTTCCCGTCCACCCGAGATCATCAGAGATGACGGTTATCTGCATGAGAGATAAAAAAGCGAGCAGGTCGATGACGGCTGCGGGATCCTCACTCAGGTTTAAAAGTACCAGTCGCCGCCCTCACCCTCGCGCGGAGCGCTGAAAACCCTCAGTGGCTTCCAGGCCCCAGATCGGGCAGCGGTACTTGTCCTGGATGTAACTGCGATCGCCCGGCGATTGTCCGGATCAGCGGCATGTCCGCGCCAAAGACGGTGGGCCGGAGCGCCGTCGCGCTGCGATACTGCTCCGGTGATCGACATTCCCACAGCTGCGCTGGACTCGTTGCAGGGGCTCGCCTTCGGTGATGCCTTCGGTGACCGCTGGTTCGGCATCCTGCGCCGGGACGGTTCGGCAGCCCTGGAGGCGCGGACGCTGCCCCCGGAGCCGCTGTGGCAGTGGAGTGACGACACCGTCCAGGCGCTTGTACTCGTCCGCGAACTCGCCAAAGGGGGCGGCGCCGTGGACCAGGACCGCCTCGCCCTGGGCCTCGCGACGGCCTACGCCGAGGACACCCACCGCGGGTACGGAGCCTCCATGCATGACGTGCTCCGTCGGATCGGCGCGGGCGAGCCCTGGCGGGAGGTGGTCGCCGGACAGTTCGGCGGCCAGGGCTCCTGGGGCAACGGCGCGGCCATGCGCGCGGCCCCGCTCGGCGCCTGGCATGCCGTCGACCTCGACGTCGTCGCCGAACAGGCCGCCTCCCAGGGCGCGGTCTCTCACCACCACCCGGAGGCGATCACCGCGGCAGTGGCGGTCGCCCTCGCCGCGGCGCTGGCAACCCGCAGCCGGGGCGGGCCTGCCCCCGCTCGCCCGGACTTCCTTCAGGCAGTCGCCGAACGACTCCCCGACAGCGACGTCCGGTCGGGGGTGCGGATCGCGGCCCGGATGCCGGAGCACACCTCGGTCCGGCACGCCGCGGAGGTCCTGGGCTCCGGCTACAGGATGTCCGGGCCGGACACCGTCCCGTACGCCCTGTGGTGCGCGGCGGGGCACCTCGACGACCTGCAGGAGGGTCTGTGGCTCACGGTCGCCGGGCGCGGTGACATCGACACCACCTGTGCCATCGCGGGCGGGGTGATCGCCGCTCGCACGGGCGTCGCTGCCCTCCCCCCTGCCTGGCACGCAGCTCGTGAACCGCTGCCGCCAATCGTGTCGCAGCAAGAACGTCTACCGGGATGAGTTCCGAAGTCTCCAGCAGAACAGTGCGCATCCGAGGGCGAAGAGAACCCTTCTTCACCCTCGGCTGCGCACGGGCCGACGACACCGGCTATCGCCCCGGCGCGGGCCCAGGCGGCCTGGAGTGACCAAGCGGTCGTGGGCGTGGTGGAGTGCGGCCTCAGACCGTCAGCCGGGGGTAAGGCAGCCTTCGAGGGCCGTCCGCTGCCGAGCGGGCAGGTGGTCGCCCAGAGGGGTTTTGCGGGGGCTCTGCTCGCCTTCGCAGATCCAGCTTCGTTCGTCCTCATCGAACCACCAGTCCGCGGCGCCCCACATGGGGTGCCCTTGGAGCAGACGCCTGGCCAACGCCTCGTTCGCCTCGGGAGCACCGTGAGCGACGAGCGCCCGACCCACGGCCGTCACGGCCTCCTCAGGAACTGCGATGTCGCCGAGAACCGGCAGAAGGAGAAGAAGCCGGGAGTGAGGGTCGGTGACGCCCGTGGCGCCCGGTGGTGCCTTCAGCAGGGCGGAGAGCTCGGGCCAGCACAGGCCGGGACCGATGCGGTCCTGATCGTCGCTGGCCAGGACGAGATCCTGCCTCCAGTCGGGGTGCGTCAGGAAGTAGTCCGTGGTCGTGAAATCCTCGCCACTGTTGTAGTGCGCGACGATCGCGAAGCCGTTGGCCAAAGGCACCGTGAACACCGGCCACGCCGACGCATCATGGAGCCGCTCCAGCATCGCGTCGGCGTCGCCCGCGTCGGAGCCGAAATCCTCAGGCCGGGATCCCCGGGACAAATCTGCCAAGTGTACCGGCCAGAACCCCGGCTCTTGCAGAAGCAGATGCCCGTCCACGACGGGCGACGAGGAGTACCAGTGCCGTGCCATCACCATGCCGGGATTCTCCCAAGCCCGGTTGGCTTGTACGTCAACCTTTCCGATCTTGGTGTTCAGCCATGGTGGGATCGTCTTCCACCCAGTGCCCGGCCGCGACCAACCCCACGATGACGGCCCGCAGTTGATCGGCAGTCACCGCGGTGGCGTCGTCCTCGGGACTGAGGCGGAGCGCGTCCAGCCCGCCCCGGTCCGGGACGTGCGCTCGGATTCCAGGGCGGCCACGAAGGGGTACAGCCCGGAGGACACCAGAATCAGTGGTCCGTCACAGGCTCAGCGTGGGGAGTTCCTCGTCGGTGCGGGGCTCGCGGTTTTCGATCAGCCAGAACAGGTAGCCGCGCAGGTAGTCCTCCAGGCCGTCGTCCAAGTAGGCGGCGTACTGGTGGAGGGCTTCCCTCTCGTTCTGGCGACCGTCGAGCTCCTCGGCTATCCAGGCGCGTACCGACTCGCGCCCGGCCCACCACTGTCTCACCGCTTCGGGAGTCCACTGCTGGTCGCCGTCCCAGGCGTAGCCGCCCAGCGGCTCGTCGGCGGCGATGTGCACCAGTCCTGCCACCTCGCGGGGATTAGCGGGCTGGCGGTACACGAACTCGTAGTGCTCGTCGCTGGAGAGCACGTGGTCGGGGAGGTAGTACGGGCCGTTCAGGCCGTCGTCGGTCACGCCCGCGTAGAACGGACCGGGCACGTTGAGCCGGCTGCGGTCCTCCCAACGCCCGTTGCCCATCGAGTTGGTGAGCTCGCGGGCGCTGGGCAACGGATCCCAGTACCGCAGTTCCTGCCAGCGCCCTTCGGTCGGATAGGCCATCAGCCGCCGCCGCATCCGTGCCGCCGAGAGCGCGAGTTCTCGATCCCAAGCCTGCTCCATCGCATCCCCCTCCCACCGGGTGAGATCACCTCGGAGCCTACGGGACTCCCTTCAGATCCCCTCCTCTGCGAGTGGAACACTCAGGACCACGTCATGGCCCGACCGTGAGAAGGAGGCCCATGCCTTCCCGGAGACGACGGTCGCCATAAACGCCGCTGCGAGACACGAAGGAACCCCGTCGAAGACGTAGCTCGCAGATGATCCTGCCGCCGGTGCCACCTTCAACCAGAGTGCCCGGTGAGTTCGCGGGACATCGCCACGATGAGGCGCTCGCAAACCGCCCGGTCACGCTGCGTACGTTCCTGTGCCGGCAGACTTCGGAGCTAGCACCGCTAGACAATCGAGCGCCAGCAGAGCTAGCGTTGCCTCATCGTCTAGCACCGCTAGATCCAGGGAGGGTCATCATGCTCAACGCGCTCGAGGTCTTCACCACCGTGGTCGTCGGCCTGATGGTGGGGGTGGAGTTCTCCGTCGCCTTCGTCATCAACCCGATCCTCGACGCCCTCCCCGAGGACAGTGGCCAACTCGGCCGCGCCCACGGGGGCCGGATGCTCGGCGCCCTGATGCCGTTCTGGTACATCGGCTCGCTCGTCCTCGTCGCGGTCTGGGCCATCGCCGGATGGCACCATCCCGGCGCCGGCCTCGTCGTCACCGCCGGCGCGTTGCTGATCCTCAGCGTGATCATGTCGCTCCTGCTGCTCGTCCCGATCAACAACCGGGGCAAGACGTGGACCCCCGAGAACCGGCCCGAGGACTGGAAGGAGCAGATGAACCGCTGGGACCGCTTCCACTACGTCCGCGTCGCCGTCATCATCGCCGCCTTCGCCCTGCTGGTCGCCGCCCTCGCCTGAGCCCGCGGGACGACACCGCGCTGGTGGCGCGCAATCCCCACTCCCCGGGCGGCAGCGGGCCACCGCAATCCCGACATCCGGGTCCGGGCCCTGCAGGCACGCAATGCCGTGCATGTAAAGGACCTGCCGAACCAAGAGACAGCGAGCCGACGATCCTCACATCCCTGTCGGACCGACGGCCGGCGCAGATGCATGCGGCCAGGCCCTCGGCTTCGGCATCCCACTCGCCCCGTCCACGCCGATCCTCTCCGCATTCTTCCGGCGGACGTTCGTCCAGGGCGGAGCCCTGGGGGCATACCGTTCCAAGCGCACTAGAGATCTTCAACGGCGGAGGTCGGTGCCATCTGGACATCAGTGACGCTCCCTTCGGTAGGCCGGTGTGCCTGATGCGCCGAGGGACTTGGGGCGCCGGGCTGTTCCCGCGGTAGCAATGGGCCCCACTCCCCCGGTGTCAGTGGCGGCACGTACGGTCGGCGCATGACTGATCAGTGGTGGGCGGGCTTGCGCCGGCGGGTTGAGGGGGCCGGTGCAGGCCATGCGGCCGGCAAGGTTTTCGGTGCACTGGGGCACAAATGGGTCGTGGAGGATCCACTCACCCAAGGCGAGCTTGCCGAACTCGAGGATCAGACAGGTGTGCAACTGCCGGAGGAATACCGGGCCTTCCTGCTCCACGTGGGCGCGGGCGGCGCCGGCCCCGCGTACGGCCTGTTCCCGGTTCGGCGCGTGCAAGGCCGTTGGCGTTGGGAGGGCGACGGCGCGGACCTGGCCGACCTGTCGAGGCTTGCCGAGCCGTTTCCTGACCAGGGTCCGGATCCGGAGCTACTGGAGGAGCTTCTTGCCCAACGTCCCGAGGAAGAGGACTTCGACGACATCGAGGATTTCGACGACGCCGTCGAAGCGTGGGACGAGCGATGGGAGGTCGTCATGTTCGCCCCGGAGCGTACTGCCGGTGCGATCGTGATCTCCCACCTGGGATGCGCCCAGAGAGAGTGGCTGATCATCAGCGGCAGCCGCCGCGGCACGATCTGGTCCGATTGCCGGGTGGACGATGTCGACCTCGCCCCACTCCTCGACGACGACGGCGTACCGGTGACGTTCGCCCGCTGGTACACCGACTGGCTGGAGAAGGCCGAGCTCACAGCCCTGTCTTACTGATCGTTTCAGAACTCCTCAGCGAACTGCGAAAGGCAGGTCTGCTGGAGATGGACGACTGCGCGGTCGAGGGCTCCCACGTCAGGTCTCGCCAAGGGGGACCTTGTTGGACCGGAACTGCTGCCCCTACTCGACGCGATCCCACCGGTCCGCGGCCGGGTCGGCCGTCCCCGCCGCAAGCCGGACGCGCTGTTCGCCGACCGCGGCAACGACCACGACATCTACCGCGACCAGGTCCGGGCCCGCGGCATCGTGCCCGCGATTACCCGACGCGGCACTCCACACGGCACCGGGCTGGGTACCTACCGCTGGATCGTGGAAAGGAGTTTTGCCTGGCTGCACGGCTTCCGACGCCTGCGGATCCGATGGGAACGGCGAGCCGACATCCACGACGCGTTCCTGAAACTCGCCTGCTGCCTCATCGCCCACCGACAACTCAGGGCATCGCGCTGACGTTGGAGTGCAAGGCCGCTGGTCACATCATGGATGTCCGTGGAGCGTGCCATGATCCGGCCTCATGAGTGACCGTTCGCTTTCGCCCGCCTGGCTGGCCGTCTGGACAGACAGAGTGTCCGGGACCCTCACTGCAATGACAAACGAGTTCGGGCGTCGGCACGGCTATCCCCCCAGCACCAACGAGGTCTGGCTGGCCAACAGCGACGATCAAACAGCGGCTCGCGCGCTTGCCCGAGCCGGCTCCATCCCGGCTGACCTGGTCACCTTTTACGACAGCATCGGCGACGTCACCTGGGCAGACGTCGGAAACGCTACTTTCTCGACTCGGCAGGTGACGTCCTTCTACGGCTCCAGGCGCACGGCGCTGCTGGCGCGGCCCAGAAGGTGGCCATCGGCTCGAACGGCGGTGACCTCTCCTACTTCGTGGGCCCTGGTGTGGTCGGTTCATCGGACGAGGACAGCGTCACTGGACGTACCGGAGCTCGACAAGGTAGCCGACGACCTGCGGCAGTTCCTGGAACTGCTGGAGGGATCCTTGACGCGGTTCATTGCCGACGGCGAGCCGGGATCTCTCGAAAGGCTGTCCCGCAATGATCAGCTGACTCGACACGGTCGGCATCGGGGACGCCTGCCTGGGCGCGGCCGGTTTATCCGGCGAGCGCGAGGTTGTGCAGGCGGGCGATGCCAAGCATGGCGTGATGAACGCCGTCGCCCTTCAATCGGCAGTCGCGGAGGATCTTCCAGCCCTTCATGCGGGCGAAGGCGTGCTCGACGCGGGCACGGACCCTGCGGTGTGAGCGGTTGTGCTCCTCTTTCCAGGCCGGGAGTTCGGCCTGGCCGGGTTCACGGCGGTGCGGGATCACCAGGCCGGTGCCGCGGTAGCCGCCATCAGCGATCACAGTGGTGCTGCCAACGGCGGCCTTCGCTCCGGACGACTCCCACGCCTTGCAGTCGTTGCGGTTGCCAGGCAGGGGCCGTCCAACTGCGACGATCAGCCGTGTATCGGCATCGATGACGACTTGGTGGTTGGTGGAGTAGCGGTGGTTTTTCGAGTGCTCGGCCACCGCGTGGTCACGTGTGGGGACCAAGGTGCCGTCCACGATGGGCACGGTGTCCTTGCGGAACCGTCGGCGCGGACGCAGGGCGAGCAGCGGTGCGAGGCGGTTGATGATGCGATCGGCAGCAGACTTTGAGATCCCGAACAGCGGCGCGAGCCTGCGCAGCGTCAAGTTCGTCCGCCAATAGGCCGCGACCAGGAGGACACGGTCTTCCAGGGCCAGGCCCCACGGCCGGCCCCGGCGGACTGTGTCCGCTCCCTCGCGGCGCAGGGCGGTCACCAGCTTGCCGAAGCAGCGCGGGCTCAGCCCCGTGAACGGGCCTATCCAGGACGGCTGTGCCGCCGTGATCACACCAGTCACGCCAAGATCATGTCATCGTGACCTCCAGGGCTTGATGAGCCGAGGTGTCACATGTCTACAGTCACAGCTTGATCTGCCCCGTCAGCCACCATTCGAGGTACTTGGCCAGGCTCGGTGCCACCCAGGTGCGGCTGTCGTCCTCGTGGTTCCAGGCGAAGACGTCAGGCCGCTGCAGGCCGGGCAGGAGCGCGAACAGATCGCCGTTGCCGGCGTCCGCGAAGAAGAGCAGCGGATCGAATGGCATGTACAGCGTGGCGAGTTCGCTGTCCTCGCGAAGGGTCCGGTTCTCGGAGGCGATCCGCTCGGCCGACCAGATCAGCCCGGCCCCGTACTCGCCTTCGATGCCGTCGCTTTCGCGGAGCAGTGCGACCAGGTCAGTGGGCAGCGGATGCCCGAGGGACGAGGCGCAGCGGAGTAGCGCCGACTCCGACGCTGGGCACTGGAAGACCGCAGGCCCAGGAAGGCCCTCGACTAGCTCAATCCACACAGTTGCCCCGACCTCCACAAGACGCACCGGCAATCAAGTCCGCACGGGGCCCTATCGGCGCGAGCCGAGGGCAACCACCCGAACGGAGCGCGCCGAATCACCCGACGAAGAGTACGGCCCCACCCTCACCACCCTGAGGCTGCCCCGGATCAATGCGGGACAGCCTTTAGGCCAGCCCACGGGGTCCATTCTATTAGCCGCTGTTGAAACGTTGTTGCCCGGCCAGATCGCGCGACGCTAGAGATCTTTAACGGCTGAGGTTACGGCGGCTGGAAGTCGAGGCCGGTCTTGGCGATGAGGCCCTCGCCGAGAGGGGGGCGGTACTGCATCCGCTTCAGCCGCGTCTTCACCAAGGCGGTGAGCTGGTCGAGGCTGTGTTTCGTGAGGTGGGCCAGCGACCTCTTCAGGTGCGACACACGCCCCCGACGGGGTTGAACTCGGGAGCGTAAGGGGGCAGCTGGTAGACGGTCGCCATAACATTCCAGTCGGAGGCGGCAGGACCGGCGTCCAGCACCGCCTCCAGCACCCGGAGTTGTCCCGTGTCCAGCGCAGCGGGCCCCGCTGGGGCCCTGAGAGGCCAAAGCCTGCCGACCGCCCGAAGCCAACGCTCGCCGCCACCGGTTCGCCGGCATCCGGCTCACCGTGAACCGCCGGGCCACCTCCCGGTCACTGGCCCCGGCCGCGATCAGATCAGCCGCTTCGAACCGCACTTGCTCACGCCAAGCCCGCTACTCGGCCGTCAGCCCACCGCCATCGGGATGCCTCACCTTCCCGCCAACGCGAGGACATGTCCCTACCGCACGACGGCAGCCGCACCGCGCAGCACCGGGCGGACCCCCTCAACGAAGAGTCCGGGACCGTCGTCGACATCATCACCGCACAGATAGGGGGCCCTTAACCTCGGGCTTTCATGGCGATTTTTCGATCAGTCTCGTGGCCGGTTGCTTCCACCGGCCGTGATCTGGGCTGTTGCATCTCGGCTCAGTCTTCATCTTGGTTCCGGTGCCTTCACCTGCTGAGTGACGCATCCATCCGATGTGGAACCGCTGGCAGGCTGTGCCTATGGACATGGAGGTGCTCAGCGCGGATGACTACGAGTCGGTGCATCGGGCAAGCCGAGGCACCATCCGCTGGTCGCGTTCGTCGAGCACGGCCCGGCCGGATCGGGGGAACCGGTCGCGGCCCTGTTGCGGCCGGGCCACGCCGACAGCAACACCGCCGCCGACCACATCACGACCACGAAACTGGCCCTGGCCCAGCTACCGAAGCAGCACCGGCGGGGCAGTTCGACACTGATTCGCACCGACTCGGCCGGAGGCACCCACGAGTTCCTGGACTGGCTCACCGCACTTGGCCGGTGGCTGTCCTACTCGGTCGGGATGACGATCACCGACGCCGTCCACCACGCCGTGCTGCAGATCCCGGCCTCGGCCTGGACGGCGGCGGTCGAACCCGGTGGGCAGGTCCGCGACGGCGCTTGGGTCGCCGAACTGGCCGGGGACGTCCTGAAGGGCTGGCCTGCGGGGATGCGCTTGATCGTGCGGAAGGAACGGCCGCATCCGGGTGCGCAGTTGCGCTTCACCGACGCCGACGGAATGCGGCTGACCTGCCTGGCCACCAACACCACCAGGACTCCGATCGCCGCCCTGGAACTGCGGCACCGCCAACGAGCCCGTGCGGAGGACCGCATCCGTCATGCGCGCGATACCGGTCTGCGCAACCTCCCCCTGCACCACACGGCGAGCAACCAGCTCTGGCTGGAGATCATCCAGCTCGCCCTGGACCTGCTGGCCTGGATGCCGATGCTCGCCCTGACCGGTCAAGCCCGTCGCTGGGAACCCAAAAAGCTCCGCCTGCGACTGTTCTCCGCCGCCGCCCGCCTGGTCGCCACCGGCCGCCGACGCATCCTCCGCCTCACCCGCCACTGGCCATGGACCCACGTGATCACCAGCGCCTTCACCCGGCTGCAAGCCCTGCCGAACCCCGGCTGACCAGCCGAACCCCCCATCCCGACGAGCACCCGAACGCTTCCGGAACCGTGGAACCCGGCGCCCACCTGACACGACAGTCGGGCCCTCGGCCTGCCCACCACCACCCAGACAAGCCGAAACGGCCCACCGGGCAAATCGACGAGCCATCACGAAAGATCGAGGTTAACGGACTAATCAATCACACCACTGCGCAACCCAAAGCGACTTAGACATATCTTATTCCTGTTGTCAATCTCGCGCCTGAGCCGTTGAAGCTCGAGGACGGATTCAGCCATTTTACGCAAGGATTCCTCTCGCTGCAACGGAATCACCAATTCGGCTGCATCGAAATCCGCCGACCGATCATCCACCTCATCAATTAACAATTTGACTTCATCGAATCCAATCCCTTCGAGCTGTGAAATTGCAGACGAGGTTGCCGCATGGAATGTGTCACTCACTCCCTCACCTGACGGTGACGGCGCATATGCAGGGTTCGCGTTGGCCACCATGTAGCGCTTACGAGCTTGGTGATAGGCACCCCGAACGGCCGCACTTATAGAACCGCACGCACCCCTGACGGAATTGAATGAATCACGGTTCGCATCCCTGATTGCTCGACTGTCATTTGTCCGATCGAGCTCGCGAGCATGCTTCGCTTGCATGCGATTCACCCAAAGCCCCAGAAGGGCCGTAAGGACGGCACCGATCATCCCCCACAGTGAAGCATCCACAGCAAAAGATGTACCAGTTGACCGCCACACGTGTACACCGTTCGAACTTCTGCAGAATCACACGTAACACACAAATGGAAGATAAAGGGCGGCATACATAGTGACCGACCTCCTCGACGGGCGTCGGGGGTTCGTCAAGGGCACACGCGAGGACGACCCCCAGTGGTTTACCGCCATGACCGGGCCGGCTCGAAGCATCACTTGATCACCGACGGGCACGGCACACCACCCGAAGTCCTGCGGGGCGGCGGCAACCGCGACGACATCTCCCGGCTCGTACCGCTCCAGTCCGCATCCACGGCATCGTGCCGGCCGCTGCCCGCCGTGGCACCCGGCACGGCGCTGGGCCGGGTGCTTGCCGGTGGGTGGTCGAGCGCACTTGCGCCTGGCTGCATGGCTTCCGGCGTCTTCGCATCCGTGGGAACGGCGGTCCGACATCCGCGAGGCTTCCTCAAACTCGCCTACCGCCTCCTCAATCACCCACCGACAGATTCGCTCGCTGTGCGGCAGTCCAGAGGAAGCAGCGGATGCGTGACGCTTCATGCGGACCCCTCGCAACTCCCCATGTCCGTAGGGCAATCGATGGCCCTGCGCGGAGCGGGCACCGGCATGGTGGCTTCTTCGCATACTGAGAGGCATGGCCCTCTATGACACGCTCGGCGCGATGTACGGCCGGACCCGGCGGCCAGATCCGCGGATCGCCGCGCAGATTCACGCCGCGCTCGGCGACGCCGCGGATGTGATCAACGTAGGAGCGGGCACCGGTTCCTACGAGCCGCCACAGACGGCACTCGCCGTCGAGCCAGCCAGATCATGCTGGCCCGGCGCCCACGCCGGTCCGCGCCCGCCGTGTGTGCCACCGCCGAACAACTTCCGCTGTGTGACAACGCCGCCGACGCCGTCATGGCACTGCTGACCGTCCATCACTGGAGCGACCTTGCGGCCGGCATCGCCGAACTCCGACGGGTCGCGCGCCGCCGCGTCGTCATCCTGACCTGGGACCAGCACATATTCCGCGAGCAGTTCTGGCTCGTGCGCGAGTACCTCCCACAGGCCGCCCCTTCGACGACAGCCGCGCCGTCCCGATCGACCGGCTGGTCACTCTTCTCGGCGGGGCACTTCAGGAGCCCGTCCATGTCCCGCACGACTGCACGGACGGGTTCGGCGCCGCATACTGGCGCCGCCCCCACGCCTACCTCGACCCACACGTGCGTGCCGGAATCTCCATGCTCGCCCAGACCGGAGAGGACGTCCTGACTCTCGGCCTGGCAACGCTCGCCGATGACCTCGCGACCGGCCGCCGGCACCGCCGCCACGCCGACCTGGTCGCACTCGACACCATCGACGTCGGCTATCGACTACTGGTGTCAGACACCTGACCTGCGCCAGGACGCCGGAAACGCAACACCGGCAGGCCACCTCATTATTGTGTTGGCGGCGCTTGGTGAGACAGGGTCCTCACGTGGACACACCCGAGCTCGGTCGGCTGACGAATGCGGTCGTGAGTCAACGGGGCGACGACGACGGCCATTGACCGCGGGACAGGTCGTGATCGAGCAGCCGATCGCTGACATCGCCGTCGTAGAACAGGTCCGGGCCGAACTCGTCACCGAAATGCTTCGCCAGCAAGGACGAGAACAGCAGGGCGGCTGACTGCGGCCGGTGGTTCATGACGAGCTGACTGGTCTCGCCCGCCTCGTTGAAGTACACGACGACGAAGTTGTAGATCTCGATTCCGCCCGGGCGGTAGATCTCGCTTCCACGGATGGTGGAGCGGTAGTCCTCCAGGAAGAGCTCGCCACGCTTGCCGAAGAAGCGGAAGTCCTGGAAGGCGTAGTTGCTTCGCGCGAAGCCCAGCAGCTTCCCTACCTTTTCCTTGCCGAGAACTTCACCGTTGGCGAAGTTGCCCTGGAGGATGACGTCGTCGGCAAGGTTGTCGAGCCACTCCGGGTAGTAGTCCAGGTGGGGCGCCTGGTTGTGGGGTGCCTGGTTCTTCGACCCACCAGTGGGATTTTTCGATGTAGTCATAGCAGTTGTCTCCTCGTTCGTAGGTTGATTCGGGCTTCATCCGAGTTCGGGACGTCGAGGAAGAACCCGCTATTTCCTGATTGCGGGATGTGTTTCCCCGACGGTCGACACAGCACTTCGCGCTCTTTACCAGTGAAGTATTCGCCCAGCTTCCTGGGGAAGGAAAGCATCACATTGCCGGGAAGGCTTGATGAGTCATTTCATTTCCTGCTTGGAACGGTTCCTCCGATAAACAGAATCGTTGACCGCAACGGTCGCTGTCCAACGAAAGTCGGTGACTGAACCGATCTCGCCGAGAGATAAATCAGGGGCCCTGGAGGACACTGGGAGGGTGGAACTGCGCCAACTCGAACACTTCGTCACCGTCGCCGAGGAAGCGAACTTCACCCGTGCCGCCGCCCGGCTGCACGTCGTCCAGTCCGCGGTCTCCGCCACGATCAAGAATCTCGAGCGGGAACTGGGCACGCCGCTGCTGGAACGGACCACCAAGCACGTCCGGCTCACTGATGCCGGTGCTGCCCTGCTCCCGCGCGCCCTTGCCGCACTCGACGCCGCCCGGGAAGCCGTCGACGCGGTGGCCGAGGTCCGCGGAGGGCTGCGCGGCACCCTGCGGCTGGGCACGATGACCACGGTCGGGTTGATCGACTTTCCCTCGCTCCTCGGTGAGTTCCATCGGCGTCACCCCGGCGTGCTCCTGCAGACCAGCGCCGCCGCCTCCGGCTCCCAGGGCCTGGTCGACGCCCTCCTCGAACGGCGGCTCGACCTCGCGTTCGTCTCCCTGCCCGGACCGCCTCCGACAGGCGTCACGCTGACCGACCTCACCACCTCGGTGCTCGACCTTGTCGTGCCGGCCGACCATCCGCTCGCGAATCGACGCACCGTGCCGATCACCGAACTGGCCGGCCTGGACTTCGTCGATTTCCCCGTGAGTTACGGCATCCGGACCGTCGCCGATCAGGCCTTCGCCGCCGCCTCCGTGACCCGTCGCGTCGCCCTCGAGATCACCGACCTCCCCACCGGCGTTGCCTACGTCCGCAACGGTCTGGGCGTGGCTCTCCTGCCACGGCCCGCCCTCGCCAAGGCCGAGGACGTCGCCACGTTGACCGTCAGCGACGTCAACCTGGACTGGCCGTTCTCCCTGGCCGCTCCCTCCGAACGCACGCCCAGCGCCGCAGCACGCGCTCTGATCGCGATAGCCCACGAATTCCTCATCTGGCGGGGCTGACCATTGCCGGCCTGGCCATGCAGAGCTGCGACACCTCGGGGCGCCTGTCGCGAGAGGCTACGCCCCTCCGTCAGGCGGCCGCGGCTGTGGTGCGACCCCGTTCGCGCGGCCGTCGACGACGCCGGCACCGCCCAGATCACGAAATCCCGCCACCGTTCGCGCAGTTCGGACGGGCGGCGCCCCGGCACCCCCGAGGTCCTGTTCGGCTGCAACCGGGAGTCCTGGAGGGGGTGGCTGGGCTGGGAGAACCAGGCCCTCCGTTCCTGCTGCCAGCACGCGGGCCGCTGCGAGGAGATCGAACGCCGTACAGGCGATCCCCGCTTCACCGCTCCCGGGACACCCTCGTCTTCCCCCGTCCCGAGGAGGCCATGGCCTGGTTCGCCCACCTCTGGCGTCCCGTCGCACGCGGTCCTCTGCTCAGCGCAGGCCCGCCTCCCCGCCCGGTCCGCCGGGCTCTGACCGCTGCGGTCTCGGACCGGGCAGGACCCGCCGCTCGGGGTCGGCACCACCGGGGCAGCCCGGCCCCGCCGTCAGCACCAGCACCTCGTCCTCGGCATGCCACACACGTCGTTCGGACTTGCCCGGAGACAGCCGCACGGCTCCGTACCGGCGTGCCGCCCGCGGAATGCGCGCGTGATAGCCGATCGCGCACTCACCGCGTTCCAGCGCCGCCCCGACCACCGTGGCGAACGCGGCCTCGCAACCCGGCAGTACGTAGTGGTCGGCCGTGCGCAGGGCGAGCGCTCCGCCGCGCACCGTGAAGATCTCCTCGAACACGGGGGCGAGTTCGGGGGCGTGCGCGATCTGGGCCATGACCAGGGCGGTGAGTTCCCCTCGGACGACGACGTCGGATGCGTGGCCGAGCGGGGCGACCGTGCCACTGCGGCGGTCGCGCATCTCCGCCACCACCGGCAGCACCCGGCCCGTCCGTTCCTCCCACGCCCGCAGGGTCAGGAGCGCCAGCAGGGTCGGGGCGTCGGAGCCCTCGGGAGCGGTTCCGTGGTCCGTGCCGAGGGCGATCACGCTGTCGTAGGCGGACAGTTCGAGGCCGTGCAGGGCCTCGGGGGCGGCCAGGTCGCAGGTGTGGTGGGTGACGGCGAGCGCCGGGGCGGCGGTTTCGGGGCCGGGGGTTCCCTGTCGCGCGAGGGTGAGTTCGAGGTCGGTACCGGGGTCTGTGACGACGTCGAGCGACGAGCCCGGACGGACGGTTCGGCACAGGGCGTCCACGATCATCGGTGCGCGGCGGTTCCAGCCCAACAGCAGGAGCCGGGAAGGCGGTTCGGGCACGGGCCCGGACGGTGCGACGGCTGTCGTGTCGACCAGTGCCCAGCGGTCCAGGAGCGGGGCGGGCCGGTCGTCGTGGGCGACGGTGACGAGCCGGTCACCCGGTTCCAAAACCGTTCGGGGCGCCGGGGTCAGCAAAGGTCGGCCGTCCCGCCGTAGCAGCCCGACGGCGCAGGACGTGTCGAGGCGGAGGGCGACCTCCTCGAAGGACAGCCCGACCGCCTCCGATACATCGGTCACATGGAACTCCGCCCCGGAGAAGTCGAGGAGGTCACGCAGGACCGACGGCATCCCCGGGCGCCGCGCGGACTGGACGAGCAGCCGTGCGGCGGTCCGGTCGGTTTCGAGGACCGTGCCACGCGGCCCGGCGGCCAGCCGTGCGGCGGGCAGATAGCGGCCGTCGTGCACCGCCGCCACCACCCGCGGCCCGGACCCGTCGGCCAGCAGGGTGCGCAGCGCCAACAGGGTCCGTACGGTCGTCAGATCGCCGTCGGCGTCCTCGGCGGGCAGCACCACCACCGCCCTGGCTGCGACCGGTGTGACCAGTGCCAGGTCATCGGGGTCGGTGAGAGTGCCGCTGCGGCAGACGAGCCGGACGCCCTCCGTGACGCCCAGGGCGGCCGTGAGCGCCGTCTCCGTCTGGGCCGGGTCCCGGTCGGCGAGCACGGTGATCACATGGCGGCGGCCGCCGGCCCGTCCGGCGATCAGTTCGCGGATGACGGTGACGATCTGGTCGTTCCAGCCGATGACCACGTCGTGGTCGCGCTCCAACACCCGGGAGCGGCCGCGCCGCAGCTCGGTGAGCTGTTCGCCGAGGCCCGTGGTGACGACTCCGACGACGGTCGACACGCACAGCAGGGCGACCAGGCCGAGCAGGCCGGACAGCAGCATCCGCGCCGGCGCGCCCGTCACCGCGCCGAGCCGCAGGGTCTCCGCGCTGGTGCGCCACACCTGGGCGAGGCGGCCGGAGAAGGAGTGCGGCGCGTCGGGGTCGGTCCACACCAGCAGAGTGCTGACGGGGACGACGACGGCCAGGCAGCTGACGGC
This sequence comes from Streptomyces sp. NPDC026538, assembly GCF_055567535.1. Lineage (NCBI taxonomy): Bacteria > Bacillati > Actinomycetota > Actinomycetes > Kitasatosporales > Streptomycetaceae > Streptomyces > Streptomyces sp. NPDC026538. The sequence goes on from NZ_JBVHQG010000007.1 coordinate 458,216, forward strand.
GAGCCAGCCGAGCAGGGTCCCCGTACTGCGAGCGAGTGTCCTGTCGAACAGGTAACGCGCCCGGTGCCGTAACGGAGTCCGCTCCTGCCCTCGGTTCACATCAGCCTCCTGATCTCCGCGCACGCCTCCGGGAGTCGAAGCGTGCCGGGCCAAGACAGCGCGACACGCCGTCCGACCGGGACTTTCACACTTTCGGGCAGCGTCGGGCGACTCAAACGCGGGCGGGGCGGCCGGGTTTCCCGATCGTGCCGGGCAGGGTGTCCGCGCCGGCTCAGTGCGGGAGTGTGCCCGGCGCGGCCAGGGATGTGCCGGCATTCCGCGGGTCTGCGCGGCGAGCAGCAGCCGGCCGCTCGTCCCTGCGGTCAGCAGGCCCCGCGGTCATGACGGCGAGGTCGACACCGGGCCCCGAGGCTGCCGTCCGGGGCCCGAGCTTTCGCCACTGACACCGACCACTACGACTTCCGCAGCAGGCGATGCGTGAAGGATCTGAAGCTTCGGGCCGTCCGGGGTGTCGGCGGTGAGGAGATGGTGGTCGAGTTCCGGCACAACTGCTTGAACATGACCGAGACTTGGTCGTACACGACGCAGGGGTATCCAGCTTTATCGTCGATCCCTCCGACGAGGCTCGAGGAACGGACCTCGGGACTCCTCGACAAGATCCTGCCGCACAGGGACGGCTACAACCATGAGATCGCCTGCTGGCACGGCACACTCAACACTGTCCTCCGTAACCTCCAGGCGACCTGGACCGCGAGCGTCTGCTCAAAACAAGTCGTCGGCGCGAAGGTTCGTGGGGGTAGTTGAACGGCTGGTGCCGGACGAGCTGTTGGAGCAGTTCCAGCGGATCGCGCCGGAGGCGCAGTCGCGGCCTCAAGGCGGTGGTCGGCGTCGGCATGGCCATCGGGAGGCTCTGGCAGCGCGCGTGTTCGTGGCCGTGTCGGGCTGTACCTGGCAGTAGCTATCGACAGAGTCCTTCGGGCTGTCCAGAGCAACGGCCCATCGGCGGTTCAGCGAGGAACCCGGAGACAGGTCGGTCAGCCGTTGCCCCTGTGGCGGCGTTCGCGCATCAGGAAGATGAGGAAGCCGGCGACGAACAGAAGTGCTCCGACGACCAGGAACGGCACCGGCGCGTACTCGTCGGTGCACGTGCTCCCACCGGCCGTCGCGTGACACACGTTCCCGGGGCCTCCCCTGTTCAGGTAGGCGAGATAGAAGGCCGGCAGGGCCAGGCCCGCGACACCTCCGACGATGGCGGCCCTGGGCCCCTTCCGGAGGAGGAACAGCGCGGCCACGGCGGCCAGGGCGACCAGGGCGATGCCCACCGTCAGCAAGGCCGCCAGACCGAGGGCCAGACACCCCCCGACCGCGAGCCATGCCAGGAACCAACCCCACTCAGTCGCACGACTCTGGTCAACCTCGTCTGCGACAACACCCTCACCTTGCACGGCGCCCCCTGTTTCGAGGTGAGACTACGACGAACGGTCAGGCGAAGAGCAATTCACTTTAGCGCCGCGGTGTGATCGCGGCACAGAGCGGGACGGCGGAGGGACGACCCGGCAACGAGCCGCCTGCGAGGGTGATCGACGCTGGAGCTCCCGCCGCACCGGCGTGCCCTGCCCGGTTCGCTGTACCTGCGCCGGTACGACACGCTCGCGCAGCTCGCTGCCGGGTTCGGCATCTCCGTCGGCACCGCCCACGCCCACACGACGGCCGTCGTCGCACGCTCCGTGAGCGGCCTTCACCGAGACTGATGGCTCGTCCGTAGCTGTTCCGGCAAACCTGGAGACGCTCCTGAGGCCGCCGACGGATCCTTGCCGGGCTTCTGCGATCGGCGACCGGGGAAGCTTTGACGGGGTGACGGCGACCTTCACCAGCTCGTCATCGACGCGCCGCTTGAGCGGGGTGTCGTAGCCCTCCAGCGTGAACAGCCAAGCGTCCCCACTGTCCCCCGTGGACAGTGCAGTTACTGGCCTCGATCGTGTGGTTGAGAGTGATGCCGTTGGAGCATCTGACCGTCACGTCCGTTGCGAGCGCCTTGCCCATCAAGTCCTGGCTGGAGGTGCCGAATCGCGGGACCCGTACGGCGTGGCGTCACTGTTGGTGTACTCCACCACCCCGTAGTCAGACCTGCCGGCGTTGTCCCCGTTGCACCAAGCGACGGGCCGCCCGAGAGGGGCGTCCCCAAATCCGCCCACGCGCCCCCGCACGGTCGGCGTCCGATCCAAGAGCGGGGCGACGAGGCCTACTTGTCCCACCGCCGATTCCCGCTAGCGTTGGGGCGCCAGGTCAGCAGCTCACGCCTCTCCCCCACCTCAGGAGGCCTCCGTGCCCACCCGTCCTCGCCTGCTCGTCATCCCCGCTCTGCTCACGGCGGCCGCCCTCGCCGTGGCGGCTCCGGCCGCCCAGGCCAGCGGCACCAAGATGACCCAGTCGGCCGCGGCCGCGAAACTCTCCGCCGCGGGCATCACCTGGAGCTCCAGCGGCAACTGCACCACTCGCTCCAACTCGACGTGCACTTCGTTCGACCAGATCAACTCCGGCACGGTCGACGCCATGATCACGCTGAAGCGGGCCAGCGGCTGTGCCATCAACATCACCGGCGGCACGGAGGTCGGCCACGCCTCCGGCACCTACAGCCACTACAACGGCTACAAGGTCGATCTGGCGCACAACTCCTGTCTCGACGGCTACGTGCACAACAGCTTCACCTACATCGGCTACCGCGGTGACGGCTACCCCCAGTGGCAGGCCGCCTCCGGCAACCTCTACTGCGACGAGGGCAACCACTGGGACGTCACGGTCTACTGAGTCCCGCGGCGGGGCTCACGCGTAAAACGGTGTGGAGCCGGCGGGTCGCCGTCGATGGTGCCCAGGAAGTGGTCGGCGTCCTCCGGCTCGGCCAGCCGGCCCAACTCCGCCCAGGAACCCGTCGTGGAAGCCGAGCCGGACAGCGTGAGGTTCGGCTCGTAGCCGCCTTCCTTCGACTGCCGGACCACCCCCGATCCCGCCGCTCCTCGCAGCGGTACTCGTCGGTGGTGTCGTGGCGCCTAACGTCCAAGGCCAGGCACAGCCCACTACCCGTCACCCCTGACGTCGAGAGTTGCCGCTCAGTCGAGAAGGGATCAGCGCGGTGATGCCGCTGGAGTCGCAGAACGTGATGCCCGAGAGGTCGAGGACGAGTTGCCGGCCCGGCCGCAGATCGAGTCCGGGCAAGGCGGCACGGACTTCGGGTGCGGTGTGGTGGTCGAGGTCTCCGGCGAGTTCGATCACCGCGCCGGTGGTGGTGGCGCGGGTGTGGAGGGTCAGATGAGGAGTCACTGCTGCTCCTCACTGGTGGGTCGGGGCACGTGGACGGCCAGGACGGCGACGTCATCGTCGATGCCGGAGCCGAAGGTGTCGAGCAGGTCGCGGACCGCGCAGATCGTGTCCGACGCGGTGGTAGGGGCCAGGGCACGGCCGAAGCCAAGCAGGGCGTCGTCGCCGTAGCGGTCCTCGGCGCCGGTGGGGGTGTGTGCTTCGGTCAGGCCGTCGGTGTGCAGCAGCAAGGTGTCGCCGGGCGCGAGGTGGAGGGTGGTGGTGGCGATGTGGGCGTCCAGCAGGACGCCGATGAGCTGCCCGCCAGGGGTGTGCAGGAAGTCGGCACTGCCGTCCGCGCGCATCAGCAGGGCCGGGGGGTGTCCGCCGCTGGCCAGGGTGACACGAAACCCGCCCCGGTCGTGATCCGGGGTGAGCAGGCCGAAGACGACGGTGCAGAACCGGGGGTCGTCGCCGTTGTACTCGTGGCTCAGCACCGTGTTGAGGTTGGCCAGGACGGCGGCCGGGTCGGGGTCGTAGACGGCGGCAGCGCGCAGGGTATACCGGGCCAGGGAGGTGACGGCCGCCGCAGCGGCGCCCTTGCCGCACACGTCGCCCAGGAACAGCCCCCAGGTACCGGTGGCCAGGGGGAACAGGTCGTAGAAGTCGCCGCCGACCTCGTCGGCAGAGGCGATGTGGTAGTAGGCGGACACGTCGAGGCCGGGTACGTTCGCCAGCGCCGGCGGCAGCAGGGTCTTCTGCAGCGTGGTGTTCAGTAGCTTGAGGCGGTCGCGTTCCTGGTCGGCCTCGTTGCGGGCGCGCAGCAGTTCGGTCTCGTACGCGCGGCGCTCGCGGGCGTCGAAGACGGTGGTGCGGATCAGGAGCGGCTGCCCGTCGCTGCCCGTTTTCACCATCGAGGTGACCATGACCGGCAGGCGTGAGCCGTCGGCGGCCTTCAGTTCCAGGGCGATGCCGCTGATCTCGCCCTGCATCTGCAGCAGAGGGGCGAAGTGGGTCTCGTGGTAGAGCCGGCCGCCGACGGTCAGCAGGTCGGAGAAATGCCTGGCGCCCACCAGGTCGTCGCGCTCGTAGCCGAGCCAGTCCAGCAGGGTGGCGTTGACCTTGGCGATCCGTCCGTCCAACAGGGTGGAGAGATAGCCGCACGGCGCGTGCTCGTAGAGGTCTTCGGCGCTGTCCTCCAGCAGGGAGGAGAACTGCGCCTGCTGGTCCGCCGGTTCCCGGTCCTGGCGCGGTCTTCCGCATTCCTCTTGGTCTTGGTCGCCGTTCTTGCTCATCATCCGACGGCTCCCGCGAACGCGGCGATCGCCGCGGCGGTCTCTTCGGGCGCGGCGAGCTGAGGGCAGTGTCCCGTCGCGTTCAGCGTGACCAGCTTGCTTCCCCGTATCCGCGCGTGCAGGAACGCGCCGACCTCCGGCGGGGCGATCGCATCATGGGAACTCTGTGCGATCAGCGTGGGCACCCGCACCGATGGGAGATCGGCGCGGTTGTCGGAAAGGAACGTCACCCGCGCGAAGACCCGGGCGATGGCGGGCTCGGTACGGCAGAAACTGTTGGTCAGCTCCTCCCCCAGCTCCGGCCGCTCCGGGTTGCCCATGATCACCGGGGCCATGGCGCCCGACCATCCCAGGTAGTTCGCGTCGAGGGACTCCAGCAACTCGTCGATGTCCTCGGCGCTGAACCCGCCCCGGTACCCGGTGTCCGGGTCGTCGATGAAACAGGGCGAGGGGGCGAGCAGTACCAGTCCGGCGAACGCCTCGGGCTCCCTCCCGGCAGCCAGCACGCCCATCATCGCGCTCACCGAGTGCCCCACGAACGTGACGGGGCCCAGCGCCAGCTCCCGGCACAGTTCCAGCACGTCATCGGCGTACCCGTCCATCGACGCATGGCGTTCCCGGCTCCACGCCGACAGCTGGGAGTTCCCCGAGCCCACATGATCGAAGAGGACCACGGTGAAGTCGCGCTCCAGCGCGGGCACCACCAGACGCCACATGTTCTGGTCGCACCCGAAACCGTGCGCCAGCATCACCACCGGCCCACCGGCCCGCCCGGTCACCGTCACATGGTTCCTGCTCCGCACGTCCATACGGCCCATGCTCCCAGACCCCACTCCGGCCCTCCGCGCGATCATGCGTCTCGCACGGCGCCCGCGAACGCCTCGGTGCCGGTCTTGAGCCTGGCGATCTCCTCCGCGTCAGCGGCCCGGCGCTCCTTGAACCGACCGGGCTGTTTCCGCGGGCGCTGTCTGCTGTCCGGGTGCCGCTCCCGGCGCGGCCCTCGTTCTCCAGGTCGGTGTGCTCCCGGCCGTCTGGACGGCGACACCCTCGAAGACGCCGTGGGCGCCTCGCCGGCCCGGCACGCGACTGACCCGGCCTACGAAGGTGCCTCGGAGCTGGTGGGTGTGGCCGCCGACGGCAAGGCCGTACGTGGCCGCAGTACGGGTGAGAGGGCGCCCATCGGAGAGCGCGGCATCCGGTGGCTCCGGGGATCGAGGACGGCCGCCTTCGGTCTGTTATGGCGTGCATGGCGTGGCGTCACTCAGGGCGCCGTCGCTCGGTAGCAGCCGTCGGTCGGTCAGAATGCCCGGGCGCCGATCGGGCTGGCGCCGACTCGACGGCATTACCTTGCTCCTCCGGCGTTGACGACCTCCCGTGGGCAGACGCCGGCGCGGGCAGGAACCGGCTGATCGACGGGCGTTCAGGTGTAGGCGTCCTCAACGGCGACTTGTCGCACTGTGCGCAGTGTCGACTGGAGGGTGTCCAGATCGGTTGAGCCCAGGGCGAGGCGGATCGCCTGCGGTGTGTGGATCGAGGTGGTGAACGGCTCTGCCGTGGTTACCGAGATGTGCTGACGGCCGAGGGTGGCGGTCAGGCGATCGGCGCGTGCGTCGTCGGGCAGCGGCAGCCACGTGAAGTAGGACGAGGGGTGGCTGATGAGGGGCAGTCCTGCCAGCTCCTGGCCGGCGAGTGCCTGGCGGGCCCTGGCGTCGTCTCGTTTCCGCGCCTCCAAGTGGTCCACCGTGCCGTCGTCGAGCCAGCGGCAGGCGATCGCGGTGGTGAGGGCCGGGGTGTTCCAGGTGGTCGCCCGAATCGCGCGTTCGAGCGACGGCACGGCGGAAGGCGGGGCGACGACGAAGCCGACCCGGAGGCCGGTGGCGACGCTCTTGGACAGTCCCGAGACGTAGACGGTGATGTCCGGCGCGGTTGCGGCCAGAGGCGGTGGAGGGTCCTCGACCAGGTAGGCGTAGGAGGCGTCTTCGATGATGAGGGGACCGTGCTGTCGAGCGATCTTGATCAGGCGGGTACGGTCCGCTGCCGGCATGACCCAGCCCAGCGGGTTGTGCAAGGTGGGCATGGTGTAGATCGCGCGCACAGGGCGGGTCGCGCACAGCTTCTCGAGGGCGTCGAGGTCCGGCCCGTGGGTGGTTGTGGGTATGGGTTCCAGGTCCAGATGGAAGGCATGCGCGAGCACCTTGAATCCCGGGTAGGTGAGCGCGTCGACCGCGACGACGTCGCCGGCGTTGAGCGCGGCCATGACGGTGATGGCCAGGCCGTGCTGGGCACCGTTGGCGATGAGGATCCGATCCGCGTCAGTGGTGATCCCCCGACGCCTCAGGTGCCGTGCGATCGAGGCTCTGTCCTGGGGGCGGCCTCGATGCGGTTGGTAGCGCAGCAGCGAGTCGATGTCACCGGAGGTGGCCACCTCTCGCAGGGCCTGCCGAAGGAGATCGGCCTGCCCGGGCAGCGACGGATAGTTGAAGTTGAGGTCGACCGCGTCCGTCGCGATGACCTGCTGATCGATCCCGTGGCCGGCGGGAACCGCGATCTCTCGAACGAACGTACCGCGGCCCTGTTCGCGGCTCACCAAGCCCATCGTCTCCAGCTCGGCGTACACCCGGGTCGCGGTCACCACGGCGATGCCCTCGCGGGCGGCGAGCCCGCGGTGCGTCGGCAGCCGTACGCCGGCGGCGAGCCGGCCGGTCCGGATGTCGGATGCGAGCGCGTCGACCAGTGCTTTGTACCGCGAGGCTGCCATGCACCTGATTGTACGCATGACAATTCTTTGACTGTCCTGTCCGCGGCTCCCTACCGTCAAGACCCACCCACCGGACACCCCCGGACACCCACCGGAAAGGACAGCCGCCGTGCACATCGCCATCCTCACCTTCGAGGGCTACAACGAACTCGACTCCCTGATCGCGCTAGGTGTGCTCAGCCGCGTCAAGAGCGACGACTGGCGCGTCACCATCGCCACCCCCAACCCCAAGGTGACGTCAAGGAACGGGGTGGTCATCGAGCAGATGTCCACTCTTGAGGAGGCGTGCGCCGCTGACGCCGTCATCATCGGCAGCGGCATCGCCACCCGCGAGGTCGTCGAGGACCCGGCGATCATGAACATCCTGCGCAACCTGGACCCCTCGCGCCAACTCATCGCCGCGCAGTGCTCCGGCGCGCTCGTACTGGCCAAGCTCGGCCTGCTCGACGACATCCCCGCCTGCACCGACCTGACCACCAAGCCCTGGGTCGTCGCCGCCGGCGTCGAGGTGCTCAACCAGCCCTTCTACGCCAAGGACAACATCGCCACCGCCGGCGGCTGCCTCGCCTCGCACTACCTCGCCGGCTGGATCATCGCCCGCCTCGCGGGCAAGGAGGCCGCCGACGCCGCGCTGCACTATGTGGCCCCGGTCGGCGAGAAGGAGGAATACATGGAGCGCGCCTGGGGCAACATCACTCCCTACCTGCCTGCTCCCGCGCCGGCGCTCGTCTGAACACCAGTCGCAGGCGGCGACCGGCCGGAAAACTCCCTCAACAGCCTGGCCGGTCGTTCGCGGCCCGACACCCACCGGACCCTTGGACAGGGAGGTCTCGAAGCGATGCACGACGCGGGGAAAGACGCGGCGTCCGGCGGTGCGCAACCGGCACCGAGCGACCACCGACCGGGCATGAACCGCGACGAGGTAACGGCTGCGATCGTCGCCGGCAGACTGGCCAAGGGCTTCACGTGGCAGCAGCTCGCTGACGCAATCGGCCGGCCGCTGGTGTGGACCACCGCGGCACTGCTCGGGCAGCACCCGCTCCCACCGGACAGCGCACGCCAGGTGGCCGAGCTGCTCGAGCTGCCCGCAGAAGCTGTGCCGGTGCTCGCCGCCGTTCCGTATCGCGGCGGCCTTCCCACCGCGGTGCCGACCGATCCGACGATCTACCGCCTCTATGAGGCGCTGCAGGTCTACGGGCCGGCCTTGAAAGAGCTGATCCACGAGCAGTTCGGCGACGGGATCATGAGCGCGATCAACTTCAAGCTGGACATCGGGCGCGCCATCCACGACGGGGCCGAGCATGTCGTCATCACCCTCGACGGGAAGTTTCTGCCCTACAACTGGCCCAGTGACTGAGATCTTCCAGCGTGGCCTCCGACCGGATGCCAGAGCCGCGGACACACCCCGCACGGTTCCCGTGCCATGGAGGGAGGTGTCCCTGATGACCAGGCGCAAGCGGTCCCGCGTCTCCGCCGTCCGCCACGCCTCGTTCTCGGTGAGGTCATGCGCGCCGAAGGCGACCAAAAGTGTTCACCTGAGGGGTGCCTGACACCTGATACACCGGCCGTCACTTCGCGGGTGTCCGCGGACACCGGACCGGTGGCGCCGGTCCGCTCGCGACACCGCGCAAAGCGCCTTCCTCGCCGCCCCTTCGCCGACCCGCGCCTCCGGCGCCACGGGACCCGCTATGCCTGGTCGTACGGTGCGGCCGCCGTCGTCCGTGGCACCGCCGCGGTAGCGGTGAAGAGCGCGTGGACGGCCGCCTGCACCTGATCGGCGACCACCTCGGGGCTGGAGGTGTCGAGTTTGCCGTCGAGGTGCAGGAACGCCAGTCCGTGGACGAGAGCCCACACCGTGACCGACAGTGCGTCAGGATCGGCGCCGGGGAAGGCGCCGCGGACGATACCGCGGACGCATTCGGAGACGGCGGCGGCCGCGCTCACCCGCTCCTCGCTGTTCGGGTCGCAGGGCTCCGCGAACATCACCCGGAACAGCGCCGGGCGCTCCAGCGCGAAACGGACGTAGGCGACGGCGACCGCCGCGAACCCGTCGGGGGTCGTGGGCGAGGGATGCGCCGCGGCCAGGTACTCGGCGAGTTCGCGGTAGCCCTGCGCGGCGACGGCGGAGACGAGCGCGTCACGGTCCGCGTAGTGGCGGTAGGGAGCCGTCGCCGACACGCCGGCCCGCCGCGCCACCGCCCGCAGGGACAGGCCGGCACTGCCGTCCTCCTCCAGCAGTTCCCGCGCGGCGCGCAGACAGGCAGCGCGCAGATCACCGTGGTGATACGAACTGCTCGCTTGCGGCATAGCTCACACTCCCTCATGTTTACGGCGCTTACATCATTGCCCTAATGTGAACGCCGTATACATCGTAGGCGATCGAGATCGAGAGGAGAACTCGGATGACCAGCAAGCTGTTCTCGCCCTTGTCCCTGCGCTCCGGGCAGGTGCTGAACAACCGGATCGCGAAGGCGGCCATGGAGGAGAACATGGCCGGAAGCGGCCAACTCCCGGGCAAGGAGCTGTTCGGGCTGTACCGGCGCTGGGCCGCCGGTGGCACCGGACTCCTGATCACCGGCAACGTCATGGTCCACGCCGAGGCGCTGACCGGTCCCGCCGGCGTGGTCCTCGACGAGGCGGCACCGCTCGAGCCGTTCATCGAATGGGCCAAGGCCGGAAAGGCGGGTGGCGGGGCGATCTGGATGCAGATCAACCACCCCGGCCGCCAGATCGGATCCGACATGCCCGGCGTTGTCTGGGGTCCGTCCGCGGTCGCCGTCGACCTGGGCAAGCACAGTGGCCGTTTCGGCCGCCCCGTCGCCATGACGCCCGAGCAGATCCAGGCCACCGTGACCCGGTACGCCGTCACGGCCCAACGCGCCGAGCAGGCGGGCTTCGACGGCGTGGAAGTCCACGCCGCGCACGGCTACCTGCTGTCGCAGTTCCTTTCCCCCCTGGTCAACAAGCGCACCGACCAGTGGGGCGGATCGCTGGAGAACCGGGCCCGGATGCTGCTGGACATCGTCCGCGCCGTGCGTGCCGCCGTCTCCCCGTCCTTCGCGGTCGCGGTGAAGCTCAACTCCGCCGACTTCCAGCGTGGCGGCTTCGACGCCGACGACGCGCGTCAGGTGATCGAGATGCTCACACCGCTCGGCGTCGACCTGGTCGAACTGTCCGGCGGCAGCTACGAGAGCCCGGCGATGTCGGGCCGGCCCGCCGACTCGCGCACTCAGGCCCGCGAGGCGTACTTCCTCGATCTGGCGAAAGACCTGGTCAAGACCAGCCCGCTGCCGCTGATGCTCACCGGGGGCATCACCCGGCACGCCACCGCCGAGACGGTCCTCGACAGCGGCGTGGAGATCATCGGAATGGGCACGGCCCTCGCCGTCACTCCGGACCTCGCCGACCGCTGGCGCCGGGGACACGAGGCCGACGCACAGCTTCGGCCGGTGACCTGGTCCGACAAGGCGCTCGCCTCGGCCGCGGGCATGGCGCAGGTCCGCCACCAGATGCGGCGCATCGCCCGCGGAAGCCGCCCCACGCCCCGCACCCACCCGGCGTTCGCCCTCGTCTCCGAGCAGCGCAGGCAGCGACGGGCCCTGCGCCGCTACCGTGCCTGGCTGTCCGCGTCACAGGACGCCGCGTAGCATGCCATCGGGAAGGGCCCCGGCACCCCTCCCTTCCCGCGACCATCTCGATCCCTTCCGGTCCGTCGCCATGCTGCCCGGCACCGGGTGCCGTCCTTGGCCGAGCCGATGCCAGGACTCGTCCGGTTTGGGGGCTCGCGCGGGGGGTCTCAGGTGACTGGAACGGGTGACGAGCGCGTCGACGAACCGGTCACGGATCGACTCGGCCACGTGCAGCCGTTCGACGGAGACGTAGAACTGGCTGGCCGGTGTCGCTCGTGAGACGTAGGGCCCCACGACGTGCTGCAGTTCACACGGCCGGACGGCGTCAACGGAGGAACAGACAGGGCCAGTTGGCTGTTCTTCCGTGCGTGGCTGCGGAGGGGACAGTGTCCCCGGGCCTCACCTACAGCCCATGGGGACGATCGTCCGGCTGAAGCCCCATGGAGCACCCCGCCGAGAGGCGACCGCCCTCCGCACGCCACCACCTTCGGCCTCGGCTGGCCTCCCCCGTCCAGCCGGGGCTTTCCCTGTACGGACCCCGCCTCCGGGCGCTGGGGCCCTGCTCCCCTCGGAAAGGGAGCGCGGTGGCGAACGCGCAGCGCGTGTTCACGGGTCCGCGGGTCCACGGGTCCACGGGTCCACGGTGACCGGATCGGTCCGCACCCGGACCCGATGCGACCTTTCGCCGCTCCAGCCCCGACGGTCAGGCTTGGGTGCATGACACGAGCGCTGATCGTCATCGACGTCCAGGAATCCTTCCGCGCCCGCCCGCTGTGGGAGACCATCTCCAACCCGAAGATCGCCGACCAGGTGGACCGACTGGTCCGGCTCGCCCGCCAGGCCGGCGACCTGGTGGTGTGGGTACTGCATTGCGAGCCCGGCAGCGGCGATGTCTTCGACCCCGCCCTCGGCCATGTCCGGCTGATGGAGGAGCTGCAGCGCCTGGACACGGAGCCACTGATCCACAAAACCTCGCACAACGCGTTCACCACCACCAACCTGCAACAACTCCTCACCGAGCGCGGCATCCACGAGCTCACCGTCTGCGGCATCCGAACCGAGCAGTGCGTGGAGACCACCACCCGCGTCGCGAGCGACTTCGGCTACTCGGTCACTTTCGTCGTCGACGCCACCGCGACCAACCCCATCCCGCACCGTGACGCACCCGCCGACCAGAGCGTGGCCGACCTGCTGTCGGACCCCCGCACCCTGAGCGCCGAGGAGATCATCAGGCGCACCGAGTACGCCCTCGCCGGACGCTTCGCCACCATCGCCACCGTCGGGCAGCTGGAGGCTTCGGCCGGATCTCGGGCATGATGACCGGATCGTGAGCCACATCGCCTTCTTTCTGGTGCCCGGACTCCATCTGCTGGACCTGGCAGGTCCGGCACAGGTCTTTTCCACGGCCGCCGACTTCGGGCAGCCCTACACGCTCAGCTACGTCGCCGAGCAGCCGCTGCTCCCCACCGCTCAGGGCCTGCCCTTGGCGGCCGGGCTCGACTGGCCCGAGCTCGGCCCCGAGGACATGATCGTGGTGCCCGGCTGGCGCGCGCCCACCCTGGCAGGCGGCCCTGCCATCGGCGCGGCCTCCCTGGAGTCCCTGCGGGACCACCACGCCAGGGGCGGCACGGTTGCCAGCGTCTGCGCCGGAGCCGAGGCGCTCGGCCGGGCCGGCCTGCTCGACGGCCGCCGCTGCACCACCCACCACGATGTGCAGGACGAGCTCGCCCGCCGCTACCCCAGGACGACGGTCATCCGCGATGTTCTGTACACCGCCGACGACCGGGTCGTGACATCGGCCGGCATCGCCAGTGGCATCGACCTGGCCCTGCACCTGATCGCCACCCGGCACGGCCCTGCCCTAGCCGCGCAGGTGGCCCGGGACATGGTCGTCTACGCCCGGCGCAACGGCCATGACCCGCAAGCCAGCGCCATGCTCAGGTACCGATCCCACCTCGATGACACCGTCCACCACGCCCAGGACCTGCTCGACGCCCGCTTCGACCAGCCGCTGCCCCTGTCCACCCTGGCCGCGACCGTGGGAGTGAGCGAACGTACCCTCACTCGCCTCTTCACCCGCGCCACCGGTGGCCTCACCCCGCTGCGCTATCAGCAGACCCTCCGTCTCGAACGCGCCGAGCACCTCCTCACCCACGGCGCCACGGTCGATGCCGCCGCCCGCGCGGTTGGCTTCGAGGACCCGCGCATGCTGCGTCGCCTGCGAGCACGCGAGCACTGACCGCGGCAGCGCACGCGCCGACGGAGAACTTTTCCGTCGGCTTGGGTCCGCGTCAACAACCGCACGGACAACTGGTCGAAGCCGTCGTCGTCGCCGAAGTCCGGGTCGACGTCTCCCACGGCCTTCGCTGTGCTGTGGCGTGGGGGCTGCCCGAGCTGTCACACGCCGGCGGTGCGGTACTCCAGTGCATAGCCGTGGCCGTCTCCCACGACGCGTCCGATTCCTGGCCAGTCCAGGTGGGCGCCGGCGACGAAGTGACCGGGGCCGGCGAGCCGTTCGAGCAGTGAGGCCCTGCCCCCACCGGCGTGCCGCCGGCCGTGGTGAACTGGGCCGTCAGCTGTGCCGCGAAGGCCGAGACCGCCACGGTCGACTGGCCGTCGCCCCGCAGCGGGACGATGTGCGCGGGGACGAACGACAGCACCTTGTCGACACCGCTCTACTGGCGGGGCGATGTGCTGGCTTGAACCAGGACTCGTGCCAGGTCGGTGCTCTCCGGAAGGCTGTCGAGCGAGAGGGGCTGCGTGGCGACAGCGCCCTCGTGCAGCACGAGGAGTTGAGTGGCGAGGGTGGCCGGGCGCGAGCAGCCCGCCGTGGTGGCGAGTTCCTCGAACAGGTTCAGCAGCCAGAGCTTCTGGTTCGCGGCGATGCGGTATGCAGGATGTGAGGGGTCCGGGAGTTCGGCCAGTGCGTTGATGAAGGCGCATCCGCGGGTGTTGGTCTCGCTCCAGGTCCGCAGTGCCTCGAAGGGTGCGGTGACGGCCTTGGCGGGAGTGTCGCTGGCGTCAACGGCGGCAAGAACGAGCGACCGCCAGCGCTGGTCGCGTTCCGTGAGATAGACCGCCACGAGGTGGTCTTTCGAACCGAACTGGTTGTACAGGGTTCGCTTGGTTACGCCTGAGTGCTCAGCGATCAGATCCACGCCGACCGCTGTGATTCCGCGGTTGTAGAACAACTCGTCGGCGGCCGCCACGATGCGGCGGCCGGCTGGCGTCATAGGCCGCGCTTCCTGCACGACGGACCCTTCACTGATCGGTGTACGGTGAGAGACGTTCACAGACCAGTATACCTGCGAGGAGGTTCAAGCCATGGGTGTGTCCGGTCTCATGCGAGCGGTGCGCATCACCAGGCACGGAGGGCCGGAGGTTCTTGAGCTGACGGAGGTCGCCGTCCCTGCCCCGCGGGCGGGAGAGGTGCTGGTCCAGGTCGGCGCGGTAGCGCTGAACAACACCGACCTGTGGACCCGGGAGGGCGCCTACGGCCGCCCGGACGATCCGAACGCGCTGTCGGGCTGGCGAGGCCCGATCGACTTCCCGCGCATCCAGGGCGCTGACGTGGCCGGCCGTGTCGTGGCCGTCGGGACCGGAGGGGAGAGGGGCCTCGTCGGACGCCGAGTGGTCGTCGACCCCGCGATCTACGACACCGAAGGGCCGGACGCCAACCCGGTGGGCCTGATGGGGAGCGAACGCGACGGCGGATACGCCGAGTACGTGACAGCGCCGGTGAAGCGTGTGCACGATGTGACGGAATCTCCGCTCACGGACGAGCAGCTCGCGACGTTGCCGACCGCCTACGGCACGGCGCTGGGCATGATCGAGCGAGGCCGACTACGGAAGGGAGAAACCGCCCTGGTCTCGGGAGCGTCCGGCGGCGTCGGCCTCGCGCTGGTGCAGATCGCCCGCGCGCGCGGCGCAAGGGTGATCGCCATCAGTAGTGGACCCAAGATCGACGCGGTGCGCGAAGCGGGCGCGCACGAAGTCATCGACCGCGCAGGAGGCATCGTCGAGCCGATCCGCGCCGCTGCCCCGGAGGGCATCGACGTCGCACTCGACGTCGTGGCCGGCGAGCTGGTGAGTGAAGGGCTGCCGCTGCTGCGCGAAGGGGGCCGGTGGGTCATCGCCGGCGCACTCGGTGGATACGGCGTGACCTTTGATGTGCGCCGTCTCTACCTGCACAACGCCCAGGTCATCGGTTCCGCGATGCACACGCCCACGCACTTCGACCTCCTCATGGAGCTGGCTCGTCGGGCAGAGATCCAGCCCGTCATCGCCGCGACCTTCTCACTGGACCAGGCCGCCCAGGCGCAGGATGAACTCTCCCGCAGGGTGCATGTGGGAAAGATCGTCATGCACCCCTGAGTTCCAAGTTCCGTCCGACGGATCACGGGGGGAGCCAGTCTTGGCGCGTCGGGCGACATCGGCCCAGGCCCTGGCTCTGCGGACGCCGGATCGTGCCGGCGTGTGCGGAACCGGAGGTACCGCCGGGTGTCGCGGTTGCCCGGGACCTGCGGGTGCCCGCGGACACCGTCCGCAAGGGGCGGCGGCGTTTCCTTGCCGAGCGGCTGGACGGACTGGTCGACGAGCCCCGGCCGGGCCGGCCGCCCACCATCAGCGTTGATCAGGTGAAGGTGGTGGTAGTCACCACGCTGGAACAGCTGCCGAAGAACGCCACCCCACTGGTCGCGGACGTCGATGGCGCAGCACTGTGGCCTGTCGAAGTCGAGCGTGGGCCAAATCTGGCGGCAGTTCCAGCTCAAGCCGCATCCGGCGGACTCGGCGCTACCCTCCTTACGGTCGGGTGAGAATTTCGGCTCCGCTGTCGGTGATGGCGATGGTGTGCTCGCTGTGCGCGGTCCGGCAGCCTGTCGCGCTGCGCAGCGTCCACCCGTCGGCGTCGGTGACGAGTGTGGCGGTGTCGGCCATGACCCAGGGCTCGAGGGCGAGCAGCAGCCCGGGGCGCAGCTTGTATCCGCGGCCGGGCCGCCCGGTGTTCGCGACGTGTGGGTCCTGGTGCATGGTCGAGCCGATGCCGTGGCCTCCGAACTCGGTGTTGATCGGGTAGCCCGCCTTGCTGAGGACCGTGCCGATGGCGTGGGAGAGGTCGCCGATGCGCGCCCCGGGCTTGGCGGCGGCGATGCCGGCGGCGAGTGCACGTTCGGTCGCCTCGATCATCGCGACGCTCTCCGCCGGCCTGGCTTTGCCCACCAGAAAGCTGATCGCGGCATCCGCGGCCACCCCGCCCCTGGCTACGGCGAGGTCGAGAGTCAGCAGATCCCCGTCTGCCAGCGTGTAGTCGTGAGGCCGCCCATGGAGCACTCCGTCGTTGACGGCCGTGCAGATGTAGTGCCCGAACGGGCCGCGCCCGAAGGAAGGCGCGTAGTCGACGTAGCAGGACTGCGCCCCCGCCTCGGTGATCATCTCCTTGGCCCACTGGTCGATGTCCAGCAGGTTCGTCCCGACCGTGCTGCGCTGCTTCAGCCTGTGCAGGATGTTTCCGACCAGGGCGCCGGTGTCCCTCGCCCGCTCGAGCCGCGCCGAGTTCAGGAGCTCAATCATGGGGGCCTCTCACGTAAGTCCAATAACTATCCCGGTCTAACTGTACCGGTATTAGAATGGGGTCATGGTCAGGTTGCCGCTCACCCCCGCCGAGGTAGAACGCGGACAGCGCCTTGGCGCTCTGCTCCGCCGAGCCCGGGGCTGCCGCTCGATGCTGGACGTGGCGCTCGCTTCGCACATCTCGCCGGAAACTCTGCGGAAGATCGAATCCGGCCGCGTGGCTACCCCCGCCTTCCCGACCATCGCAGCGATCGCCGACACCCTCGGCCTGTCTCTCGACGCCGTCTGGGCCGAGATCAGCCAGGCGGAGCGAACCGCCGAGGATCAGTCCGTCCTGCCTGTCACACGGCATCCATTGCTGGTTTCGTAACGCCGCACTCAGAGAGTCAGCGGTTCACTGACCGCGCTGTGCCGGTACGCCTGCGCGCACGCTGATCACCTCGTCGACCAGCCCGAGCACCGCCTGGCGGACCGCGGCGGCTACACCGACCTGGCCGCCTGTCGGCTCCGTCGCTTCCTGCCCGAAGGGCGCGAGCACCCGCACCCTCACGGTCTGCCCGCACACGGGGAAGGTGCGGGAGACCCGGTAGCCGACGCACTCGCGGCAGGCGGCGACATCGCCGTTCTTCCACTTCGGCATCGCGGTGCGGTTGGAGCCCCGATCCTCCCACTCGTGCCCGGCCGCACACCGCCACCCCACCGCGACCCGCATTTTCGGCGTCGCCTTCTGCGGCGTCAGCCAGCCGTTGCCCTCCTCGGGCCACATCGCGGCGACCTGCGGATACGCTTCGACCAGCGAGACCCCTGACGCGCCACGGTCCCCTTCCTCTGCTCGGTCAGACCGCCTGACCGAAGCACTCGCTGGTGAGGTTCTCCCCCAGAGCCGTGTGAAATCCCTCGGCTTCGGGTCGTATGCCTCCGGCGGGATGCCGAGCTCATGGGTGCCGTACTCGCCGAACCGCTTGATGTGCTCGGTCAGGTACGGCGAGATGTGGGCCAGGTCCTCGGGCTCGATGGCGTAGCCCTCCTCCTGGAGCTGGCGCACGAGCTCGGCGATGTCCAGGGCGTTGTGGAAGATCACCGCGTTCGTGAGCAGAGCATTGAATTTCGCGGTGTTCCCCTGCTCGAGATGGCGCCCTCGCCCACGGAGACAGCCACGCGCGTCAGGCGCCGGAACTGAGGCTCGATCAGGGCGTAGTCGATGCAGTTGCGGCCGCACTGGGAGACGCCACGCGATCACAGGGGCCGCCGCAGAACCACCACAAGCAGCCGTTCAGCGCCGAGGCCCCGCGAAGGCTGCGGCGAGCTGGTCGAGCAGGGGCGCTGCCCAGGGGTGGGGGTCACGGCGTGGTGTGATCGTGTAGATGCCGCGGGCCGGGGGATCGACGAGGGCCACTGTGGTGACGTCGGTCCGCAGCGCGCACGTCAGCACCCCGGGTATCAGCGCGATGGCGTGGCCAGTTGCGACCAGGGCCAGCTTGCCGAGCAGATCGGCCGCGGTGAGGTCGATGCGGGCGCTGACTCCGGCGCGGGCGGCGTGCTGGCGCAGGAGCGCCGCCGAGCCGTCGTTGTCCTCGACCCAGGTCTGGTCGGCCAGCATCTGCATGTGCACCGGGTCGCCCCCGGCCTGCGGATGGCCGACGGGCAGGACGACGACCATGTCGTCCAGCCCGAGAAACCGTCGGTCGACCCGCGGGTCATTGGGGAGCCCTGGCGGTGCATCGGTGACGACGGCCATGTCGAGATCGCCGGCGATCACGCGGTTGTGCAGTTGTGCGCTCAGGCCGGGAAGCAGGCTCCAGCGGATGGATCCAGCGTGCTCCAGCAGGCTCCGGATGGCCTCGGGGACGATCCCTGCGGCCAGAGAGGGTGTCGCACCGACCACCAACGGCCGGTCATATGCCCCGTCACGAACGTCTCGTGCGGCACGAACGGCGCGGTCGGCCTCGTTGAGCGTGGCCAGGGCGTGGCGCCGGAACACCTCGCCGGCGGGCGTCGGACGCACACCGCGTGCATGGCGCTCCATCAGAGGCACGCCGAGCTGCCGCTCAAGCCCGGCGATCTGCCGGGAGACGGCCGACTGCGTGTGATTGAGCTCCGCGGCCGCGGCCGACAGCGACCCGAGTCGGCACACGGTCACGAAGGTCCGCCACACCGTCAGATCCATGGAACCAGTATGACCAGCCAGTATGCGCATCCCGCAGGGCTGGCCTGCAAAATCTGCGCTTGTCGCAGTCATCGCCGTGCACCACTCTGGCGTGCATGACCACACCGCACACGATCGCCGTGCTCGGCCTGGGGCGCATGGGCGGCGCGATCGCGACACGACTGGCTGCCCAGAACTGGGACGTCGTTGGCTGGACACGCTCCGGGCGCACATCGGGCGCCGTCAAGATGACCGGCGATCCGAACGAGGCTGTGGCGAAGGCTGACCTCGTGCTCCTGGCGTTGTTCGACGGTCCGGCCTGCCAGCAGGTCCTTGACGACGTCCGGAACTCGCTGCGACCGGATGCGATGGTGCTGAACACCAGCACCATCGCCCCCGCCGAAGCGTCGGAGCTGGCCCGGCAGATCGGCCCGCCCTACGTCCATGCGCCGGTGATCGGCTCTGTGCCGGCTGCTGCCGCTGGTGCCCTGCAGATTCTCACCGCCGCCGGCCAAGACGCGCTCGATCGAGTCCGACCGGTTCTGGAAACGCTGGGCACCGTGCGGTGCGTCGACGACGCCTCCACCGCCGCCGCGCTCAAGTTGATCGCCAACAACAGCCTCGCCGGTGCCGTCCTCGCGCTGCGTGACTCGCTGCGGCAAGCCGACGCCCTCGGCCTGTCCCGCGCCCAGGCGCTGGACGTCCTCGAACTCGGCCAACTCGGCGGGCTCGCGGCCCGCAAACGACCCTTCCTCGTCGGCCAGTCGGACGCTGGCACGGCCGACTTCACGATCGGTGCGCTGGCCAAGGACATGGCTCTGCTGGCCGCCGCGTCGAACACACCCCTGCGCGGCGCAGCCAACCTGGCCGACACCCCTGCCGACCCTGAGGCCGACATCGCCGTTGTCGCCACGGTGCCCGCCGTGGAGGACGCCGTGCTCGAACCGCTCCGCGCCTACACCCGCGGACACGCCACCGGCGACCCCACCCACTTCCGTGACGCGTTCCTGCCCACCGCACACATCGAGGGAATCCGGGACGGGGCCTTCGTCTCGTGGCCCCTGGACGAGTACTGCGCTCTCTTCGAGGGCCGGCCGGCCCCGGACGAACCGACCCGCTCCCGCCGCATCGACGCCATCGACGTCCACGGCACCGTCGCCACCGCAACCATGACGCTCTCGCACGGCGCGGACAGCTTCACCGACGTCTTCCTGCTGGTCCGCGCCCACGACGCCTGGCGCATCGCCAACAAGGCTTATCACCGGCACTCCTGAGAGGGCGGAGTTCCGGAGAGGCAGCCGTTGAGCGGCCAGCCTCAAGGCCGCCCTCGTGCAGATGCTGGCCTTGTGCTGTGGCCTGTGCCCTCTCGCCTTGGTCCGTCCTCCCACCACGGTTGGGAACATGGCCGGAACGCGAGGAAGCGTTGCCGTCCAACGAGTCGATCCTGTCCTCAAGTTCGCGCTCACAGCGACATCTCCACACGGAACCGAAACCTCAACTCCTGCCGTAAGCACGGTCATCAGCGGGGATCCGTCTCGCCGTCCCCGCTTCGCCCAGTCGCCGGCCGAGGCGCAGGTGCGCGGGGCCGGGGTACGGCTGGCCGAGGTGTTCGAGGGGACCGGTGCCAGACGAGTCGACCTATGGTGCCTCCTGGGACGCTGTGGCGAAGGCATGCTTTCGCGTGAGCGTGACCACGGTCAGGCTGAGGACTCCGAGCGCTGCCGCGGCGATGGCGTCGGCGGTGATGCTGACGCGCTGCACGAGTATGCCGCCGATGATGCCGCCGAGTGCCATGGCCGCGTTCCACAAGGTCACCAGGACGGCTTGCGCGGTTTCGGCGATGGCTGGGCCGCGTTGCATCCCGGCCTGACCGGCTGCGGTCTGAAGGAGCGTGGGTGTACCGCCCCATCCCAGGCCCCACGCGACTGCTGCCACCCAGACGATGGCCTGTGCCGTGGTGACGGCGAAGGCGGCCGTGGCGACAGTGAACAGGGTCGCGGCGGTCAGCGCGAGCCCTCGAAGGTGTCTGTCGATGTGACGGCCGGTGTACCAGATGCTGACCAGGCATGCGACGCCGAAGGCCAGCAGGATCGCGTCCACTGCGGTGGCGAGGCCGGCGTGCCGTAGGTACGGCGCGATGTACGCGTAGATGATCGTGTGGCCGAGGACGAAGGTCACGACGACGACCATGATGGCGGCGACCCCAGGCACCCGAAGCGTCTGCCGGGCGGTCGGCTTCGGCTCTTCAGCTGTTGTCGTCGGCCGGCTGGTGGCGGGAACGCTGAACCTGATCCACCCGAGGACGGAGGTGGTGATGACCGAAACGGCGGCGAAGGACGCTCGCCACCCGATCTGTTGCCCGATCAGCGTCCCGGCGGGAACACCTAGCGACAGCGCCAGGGGGATCCCGGTCATCGCGATCGCGATGGCACGGCCTTCCTGACCGGGAGGCGCGATACGCCGCGCGTATCCGGCAAGGACGGCCCACGCGAGTCCGGCGGCGACGCCGGCGAGGAACCGTGCGACCAGCAGGACCGTGTAGCCGGGCACGGCAGCGGTGAGCGTGTTCGCGACCAGGAATACGGTCATGGCGCCCAGCAGCAGCGGCTTGCGCCGAATTCCCGCTGTGGCAGCGGCCAAGGGTATGGCGGTCAGGGCTGTCCCGGCGGCGTACACGGTGACGGCCTGGCCCGCCGCACCGGAGCTGACGCCGAGAGAGGAGGACATCTGCGGGAGGACGCCCGCCGGGAGGGTCTCGGTCAGGCTGGTGATGAAGACCGCGGTGCCCAGTGCAAGGAGCGCGGACCAGGGCAGGACGTCACGTCTTGTCGGAGATGCTGTTGTGGTCGTCATGCACTGATCGTGAAACCCTCACATTGATGTGACGGTCAAGCTCGGGCCACCCGGCTACTCTCGAACATGTGCGGATCGGTGAACTGTCCCGCCTGACGGGCGTGTCCCGGCGCCTGCTGCGGTATTACGAGGAGCAGGGCCTGATCGTGCCGGATCGGTCGATGAACGGATATCGGGACTACGACGAGCGGTATGTGGACCGCGTGAAGCAGATACGCGGTCTGCTGGCGGCGGGGTTGCCGACCCGGATCATCAAGCAGATCCTGCCGTGCCTGGACAAGCCCAGGTCCATTCACTTCCCGGACGCCACCCCCGAGATGCTGGCGTTGCTGACCTCGGAGCGGGACAAGCTCACCGACCGGATCGAGGTGCTCACCCGTAACCGGGACGCGATGACCGAGTACTTGGGCGAGGTGGAGCAGCATCGCGCCCCGGTTGCACCCAGTCAACTGCGCAGCACCTGACGCCAGTTCCTCACCGGACAACCTTCTGGACAACCCTGTCGGCGTCGTCCGGAAGCACCGCTGGGCGCAGCCGAACCCCGATCAGGCCCAACTGCTCACGCCAACGGGCGAGTTCCTGGGCGGGGCGGTCCGCGTTTCCGACGCACACGTGCGTGTCCGGTACCCAGACGAAGCCGGCGGCTTCGTTCGGCCTGGCCAACCCGGCCTCCGCGTGCTTGTCCGTGTCGCCCAGGACAACCGCCACCTCCGCGGACCCCTCGGTCCCGGTGGCGTCAGGCGTCAGCTTCTCGATTTCTCGAAACGACGTCAGGAGCACGGGAACGATCCGGACTCGGGTGACGGCGCCTCCTCGTCCGTGGACTCGACCAGTTCGTTGAGGAGATTGGTCGCGGGTGGGCAGCGGACCCGGTAGCCGACCATCGCCGCTTCGGTGCCCAGCGCGATCCGCGACTTCGGTTGGTCAGTCTGCTGTCGGGGTCCGCGGGTGGCCTACGCTCGCGTGAACCCGTGGCTCCGCTCGACTTTCGCGACATGCAGCGTGTAGCTCTGGTACCACTCCGCTTGTCCACGCTTTTGCGCCGCGCGGTGCTCGGCGTTGGTCCGCCACTCAGTGAGAGCGTCGGCGTCGCGGAAGTACCCCACGGTGATGCCCAACCCGCCGGGAGTCTGTGCGTGGTCCATCCCCAGGAACCCCGGGACGTCCCTCACCAGGTCTTCCATACGCGCGTTGGTCTCGCTGTAGCCGCTCTGGTCCTGGCTCCGCACCGAGGTGAAGACAGCCACGTAGTAGGGGGTTTCATAGGCCTCGACAGGCGTGACAGGCGCTTCGGAGTGCTCGTTCATGGCGCCACCGTAGGGCGGGATACGCCCAGCGATCCAGCGTCTTTCCTGAACGGGATACATAAGGGATCGAGCTCTTGACCGAAGCCGCCGCAGGGGCCGGAACGTGGATTGGTGCGGGTCGCGTGCAGGGGCAGGGGCAGGGGAACAGACAGCCCGATGATCCGACGTGTGGGCGACCAACTCCGGCATTGCGTTGAGGAGTTCGGCTTCCGTGGGCCGGTCGGCGGGGCGGCCTTCCCCGACCGGGAGCGTGGGGACGAAACATCAAGGATGGTCGTGGGGCTTGCACAGATTATGGGGATGTTTTGTAAAGTACGCGACTACCCCGTGGCGTGTGTCCGGGTGTTCGTCATGGGGGGATCGTCGCGTGAGCCAGTACCAGCCCGGGCCGTGGGCCGTCCGTCCACCTGAGCCTGTCCGCATGCCTGACATTCGCCCGCTGCACAAGCGCAAGCGCGTGTGGGTCGGCGGTTTCACGCTGCTCGCTGTCGGTGCCGCGTTCGGTGGTGGCAGCTCCAGCGCGGCCAGTCCCGCGCCGCGACCTACGGTCACCGTCACCGCGACCGCCACGAAGACGGCGGCGCCGGCCCCGACGGTCACCATGACGAAGTCGGCGGCGCCGGCCCCCACGGTCACGGTGACCAAGACGGCCAAGCCGGCGTCGGTGGCCACGCACAAGTCGAGTTCGGGCTCCTCGGGTAGCGGCAGCGGTGGTTCGTCATCGGGAGGCTCGTCATCGGGAGGCTCGTCGAGTTCCGGCGGCACGGGGGGTGCGGCAGGGGCTACCGCCTTGTGCAATGACGGCACCTACAGCTACGCCGCCCATCACCAGGGAGCGTGTTCCCATCACGGCGGTGTCGCCGTCTTCTACAGGTAGCGGGCGCGCCGCGGGACCGCTGCTGAGCCACCGCGCCGCGGCGGCGGGCGGGCGGAATGGCACAGACCCGGGGTAGAGCCGTCGGCTCGCCAGACCTCAGGGGTCCTGCCGATCGGAGCGCGGCCCTGCCGTGCGGGGCGGCCGGGGTGCGATCTGGCGGCGGAGGGGGCACGTCGCGAGCAGTGTGCCTTGCGTGAGGAAGGCAGGAACGGAGAGGAACCATGGCTTTCGGCTTTCGTGTGGGTGTGCCGGGGATGAGTGTGCGGGTCTCGACCCGGGGTGTGCGGACCTCCGTGGGGCCCCGCGCGGCGCGCATCAGCATGGGCAGCGGCGGTACACGGATCTCTTCGGGAGTGGGCCCGCTCTATGCCTCCAGTTCCCTGGGCGGAGGGCGCCGCCGTACCAGTACGACCCGCTCGCGGACCGTCGCCCCGTCCGCAGCGCAGCTGGAGCGTGCCCGTCGACAGGCCGAGCGGGCCCAGCAGGAGGCGGAACGGGATGCGGCGATCGCCCAGTTGACGGAGCTGCGGCAGCAGACGACCAGTGTCCACCTGCAGTCCTTCGCCCCGGCCCGGCCGCCGGTGGTGCCCGGGCCCCAGCAGCTGAGCCTGGCCTGGGCCCTGGCAGAGGCCCAGGCCCACCACTTGGCGGGCCTGGGAGTGTTCGCCCGCGCCGAGCGGGCCGCGGCCAAGCGGAGGGCGGAGGAAGACGCCCCGGCCTACCTGGCCGCCGAGGAAGCGCGCCTGCACGCCGTCCACGGCGAGTTGACCGCCGAGGCCGGTCAGTGGTGGCAGGCCTTGGCCGCCAACGACGAGGAGACCGTGTGCGAGGCGGTCAACTACGCCTTCTCCGACAACGCCGCCGCTGGCTGCGCGGTGGGAGTCGAGGGAGCTGTCCTGTCCGTGCTGATGCGGCAGCAGGACATCGACTCGCTGCCCGCTCAGATGCCAGGAGTCACCCCCGGCGGACGCCCCACTCTCAAGACCCTGAGCAAGCGGGACCGCACCATGTGGTGGCTCACCTCGATGGGGTCGAACATCGTTGCCACACTCAAAGAAGCGTTCGCTGTCGCGCCGGGGATCACGGCCGTTGACCTGGCCGTGCTCACGCGCCTGCCGGACACTCAGCGTCTGGGGTTCGTGGCCTACGGCCGCTGGACGCGGCAGGCCGTCGAAGCCGGCCCTTGGCGGGAGCCGACCGACGCGCTGCGGTTCCTCGACATCGGCCAGGACGTGGCCTGTTCGGTCACCACTACCGCTTCCGGGAATCTGTCCAGTGCCATCAAGCCACTGGACACCAGCCGGCTACCCGGCCTGCAGAGCCTTCTCGACCACGCACAGGACGACGCCGGATCCGGCGAGGGGACCCTGGCCGACCTCGATGGGGACTTGCGCGCCAACGTCCCTGCCGCGCACTCGGCTCCCCTGCCGGACCGCTACCGGATCCGCACCTTCGCCGAGTGGAAAGCCCAGACCGCCCCTCCGACGCCGCCGCCCGCTCCCCCCGCGCCCACCCAGGCTCCCCCGGTGCCCACCCACGCTCCCGCGCTGCCGAGCCGCGCCCCCGCGACCGCGCTCACGCCGGGACAGAACCTGGAGCTGCCCGAGGAAGCCTGGCAAGGGCTGCTCATCGCTTTCAGCTTCGCCGGCGCCGACGCCGACCTCACCCTCTTCCTGACCGGGACCAACGGCCAGGTCACCTGTGATGAGGACTTCGTCTTCTACAACCAGCCCTCTGCCGCGCGGGGCGCGGCCCGCCTGTTGGGCAAGCAGCCCGAAGGCCCGCACGTCGTCGAACGCGCGGCCCTTCATCTTGTCGCCCTGCCCGCCCACGTCCAGCGCGTCACGGTCGCCGTCAACATGGACGTCGACACCGGCGCCACCTGCGGCGCCCTCACCCACTCCGCTCTGCACATGGACTGTGCCACCGGGGCCGCCTGGACCTTCCAGCCGCCTCGCGACCCCGAGGTCCGCGCCATGGCCATCGCCGAGTTCTACCGACACACCACCAACCGCGGGCAGGTCTGGAAACTCCGCGCCGTCGGCCAAGGCTGGGCCGACGGCCTCGACGGACTCGCCCGGGCCTACGGCGTCAACGTCACATAGCCGGTCAGCAGAGCAGCAAGCGGTCCGTGCCACAACAGGCGGCGACCCCGCGCCGGATGGAAAGAGGGGGGATATCCCTGTTGGTCCAGCCTCGGCGACGACCAGTCTGGCCCTTCGTGCTGATCGGGTCGGTACTCGCCCTGACGCTCCTCGGCGCTGCGGGCACGTGGGTGTACGGCGTCTACAGGATGTCCGACCCGGCGACGACCATCCTGGTGGGCGCCCGGATCGATGGCTCCCGCATCTCGGTCAAGATGCCGACCTGCCCCACGGACACGGTGGGGACGGTCGAGGTCTACGACAGCGACTCCGAAAAGCTGCTGTGGCGGGCGAGCGGCCCGAAGACCCTGGAAGGAAAGCGAGGCGTGGTCACGTTGTGGAACGCGGACGATTTCCGCAAAGCGTCTTCAGGAACACAGCCGAAGTCGCTGCCGGCGAACCTCGACATCTCCGTCACGTTCGCCGGAACCGAGGACGGCACCGGGGATGTCTTCAACGTCCGCGAGCTCAGGGCAGCGCACGTTGCCGAAGAGCAGTACTGGACCAGTGGCGGCGCCAGAACCGCCGCACAGATAGACGCCCAACTCGGCTGCCACGGCAGCACGTAAGAAGAGCGGGTAACAACTCGCGTCGGGCCGGCGGGCAACTCTGACCCGCCCGAGCCAAGAGGGTGCCGGGCATCGCGTGGTACCCTCTCTCGTTCCAGGCTTCCCTGCTGACTCCTCACATGCCGGCCGGCACCTCAGCATCACCCGGTCTGCCACCAGCACGCGGATCCGCACGACCCCGCGAGATCAGCTTGGGCTGCTGTCAGCACTCGTCACGTACTCGACGGTCTGCCCGGACGTCGGACGATCGAGGGCCGGAACGCTGCCGCCGACTCACTGGTCATTCCAGAACGAGGTGCGCAGGCGGCGGGCAGATGGGCTGCCAGTCGGAGCAGGCTCCGTGGGCTACCGTGTCGGCCATGGGGACGGACGACTGGTTGACGGACACCCGCACCTCGTACGACACCGTGGCGGTCAGCTACGCCGACCACGTACGCGATGCCATCGCCGGGACCACCTACGTTCGGGCGGCGTTGGCGTTGTTCGCCGACAGCGTGCGGGCCGCAGGTGGCGGCCCGGTGGCGGATGTCGGCTGCGGCCCCGGACACGTCACCGCCTACCTGCACACCCTCGGTATCGACGCCTTCGGTATCGACCTCTCTCCTGGAATGATCGACGTGGCCCGGCGCGATCATCCCGGCCTCCGGTTCGAGGTGGGATCGATGACGGACCTGGACCTCCCCGCTGCCTCGGTGGCCGGCCTGCTGGCCCTGGCAGTCATTGATCCACATCCCCGATGATGACTTGCCCACCGTGCTCGGGCACTTCCATCGCGCATTGCGGCCCGGTGGAGTGCTGCAGGTCCTCTTTCACGTCGGCAACGAATCACGGTTGAAGACCCAGGGGTACGGGGGCCATCCGATGAAAATCCATATCCACCGTCGTCAGCCTGACCAGGTGACCACCTGGCTACGCCACGCCGGATTCGCGGTAGAGGCGCAGATGCTGCTGGCCCCAGAAGGCAAGACCTCACAAGCGATTCTCTTCGCACGGCGTAACTGATCGCCGAAAAGTGGTTGCTACGGGTCTTACGACGCCCGAGAGGTCGTTCTCTCCAAGACCGATACGCCGATTAAGCGTCCAGTCGCTCGGTCAGCGGCACGGACCCAGGTCGGGTCAGAACGGCTCGAAGCTCGGGTTGACCGGGCCGATCTCCCACGTTCTGCCGGTTCGTTCAGATCCTCCGGCCTCCGCCGGTGCAGGAAATCTGAAGCCCCTGGGCTACGAACTGAGGGAGGGCGGACGCCGTTTCGCGGCGTCAGAGCGCCCGGCCTTTGTAACTGTGGGCGGTTGCCGCTGAGCCATCGTCAATACATGTGGATAAGGCGTGGGGCAGGAAACGCCCCTTCCCGGGCGCCGGGATAGGGTGCAGCGGTGAAACGGATCCTGGTGGTGGGCGTGACCGGCGCGGGCAAGTCCACCCTCGCCCGAAACCTGAGCAGCCGCCTGGGCCTGCCGTACCACGAAATGGACGCGCTGTACTTCAACGGCCCCAGCTGGGCCACCAACAGCCGGCTGGCCGAAGACGTCTCGGAGCTCACTCGCGGACCTCGCTGGATCATCGACTCCCTCGGATATCCCGAAGTCCGTGACCTCCTGTGGGACCGCGCCGACACCGTGATCTGGCTCGACTACCCCAAACACGTCATCATGCCCCGCGTCCTGCGCCGGTCCCTGCGCCGCACCGTCACCCGCGAGGTCCTCTTCGGCGGCAACAGGGAAACCTGGACGGGCTGGCTGAGCCGCGAACACCCGGCCTGGTGGGCCTGGACGCAGCACAAAGCCCGCCACCGTGAAATCGAGTGCCGTCTCCGCGATCCCCGCTTCGCCCCGCTTCACACAGTCCACTTGCGCCGCCCCCGTCACACGACGGCCTGGCTGACCACCCTCTGACCCGGCGGACCGGACACCCGGCCCCCATCTCCGACGGACCGACACTCCGGTCCCGAGAGGACAGCAGGGGGGTGCCGGGGCGCCGTCGAGCGTTCGTCCCGTGCTGACCGGCCGGTCGCGACGGCCCTGCCGGGCTACGCGGCGCGCGGTTGAGTTCCACACCTGGTTGTCGCTGCCCGCGCAACCGAAGCCCTGGACCTCCTGACCTTCCTGCCCGGAGGTGGCGGATGGTCCTGACCTCCGCGTCGCCACCCTCGCCACCAGCCGGCTCGGCCGCGCCCCGTACGACGCCGTGTTCGCCGACCCGCCGCGGCCGCCCACCTGCCTGGGCTGGACCACCAGGACGCCACCGCGCCCCTGCGGCGCATAGCGGAAGCCCTCGGCCCTACGCCGTCGCCGTCGCCGTCGCCGTGAATTCTTCCCTGGGCTGTCGCTGGAGGGCGTGAGCGACGAGGCGGATCGGCCCGAGAGCCGATCGTCAGGTCGCACGAAGTTGTGCGGCCTCGTGTCGGAGCGCCTCCACCGTGGCCGTCACCGCGGGAGAACGGTCGCGGGCCGTGACGGCCACCGTGGCCCTGCCGAGCCAGGCGGGGTCGTCGACGCGGACGGTGCGGACGCCGGCGGGGACCGCCGCCGCGGCCAGTTCGGGCAGTACGGCGATGCCAAGACCGGCGGCGACAAGACCCAGGCGAGTGGGCCATTCGCGGGCGGAGTAGGCGACCCGTGGATGGTCGAGGGTCGGCCAGGCGCCGAACTGGGGGTCGTCGCGGAGGCCCTTGCCGACGATCCAGGCTTCGTCTCTCAGTTCGGTCACCGGGACGGTTCCGCGACCGGCGAACCGGTGGGTCGCGGGCACGGCGAGCAGGAGGCCGCCGTCCAGGAGCAGGTCGCGGAGCAGTCCCTCGACGTCGTAGGCGGGCAGGTCCGGTCCCACGGCGATCACCGCGACGTCGATGCGGTGGGCGCGGAGTTGGCGGAGCTGGGTGGGTGAGGACGCCTCGCCGAGCTCGACGATCAGGCCCGGGTGCTCGTGTCGCAGGCGGGCCAGTGCCCTGGGGACGAGCACAGTTGCGGCCGAAGGGAACGCGGCGACGACGACTCGCCCGGTGAGATGGTCCCGCAGCCCGGCGAGGTCTGTGCCGACGGCATCGATCTCGTTGACGACCGTCGCGGCCCGGCGGGCGAGCAGCATCCCCGCCGGTGAGGGGACGACCCCACGGGCACCCCGGACGAACAGCGGTACGCCCGCGGCGGCTTCCATCGCCGCCACCTGACGGGACACCGCCGACTGCGTGTATCCCAGCGCGTCGGCCGCGGCGGTGAACGATCCGGTGTCGACTACGGCCTGGATGACGCGCAGGCCGGTGAGGGTGTAGTCGGCCATGGCGCCATCCTGACACATTCCAAAACGGTATGTCTTCTGTGCGAGACCCTCGCTGGTGGAATGTCCCGATCAGCAGCACGATGAAGGAGCGGCGTCAGGCAATCCACCGCGATCCACCTCATCACTTAGAAAAGGAGCACCCATCATGGCGAGGACTTGGTTCATCACGGGCAGTTCGAGGGGATTCGGCCGTGAGTGGGCGGAGGCGGCGCTCGAGCGCGGCGATCGTGTCGTCGCGACGGCTCGGGACGTCGGCCGGCTGGTCCCTTTGGTGGAGCGGTTCGGGGATGCGGTGTTGCCGCTCCGGCTCGACGTCACCGACCGTGCGGCGGTGCATGCGGCAGTGCGGCGTACTCACTCGTATTTCGGCTCGCTCGACATCGCGGTCAACAATGCCGGCTACGGGCATTTCGGCATGGTCGAGGAACTGGGCGAAGACGAACTCCGGGCTCAGATGGAGACCAACTTCTTCGGCGCGGTGTGGGTCACGCAGGCCGTGCTGCCGGTGATGCGGGCCCAAGGGTCGGGAAGGATTTTGCAGGTGACCAGCGAGGGCGGTGTACGGGCCTTCCCCGGTATCGGTGCGTACCACGCCTCCAAATGGGCCCTGGAAGGGTTGTCCGAGTCCCTGGCGCAGGAGGTGGCGCCTTTGGGCATCCACATCACCAACGTCGAGCCTGGTCCCTATGCCACCGACTGGCTGGCCCGCGGGGCACGGCACAGTGAGCGGCACTCGGAGTACGCCGAAGTCCACGCGGCCACCGCGGTGGATTTCGAGGCCGGTGACCCGCGCGCCACCCGCGAAGCGATCCTTCGGATCGTCGACGCGGACCAGCCCCCGCTGAGGATCTTCCTCGGCAGGTCCTTCACCGATGTCGCCGACCTCTACGAGGAGCGTCTGAACACCTGGCGCCGGTGGCAGCCGGTATCCCTGGCCGCCTTCGGATGAGCGGATGAGCGGATGAGCGGAGGGACAGAGGGGCGGATGAGAGGCAGCACCGCCGCGGCATGACGGCCGCACCAACGGCTCACAGCCCGGTCCGCACCAACGGCTCACGCCCGGTCCGCCCGTTGCCGCCCCCGGGCCCGTCCACCGGAGTGGACGGGCCCGGGGGCGGGACGCTGAGTACGTCACTTCACGCGGATCGTCACCGTGACGGTCTTGAGCACGGTTGGCAACTTGGTGGTGTCGACCTTCAGGATCTCGCCGTTGTCGGTCTGACCTGTCGGCGGCAGCACCTTCTGGTGGACGGTCCACTTCCCGTCGGGGTCGACGGCGATGGTGTCGATGCCGAAGTCGTCGTCGTTGGACAGGTACAGCGTCTTGCCGGCGTCCGAGGTGGCGACGCCCTCGACCTTGTCGTGCGCGAAGAACTTCCCGCTGGGGTCGAGCTGGCTCACCAGCGTCCCGACGTCGAGGTACGGCTGCTTCTGCGCGACCTGGACGCCGGCACCGGTGAGCGCCGTGAGCGCGGCGTTGGTGCCGACCTTGCCGACGAACGCCTCGGGCGACTTGCCGCCGATCGTCAGCCCGCTGACGTCGGTCGCGCCGTTGATGTCGACCTCGTAGAGGGACTTCTGGGCGAACGGCTCGAAGTTGCCGTCCCGTTCGTCGATGACGAACTTCGTGTCGGACAACGCCGTGATCTCGCTGTTGGCGTCACCCGTGGTGGCCGGATCGTCCAGCAGGTACAGGTACTGCTTGGTCTTCCACGTGCGCAGGTCGATCGTGACGATGCGGGTGGGCGCGAGGTTGGACGCCTTGGTGCTGCCGACATCCGGCTGCTGCAGTGCGGCCTGCATGACGCCCACCAGCGTCGAGCCGTCCGGCGTGACCGTCAGGCCCTCCATGCCCTTGTTCTTCAGGCGGTTGGCCAGCTCGGCCGGCAGGTAGCCGACGATCTTGTGATACTGGTTGTCCTGGCTGTCCTTGTACGGGGTCAGCCGGCCCAGTTCGTAGCCGTTCCGGTCGAAGTGCGTGATGTACGGACCGTACTCGTCCGAGACCCAGAACGTGCCGTCGGGCAGCGCCACCAGGCCCTCGGAGTCGTAGCCGTAGGGATCCCGGGCCACGGGCGTGGGCGTGCCGCCGTTGGCGTTCGTCGCGGTGACGTCGTCGATCACCTCGCTGGTGTCGTGCGGCGGACGGCCGCTGTACTGCACGCCGCCAAGGCTCTTCGGCCCCTTCAGGGTGACCTTCTTGACCAGCTCGGCCTTGCCCTTGACCAGCTTGAACTCGCCGATCTGCGGCGTGAAGTCGGTGAGCATCTCGGACTTGTTGCCGTCCGGGGCGTCGGCGTTGGGGCCGCGGTCGGTGAGGCCGTAGAAGTAGCCCGACCGGCCCGGCACCGGGGCGAGCGAGGAGCCGTAGCCCTCACCGGAGATCTGGGTGGTGGTGCCGCCCGGGCCGGCGACCGTCGCGAGCGAGGGCAGCGGGGCGCCGTTCGGCTGGGTGTCCTTGAACAGCTGTACGGCGTCGGTCGCCGTGTACGTGAAGGTGTCGGTGCCCTTGAAGCCGGAGCTCGGCGTGTACGTGAACGTGCCGTCCGCGTTGACCGTCGCCGTGCCGTGGGACGGGTCGGTGTGCCGCACGACGGCGGTCGCGCCGGAGTCGTTGCGCAGCACGTCGCCGGTCACCGTGTCGTGGCCGGAGAAGGAGTCGGCGGCCGCGTCGAAGTCGTGCGCCGGGGCGGACAGCCAGCCGTGGGCCTGGGCCACGACTGTGCCGGTGCCCGCCACGGCGACGGTGACGGCGATCGCTATGCCGATCCGGGTGCGCTTGCGCAAGCGAGGTCTTGAGGTCATGCCCATGAACTTGTAGGTCAGTGATGAACTCTGAGTCGGTTTTGGGTGAACCGTCAGTTCAAAACGGGCCTGT
Organism: Streptomyces sp. NPDC026538; assembly: GCF_055567535.1. Classification (NCBI taxonomy): domain Bacteria; kingdom Bacillati; phylum Actinomycetota; class Actinomycetes; order Kitasatosporales; family Streptomycetaceae; genus Streptomyces; species Streptomyces sp. NPDC026538. The sequence goes on from NZ_JBVHQG010000007.1 coordinate 490,814, forward strand.
TTTCGTTCTTGGGGTTTCAGTGGGTCAGAGCGTCGCCGTCGTCTGCTCCCCCGAGGCGCTGCCCGCGAGCCACTGGTCCCATCCCAGGTTGAAGTCGGCGTAGCCGTTGTCGGCCGGGGCCTTGGCGCGGGGCGAGCCGGTGATGGTCACGGGGTCGCCCTGCTTGACCTGGCCGTAGAACCACTTGGCGTCCGACATGGACAGGTGGACGCAGCCGTGCGAGCCGCGGGCGCTGCCGCTGCCCGGGTTCGGGTCGCCGGTCGAGTAGTGCACGTAGGTGCCCGACTGGGTCAGGTGGACGTCCCAGGGCAGTGTCAGGTCGTAGTAGTTGGGGCTGCCCTTGTCGCAGCTGATGCCGACGCTGCAGGAGGTCATGTGGACCTTCTCCTGCTTGTCGATGACGGCCATCGTGCCGTTCCACGTCGGATACTCGGCGCTGCCGGCGTTGATCGACAGGGTGCGTACGGTCTGGCCGTTCCGGGTGACCTTCATGGTGTGGTTGGTCACCGAGACGTCCGCGCGTACGTCGTCACCGATCTTGAAGGTGTGCGTGTAACCGTGCACGCCGTAGCGTCCGTTGCCGTTGCTGACGCCCTTCATGTCGGCGTCGATCTTCACCGTCGTACCGGAGGGCCAGTACGTCTTCGGGCGCCAGTCGGCGCGCCGGTCGCCCATCCAGTGCCAGGCGCCGGCCACCGGCTGTGAGGCGCTCACCTTCATGTGCTTCTCCACGGTGGCCCGTGCCTTGGCCGCCACCGGGTTCGTGAAGATCACCGAGATCGGCATGGCCACACCGACCGTGGTTCCCGTCTGCGGGGTGATCGTGTCCAGGAGCATCGGCGGGCCCGCGGGCTTCGTCGGTGTGGGCGAGGCACTCGCGCTCGGCTTCACCGACGCCTTCCCGTCGTCACCGCTCGCCTTGTCACTGCCGCCCCCGCCGCAGGCGCTCGCACCCACCACCATCATGCCCGTGACGAGTGCGATCCCTATGCCGCCCTTGCGCCGCCTCACGGTCTGCCCCACTCTCTCGTTCTTCGGCCCCTACGGGCCCGACACCCGACTAATTGTCAGACAGTCATGGCATGGCCCACGGTTGCCCGTCTCGCGTAAAGCATGCCCCAAGATTTGGTGCGCACCGCAGGAGGTGCGGCTCAGGCGGGAGGTCGCGAGCGCGCCCCATGGTCGGGATCGTCCCCGTGGCCTCGGAGGTCGCGAGTGCCCAGTGGTCGGGATCGCCCCTGTGGCCTCGAAGGACCCGGTGGCGAGCGCGTCGACAGAAGCCGGCTTCTACGGCCCGGCGGCGGTTGCTCGCGGTTGTGCCTGCGCCTTCCGCTCCTCCACCCCGACCCGCTGCGGATCGGATTCGGGGACGGCCGGCTGTGGCTCGGCATCACCGGGGAACGGAGTCCGCCGACGCCGAACTCACCGTCGGGGATTGGTACGACGTCCACGTGGACGTCGAGGCCGACCTCGTCGTGCTGCGTCTCGCGGGTTCCGAGATCGCCCGCACCCGCACTGGACCGAGTCGCGCCGCTGGGTGTCCCGCATCGAGGACGGGACGGTCACCTTCGCTGGCTCCCGCTCGCCGGCACACGCCGTCTACGCCTTCGCCGAGCCGCCCGGCGAACTGCGGGCCGAGGGGGCCGGCAGGCGGGCGGGGTGGACCTGCCGGATCGAGCCCGGCCGGAGCGTGGAGATCGGGATCGCCTGCGCGTACGGCACCGACGCCGACGCCGTCTCGGCCCAGGCCCGCACCGCGACCGAGGACTTCGAGGCGACGGCGCGTGCCGGGGAGGACGGCTGGCGGCGGCTGTGGGCGCGCATGTTCACCCCGGGCAACGCGTCGATCCCGGAGACCAGTGCGGGCACCTCACGCTCGACAGGTGGAACCACGTCACCGTGAACCTCGGCGCGGTCAGGGCGGGTCAGGCGATCAGCAAGATCCTCGGTTACGACCGACCGGGCGCGACGGGGGGCTATCGCGGCTACCTCGACGACCTGAGCATCGGCTGACACCGGAATCCGGCCGGTCGGCGGCCTCGGGGAGAGCCCGGTACCTGAAGCCGACCTTCACGAGCAACACCGGCCGACCGGCGGCGCAGTTGTCCGGGTGCCGGTGGGCTTCGGCCCGGTCAGCCGCCGACCGGGGCGTCCCCGCGGAACGCTCCGGTCACCACGGGGACCAGTTGCCGCTCGATCTGTTCGGCGGGCATGGCGGCCAGTTCGGCACCGATGGGTGCCAGCGCGAGCCAGTTCAGCAGGCCGGCCGCGCAGCGCGTGCGGAAGATCAGCTCCTCCTCGCCGACTCCGGGAAGGTTCGCCGTCAGGACCCTGAGGGCCTCCCGGCGGCTCTGGTCGAACTTGCCGTTCAGCCGCTCCCAGGCCTGCGGCGGATCGATGCCGACGCGCGCCACGGTCCGCATCACGGCCAGGTCCTGTCCGCCGGACGCGAGCGCGCGCATCATGGGCCGGGCGAACGCCGCCGCCACCTCCTGGAGTGTCGCAGTGGAGGCGAGCGCACCCAGTTCCCGGAGCTGCGCGTCGAGATACCGCTCCAGCGCGTGCTCTATCGCCGATTCGCACAGTGCCTTCAGCGACCCGAAGTGGTAACTCACCGCGGCGACGTTGGCTCCGGCGCGATCGGTGATCTCGCGGAGGGTCACGCCCTCCTGGCCTCGTTGCGAGAGCAGCTCCAGGGCGGCCGTCTGCAGGCCGTCCCGCGTACGCTGACCCGCCTCGCGGCGCAGATCCGCCTTTTCCGCCCTTGTCATGCCATTCATTCAAGCAGACGCTTGACTATATCGTCAACAGTTCCGCGGGCCGCCGGGTCACCACCCCGGACCGCCGCCGCAGACCCTACCCGACCAGCCACAACGCGCCAGCCCGCGTACCCGTCGGCCATACGGCCGAAGAATTTCGTCGACCACGCCGACGGCTGGCTGCCGTACGCCGACGGTCCCGAGCAGGTGGCCGCCCAGTGGCGCCAGTTGCAGGATCTCGCCGCCGAGCGGGGCCGCACCCGGCCGCTGCGGACGGTGGTGCGGGTGAACCCGGACTACACCGCCAAACGCTACGAGGGGGCGGACCGCCGGCCCTTCCAGGGCGACGTCGAGCAGATCGTCACCGATCTGATGGCGTACGCCGGGATCGGTCTCGACGAGTTCCTGGTCGACCTCTCGTGGGCCGTGCGGGGCGCGCGGGAACTGAAGGACGTGGCCGCCGAGGTGTACTCGACGGTCCGTGCGGCAGGTTTCTGACCGGCTCGTTCAGTCCCCGGGGAGTTCGACCGGTGCGTTGGCCGTGAGGACCAGTGGGTGGCGGAAACCCCGGCGGGTCAGTAGTGGATCGGACCGACCTGACCGCCGCCGACCGCGATCGACTCACCGTTGACCGCCACGCTCAGAGGGGACGCCAGGAAGGCGACGGTGTTCGCGATCTCGTCCGCCGTGACGAGACGGCCGATGCTCACCGCGGAGGAGAGCCGCCGCACGACCTCCGCCTCGCCGACACCCTGCGCCTCCGCCATGGCGGCGAACACCGCCGGGGACGCCTCGGTGATCGTCGCGCCGGGGTGGACGACGGTGACGTTGATCCCCCGGGGGCCGAGTTCGTCCGCCAGGTTCTTCGTCATCGCCGTCACCGCGACGTTGCGCACCGAGCCGATCACCGACCCGGTCTGCCGGGCGGCCAGGCCGCTGACGTTGATGACGCGCCCCCACCCCCGCGCGGTCATCAGCGGGGCCACCGCCCGCACGCAGCGCAGATAGCCGAGGACCTTGGTCTCCACCTCTTGGCGCAGCCGCTCGTCGTCGATGTCGGCGAGGGCGCCGGCAAACCCCGAAGTGGCAGGGGTGGCAGCCGAGTTGACGAGGATGTCGACACCCCCGAACGACTCGGCCGCACGCCGTACCAGTTCCTGTACGGAGGCCTCGTCGGTGGTGTCCGTCACCACGGCGAGTGCCCGGCCGCCGTCGGCGACGATGCGCGCCGCCGCAGCCTGGAGTGCCTCCCCGCCTCTGGCGGCCAGCACGACAGCGGCACCTTCGGCGGCCAGCGCGCGGGCGACGGCGTATCCGATGCCCCGGCTCGCTCCCGTGACGATCGCGCACTTTCCGGCGAGTTGCAGATCCATGCGAGAACGACCTCTCCGGTCAGTCACCGTGTACGGGCCGCAAGTGTAGATCGCGCCCGGCGCCCGCATCCGGGCGGCTCTCGATCATGTTTCCGCCGTGTCCGCCGGCGCTGATGGCGAACTCCGCGGCGGGACGGCGCAGGCCGCAGGGTTCCGTCGGACCTGGCCGATGGGTGTGGTGACCCGGGTACGCCGTCGGGTTCGCGCTGAGACCAGGGCAGACAGTGCGAGCGCGGAGGACGCCGACACCACGCCGGCGAGGACGAGGCTGGACCGGACACCGAGGGCGTCCGACACCAGGCCGACCAGCGGGGCGCCGACGGGAGTGCCGCCGAGCAGGACGACGTAGTAGACGGCAAGGACGCGGCCCCGCAGGCGCGGGTCGGCATGAAGCTGGGTCAGCGTGTTGGCCGTGGTGGTCACGGTCACCGCGGCGAAGCCGGTGGGGACCAGCAGGGCCATGAACGTGCCGTAGCCCGGCATCAGGCCCAGCATGGCTTCCAGCGCACCGAAGACGACGGTGGTGGTGATCAGTCGTCGCAGGGTGGGCGGCTTGCCGCGGCTCGCCCCGTGGATCCCGCCGATCAGGCTGCCCAGGGCGTAGGCGGCGGAGAGACAGCCGAAGGCGGCGGCGCCGGAGTGGAAGACCGTGACGGCCACGAGCGAGATGGTGACCTGGAAGTTCAGGCCGAGGGTGCCGACGAAGGCGATGACGCACATCGGCAGCAGCAGTTCCGGGGTGGCGGCGATGTCCCGGAAGGCGTCGGCCAGCCGGGTACGGGCGGGTGGGGCCGTGCTGTTTCCGCCCGGGCCGTCGGTGCGGATGGTGATCAGGCCGTAGAGGACGGCGAGGTAGGAGACGGCGTTCACGAGGAATACGAGACCCGTGCCGAAAGCGGCGACGGTCAGGCCCGCGAGGGCGGGGCCGAGGATGCGGGCCGCGTTGAACTGGGCGGAGTTCAGGCTGACCGCCGTGGCCACGCGCGCGCGGTCGACGAGTTCGCAGATGTACGCGTTGCGGGCGGGGCTGTCCACGGCGGTGGCGGTCCCGAGGGCGAAGGCCAGCGCGTACACGCACAGCAGGTTGACCGCTCCGGTGACCGTCAGCAGCCCGAGCAGGAGCGACTGCGCTCCCATGGCGGCCTGCGTCAGGAGCAGCAGCCGCCGCTTGGGGAACCGGTCGGCGAGGACGCCTCCGGTCAGTCCGAACAGGGTCTGGGGCAGGAACTGCAGTGCGGTGACGATGCCGACCGCGCTGCCGCTGTCGCCGGAGAGGTGGAGGACGAGCAGGTCCTGGGCGGCGCGCTGCATCCAGGTGCCGATGTTGGAGGTCAGCTGCCCGAGCAGGTAGCGGCGGAAGTTCCGGACGGCGAGTGGGGCGAGCACCGCGTTCATGGCATCTGACGGGCATGGCCGGCCGGGGCGGGTGCCTTCACATCGTCGACGTGGTGGAAGGTCGGGTGGGGGTGCATCAGGAAGGCGTGGTGGGAGATGTTCCAGGCGTAGGCGCCGGCCATGGCGAAGGCCACGCGGTCGCCGACGCGCAGTCGGTCCACCATGACTCCGCGTGCCAGGACGTCCTTGGGCGTGCACAGCTGTCCGACCAGTGTCACCGGCTCGTCACGGGCCTCCGGGCGGTTCCAGGACGGGAGCCATTCGTCCTCGGGGATCACCTCGAAGGGCTGGTCGTGCTGTTTCGCGGCCGGGGTACGCAGATGGTGGGTGCCCCCGCGCAGCACGGCGAACGCCTGCCCACGGCTGAACTTGACGTCCAGGACCCGGGTGACGTACCAGCCGCAGTACGCGGTGATCGAGCGGCCGGGCTCGATGCGCAGTGTGAGGCGAGGGTGGCGGGCCAGCAGGGAGCATAGGCCCGCACCGAACGCGGGCCAGTCGAAGACCTGGTGCGGGGCCGCGTAGTCGACGCCCATTCCCCCGCCGACGTTGACCTCGGCCAGGTCGACTCCGCGTTCCTGAGCCCAGCCTTCGGCCCAGGTCAGGACCTTGCCGACAAGAGCCAGCTGGGCCCGGGCCCCGAGTCCGCTGGCGAGGTGGAAGTGGAGGCCGTGCAGCCGGACGCGCGGGTCGGACGCGATCACCTCCAGGCAGCGGTCCAGCTGCGCGGGGTCCATGCCGAAGGGGCCGGGAAGACCACCCATGGCGAGGGCGACCCGGCCGAGGGCGACGGGCAGGTTGACGCGGAGCAGGACCTCGGCGAGTCCGTCGCCCAGCACCGTGGTGACCAGCCGCAGTTCGTGTTCGCTCTCGATGTGCAGGCGCTCCACTCCCGAGTTCAGCGCACAGGTCAGCTCCGTCTCCGTCTTCCCGGGGCCTCCGAAGGCGATCGGTGCGTGGGGGACGAGTGCCCGGACGTGGCTCAGCTCACCGCCGGAGGCGACCTCGAACCCGTCGACGTTTCCGGCCAGCGTCCGCAGGATCCGGGGGTCGGAGTTGGCCTTGGCCGCGTACAGCAGCTCGACGCGTTCCGGAAGGGCGGCCCGGATGGCCTGTACGTGCTCGCGCAGGTGCGGCAGGTCGTAGACGTAGGCGGGCAGGTCGTCGTCGGTCATGGTGCCGACGAGGTCGAGGAGGGCGGGCCTCACCGGATCGCCTCGCGGGGGAAGTCCGCGCCGAGCGGGCTGGGCAGCGGGACGTAGGTGGCGTGCCGGTCGGCTTTGCGGGCCCAGCGCAGGAGGAGGTTGGCCTTTGCGGGCAGCGGCACTCCGGACAGCAGGGCACGCAGGCGTGGCGGTTCGCCGGCGGTGCGGGCGTAGGCGCCGAGGTGGTCGCGGACCAGGCCCCAGAGGGCGGGTTCCAGTGTCGGATCGAGGTCGGCCAGGGCGCCCAGTACTTCGGCGGTGTGGTTGACCAGGAGGCAGTAGGCGACCCGGTTCCAGCCGCGTTCGGCATCGTAGGCGAGGGGTTCCCGGACCTCGTCCGGCAGTTCGGCGAGGGCGTGCCGGTGGTGCCCGGGCAGAAGCTTGGTGCCCTCCAGGTCCCGGAAGAACATCTGCGCCGGTGTGCCGTCCGCACGCACACCGACGACGACGTTCTGCAGGTGGGGTTCCAGTACGACGCCGTGGTCGAAGTAGGCGGCCAGCACCGGTGGCAGCAGCAGCCGTAGATAGGTGTCCCACCAGGCCAGGATGTCTTTGTCGCCGCGCGCGAGCAGGTGGGAGACGTGGGCCGGACCGGTGGGGTACTCGTCCGCCACGGCTGCGGCGAGCAGGGGTGTCACCCCGGGGAGAAGGTGGTGGCGCAGACCGGAGCGGACGATGACGCCGAGACCTTCGAGGAGGTCGAGATCGCCGTCGAGGGTGCGGTAGCCGGGCTCGGCCAGGAGCGCGCAGCCCGGGTGGCGCTCGGACAGCTCGGCGAAGACGGGCTGGAGCACCCGGTTGAGGGCGACAGCGCCGGCCAGTTCGTACCGTGTGTGCCTGCGGACGCAGTTGGTGAGGCGGACGTTCAGACTGAACTTCAGAAAGACGTCGCTGTCCGGGTGGTAGAGGGTGCGCACCGAGGCCGTCGGCACCAACTCCGGCCCGCTCAGCCCCCTGTCGACGACATCGCCGGCGGCCACCGCCTCGCGCAATCGGGCGTTGCCCTGGAGCAGCCGGTACTGCCAGGGGTGCACCGGCAGTACCGCGAACTCCGGGTCGGCCGTCGGATGCAGTGCGTCCATCTCACCCAACTCGCCCTCCTCACAGATGAGATGGCGGCGCACCGCCAGGTAGCGCAGGCAAAAACGCGCACCGGTCTCCGGGCCGTACGCCAGCCAGTCCGCCGGGTCGCCGGTGCGGGCCTTCGGAGTGGGGTGGAAGCGATGGCCGAACACCAGGGACTGCTCCGACGCCACGTACGGGTCGGCCTGCGGCGCGCCGGCGGCCCGCTGCTCCAGCGCGGTCCGGATCGTCTCCCGGCTGTCCGCCACCTGGCTGAGGAACTCCTCGTTGGCGACCCCGGTGCGCAGTTCCAGTTCGTCCTCGATGAAGCCGGCCAGCTCCCTCCAGCCCACCGTCACCCAGGTGCCGTCGGCGAGCCGCTGCACCGGACCCTGGAAGCGGTGGGCTCCGATCAGGGAGGTCCGCCGGAGACGGGAACGCAGCAGGAGGCCCCGGCGCGGCAGGCGGAGCAGAAGGTGGCCGTCGGCGACGGTCACCTGGTGTTCGGGGGCGGAGACCTCGCGCAGCAGGCAGTTGAGCAGTGTGTGGGCGGTGACTGCGTCGGCCGTCCGGATCGGTTCTCCGGCCGAGGCGGTGACGGTTGTGGTGGCGAACCCGGTGTGGGGGGCGGTACCGGTGGTCATACGGTCGCTCCAGGGGGACGACGGTCGGTGGGGGATGTCAGCGGCACAGGGCCAGCGGGTTGGGCAGGTGGGTCCACTGAGCCCTGCCCGGGTTTCCGGAGAGGCGCATGGCGACGGTCGCCTTCAGCGGCATCGTGTCGCCGAAGAAGGCCGCGGCGTCCTGGTGGTCCGGCAGGTCGGCGTACACCTGGCGGCCCACGCCGGCCACCGCACCCCACAGCGCTCGGGGATCGGCCCCCCGCGTCCGGGTGAGGACGTCGACCAGCTCGCTGAAGACGCCGCTGACCAGGCCGCCGAACAGTTTGGTGTGCAGCGCGTCCGTGTCGTCGCCCGCGCGGGTGCCGAGCAGCGGTGGCAGCGTGAAGCCGCACCGGGCCAGGCGCCGTGGGCTTACACGTACGCCGTCGAGGTCGCGGTAGAGCACCCGTACCGGCCGCCCGTTCCGGAGCACGACCAGGGTGTTCTGGCCGTGGGCCTCCAACGCCACGCCCATGGACAGCAAGGTCAGTGCGGGCGGCAGGACGAGTCCGGCGAAGTCCGCGAGCCAGCGCACCGGATCGCCCCGGATCAGCGTGGCTCCTGTCGCGTGGACGGCGGTGAGCGGCACCGCGATCTCGCCGGGGTCCAGGCAGCACTCGGTCGACTCCCGGATCATCGCGGCCAGGCTCGCCGTGGGCTGCCCGTCCACCCGTACCGCGCCGCCGCCCAGTTCACGCAGGACGCGCAGGCTGCCGCCGTATCCGGACTTGTCCAGGACGGCGCAGACCAGATCGGACAGCGCCGGTCCGTCGGCGGCCTCGGCCGGGGAAATGGTGCGCCGGTAGTTGGTGACCTGCACATCAAGCGCGGTCTTGATGTGACAACCCGGCAGCACGTCCAGCGGAGCCAGCGTGCGCAACGACAGCAACGGCCGGGCCGGGATCGTCTCCTCGGCGACGGCCAGGCCGGGATGGCGGGTGAGCACGTGGTCGCGTTGCCAGGGATGCAGCGGGACCAGGATCGTGTCGCCGACCCGCAGCTGCCGAGGCCAGGTGCCGGCCCCCTGCCAGTGCTCGGCCGGGACCCGGAGCAGCGCCAGTCGGACGACCGGGTGGTGCTCGGGAGCGTAGGCGAGCACGTCGGCGATCGACATGCCGGTCCGTGTCCGGCAGCAGGGATGCTGTGGGTGGCCCTCGACAACCGCCTGCTCGGCGTCCGCCGAGTCTTTCGGTGAGGCCGTCGGGTTTGCGTTCGCGGCCCTGGCCAGGGCCAGGTTGACCACACTGTTGTCGAGTTCGGCCGCCAGTCGTTCCGCCGCGGTGGTACGCAGGCCGAGCTGTGCCAGGAGTTTCGCCGGCTCGCTGATCGTCCCCTCGGGTCCGGACACGGTGAAGTCCGCGGGTACCTCGGCGAACGGCCGCGCACAGGACCGGGCCGCGGCCAGTGAGCCGCCCCGTCGCAGGTCGATCACGAGACTGTCGGACGTCTGGCGATGCCCGGTCACACCGGGCACGGGTTCTCGTGAGAACGCGCCCCACAGCCGGCCGAGCACGGTGGCCCGGGCTCCCGGGAGCGCGGCCGTGAACGAGTCCACCAGGTCCGGCCGGACACGGCGCAGTTCATCAAGGGGCATGAGGTGTCCCGGGTGCTCGGGGGTGCTGGTCACGCGGTGCTCGAGGGCACCGGACGTGCAACCGACGCTACGGGACGACGATCAAGCACATTGCCAGAGCAAATACAGCGGGGATCCCGGAATCGTTCGAGGAGCTGCTGTGATGTGCTCCACTCAGGCCGACGCCGTGACGGACGGGTCGGCCGGCGCGGACTGACGCTGGATCAGTTTTCGATCGCGGTCGGCTCGCCCGCGTGCGTCCACGGCCGTCAACTCGACTGCTTCGGGGAAGGCTTGCCCGCCGCGGGACCTGGGCCGGCGTCTGGCGGTGTTCGAAGGTCCTGGGTCTTTGCTTGATCGGGCTGTCCACGTCCTGGCTGTCGCCCGCGCGACGTCCTTCGGCGGCTGCGCCGTCCGTGGTGGACCCCGTCGCGGTGACGACGGAGATCACCGGCTCGGGGGAGGTTCCGGCGTTTGCGCCACGCGCCGCGGCGGAAGTCTGTGAGCCTTCCGGCATGCGTGTATTGCTGATCGAGGACGACGACCGGGTGGCCGGACCACTGATGGAGGGGCTGCACCGTTTCGGGTTCACGGTGGAACACGCCAGAAACGGCACCGACGGCCTCGCCGCACCCGAGGCAGCGATGGTACTGCTGGACCTGGGGCTGCCCGACATGGACGGCATCGACGTCTGCCGTGCGCTCCGGGCCCGCTCGGCGGTGCCGATCATCATGATCACTGCCAGGGACGACGAAGTGGACCGGGTACTCGGCCTGGAGCTGGGCGCGGACGACTACGTCTCGAAACCGTTCGGCGTACGGGAGCTCGTCGCCCGGATCCGTGCCGTCACCCGCCGGACCGGACTCGCGGGGCTGGAGAGGGGCCATGACGCACGGAGGCCGTCGGCGGATCCGGCCCGGCCCGGGCTGCCCCACGTCCAGCGGATCGGCCCGCTGACCATCGACCGCCGCACCCGGCAGGTGCATCTGAACGAGTCGCCGGTCGCCCTGGCCCCCAAGGAGTTCGACCTGCTCACCTGCCTCGCGGACGACCCCGGGGCCGTCTGCTCCCGTCGGCAGATCCTCGACACCGCGTGGGAGCCGAACTACTTCGGCCCCACCAAGACCCTGGACGTCCATATCGCCGCGCTGCGCCGCAAACTCGGTGGCTCCGCCTGGATCGAGAACATCCGCGGGATCGGATTCCGTCTGGTGCCGCCGCCTCCGGCCGACGCCGCGTCCGCCGCGTCCGCGACAGCGGCGGTGCGTGGTGGAGGGCCCCGGTGACGCGTCGCATCCTGCTCAGCCATCTGAGCCTCATACTGCTCGTCCTGCTCGCGCTCGAAGTGCCGTTCGGTGTCTTCTACGCCCGCAGCGAGCTGTCCCGCTTCTCCCGTACGGCGCAGCAGGGGGCCATGACGCTGGCCGCCGTCTGCGAAGAGCGGATGGAGCACGGCCTGGCGGCCGATCTCCCCGGCCTGGCCCGCGCCTACGGGCGGCGAACCGGCAGCCGCGTGCTCGTCGCCGACCGGAAGGGCGTCGTGCTCACCGACACCGCCCAGGCCCTGGTCGGCAGCGACCTGTCCGCGGAGCCGGACATCTCCGGCGCACTACGCGACAACCCCGTCGTCGGAACCCGGAACGACCCTTCCGCACAGGGCGACGTCCTCTTCGTCACCGTGCCGGGCGGCTCCGGCGCCGCCGTCCCCTGCGTGGTGCGGACCGTGTACCGGCTGGGCCCGCTCCAGGCAAAGGTGCACGCCACCTGGCTGGCGCTGGCCGTCGTCGGGCTGGGTGTGCTGGCCACCGTCACCCTGATCGGCTTCGTCCTCGCGCGCTCGATCACTCGCCCGGTCAGGGCCCTGGAACACGCCACCGCCCAACTCGCCGAGGGCCGGCTCACCGATCCACCCGCCACCGACCACGGTCCGCCGGAGCTACGACGGCTGGCCGCGTCGTTCACGACGACAGCGGCGCGACTGCAGCACGTGCTCCGGGCTCAGCAGGCGTTCGCCTCCGAGGTGTCCCACCAACTGCGCACCCCGCTCACCGCACTGCGGCTGCGCCTGGAGAACTTCGAACCGCACCTCGCCCCCTGCGCCCAGGACAGCCTGGACACGGCGCTGGCGGAGATGGAGCGGCTCAGCCGTATGGTGCAGGGGCTGCTGGCACTCGCCAGGCTGGAGAACTCCGCGACCCGGCCGGAGGCGGTCGATCTCGACGCCGTGGTCGCCGAGCGCGCGGCGGTCTGGACGGCCTTCGCCGACGAACAGCACGTCGGCATCGTCGTCTCCGGAGCCACGGCCGTCCGGGTGTGGGCGGTGCCCGGAGCCCTGGAGCAGATCATCGACAACCTGCTCTCCAACGCGCTGCGCGCGTCCCCGCCGGGAACCGCGATCACGCTGGCCGTCGTCACCGCCCCCGGGGAAGGCGGCCGTACCTCGTCCATGGCCGAGCTGCATGTGATCGACCAAGGGCCCGGTATGACCGAGACCGAACGGCACAGAGCCTTCGACCGGTTCTGGAGAGCGCCCGACGCCGACCACGACGGCACCGGCCTCGGTCTGCCGATGGTGCGCCAGCTCACCCGCGCCGGCGGCGGTGGGCTCGACGCCGTGGTCCGCCTCCGGCGCGTCGAGCAGCCCACGCATCAGGAACGCCTGGGCACCCACGCGGACGCCGACGCCGCGGGACGCCCGCGGCACCACGGCACCCACGGCGTGGTGTCAACGGCCCTGGCCGGCCGGGCCGGAGCGGTGGACGCGGCCGGGCGTCGCACGTTCCCCGATGCCGGGCGGGAGGCGGGAAGCGGTCGGAGTGAATGAACACCTGCCTCGGACCTGAGAAGCGACCTCCTACTAGTTGTAGAAGGTATACTCCGGGCTTGCAACCGCGAACTCCTACGACTTGCGGTTTCGCCCCCCTCGCGTCCGCGGAAGAAGATTCACCCCGTCGGGGGCAATGCGCCCGGCCGGTCACAGCCGTCGGGCCACCGGGAACGTTCCGGGCCCCTCCATCGTCTAGAGTTCGAAAATCGTCTACATGCCTGTAGTCACCTCCAGGAAGGCCCAGGCCCCATGACCACATCGCTGCACCTCGCCTCGCAGCTGGCCGTCAATGTGCTGGACGCCCGATCGCTGCTGGCCGCCTTCGGCGTGCTGGGCGTGGGCGTGGTGATGTTCGCCGAGACGGGACTGCTGGTCGGCTTCTTCCTCCCCGGGGACTCGCTGCTGTTCACGGCGGGGTTGCTGTGCACGGGCACCGCCGACCAGGGCATCCACCTCTCGCTGGGGCCGTTGCTGATCGCGGCGGCCCTCGGAGCGCTGGCCGGAGCCCAGTGCGGGTATCTGCTCGGCCGGAGGGCGGGCGGGGCACTGCTCGCGCGCAGCCGCTCGAAGCGCCTGCACGAGGGAGCGCAACGGGCCGAGGAGCTGCTGGAGCGGTACGGACACGCGAAGGCGGTCGTCCTGGCCCGCTTCGTGCCGGTGGTACGGACGGTCCTCAATCCGATGGCGGGCGCGCTGGGTGTGCCGGTCCGGACGTTCACGCTGTGGCAGGTGATCGGCGGCCTGGTGTGGAGCCTCGGCCTCACGCTCGCCGGCTACGCACTGGGGTCCTCGATCCCGAACGTCGACCGCTACCTGCTGCCGTTGGTCGCGCTGATCGTGGTCGTGTCGCTGCTGCCCCTGCTGGCCGAGGTTCTCCGCTCCCGCCGGACCGCAAGGGCACGCGAGGAGCGCGGATGAGCTCGGCCCGCGTGGGGTCCGCGGTGTAGGCGCCGGCGTGCCCAGGAGGCCGGGTCCACCGCTCGTCGCGCCGTGAACCGATCGTCCGTCACCGGCGGGAAACGCTGTGTGGCCGAGGAAGCGCTGGAAGATCATGCACCACAAGATTCTGATCGTCGAGGACGATCACGCGCTGCGCGATGTGCTGCGGCGTGGCCTGTCCGAGGAGGGCTACGACCCCGTCCTCGCCATCGACGGCTCGACCGCCCTGCGGCTGGCCACCCCCGATGTCGCGGCGGCCGTCCTGGACATCGGACTCCCCGACGCGGACGGCCGCGACGTGTGTCAGGCGATGCGCGCCAACGGTTTCCTCGCTCCCGTGATCTTCCTGACCGCCCGCCACCAGCTCGCCGACCGGCTGTCCGGGTTCTCGGCCGGCGGCGACGACTACCTGCCCAAGCCCTTCCACCTCGCCGAGCTCACCGCACGGCTCGGAGCCGCCCTCAGGCGAGCCGCACCGGCTTCGACGGTCACGGCAGGGGACCTCGCCCTGGACGCGGTCGGGCACAGCGTCACCGTGCACGGCGTCCGCGTCGCCCTGACCCCGACGGAGTTCCGGCTGCTCGCCGGGCTCGTCGCCGCGGCCGGCGCCACCGTGTCCCGTCGGGAGCTGACCAGAGCGGCCTGGCCCCAGGGCGCACACGTGAGCGACAACACCCTGGACCAGTACCTGACCCGGCTGCGGCGCAAGCTCCGCGAGGCCGGCAGCACGCTGACGATCGGCACGGCACGCGGGATCGGGCACCACCTGTCGTGAGGCCCTGCCGTGTCCTGCGCCGACTGGCGCCGCGCACCCTGCGCGGGCGTCTGTCCCTGGTGGCACTGACCACCGCCGCCCTTTTGATGACCGTCCTGACCGTGATGTTCAACGTCGTGATGAGCCGTCACCTCCAGCACCAGGCGGACGACGAACTGCGCAACCGGGCCGCCGCCGTGGCCACGACCGTCGACACCAGCGGCCACCGGGTGCGCGTCCTGGAGACCGCGAACGACGGTCTCCTCGACGCCAACGTGTGGATCTACTCCGGCACCCGACTGCTCGAAAAGCCCCCGTCGACGACGGCCGGCAGCCCACTGGCCCGAACCGCCGGCCGGTTGGCCGCACAACGCGGACCGGTGTGCACGACCGCGCATCCCTACGGTGACCAGCCCGTCCGCCTGTGCTCCCGGCCGCTGACCGGCCGCCACGCCACCGCGACGGTCGTCACCGCGCTGGGCCTCGGCCCCTATCGCAGTTCGGCCGACACCCTGTTGCTCGGGTCACTGGTCCTGGACGCCGTGATGCTCGCGTGCACCTACGTGCTCACGCGACTGGCCGTCGGCCGGGCACTGCGCCCGGTGCGGACGATGACCGACCAGGCCACCCAGTGGAGCGCCGTGGCCTCCGACGACCGCTTCGGCGCCCACGCGCACCCGGCGGAACTGGCCCGTCTGGGTACGTCGCTGGACGCGCTCCTGGACCGTATCCGCACCGTGCTGCGCCACGAACGGCAGCTCACCGGTGAGCTGTCCCACGAACTGCGCACACCGCTCACCCGGATCGTCGTCGAACTCGACTGGTGGCGGGCCCGTCCACGCTCCGAGGCGGAGACCCGTGCCACCCATGAGGTGATCGCCGAGGCCGCCCAGTCCATGCGCTCCATCTGCGACACGCTGCTGACCGAAGCCCGCGAGAACGCGCCGAGCCCATCCGCGGCTCCCGAAACGACCGACGTCCTCGCCGTCCTGGACCGCGTGGTCCAGCGCCTGGACACGCCGGACGCCGTCACGGCCACCGTCGCGCCGGGGGGTCCGGATCTGGCGGCAGGGGTTGCCCCCGCCCTCCTCGAACGCATCGTCAGCCCCCTGCTCGCCAACGCCGCCCGCTACGCGCGCTCCGGCGTGACCGTCGCCGCACGGCGCGTGCCCGGTGCCGTCCGGATCGACGTGGTCGACGACGGCCCCGGCGTACCGGACGCGTTCGTGGGCGACCTGTTCCAGCCCGGCCGGCGCGCCGACGACGGCGACGGCCACGACGGCGCGGGGCTCGGCCTGCCGCTGGCGCGACGCCTGGCCCGCGCCATCGGCGGCGACGTGTCCTACGACTCCGCCCACACCCCCGGGGCCAGGTTCACGGTCAGCCTGCCGACCGCCTGACCGGTTCCTCGGCCACGCCGCCGCCGCGGGGCGGGCCGCCGGTCCGCCGGTCGACGGACACCATGTCGGCCGCCGCGGTACCGAGAGCGGACGTGAACAGGACCGCCAGGCAGGACCCGGGTTCACGGCCGGTGGTGTCGATGCGGCGGATGCCCGCGGTCCGCTCGCGCCGGACCGAACGACGCACACGACCAGCACCGCACGCGTCCTGACCGCCGCACCCGCTCAGCCGGCGCCGGGGCGGGCCAGTCCGAGGTCGTAGGCGAAGATCACGGCCTGGATGCGGTCGCGGGCACCTATCTTGGCCAGGACACGGCCGACATGGGTCTTCACGGTCGACTCGGACACGACGAAACGGGCGGCGATCTCGCCGTTGGTCCAGCCCTTGCCGATGGCGATCAGGATCTCCCGCTCGCGCTCCGTGAGGGCACTCAGTCGCGCGTCCTCACCGGCGTCGGCGCGGCGGGCGGGCACGTGCTCGGCGTACTCGTCCAGGAGACGGCGGGTGAGCGCGGGTGCGATGACCGCGTCTCCGACGGCGACGGCGCGGATGCCGGCGAGGAGTTCCTCGGGGCGTGCGTCCTTGAGGAGAAAGCCGCTGGCACCGGCCCTCAGCGCGGCATGGACGTACTCGTCGAGGCCGAACGTGGTCAACACGAGGACACGCGAACGGCCACCGGCGGCGGTGATCCGGCGGGTCGCCTCGATGCCGTCCATACCGGGCATCCGTACGTCCATCAGAACGACGTCGGGGCTCAGTTCGGCGGTCTTGCGGACGGCCTCGGCGCCGTGCGCGGCCTCCCCGACGACGTCCGTCTCGGGGATGGAGTCGAGCAGGACCCGGAAGCCGTAGCGCTGCAGCGGCTGGTCGTCCACGATCAGGACCGTGGTCATCGGCCGCCTGCCCGGGGTGCCAGGTCAAGGGTGGCCTCCACCGTCCATCCGCCGCCGCTCGCGGGTCCGGCGCTGACCGTCCCTCCGTAGAGCGCCGCTCTCTCTCGCATGCCCACCAGGCCGTGTCCTTCCTCGTTCCGGGGCCGGGACTCCACGGCCGGGCCGTTGTCCCGGACGTGGACCACCAGCCGGGTGTCCTCGGCCACGACCGACAGTTTCACCCGGGTGCCGGCTCCGGCGTGTTTCAGGGTGTTCGTGAGGGCTTCCTGGACTATGCGGTACACGGTCAGCTGCATCCCGCCGTCCAGGGCGTCCATGTCGCCGACGGTCCGGTAGACGACGTCCAGGCCGGCGCCGCGCACACCGTCGCACAGCGCCTCGATGTCCGTGAGGCCGGGCTGCGGACTGAGTTCGGGGGCCTCGGCGGGGCCGTCCGGCGCCTCCCGCAGCACACCGAGCACGCGTCTCAGCTCGCCGAGGGCCGTCCGGCCGGTTTCGCCGATGAGGTGCAGGGCCTCCTTGCCGCGTTCGGGAGCCGTGTCCGTGGCGTACGCGCCGGCATCGGCGAGGGTGATGATGACGGCCAGGTTGTGGCCGACGATGTCGTGCATCTCCCGGGCCACCCGGGCGCGCTCGGTGGCCGCCGCGAGTCTGCTGCGCTGGTCGCGTTCCCGCTCCAGTCGCGCCGCCCGCTCCCGCAGTCCCGCGAGCTGGGCCCGGCGCATCCTGATCATGAGGCCCAGCGCAAGGGCCCCGGTCGCGGTGCTGAGCAGGAAGAACAGCGCGTCCCACACCGAGACCGCCGCCGACACACGCACCGCGACCAGCACCATCCCCGCCACCATGATCGCGCAGGCCCACGGCAGCTGCCGTAGCCGCCCGTGCAGGGCCAGGCTGTACAGGGCGACGAACAGGGCGACGTCCGCGCGCAGGGCGGCACCCAGCGACCACTGGAGGACGAACACGGCGGCGACGGCGGCGAAGGCCGTCATGGGCCGGCGCCGCCGCCACAGCAGCGGCAGGACCAGGCCCGCCTGGACCAGCAGCATGGCCGCCGGCGGCAGCCGGGTGAACGCGACACGGAACCGGTGGGGTCCGTCGCCGTCCCCGGCGCCCCCGTGCAGCAGGTCCGGCAGGCAGAACATGAGGAAGACCACGACCACCACCGTGGTGTCCAGCACCCAGGGATGGTCGCGGTCGGCGTGGCGCAGCCGCTGGCCGGCCCGGGCGAGCCGGGCGGCCAGCGGTCCCATACCGCCGATGTCGCCGGTGGACGTGGCTGTCGTCAACGTGGTCACCTGCCCATGGTGCGGGCCGTCAGACGTCGCTGCGCACCAGCCGGTACGCCGCTCCCGCCAGGGCGAGCGCCGTCCAGCCGAGGAAGACCAGCAGTCCCGCGGTAGGAGACAGGGTGGTGCTGTCGTGGGTCAGCGCGAACATCGACTCGCCCGCGTTGCTCGGCAGGTAGGGGCTGATGTCGTCCTGCCAGGAGCTGGGCAGCAGGGAGATCAGCCCCGGGATCAGCATCAGCGTGGCGACCAGCACCGAGATACCGCCGGCCACCGACCGCAGCAGTGCGCCCAGGGCGGTGCCGATCACCCCGACCAGGCCGAGGTAGAGTCCGGCGCCCAGCAGGCTGCGTACGACGCCCGCGTGCGTCAGGCTCATCGCGGCGGGCGTGCCGGAGACGATGGAACTGCCGAACCCGAAGGCGACGAACGCGCCGAGGGTACCGACGATCAGCGCGACCAGCCCGAACACGGCCGCCTTGGACCACAGCACGGGCAGCCGGCGCGGTACGGCCGCCATGGTGGAGCGGATCATGCCGGTGGAGTACTCCCCCGCCGTGACCAGCACGCCGAGCACGCCGAGGGCGAGCTGGGCGAAGTTGGTGCCGAACAGGGACAGGCGCACGGCCGTGGACTGGGCGAAATCCCGGTCCAGGTGGCCGGAGTCGTACCCGGACTTGTAGCGGCTCGCGGCGATCAGCCCGAAGGCGACGAGGAACAGCAGGCCGAGGCCGAGGGTGATCCACGTCGAACGCAGCGACCACAGTTTGGCCCACTCCGAGGCCAGCACGCGCCGCCCGGTCACCCGGTATGCGGGGCGGGCAGGAGCGGCCGGGGGCGTCTCGACGGGCGCGGCGAGGGTGCTCATGCCGCCCTCCCGTCGGCCGCGGGGGTCTCGATGCCGGCCGTGGAACCCTGGTACTCCACGGCATCCCTGGTCAGGTTCATGAACGCCTCTTCCAATGACACCGTCCGCGCGGACAGTTCGAACAGTGCGATCCCGTGCTCGGCGGCCTTGAGCCCGACCTCGCGGGCGCTCAGCCCGGTCACCTGGAGCTCCTCGGAGCCGGCCCGGCCCGTGATGTCGACGCCGGGACCGGCCAGCACCTCCCGCAGCCGTGCCGGGTCCTGTGTGGCCACCTTCACCGTGTCGCCGCCCGCCTCGCTGACGAGGTCCCGCACGGTGGTGTCGGCCAGCAGCCGGCCGCGGCCCACGATGATGAGATGGTCCGCCACCAGGGCCATCTCGCTCATCAGGTGGGACGACACGAACACCGTCCGGCCCTCCTCGGCGAGTGCCTTCAGCAGGTTGCGGATCCAGAGCACGCCCTCCGGGTCCAGCCCGTTGACCGGCTCGTCCAGCATGACCGTCTGCGGATCGCCCAGCAGGGCCGCGGCGATGCCGAGCCGCTGGCCCATGCCGAGCGAGAAGGCACCGGCCCGGTTCTTCGCCACGCTGCCCAGTCCCGCGAGGTCGATGACCTCGTCGACCCGGCGGGCGGGAATCCCGTGCGTCAGCGCGAGCGCCCGCAGGTGGTTGTGGGCGGAGCGGCCCGGGTGGATCGACTTGGCTTCCAGGAGGGCGCCGACCTCCTGGAGGGGTGCGTGGTGCCGGGCGTAGTGCCGGCCGTTGACCCGCACGGTCCCGCTCGTCGGCGCGTCGAGCCCGACGATCATGCGCATGGTCGTGGACTTTCCCGCACCGTTGGGCCCCAGGAAGCCGGTCACCGTCCCCGGCTCGACGGTGAAGTCCAGCCGGTCGACGGCCGTCTTCTCGCCGTACCTCTTGGTCAGCTGCTGTGCCTCGATCATTCGCGTCTCTTCCTGTCGGACACCGGCGCCCGTCCGTTGCCCCTGACGCCTCACCACCACGCTAGGGTCCGGAACAGGCCGATCCGGTGGTACCGGGGACTGATCCGCGCGCGTCGGGTCGTACCGCGGTACTACGTGCCGCCACTGCCGATCGCGCTGTTCAGGATGCGTTCAGGCGGGGAGTGCCATCGTGCGGATCATGACCGCAGAGCACGTCGTCGACGACCGTCCCCTCACTCCCGTTCGCCGGATGGCGAACAAGGTGCCGGAGGTGACCGTCTACTTCTGGATCATCAAGGTGCTGACCACCGGTATGGGCGAGACGGCGTCGGACCTCCTGGCCCACCTGTTCGGCCCGGTACCGGCGGTCGCGCTCGGCGGGCTGGCCCTGGTGGCCTCCCTGGCCGTCCAGTTCACCCTGCGCGGATATGTCGCCTGGGCCTACTGGACCGCCGTCGTCATGGTCAGTGTGTTCGGCACCATGGCCGCCGATGTCCTGCATGTCGGCATGGGCGTGCCGTACGCCGTGTCGACCCCGGCCTTCCTCGTCGTACTGACCGCGGTCTTCGTGCTCTGGTACGCGAGCGAAGGGACGCTGTCCATCCACGGCATCCACACCCGTCGGCGCGAGGTGTTCTACTGGGCCGCCGTTCTCGCCACCTTCGCCCTCGGCACCGCGGCCGGCGACCTCACCGCCACCACCGGCTTCGGCTACCTCGGGTCGGCCGTCCTCTTCGCGGCCGCCATCTGCGTCCCCGCCGTGGCGCACCGTTTCGGCGCCCTGAGCGCGGTGACCGCCTTCTGGACGGCGTACGTCATCACCCGGCCCCTTGGTGCCTCCCTCGCCGACTGGATGGCCCTCGGCCACAGCCGCGGCGGCCTGGGCCTGGGACTGGGGCCGGTCACCCTGGCATGGACGGTCGCCATCGTCGCGTTCGTCTGCTGTCTCGCCCTGTCACAGCGCGACACCCGCACCCGCACCACGGCCTGAACAGCGGCACGCGGGGAGCGGCCCGGCGGACGAGGCCCGCGAGGATCACGCCGCGGGTGCGGCAGTGGCGGTAGCCGGGTGCACGCGCTGCGGCCACGCATGTCCTCGCGGCCGGCCCAGCGGCCGCGAAGGAGCGGAGGTCAGGCCGGTGTCTCTTCGTGGTGCTCCACCTCGCTCGGCAGGCCCTCAGGGCGGCGGCCGCGCGGCTGCTGGGGCTCGGGGCGGACGGAGCCGGGCGGGACCTGCCGGTCCACCCGTTCATCGACGGTCACGGTCAGCGGCTCGCCGAAATGGAGCACGGTCAGCGGTTCTCCCTCCACCAGCTGGTAGCGCGCACGGGTCCGCCCGATGTCGACCTTCAGCCTCCGTCCTCGTGTCTGCACCGTGAAGGCCACCCTGGACAGCGCTTCGGGCAGCCGCGGCGCGAACCCGAGCAGGCCCGGCTTCCCGTCGTCGTCAAGGTGTCGCCGCAGGCCGCCGAAGCCGCCGACCAGGGCGAGCCAGGTCCCGGCGAGGGAGGCGATGTGGAGGCCGTCACGGGTGTTGTGCTCCAGGTCGTCGAGGTCCATCAGCGCGGCCTCGGCGAGGTAGGCGTAGGCCAGTCGCAGATGCCCGGTCTCGGCTGCGAGCACCGCCTGGCAGCACGCCGACAGGGAGGAGTCCCGGACGGTCAGCGCCTCGTAGTAGGCGAAGTTGCGTACCTTCTCCTCGTCGGTGAAGGCGTACGGGCACTCCAGCATCGCCAGTACCACGTCCGCCTGCTTCACCACTTGCTTGCGGTACAGGTCGAAGTAGGGGTAGTGCAGCAGGAGCGGGTAGTTCTCGGGCGGGGTGGCGTCGAAGTCCCAGTGCTGGAAGTCGGTGAATCCGGCCGACTGCTCGTGCACGCCGAGGGTCTCGTTGTACGGCTTCGCCATCCGGACCGCGGCCTCGCGCCAGTCGGCGGTCTCCTCGTCGTCGACACCGAGTTCCTCGGCCCGGTCCGGATAACGCGCGGCCACGTCCGCGGCGGCCATCAGGTTCTGGCGGGCCATCAGGTTGGTGTACAGGTTGTCCCGCGCGATCGCGCTGTACTCGTCGGGTCCGGTGACGCCGTCGATGTGGAAGACACCGTCGGGGTCGTGGTGGCCGAGGCGACGCCACAGCCGGGCGGTGTCGACGAGGAGGTCGAGGCCCTCGTTCCGCTCGAACTCCTCGTCCCCGGTGACCATGACGTACCGGACGGCCGCAATGGCGATGTCCGCGTTGATGTGGAAGGCAGCCGTCCCGGCCGGCCAGTAGGCGGACGACTCCGAACCGTCGATCGTCCGCCACGGGAACATCGCCCCCGCCAGGTTCAGCTCACGGGCGCGTTCCCGCGCCGCCGGCAGCATGCGGTGCCGCCAGCGCAGCGCCGACGCGACGGCCTCCGGTGCGGTGAACGTCAGCACCGGCAACACGTAGGACTCGGTGTCCCAGAAGGAGTGCCCGTCGTACCCGGTCCCGGTCAGTCCCTTCGCGGCAATCGCCTGGTTCTCGCCCCGGGCGGCCGCCTGGAGCACGTGGAAGAGCGCGAACCGCACCGCCTGCTGGATCTGTGCGTCGCCCTCCACCTCCACGTCCGCGCCGGCCCAGAACTCGTCCAGATACGCCCGCTGCCCCGCCACCAGCCCGTCCCAGCCGGCGCTGACCGCGGCCGCCACCGCGCCGTCCACCTGGTCGCGCACGGCCGGCAGCGAACGCTGGGCAGACCAGCCGTAGGCCACGAACTTGAACAGCCGCAGCGGCTGCCCGGGCGCCAGGTCCGCCGTCACCGTCAGTCGACTGACATCGGGCTCGCTCTGCGCCGTCCAGCGAGTGCTCTCCGGCCCTTCGACCAGATGGTCGGCCGCCGCTCCCACCCGCAGCGCGCTGCGGTCGGTGCAGTGCAGCAGCCGCAACCGGGTGCCTTGCGCGAAGCTCTCCTCCGGCGTCAGCGGGGACTCGATCGCCGCGGCGACCCGCGGATCGCCCTGCAGAGGGGGCAGTTGTTCGTTCGCGACGAGTTCGGACTGCACGGCCACCGTGACCGGACCGTCGACCGGCTCGACCTCGTACACGACCGCGGCAACCGCCCGCTGGGTGAACGAGACCAGCCGCCGTGTGGTGATCCGAACCGTACGGCCACCGGGAGACATCCACCGTGCGGTACGGCTGAGCACACCGGTCCGGAAGTCCAGAACCCGCTCGTGCTCCAGCAGCCGGCCGTAGCGCACATCGCACGGGTGATCGTCGACCAGCAGCCGGATGATCTTGCCGTCGGTGATGTTGATCATCGTCTGGCCGGACTCGGGATACCCGTAGCCGGCCTCGGCGTAGGGCAGGGGATGCCGCTCGAACACGCCGTTGAGGTAGGCGCCGGGCAGCCCGTGGGGCTCCCCCTCGTCGAGGTTGCCCCGCCAGCCGATGTGCCCGTTGGACAGGGCGAACACCGACTCGCTCTGGGCGAGCAGGTCCAGGTTCAGCTCGTTCTCACGCAGGCACCAGGGCTCCACCGTGAAACTGGGATGAATGATCACCGCGACTCCAGGATCTCGGCCGGACCGCGGAGCACGAGGTCCGCCCGACACCCCGTCCTCGCGGAGTCGGCCGTCCCTGCGTTCGTCGTGGTCGTCCACCGCCTCGAAGGGCACAAAGTCAGTCGCCTCGCTTGTGACGCGTTTGCGGAGATATCGCCGAACAGCGTGTTCCGGGCCGCAGGTACTTTCACGGTCCGGGTCAGCACGGCGTCGAGGCTAGGTGGTGCCCACGGCCGACGCCCCGCACGCACCGTCCGGCACGCCGGAAGGCACCCGCTCGGTCGAGGCACCGCACGGCGGCCATGACGACGTCCGGCGCGTCGGCGCGTGGGGCGGGCTACGAGTCGGACTGCGGCACGCGCACGGCCAGTCGGTACACGCACCGGCGGCAGGCGCCGGGGATGCCCGGCGGCCCCCAGCGCTGTCACCCCGAGCGCCACTGTCCGTTTCATGCCGAAGCGAGCGTTCACGCTCATTCCTTTCGTGGCCGGCATCAGAAGCAGGACGAGCGCTGAAGCCGGTCCTTGCGTAGCGTCGCCACGCCAGGAATGCGCAGGGGCGGAAATGATCACCCCTCACCTGTGATACAGAACGCTCAATCCCTGGGGTGGAGCAGCGTTGAGCCATCCGCGTCCCGCGGGTTGTCGGTGACGGGACACGCTCGATCACGGCGTCGTCGACAGGGCCGAACAGGCTCTGGGCGTACCCCTCTTGGAAACTGGGTAGCTGCCCGGGCCCGGTCCCGCATACGTTCTCCAGATGGCTGACGAGTGTTTCGGGCATCCACGGCTCGCCGCGATCTACGATCCCCTCGACCCCGACCGCAGCGATCTCGACGCCTATCTCGGAATGGCAGCGGAGTTCGGGGCGCATCAGGTCCTTGACGTCGGCTGCGGCACTGGAGTGTTCGCGCTTCTCCTGGCCGACCGGGGGATCGAGGTCGTCGGTGTCGATCCCGCCTCGGCGTCCGTCGATGTCGCTCGGGCCAAGCCCGGAAGTGAGCGAGTGCGCTGGATCCGGGGTGATGCGACCGACCTGCCGCCGCTGCGGGTCGACCTCGTGACGATGACCGCGAACGTCGCCCAGGCCATCGTCGATCCACAGACGTGGCAGATGACATTGCGGGGAGCCTACGAAGCGCTGCGGCCCGGCGGGCGTCTGGTCTTCGAGACCCGCGATCCGGCCCGACGCGCCTGGGAGGAGTGGACCCGCGAGCGCTCCTACCGCGTGACGGAGATCCCGGGCGTCGGCTCCGTCGAGAGCTGGGTCCAGCTGCTCGAGGTGAGCCGGCCCCTGGTGACCTTCCGCGGGACCTACGGCTTCGCTGCGGACGAACAGGTGCTGACCTCGGATTCGACGTTGCGTTTCCGAGAACGGGCCGAGGTCGAACGGGAGTTGGTCGCGCAGGGCTATGTGGTCGAGGAAGTCCGCGACGCACCTGACCGACCAGGAAGGGAGTTCGTCTTCGTGGCGCGACGTCCGTGACCTGCCGCCACTCGGCGACACCCTTCAGCGGGCCGCCCGCACCTGGTGGCGGAGGGCGGCACCGGGATGCCGTAGCTCCTGCTCGAACGTCGCCGGCGCCTCCGCCCAGGCAGCCCGGAGGTCAGAATCCGATGGCTTCGCGGAGCAGCAGGACGGTGCCGCGTCCGGCCTGGCGTTCCGCGTTGAGGATGAGGAGCCGGTTGACGGCGCTCGGCCATCCGTAGGCTTCCCGGGTGCGGGCGCTCTCCAGCGGGAGGCAGTGGTCCTCGACGCGCCGCAGCGCGGTGTCCAGGTCGGGTACCACCTTCTGCGCCCCGACGATCCAGATCGCGCGGCCCGCGCCGCCGGCGTAGCCGGGCAGTTGGCTCCCGCTGCCCGAGGCGACCACGAGGGAGCCGGTCTCGGTGAGCGCGGCGACGCTGCCCACGATGACGTCGGGACCGGCGATCAGCCGCCGGATGTCGTCGGCGCCGGTGACGCGGTCCATGGCCAGGACGCGTGGCTTGACGGCCTGGTACCGTCCGCCCGCGTTGATGTCCTCGTCGATGCCGGACAGGCGGAGGGTCTCGCTGGCCGCGGTGAACACGCCGGCGCCCTCCGGTATCAGTTCCTTGACGCGGGTGCGCGCGGCTGCGGCGTCGTCGAGGATCTCCACGGTGAAGCCGTGCGCGGTCAGCGCCGCGGCCGCCCGTTCCAGGCGCTGCTCCGGCGCCGGGTCGGCGAACTGTGTTGCCGGTATGGGGGTGGTCATCTTGTCTCCGGGCTTCCTGCTCGCTGGATGATGTGTTCGTCTCACCGGTTCGACAACACAGCCCGGCGGAACGTCAGGCGGCGAGCGGACCTCACGTTCCGGTGCCCTGTCTTGTCGAACCGATGAGGACAGCTGCGACCGAGGGAGCCATCGGCACCATGACCACCCGATCCGGGCAAGGACACGGACCGGCCGATCCGGGCCTAAACGCGATCATGAGCGAGCGGCGACAGCTGATGAACGTCGCCTACCGGCTGCTGGGCTCACTGGCCGAAGCGGAGGACGCCGTCCAGGAGACCTACACCCGCTGGTACGCGCTGTCCCCCGGGCAGCGGGACGCCATCGATTCCCCCGGCGCCTGGCTGACGACGGTCGTCGGCCGCATCTGCCTCAACCTGCTCGGCTCCGCCCGGGTCCGGCGAGAGACCTACGTGGGCGAATGGATCCCCGAGCCGCTGCCCGAACGCGCGGAGTGGACCACCGGGCGGCCCGGCGGCACCACCGCCGACCCGGCCGACCGGGTCACCCTGGACGAGTCGGTCAGTCTGGCCTTCCTGGTCGTGCTCGAATCGATGACCCCGGCCGAACGGGTCGCGTTCGTCCTCCACGACGTCTTCTGCCACTCCTTCGCCGAGGTGGCCGAGATCGTGGGACGTACCCCGGCGGCATGCCGTCAGCTGGCCTCCTCGGCCCGCCGCCGGGTCCGGGCCGCGCGGCCGTCCGCGGCTCCGGCGGCCGAGCGCGCCGGAGTTGTCAGGGAATTCAGGCGGGCATGGGAGGCCCAGGACATCGACGCGCTCATCGGCCTGCTCGACCCCGCCGCCACGGCGACCGCCGACGGCGGCGGACTCGCCACGACCTTCCTGCATCCCATCGAGGGCGGCGAGCAGATCGCCCACGCCTGGCTGGAGATCGCCCGTCGCAGGCCCGGCACCATGGCGCTCCTCGAGCGTACGGTCAGCGGTCAGCCCGGGCTGGTGGCCGTACAGGACGGCGTCGTCGTGACGGTGTTCGCGTTCGACGTCGCGGGCGACCGGATCACACACATCTGGGTCATGCGCAACCCCGAGAAACTCCGCCGCTGGACGACGACAGGCTGACCGGCGCCTCCTCGCCGCCGGTCCCTTCACCGCCGCCGTCCGGCCGCGGAATCCGGCCCCGGATGCGAGACCTCCAGACGGCTTCCGGGTGGCACGCACGTCCCGGCCGGTGGGAGGCACACTTCGCCCTGCACATCGCGGGCATCGCCAGAGCCGGACTCGTCCCCGGCGCCCACCACTTCGGCTGGCCCAACCACAGCCGTCCTCGCTCTGGGCCCCTCCGCCTACGGGTGGTACGCCTGCCACCAGCGGTCCGCCTCGACGCGAGCCAATTCGGCGTCGTACTGACCCGCGTCGAAGTGGAGGTCCGGCGGAGCGTGGGGCACGGGGCTGTTCGCCACCCGCGGCACCTCCCAGTCCGACCACTGCACGATGTCCCCGAACCGCTGGACGACCACGGTCAGGAAGCCGCAGCAGCCACCGGTGCAGTCCGGCTCCCCCAGCTCCAGGCGGCGCGCCTCTTCGGACGCCCGAAACGGGCTGGGATGGCCGGCCGGCAGCGCATCGACCGCGTACGGTCCGCGTCCGCCCGCGCCGACCGCCCCCTCCACCACGTCCGCGCCGTTGACCCGGAACCGCACCTGCGCGGCGAACCGGGATCCCGGCGGCACCACCGCGATCTCCAGACGATCGAACATCCGACCACCCTATCCAGTCTCAGCGAGCGCCCCGCCGACTCGTCTTCGACGTTTCCTGAGCGCCGCGGGCTTGAGGGTCGGTTGGCCGCGGGTCAATGCTCCGCGGCGAACGACTCGACGTAGGCCAGGGCCCCGTACAGCGCGTCACGCAGGGGTGTCGACTCGCCGGCCGCCTGATCCAGCAGCGCTCCGCCCTGGAACGCGGCGGCCAGCAAGTGGGCGAGCGCGGCCGGGTCGGCCTCCGGCCGCAGGTCACCCCGCTCGCGCATCTTGCTCAGGCCGCGCCTGAACAGCTCCTGCCACCGCGCGAAGCCGTCGGCCACCGCGTCCCGGTGGGAGGGCTCGCTCTTGACGACCTCGGCGGCCAGCGACCCGAACGTGCAGCCGCCGCGCAGCATGTCCTGCGAGGCGATGTAGGAGTCGGCCCACCTGTGCAGGGCGGCGAAGCTGTCCAACTCGCCCAGCTCGGGGGCCTGGTGTCGGGCGACGATGCCGTCGGCCTGCCAGGCGAGCACCGCGCGCACCAGGGACTCCTTGGTGGGGAAGTGGCGCGTCAGCTGCGAGCCGCTGACGCCGGCGGCCACCCGGATCTGCTCGTTGTTGGTGTTCTGCGCGCCGTGTTCGTAGATCAGCTCGGCGGCCGCCCTGACGATGCGTTCACGGGTGGCCAGACCCTTGGCCGTCAGTTTCCGGCCCGACGCTTCGCTGGTGGTGGTCATGCCGACCACCATACCGCAAAAAAGGGCTTGACAACCCATTCTGCGAGAGGTCTCCTGGAGGCAGGTCAAAAAAGGGCTGCCAGGCCCATTTTTTCTGGGAGGGCGGACAGGATGTCCACACAGGCCGCACCGCGAGTGGTCGCGACGGCACCGCACGGTGTCCCGGCTCCGGCCGTCGCCGAGGCGGGTCACCCGCGCCGCTGGAGCATCATGGCGGTGCTGGGCGCCGTCGCCTTCATGGCGCAGCTCGACTTCTTCGTCGTCAACGTCGGCCTCGACGCGATCGGCCGGTCGTTCCCGGGCACGGGCGTCGCGAGCGTGTCGTGGGTTCTGTCGGCCTACGCGATCGTCTTCGCCGCCGTGCTCGTGCCCGCGGGTCGGATCGCGGACCACTGGGGGCGCAAGAAGATGCTGCTGTCCGGAGTGGCACTCTTCACCCTCACCTCCGCCGTCGCGGCCGCCGCACCGAGTCTCGGCGTGCTGGTCGGTGCCCGGGCGCTCCAGGCCGTCGGCGCGGCGATGATCGTGCCGACCTCACTCGGCCTGCTCTACCCGAGCTTCCCCACGCGTCAGCACACCCTGGTGGTGGGACTGTGGGCGGGCGTGGGCGCGATCGCGGCCTCCGCGGGCCCGCCCGTCGGCGGTCTGCTCGTCACCCTCGACTGGCGATGGATCTTCCTGATCAACGTTCCCGTCGGCATCGCCACTCTCGTCGCCGGCACGTTGCTGCTGCCCGAGGTGCGCCAGCCCAAGGGTGGTGCCGTGCCGGACGCGGCTTCCGCCGTCGCCCTGCTGCTGGCCGTGAGCCTGCTGGTGCTGGCCACCGTCCAGGGACCGGGGTGGGGCTGGACGGATACCCGCACCGTGGCCCTGTTCGCCGCGGCCGCCCTGGCCGGGGCCGCGACCGTCGAGCGCACCCTGCGCGGCAGGTCGCCGGTGATCGAGAGACAACTGTTCGCCGGCAGGCCGTTCACCGCCGCCACCGTGGCCCTGTTCCTGTTCTCCGTCGGATTCGCCATCGTCCTGCTCAGCACCGCCCTGTTCATGCAGGAGGTCTGGCACTTCAGCCCGCTGCGCGCCGGCGTCTCCATCGCCCCGGCCCCGCTCGCCTCGATCGCCTTCGCGATGAACGCCGGCCCCATCCAGGGCCGCTTCGGACGCACCGTGCCCGCCGTGACCGGCACGCTGGCCATGGCACTCGCCGCCGGCTACTGGCTCGCGACCGTGCACACCACCCCCGACTACTGGGGCGGCATGTTCCCGGGCCTGATCCTGGTCGGCCTGGCCGGCGGTCTGGCTCAGGCGCCGCTGTTCGCCGCCGCCGGCACCCTCGCGCCCGAACGCGCCACCACCGGCAGCGCCGTACTCAACATGAGCCGCCAGATCGGCAGCGCCGTGGGCGTGGCCCTGCTCGTCGCCCTCACCCCCCAGGCCACGACCACCGGGTTCGACCGTGCCTGGTCGGTCCAGGCCGGCGCCGCCGTGGCCGCGGCCACCGCGCTGCTCGCCCTCCGGCCCCACGACACACCCTGACCGCAGGGTCGCGGCCACGCGCGTCGGACCCGCGACCCCGGCCCCCTGCCCCCTGCCCCCTGCCGGACAGGCGTCGCACCGCCTCTCATTCGTCTTCTGCGACATCCGCGTGACGGACTGACGCTGGACTCCCACCAGCTCCCTCTCGACAAACGGAGATCATCAGCATGGAACGCAACCTCCTCGTGATCGGGGCCACCGGCAAGACCGGCGGCCACGCCACCGAACTCCTGCTCCAGCGCGGTCACCGTGTCCGCGCACTCGTCCGCGGCCTCGACTCGCGCGCCGAGCGGCTCGCCGCCCTCGGAGCCGACGTCGTGGAAGGCGACGTCCTCGACCTGGACTCCCTGTCCCGGGCGACCAAGGGGATCGACGCCCTGTACTTCACCTATCCGATCCGCCCCGGCCTGATGGACGCCACCGCGAACGTGGCCCAGGCGGCGGAGGAGAACGACGTCCAGGCGATCGTGAACATGTCCCAGATCTCCGCCCGCCGCAACACCGCCAGCGACGCGGCACGCCAGCACTGGGTCGCCGAACGCGTCCTGGACCACGCCCCGGTCCCCGTCACCCACATCCGACCGACCTTCTTCGCCCAGTGGCTGATCGACACCTGGGCCGACGGAACCGGCGAACTGCGCCTGCCGTTCGCCGACGGACGCCACGCCCCCATCGCGGAGAGCGACCAGGCGAAGGTGATCGCGGCCGTCCTGGAAGACCCCGCCCCGCACGCCGGCCAGATCTACCCGCTGTACGGAGCCGAGGAACTCGACCACTACGAGATCGCCGAGAGGATGTCTCGGGCGCTGGGCCGTGACGTCACCTACGTGCCCATCGAACTCGACGAATTCGCCGCCATCCTGCGCAGGCGCGGCGCGCCCGACCACCTCATCCAGCACCTGCTCGCCGTGGCCGTCGACTACCGCAACGGCGTCTTCGCCGGCACCAACGACCTCGTGAAGACGATCGGCGGCAGCGACCCCCTCGACGTCGAGGGCTTCATCGCGCAGAACCGCACGGCCTTCGACCTGCCCACTGCCTGAACACCGGAGAAGACAATGAGCGTTTGGTTCATCACCGGATCGTCCCGCGGCCTCGGCCTGGAGATCACCCGTGCCGCCCTCGCCGCCGGCCACCAGGTCGTCGCGACCGCGCGGAAGGCCGAGACCGTCCGCGAGCGCTTTCCCGACGCCGGCGACATGCTGCTCACCATGGCGCTGGACGTGACCGACCCGCGGAGCATCCACGCCGGCGTCGACGCGGCGGTCGAGCGGTTCGGCCGGATCGACGTCCTGGTCAACAACGCCGGCACCGGTCTGCTCGCCGCCGTCGAAGAGTCCGACGACGCCGCGGTACGCGCGGTGTACGAGACCAACGTGTTCGGTCCACTCGCCGTCCAACGCGCCGTACTGCCGGTGATGCGCCGCCGGCGCTCCGGCCACGTGATCAACATCAGCTCCATCGTGGGCTTCGCCACCGCGCCCGGCTGGGGCGTCTACGCCTCCACGAAGTTCGCCGTCGAAGGCTTCACCGAGACCCTCCACACCGAACTGGCCCCCCTCGGCATCCACGTCACCCTCGTGGAACCAGGCTTCTTCCGCACCGACTTCCTCGACCCCGCCAGCCTGCACACCGGTCCCGCCACCATCGACGACTACGCCCCCACGGTCGGCGCGATGCGTACCGCCGCCGCGAGCCTGAACCACGCCCAGCCCGGCGACCCGGTCAAGGCCGCGCGCGCCATCGTCGAGATGGCCGCCACCCCCGAGCCGCCCCTGCGCCTCCCGCTCGGAGCCGACACCCTGCAAGCCTTCGACGCCAAACTGGACACCTTCCGCAAGGAGATGGACACCTGGCGGCACGTCGCCCTCGCCACCGATCACGACCAGGACAGCGCTGCCGACCCTCACGGCGTGGACGAGTGACCCACCGGCCCCCGTGCGGCGACGCGAGTGCCGGCCGAACGCCTGGAGTCGAGAGCGGGGTTGCGTGTGTTCGACGTGGGGGCGGTCCGGGCGGTCCGGTCCCCAGCGCGCAGCACGCGCATTCACCCATATGAACATCATGCACATGGGTGTACATGGTCTGAGCCTGCATGCCACACTCCTTCAACTTCTGTGCATCACAGTCCAGTTGGAGAGGCAGGCAGTCATGTCCATCTCCCGGCGGGCCGTGCTGGCCACGGCCGGCGGCGCCGCGGCCGCCTACGCCAGCGCACCTCTGCCCGCGCACGCCGAGGCCGGGCACGCCCCGGCCGCCACCACGCACATCCTCAGGGCCGCCGCCGACTACGCGGTCGAGAAGGTCCGCGCCGTCGCACCCGGCGTCAGCGGCTTCCCCGTCGTGACCAAGTTCGAGAAGTGGACCTACTCCCAGAACGGCGACTGGGTCGGCGGCTTCTGGCCCGGCACCCTGTGGATGTGCTGGCTCCACACCGACGACGACCGGTTCCGCACCCTCGCCCTGGACTCCGCCCGCAAGCTCGCCCCGCGCCGCACCGACACCACCACCCACGACCTCGGTTTCCTGTTCACCCCCTCCTGGGTCACCGCCTGGCGGCTGACCGGAGACGACCAGTGGCGCACCGGCGCCATCCAGGCGGCCGACTCGCTCAGCCGGCGCTACAACCCGCGCGGCCGGTTCCTGCGCGCCTGGGGCGCGCTGGACGACCCCGCCAACGCCGGGCGCATCATCATGGACACGATGATGAACCTCGATCTGCTCGTCTTCGCCACGCAGCAGACCGGCGACACCGCCTATCTCGACATCGCCGTCGCCCACGCCGAGACCGCCCAGCGCCTCTTCCCACGGGCCGACGGTTCCACCCCGCACGTCTGGGACCTCGACCCGGCAACCGGCGCCCCCATCGGCCCCAACACCGTCCAGGGCTACAGCCCCACCTCCTGCTGGTCCCGCGGACAGGCCTGGGGGATCTACGGATTCACCACCCTCTACCGCCGTACCGCCGACCCCCGGTTCCTCACCACGGCGACGCGTCTCGCCGACTACGCCATCGGCGTGCTCACCCCCGACCACGTGCCGGTCTGGGACTACCGGGCACCCCAGCACCCCCACGACATCAAGGACGCGTCGGCCGGAGCCATCATGGCCTGCGGCCTCCTCGACCTGGCCGCCGCGACCGGCCACGAGAAGTACCGCGGCGTCGCGCTGCGGCTGCTGACCGCGCTCGCACAGACCTGCCTGACCAGGGCCTCCACCCGGGCGGACGCCGTCGTCGCCCGCTGCACCCGCAACCGGCCCGCCGAGGACGGCATCGAGGTCTCCCTCCCCTACGCCGACTACTACCTCCTCGAAGGCATCCACCGGGTCCTCCACCGCGAGGCGCTCGACCGCGCCATCGACCTCACCATGCCCTGACCGCGACGGCGCGCGGGCGCGGCGACAGCGGGCGCCGCGTTCGCCCGCAGGGCCGGCACCGGCCGGCCTCCCGCAGTTCAGTGGCTGTTACATGGATCACTGTCCCTCGCGCCGACCGGTGGTGAGATGATCACACCATGGGGACGGAAGAACTCGTTCGGCGCCGGACGCGCCGAGCCGTCACGCCGGCACCCGGCGTCCCAGACCACCGAGTGGACCTTCCGCGCCCCGAAAGGGGAAGTACCGTGTCCGTGTTCCAGCGCATCCTCGTCGCCGTCGATCCCAGCCCCGCCCGCCGCTCCGCCGTACGGCTGGCCGGCGAGCTGGCGCAGCTCGCGAACGCCGAGGTCCGAGTCGTACACGTCATCGCCTCCGCCGCCTCCGTCGCGGCGGTCGTCCCGCTGGAAGGCGACACCGAGGCCCAGGCCGTTCTCGACGAGGCGCTCGCCGCCCTCCGGGACCAGGGCGTCAAAGCCGAGGGAACCCTTCTGAGGGGGCTCACCACCCAGGTCGCCGCCGCCATCTCGGAGACCGCCGAGGAGTTCGGCGCCGATCTCATCGTGCTGAGCCCGCACCACCGCAGCGCCGCCCAGGCGCTGTTCGACCCGCGGGTCAGCGATGCCGTCGCGCACCACGCCCACACCGCGATCCTGCTCGCCCCGGAGAGCCAGGACCAGGACTGACCTGACGCGAGCCCCGGGGCCGCCGCGGACCTTCCCGTCTGCGGCGGCCTCGGGGCTTCCGCATGCGGGCCCTCGGCGCGAGCCGACGCCGTCTCCTAGCGTCGACGCCAGGGCAGCGCCTCCTGCTCGCCGCTGTCGGCGTCCATCCGCTGGAGCGCGGCGTTGATCGCCTCCCCGACCGCGGCGAACTCAGCCACCTGCTCGGGGGTCAGGGCGTCGAAGACGGCCCGGCGGACAGCCTCCACGTGGCCGGGGGCCGCGCGCTCCAGGAGGCGCATGCCCTCCTCGGTGAGGACGGCGAACTGGTTGCGGCGGTTGCCGGGGTCCTCACGGCGGTCGACGTAACCGGCCTCCTGAAGGCGGGTCACGGCGTGGGTGAGCCGACTCCGGGTGATCTTCAGGCGTTCGGCCAGCTCGGACATGGTCAGGCTGTGATCCGTGACCGAGGACAGGTGGGCGAGCAGGGTGTAGTCGGCGTGGGTCATGCCCGCGTCGCGCCGCAGCTGGCGGTTGAGGTGGTCGGACAGGTGGGTGGAGAACTGGACGTAGGCGAGCCACGCCCGTCGTTCCTCGGGGTTCAGCCAGCGTGGCGTCGTGGTCATGCGCGCAATGTAACCATTCATGTTTGAATGTTCATACTTCCGCGCCCCCGTACGCGTGTTTCCGGCGTCATGGCCGGGCTCTCGTGGGTGTCACGGAGCGGGGCGCGGGAACACGTCCGCGGCCGTGTTCCCGCGCCTGGCGGCGGGCCGGGGTGTCAGGCGCCGACGTACTCCGCGAGGTGCTCGGCGGTGAGGGTCTTGCGGGCGGCCACCAGGTCGGCCGGGGTGCCCTCGAAGACGATCCGCCCGCCGTCATGGCCGGCCCCGGGGCCGAGGTCGATGATCCAGTCGGCGTGGGCCATGACCGCCTGGTGATGCTCGACGACGATGACGGACTTACCGGCGTCGACCAGCCGGTCGAGCAGGCCGAGGAGTTGCTCGACGTCGGCGAGGTGCAGGCCCGCGGTCGGCTCGTCGAGGACGTAGACGCCACCCTTGTCGGCCATGTGCGTGGCCAGCTTGAGGCGCTGGCGCTCGCCGCCGGACAGGGTGGTGAGCGGCTGGCCGATGGTGAGGTAGCCGAGGCCGACGTCCTGGAGGCGCTGGGCGATCCGCTGGGCGGCCGGGACGTTCGCCTCGTCCGCCGCGAAGAACACCACGGCCTCGTTCACCGACAGGGCCAGCACCTCGCTGATGTCGCGGCCGTGGAGTGCGTAGTCGAGCACCGACCTCTCGAACCGCTTCCCCTCGCAGTCCTCACAGGTGGTGGCCACGCCGGCCATCATCGCCAGGTCGGTGTAGATGACGCCGGCGCCGTTGCAGGTGGGGCAGGCGCCCTCGGAGTTGGGGCTGAACAGGGCCGGCTTGACGCCGTTCTCCTTGGCGAAGGCCTTGCGGATCGGTTCGAGGAGCCCGGTGTACGTCGCCGGGTTGCTGCGCCGGGAGCCGCGGATGGCGCCCTGGTCGACGGAGATCACCCCGGCGCCGGCCGGGATCGAGCCGTGCACCAGGGAGCTCTTGCCGGACCCGGCGACGCCGGTGACGACGGTCAGGACCCCGAGCGGGACGTCGACGTCGACGCCCTGGAGGTTGTGGGTGCTCGCGCCGCGGATCTCCAGCGCCCCGGTGGGCTTGCGGACGGTCTCCTTCAGGGTGGCCCGGTCGTCGATGTGCCGGCCGGTGATGGTGCCGGCCTTGCGGAGGCCCTCGACGGTGCCCTCGAAGCAGACGGTGCCGCCGCCCACGCCGGCGCCGGGGCCGAGGTCGACGACGTGGTCGGCGATCGCGATGACCTCGGGCTTGTGCTCGACGACGAGGACGGTGTTGCCCTTGTCGCGCAGTTGCAGCAGCAGGCCGTTCATGCGCTGGATGTCGTGCGGGTGCAGGCCGGTGGTGGGCTCGTCGAAGACGTAGGTGGCGTCGGTGAGCGAGGAGCCGAGGTGGCGGATCATCTTGGTGCGCTGCGCCTCGCCACCGGACAGGGTGCCCGCCGGCCGGTCCAGCGAGAGATAGCCGAGGCCGATCTCCACGAACGACTCCAGGGTGTCGCGGAGCGTCGTGAGGAGCGGCGCCACCGACGGCTCGTCGAGGTCCTTGACCCATGCGGCCAGGTCGCTGATCTGCATCGCGCAGGCGTCGGCGATGCTGATCCCGGCGATCTTCGAGGAGCGGGCGCCCTCGCTCAGGCGGGTGCCGTCGCACTCGGGGCAGGTGGCGAAGGTGACCGCCCGCTCCACGAACTCGCGGATGTGCGGCTGCATCGACTCCTTGTCCTTGGAGAGCATCGACTTCTGGATGCGCGGGATCAGACCTTCGTAGGTCATGTTGATGCCCGCGATCTTCATCCGGGTCGGCTCGCGGTGCAGGAAGTCGTGCAGTTCCTTCTTGGTGAACTTCCTGATCGGCTTGTCCGGGTCGAAGAAGCCGGACTCGGTGTAGAGGCGGGAGTTCCAGCCGCCGCCCTTGTAGCCGGGGACGGTGATCGCGCCCTCGTTGAGGGACTTGGTGTCGTCGTAGAGCTGGCCGAGGTCGAGGTCGGTGACGGCGCCGCGGCCCTCGCAGCGCGGGCACATGCCGCCGGTGATGCTGAAGCTGCGGCGCTCCTTGACCTGCTGTCCGCCGCGTTCGACGGTGACGGCGCCGGCCCCGCTGATGGAGGCGATGTTGAAGGAGAACGCCTTGGGCGAGCCTATGTGCGGCTTGCCGAGCCGGCTGAAGAGGATCCGCAGCAGTGCGTTGGCGTCGGTGGCGGTGCCGACGGTGGAGCGGGGGTCGCCGCCCATCCGCTGCTGGTCCACGATGATCGCGGTGGTCAGTCCGTCGAGGACGTCGACCTCGGGGCGGGCCAGGTTGGGCATGAAGCCCTGGACGAAGGCTGGGTAGGTCTCGTTGATCAGCCGCTGCGACTCGGCGGCGATGGTGTCGAACACCAGTGAGCTCTTGCCCGAGCCGGAGACTCCGGTGAAGACCGTCAGCCGGCGCTTCGGGATCTCGATGCTGACGTCCTTGAGGTTGTTCTCTCGCGCGCCGTGCACACGGATCAGGTCGTGGCTGTCCGCCACGTGCGGCGTGGACGCCTGCGTCTCTGTCTTTCCGGCCATGCTCAAACCCGTCTCCATCCGCTGCGCGGGGCCTCCGTCGACGGCCGCCACGCTAGCCGGGGTGGAACACTAGCGCTTCTCCATTACTGACCGGTCCCACCGCACGCCGACCGGTCCCACCGCACGCCTACTGACCTGCCCCGCCGGCCGCCCGGCCGCGGGCGATCCGGGGCCAGGCGCCGACGCGGGCGGTCCGGGGCCACGCGCCGACGCGGGCGGGCGGGCCGGGTGCCGGCGCGGGCGGTCCGGCCGGGTGTCGGCGCGGGCAGGCGGGCCGGCCGAGGCCGGGCGCCGGCGCGGGCGGGCCGACCGGGTGCCGGCGCGGGCGGGCGGGCTGACCGGGGCCGGGTGCCGGCGCGGGCCGGGTGTCGGCGCGGGCGGGCAAGGGGGCGGGCGGCAGCCGGGTGTCGGCGCGGGGCTCCGCCTCCCGGGTCCCGCTCCCGGGTGGGCCCGGCGATCCCGCCGTACCGCACGGGCCTCGGCAAGCCCCTGCCGACCCGGGCCCCCGGCCACCGCTCCCCGGTCTCCGACGGACTGCCCGCCGGGCCCGGCTACGAAGATTTTGCGTTCTCGCGGGACGCCCATGAACCGGCGCCGACCTGTGCGGAGTCCGCATTGTCCGCCCCTATGGCTCACAGGTAACGGCGAGTTCACCGGGCTCCCCTTCCTCGGCGGTCTACGCGCGTGGTGTCATGCGCACGCTCACCCACCCCCCACGTGAGCGTCAACTCGACTAGGAGTCACGCATGCTGTCGAAGATTCTCGGTCGCGCCGGTGTCGCCCTGGCGGCCGGCGCGGCCGTGATCGCCGCCGCGGTCCCCGCGAACGCCGCGAGCTACACCGCGTTCGCCTTCTCGCTCAGCAGCAGCGAGCCCACGATCTACGACTTCATCAACTCGGCCACCAGCTCGCTCGACATGACGATGTACGAGCTGGAGGACACCACGGCCGTCAACGACCTCATAGCCCTGAAGAACAAGGGCGTCACCGTGCGGGTGGTCCTGGACCGGGCGCACCAGAGCGCCAACAGTTCCGCGTACAGCGCCCTGACCAAGGCGGGCGTGGGTGTGGTGTGGTCGCCGTCCAGTTTCGTCTACACGCACCAGAAGACCATCACGGTGGACGCCACCAAGTCACTGGTCCTGACCGGCAACCTGACCTCGCAGTACTACTCGACCGGCCGGGACTACGGGGTGTTCACCGACGACACCCGCGATGTCGCCGCCATCGAGAAGGTGTTCGCCGCCGACTACGCCGGCACCTCGGTCACCCCCACCGACGGCGACCACCTGCTCTGGTCCCCCACCGACTCCCGGAGCCGGCTGCTGTCCGTGATCAACGCGGCCACCAAGACGCTCGACGTCGAGGAACTGGAGTTCAGCGACAGCACGGTGGTCAACGCGATCGTGGCCAGGGCCGAGGCGGGCGTGAAGGTGCGGATCGTTCTGGAGACGCCGGGCGACTACTCCAGCGAGGTCTCCGAGATCGAGGACGCCGGCGGCACGGTCGTCGGCTACTCCGACCCCGACGGCTTCTACATCCACGCCAAGGCCATGGTCGCCGACTACGGCCTGTCCACCCAGGAGGTGGAGGCCGGCTCCATGAACATCAGCAGCAACTCCCTGTCCAGCAACCGGGAGCTGGGCATCATCCTGACCGGCACGGGGGTGGCCCAGTCGGTGGCCACGACCGTCGAGACCACGTTCGACAGCGACTACAACGGCGGCACGGCGGCGTAGCGCAGCGGGCCTCCGGCCTCCCCACCCCGGCGACGCCCGCGCACGGGCCGGGGTGGGACTCGGCCACACGGGCGGGTCGCCGGGGCGTCCGGACGTCAGCGGGGTTCGGCGATGGTCCCGCGAACGACGAGGCGCGGGGTGAGGACGACCTCGTGCGGCTCGGTGCGGTCCTCGTCCAACCGCTCGACGGCCGCGGCCACCGCACGCCGGGCCCGTTCCTCGACGGCCGCGCTCCAGCGGAGCGGTACAGGGCGAACTGAACGGTCCTGCCGTACCACCGCGGCCCCGTCCGCCCCACCCCGTGACCAGTACCGGAAGCGAGATCACCGGGCCCGTCGTACGCCCGCCCGGTGGCCGTAATCTTGCGCACGTGAACGCCGAGACCGTGCCAGAGCCCCTGGACTCCCCGCAGCCCCGTCCGCAGTCGCTGCTGCTCGCCTTCTTCGGCAACCATGTACTGGAGCGGGGCCCGCTGGGCGTCTACTCGGGCAGCATCATCACGGTCCTGGGCCGGGCGGACGTCGGCGAACAGGCCGTGCGCTCCACGCTCACCCGGATGGTCCACAGGAACCTCCTGCAACGCCAACGGCAGGGGCGCAAGACGTACTTCGGGCTGACACCGCTCGCCACGCAGATCCTGCACGACGGCCGGCAGCGCATCTGGCAGACGGGCGCGGTCAACGACGACTGGGACGGCTCCTGGACCCTGCTCGGCTTCTCGCTGCCGGAGTCCTGGCAGCGCCAGCGGCACGACCTGCGCTCGCAGCTCGGCTGGTCGGGGTTCGGGCCGCTGTACAGCGGGCTGTGGATCGCGCCCGGCCGGGTGGACGTCTCCGGCGTCGTCGCCGAACTGGGGCTCTCCGCGCACGTCAAGATCTTCCACGCGCTGGCCGACGGGGCCACGGACATCGACCTCATGATCCGCGACACCTGGGACCTGGCGTCGATCGCCGCCCGTTACGAGGACTTCCACACCCGCTGGGAGGCGTGGCGTGCCGGACCCGATGACGACCCGGTCGTCACCCGGCTGCGCCTGGTCAGCGAATGGCTGGGCATCATCCGCACCGACCCCCGGCTGCCCGTCCGGCACCTGCCGCCCGACTGGCCGGCCCGCCGGGCGGAGACCACGTTCCACCGGGTCGCCGCCGAGACCGAGGTCCCGGCCCGCCGGATGGCCGCCGATCTTCTGGACACCATGCCCCTGTGACCCTTGTGCCCCCTCCCGCCCGGTCGACGGCCCCGCGGCTCGCCGGGAATCCCCTGGTCAGCACGGATCACCGCCGATCTATGCTTCTTGGAGCAGGAGGTTCGCCGGACCGCCGAAGGAGAGGGTGCCCGGGTACGGCGACGCCGTCCGTCCGGCATCCGCACCGTGTCCGTCTCTCCCGAGGAAGCCCCCGTTGAACTTCTGGTCGATCTATGAGCACGGCTTCGCGCGGGTCGCCGCGTGCACCGGCCACACCGTCATCGCCGACCCCCTCGCCAACGCCGAGGCGGTCCTGCGCCAGGCCCGCCGCTGCGCCGAGGACGGCGTCGCCGTGGCCGTCTTCCCCGAGCTCGGCCTGACCGGTTACTCGATCGAGGACCTGCTGCTCCAGGACGTGGTGCTCGACCAGGTCGAGGAGGCCCTCGCTACGGTGGCGGCCGGTTCGGCCGGGCTGCTGCCGGTCCTCGTCGTCGGCGCCCCGCTGCGCCACCGCAACCGGATCTACAACTGCGCGGTGTTCGTGCACCGCGGCCGGATCCTCGGTGTCGCACCGAAGTCGTACCCGCCGAACTACCGGGAGTTCTACGAGCGCCGGCAGATCGCCTCGGGCGACGACGAGCGGGGCGGCACCATCCGGATCGGCGGCGAGTCCGTGCCGTTCGGGGTGGACCTGCTGTTCGACGCGGAGGACGTCCCCGGTCTGGTCCTGCACGCCGAGATCTGCGAGGACATGTGGGTGCCGGTGCCGCCGAGCGCGGAGGCCGCGCTGGCCGGCGCGACCGTGCTGGTGAACCTCTCGGGCAGCCCGATCACGGTCGGCCGCGCGGAGGACCGCAAGCTGCTGTGCCGCTCGGCGTCGCAGCGCTGTCTGGCCGCGTACGTCTACGCGGCGGCCGGGCTGGGTGAGTCCT
Organism: Streptomyces sp. NPDC026538; assembly: GCF_055567535.1. Lineage (NCBI taxonomy): Bacteria > Bacillati > Actinomycetota > Actinomycetes > Kitasatosporales > Streptomycetaceae > Streptomyces > Streptomyces sp. NPDC026538. The sequence goes on from NZ_JBVHQG010000007.1 coordinate 531,572, forward strand.
CGACGGACCTGTCCTGGGACGGCCAGACCATGATCTACGAGAACGGCGCACTGCTCGCCGAGACTGACCGGTTCCCGCGGGACGACCAGTACGCGGTGGCCGACGTGGACCTGGACCTGCTGCGCCAGGAGCGGGCCCGGGTGGGCTCGTTCGACGACAACCGCCGTACGCACGCGACACGTACCGGCAGCTTCCGTACCGTCCCCTTCCGGCTCGACCCGCCGACCGCCGACCTGGGCCTGCGCCGCCGGGTCGAACGTTTCCCCTTCGTCCCCGCGGACCTGGAACGGCTCGCCCTGGACTGCTACGAGGCGTACAACATCCAGGTCGCGGCGCTCCAGCAGCGGCTGGCGGCGATCGGAGGCCCGAAGGTGGTCATCGGGGTGTCCGGCGGCCTCGACTCCACCCACGCGCTGATCGTCGCCGCCCGGGCGATGGACCGCGCGGGCCGCCCGCGCAGCGACATCCTGGGCTTCACCCTGCCGGGCTTCGCCACCGGCGACCACACCAAGGGCAACGCCCACAAGCTGATGAACTCGCTCGGCGTGACCGCGGCCGAGCTGGACATCACGCCTACCGCACGCCTCATGCTCAAGGAGATGGGCCACCCGTTCGCGGCCGACGAACCGGTGTACGACATCACCTTCGAGAACGTCCAGGCCGGGCTGCGCACCGACTACCTCTTCCGGCTCGCCAACCAGCGCGGCGGCATCGTGCTGGGCACCGGTGACCTCTCCGAGCTGGCGCTCGGCTGGTGCACCTACGGCGTCGGCGACCAGATGAGCCACTACAACGTCAACTCCGGTGTGCCGAAGACGCTGATCCAGCATCTGATCCGCTGGGTGATCAGCAGCGAGCAGTTCGACCCGCGGACCGGTGAGACCCTTGCCGCGATCCTCGACACGGAGATCAGCCCCGAACTGGTGCCGGGCGAGGAACTGCAGTCCACCGAGTCCAAGATCGGCCCGTACGCGCTGCACGACTTCACCCTGTACCAGGTGCTGCGGCACGGGTTCCGGCCGTCGAAGATCGCCTTCCTGGCCTGGCACGCCTGGCACGACCGGGAGGCCGGCGCCTGGCCGCCCGGCTTCCCCGAGTCCGACCGCAAGGCGTACGACCTGGCCGAGATCCGGCACTGGCTCGACTACTTCTGCCGGCGCTTCTTCGCCTTCGCCCAGTTCAAGCGCTCGGCCATGCCGAACGGCCCGAAGGTCTCGGCGGGCGGCTCCCTGTCTCCGCGCGGCGACTGGCGCGCCCCGTCGGACAGTTCGGCGAAGGCCTGGCTGCACGACCTGGCACGGGTCCCGGAGGCGTAGCCTTCCTGCCCGCTATTTGGTGTCCGCTCTGTGGCCACGCTGAGGTCGATCTTGCGCGCGGCACTCCAAATCCGGTTAACGCGCGATGCGTTGGTGGTCCAAGGAAAGACGCCCCACTTCCTGTGGGGAGATGCAGGTGCAAGGCCTGCCCGGCGCTCCGTCCGAAGAGCCCCGCCCCCGATCCGTCGGGGGCGGGGCTCTTCGCATGTACGGCTCTCGGCGGCGGCGCCGTACACACCCTGACGGGCGAACCTCCCGCCGACACCCGGAAGGAGCCTTGGAGCAGGGCAAAGCACCTGGTCAGAGAGGACTCGTCGGGAAGGCGGGCAGGTTGCGGGCCGGGGCACCGGTTGCGGCGCCCCGTGCGGCTTTCCAGGGTGGGCACAAGGACAGCAGTGTCGAAAGGAACCTCCATGCGCGCCCTAGCCTCCCGCGGCCTCCTCGTCTCCCCGCTGGTCTGTGCCGCCCTGGTCTTCGGGCCGGCCGCCGCCACCGCTGCCGCCGCCGACGCCGGCCGTGAAGCATCGGGAACCGGTGCCGCACACACGGTTCCACGGCCCGGTACCGATGTCGCGACGCTCCTGGACCGCATCGAAGCGATGGACACGACGCGGTACGACCGCGCCCTGACCCCGCTCCTGGACACGCTGCCGAACCTCGCCACGGCGGACGGCACCGGCGTCGACCCGGCCCGGGCCGCCGCCTACGCGACGGAAGTACGGAAATGGAGCGCCGCTCTCCAGGAGCGGCTGCGGCAGCTGGACGCCGACGGCACCGGCCGTGCTGCCCGGGCGGCCGACCCCGTCTCGGACCTGCTGAACGCCGTCCAGGCCGCCGTCAACAGCCTGCTCGCCTCGCTGACCTCGCTCGACCTCGGCGGAGTGGTGAGCGCCGTCACCGGGTTGCTCGGACCCATCCTGGCCGCGGTCACCGGGCTGCTCGGCGCCGTGCCCGCGCTGCCGTCGCTGCCCGCCGCGGGCGCCGCCGCCTCGACGACGACCGTCGCACCGTGAGCGACTGAACCGGACCGACCGCGGTTCGCCGCCGCAGTGCCCGTGTTCCGGGGCGCCGCGGCGGCGAGCCCGTTCGGCCGCGGGGCGGTCGGTCAGTTCCCGTTCCAGCCCGGGACGGTCTGCAACACCTGCTCCGCGACCCGTTCGAGAGCCGTGTCGTCGGGCAGCACGTCGTCCTGCCGCCAGATCGCGACCTCGAACGTGCCCTTGCCGTCGTCCTTCGTGTGCTTCGAGACCAGGAGACAGCGCGCCGTGCCGCCGGGCCCGGTGGTCGCCTTCCCGCCGCCGAGGTTGAAGCCGATGGAGATGGTCGGGCTGGAGTAGAGGACGGCCGGGTGCCCCGAAACGGTCGTCCTGCGTGCGCCGCCCATCAGGTCGCCCACCTCGGCGACGGACAGATCGTCGTAGGACGCCGACAGCTTCACGGAGTACGTCTTCAGGGTCACCGTGGCGTCGGGCGAGGGGATCTTCGTGCCCCCGGCAAGCGTGATCCAGTCACCGCTGCCGCTGGCGGTCTCGGCCTGTTCCTGCGGTGTTCCCAACAGGGCCGGAAGGTCCGGGCGGTTCAGCGCCTTGCACAGCCGTGCGCCCGAGACATACCGGGCCGGCAGCCGGTCGGTCGACTTCGAGCAGGCCGCCGGTGCGCTGCTCGCGTCCTGCGGGTGGACGAACGCCTTCTGAGCCCACAGGACTCCCACCACGCCCAGGAACACGGCCACCGCCGCGATCGCCTGGACCGCCGGTCTGCCCTCTTTTTCGGGCTCACTGAAACCTTCGGTCATGTCCCCCACCCCCACTGTGCGTCCCCTGTGCGCCCTGGAGCCTAACCGAGGTTCACGGTACCGATGTTCACGGGGATGGCACGGTCCGCTCAGCCCTTCTCGGTGGCTGTGGCTTCCCCCGGCGGTGTTTGATGGCGGCAGCACGCAGGGCCGGAGAAGCAGGGGTGGACGCGGTGACCGACGGACGGGTCGTCGAGGCGAGTGGGAGCGCACTGGTGGTGCGTCGCGCACCGCGGGACCGGACGCGCGCGGCGGTGCTCGTCCTGCACGGCGGCCAGGAGAAGGGGCTGCGCCCGGCGCGCCCGTGGCAGCCGGCGGCTCTGCGCATGCGCCCCTTCCTGAGCGCCGCCGCGTCGGTCTCCTCGCCCCGCGACGTGCTGGTCGGTCAGGTGCGCTACCGGTACCGCGGCTGGAACGACGCCGCCGATCCGCTCCAGGACACCCTGCGCGCCCTCGACGAGCTGCGCGGCCGGGCCGGGGACGTGTCCGTGGTGCTGGTCGGCCACTCGATGGGCGGCCGGGCCGCACTGCGGGCGGCGGCCGACCCCGCGGTGCGCGGTGTGCTCGCGCTGGCGCCCTGGTGCCCGCCCGGCGACCCCGTGGACGACCTCACCGGAACGCGGATCGTCGTCCTGCACGGCGACCGTGACCGGGTCACCGAGCCCCACGAGTCGGCCGCGTATGTACGTCAGGCCCGCGAGGCGGGGGCGCAGGCCGGAATGGTGCTGCTCAGGGGCGGGGATCACGCGATGCTCCGCCGCAGCCACGACTGGCACCGGGCCTCGGCCGCCGCCGTCCGCCGACTGCTGCGTCCCGAACGTGATCTGGAAGGCTGGACGGCCGAGGCCTGTGGGGCCGAGGAGCCGCTTCTCCGTTGACGCGCGCCCTGATAAATTGCGGCGCCCCCACGCGGCATCCACTCCGAGGACGGCTGATGTCGATCACGAAGTTCGTCAAGCTTGTCACGTACCTGACAGCACCGCTCATGGTTCTCGCCCTGTCCGGCACCACCCCGGCGACCGCGGTACCGCGGCCCGCCGCGGCCTCCTCCGCACCGCGGTCGGTCACCACGGCACCGGCCGCATCCGCCACCGGCACCTGGCAGCCGCCTTTGTCCACCCGGGGCCGCTACATCGTCGACGCCGCCGGGAACCGCTTCCGCCTGAAGGCCGCCAACTGGGACGGTGCCCAGGGGTCCTGGACCGGAAGCGGCAGCATCTCCGACCCCTCCGCCCACCACGCCGGCCAGGACTCCTACGGCATCCCCCTGGGCCTGGACCGCGCCTCCCTCCCCCAGCTCCTGTCGGACTTCCAGGCGCTCGGCATCAACAGCATCCGGCTGCCGTTCTCGAACGAGATGATCCATACGACGACGCCGGTACCGGACGCCGCGGTCACGGCGAATCCGCAGCTGCGCGGTGAGACCCCCCTGGAGGTCTACGACGCCGTGGTGGCCGCCCTGACCGGCGCGGGCTTCGCCGTCATCCTCAACAACCACACCAACACCTCCCGTTGGTGCTGCGGCATCGACGGCAACGAGCGGTGGAACAGCAGCCGGTCCACCCAGCAGTGGGCCGACGACTGGGTCTTCATGGCCCGGCGTTACGCGGCCAACTCCCGTGTCGTGGGCGCCGACCTCTACAACGAGGTACGCCGTGACATCCTCAACGACCCCAACTGGGGGCTGGGCGACGACCACGACTGGTACGCGGCCGCCCAGCTCGCCGCCGACCGCATCCTCACCGAGGCCGACCCGAACCTGCTCATCGTCATCGAGGGCATCAACTGGACCGGGCTACCGGTGGACGGCTTCCCGCACGACCGCCCCACCCTCACCCCCGTCCGCACCCTCTCCCACACTCTGGTGGACGCCCACAAACTGGTGTACTCCGCCCACTTCTACGGCTACACCGGCCCCCACCACAGCGGCGCCACCGGCGTCGGCGAGACCAGCGACCCCCGCTACCAGGACCTGACCCGCGACGAGCTGTACCAGGTCCTCGCCGACCAGGCCTTCTTCGTCACCACCGAGGGCAAGCACTACACCGCGCCCGTGTGGATCAGCGAGTTCGGCATCGGCGCCGGCGAGACGGGTACGGCCGCCCGCACCTGGTTCGGCAACATCACCGACTACTTCGCCGACCACGACACCGACTTCGCCTACTGGCCGCTGGTCGGCTGGGAGGGCCACGACGACTGGGCGCTGCTGCGCTACGACACCGCCGGGCACCGGTCCGGCATCCTCGACGGGGGCGACTGGCGGGCCACGGCCTGGGACCACCTCCTGAACTCCCCCAGCCGCACGGGATACATCGCGCCGGGTACCACCTGGCGGATGCTGGCCACGGACCACGGCGACGCGGTCCAGTCCCTGCGGGCACGGGCGGCCGGCGACTGGGACTCGGGCGCCTACAAGGCGGCCTGCACCGACGGGCTGCGGCTGATCGGCCTCGCCCACTCCGGCGGACGCGGCCTGTGCACGGACGCGACGACGGGCGATCTGCGCGCCGCGGGCAATGCCCAGACGGTCGTCACGGACGAGCGGTACGTCCCGGCGGGCGGCGACTGGGCCTCCGGGTACACCAAACTCCAGTGCCCGGCAGGTCAGTTCGCGATCGGCTACAGCCGCCGCGGGGAGCGGGTGTCGGCGGTGCTGTGCGTGCCCGCGCGCGCCGCGCTGAGCGCGAGCGGCCGGACGGTGTGGTTCGACCGGTCCGACAACCGCCCCGCCGATGCGGGAGGCGACGATTTCGCGTACGGCGCCTACAAGGGCCAGTGTGCCGCCGGCGAGTACATCGCGGGCGTCGCCTTCACCACCCGCATGGGCAGCACGCAGGGTCCCGCCGCCGTGCTGTGCGCGCCGCTGCCGTCCTGACCCGCCCGTCACCGGCCCGCCGCTCCCGTCGCCGCCTTGGCCAGGTCCCGGGCGCTCCCGTCGGCGCAGGCGCTCCGGCGACCGGTCGGGGCGTAGCCGTACGCGGTGGTGAGGGGCACGGTGTCGCTGACGGGTTCGGGAGGCGGGGTCGGCGCAGCCGCGACCCGCTCAGGGCACGCGCGCCAGCCCGCCGCCCGAAGCCGGGGCGGCCAGGTCGTCGTGGTGCGCCGGCGAGCCGGGGCTCTCGGCGGTGGCCGTGAGGATGGACTGCTGGAGGCGACGCAGTCGCGCCGAGGGTTCCAGGCCGAGGTCTCTGACGAGGAGGGAACGCAGCTGCTGGTAGACCTGGAGTGCCTCGCCGCGCCGGCCAGAGCGGTAGAGGGCGAGCATGAACTGGGCGTGCAGGTTCTCGTGGGTGCGGTAGCGGCTGGTCAGGACGGTGAGTTCGGCGAGCAGTTCGCGGTGCCGGCCGAGCCGCAGGTCGGCCTCGATCCGCTGGTCCAGGGCGCACAACCGGCTCTCCTCGAGCCGCCGCGCCTCCATGGCCAGGTGGGCTCCGGTGTGGACGTCCGCAAAGGGCGGGCCGGTCCACAGGTCCAGCGCCTGGCGCAGGGTGCGGGAGGCGCTCGCGAAGTTCTCGTCGTCCATGGCCCGGCAGCCCAGTTCACGGAGCCGCTCGAACTCGTGGATGTCACTGCCGCCGCCCCCGGAGGCCAGCAGGTAGCCGCCCGGCAGGGTGGTGAGGACGTCCTTCGCACACGGCGCGTCCGCGTCTTCCGGACCGGCACCCTGGCGCAGGGCGGTCGCGATGTGTTCCCTGAGCTGGAGCACATAGGTCTGCAGGGTGGTGCGGGCGCTGCGCGGTGGGGCACCCGCCCAGAGTTCCTCGACGAGGGTGGGGACGGGCACCACCTGGTCGGCTCGGAGCGCCAGGAGGGCCAGCACCTGGCGGGGCTTCGGCGCGGTCGGGGCGATGGAGACCCCGTTCTCCCGCACGTTCAGTGCACCCAGCAGCCCGATGTCCACACGCGTCTCCCTGATCCCCTCACCTGACACTCCGCCAGTAGAAAACAGCGCAAGCGGTCTGTCAACAAACCGTCCATCGGCTGGCTTTCGGCGGACGGCCGCAGGGGGCCGCACCGCCCCCGGGAAACGCCGAAGTGGCTGCTCCGCGCCGCCTTTTCGACGACCCTCGGGGCGGGGCGACACCGACCGGACGGTTCGGACCGGCTGCGAGCCGTAGCGGATACCGGCCCGGAGAACAGCGCGAACGAAGCCATCCGGTCGGTTACTTGACCATGGATCGGCTCAGCGTCCTCGGCCACGAGAGCCGATGGGCACGGTCAGGAAGACGATCCCCAGCGCCAGCACCGCCAGTCCGCACCAGGAGACGGCCGGCAGGCGTTCGCCCAGGACCGCGACCCCCAGGACGGCGGCCACCGCGGGCTCGACCAGGGTCAGGGTCGTCGCGATCTGGGCGGTGGTGTGCCGCAGGCCGTATCCGAAGAGCCGGTAGCAGAGGAAGGTGGTGACCGCGCCGAGGTACAGGACGACCAGTGCGCCGCGCGCCGTCAGCACCCACGGCCCGGCGCTCCACAACAGCACGGGCAGCACGAACAGTGCCGCTCCCCCGAACATCGCGCCCATCACCGGGCCGGAGGCGTGGCCGCCGGCGATGAGCCGTCCGCCGACGAGGGCGTAACCGGCGTACGACAGCCCCGCGAGCCCGGCCAGCAGAACGCCGAGGGTGTCCACGGGGGCGCCGTCGCCGGCGAGTGCGGGCCCGAGGACGAGCACGGTGCAGCCGAGGACTGCCGCGCCGGTCGCCGCCGCCCAGCGGGCGGTGGGCCGGGACTGGCGGGTGAGCAGGCCGAGGAGGCCCGCGAAGACGGGAGCGCCGCCGAGTGCGACCACGGTGGCCACGGCGACGCCGGTGCGGGCCACGGCGGGATAGAAGGTGAGCGGATATCCGGCCACCGCGAGGGCGCCGAGGACCAGCAGCCGGCGTTCGCCGCCGGTGCAGGCCAGGGGCAGGGCGCGGGCGCCCGGTGCGGTCAGGAGCAGCAGGAGGCCGCCGAGGACCAGGCCGGCGGCGCCGATGGCGGCGGCCGGCGCTCCGGCGGGGGCGAGGGAACTCGCGGTCCCGGTGGTGCCCCACAGCACGGCGGCCGTGAGGATCGGGACCGGCCCGGCGAGCGCTCCGACCCGACGAGGGCGCGGACGCGCGCGGGTGGAGCCGGTGCGGGGCCGGGAGAAGGGGGATGAGGTGTCGTTCGGCACAGTCGTGAACTTCCGTCGTCGAATACCGTCTGCGGACCGGTTTCGGAACGGGCGCACGACACAGGCCCCGGGCGGCCTCGAAGGCAGGGCCGGGAGCGTGGATTCAAGCCGTCGGCTGGTGCGCCCGTCAGGCGCAGAGCGGCGGCAGAACGACGTGCCAGTAGGTGTTCACACGGCGATGCTATCCGGGCGGTCCGGAATGCGGTCGGCCTGTCCGCACCTCGGGACGGCTGCCGCGCACGGAGCACGGCAGCCGTCCGGGCGCCGCTGCCGCGCCCCTGGGCCGGCGGGCGGAGTCGGTCGGCCGCGGCCATCGATCGAACCTGTCGGGTCCGTGATCGGCGGCAGCCCTCCTCCGCACGTCAATGACTTGGCCGGGTCCGCTTGTCGTATGATTCGACCAAGTTTTGGCCAACGTGCGTAGATATCGTTTCCCGGGTCGGCCGCGTGGGACAGACTCACCCGCGGAGGGGGGACGAGCACGGCCGAGTCACGCCGGGCGTGCCATCCCGCAGTGTCGCGTCGCCCAGGGGAGGGCGGCGAACAGACCAGCGGAGGGATCCATGACGCAGTCGCTTCCGGGGCAGCACCCTGCCCAGGAGCAGGCGGTCGCCGGGCGCGGACGGCCACCGGTCGTCGTGATCGGGGCCGGGCCGTACGGATTGTCGGTGGCCGCCCACTTACGGGCGGCGGGAGCACCGGTCCGCGTCTTCGGCGATGTGATGGGCAGTTGGCGGCATGCCATGGCCACCGGGATGTTCCTGAAATCGACACCGGCCGCGACCGATCTGTCGGCGCCGGAGCCGGGCGGCCGGCTGGCGGACTTCCGGCGCGAGCACGGCGAGCCGGAACTGACCGAGCTGACCCCGATCCCGTGCGACGTCTTCGTGCGGTACGGGCAGTGGTTCCAGAAGCGGTACGTCGGTGAGGTGGAGCCGGCCCGGGTGACCGCGGTCGAGCGGGCCGCGTCCGGAGCCGGCTTCGTCGTCCGGGCGGACGACGGGCAGGAGACGGCGGCGTCGGCCGTCGTGGTGGCGACCGGTCTGAACGGACTCGCCCATGTCCCGGACGAGTTGCGGCACCTCGTACCCGAGGGGCCCGGCCCCCGGGCGCCGGTGTCGCACACCAGCCACCACACCGACCTGTCCGCTTACGCGGGCCGGCGGGTGGCGGTCGTCGGCGGTGGCCAGTCCGCGCTGGAGAGTGCCGCGCTGCTGCACGAGGCGGGCGCCGAGGCCCAGGTTCTGGTGCGTGAGCGGAAGGTGCTGTGGGGCATGCCCCCGGACCTGGCCCGGCCGTGGACGCAGCGGCTGGCCAAGCCGGCCTCCCCGCTGGGCACGGGCTGGATCCTGGCCGGGGTCTGCGCCGCACCGGGCGGTGTGCGATGGTTTCCGGCGGCGGCGCGGCTGCTGCTGTTCCGGCGGGCGCTCGGCCCCTCGGGCGGCTGGTGGCTGCGGGAGCGGGTGGTGGGTGTCGTACCGGTGCACACCTCGCGCCGGGTCACCGGTGCGGCGCTCTCCGGGGCGGCGGTGCGCCTGGATGTCACCGGTCCCGGGGGCGAGCGCGAGTCCCTCGCCGTCGACCATGTGCTGGCGGCCACCGGCTACCGGCTGGACCTGGACGCCCTGCCCTTCCTGTCCCCCACCGTGCGTCGCGCCGTGGCGTGCGTACCGGGTTCGAGGGCGCCCGCGCTGCGGGGGACGTTCGAGTCGTCGGTGCCGGGGCTGTACTTCACGGGCTCGCTCGCGGCGCCGATGTTCGGGCCGATGATGCGGTTCGTGGCAGGCACGGAGTTCGCGGCCGTCCGGATCGCCCGGCACATCGGAACCTCCTGAACAGCGGAATTCGGTTGCGGCGGATCCGGGGAGCCCGGTGAGCTGGTTCCCGTGACCGGGGCACTCCTCGACCGCTTCCCGCAGTCCGCGCTGACCACCGCCGTGGCCGGCCAGGCGGTGGGCATGCTCGGCCTCTACTCGGCGGGCGGCCGGCCGGTGGCGGCGGTGGTGTTCCTGGTCCTGACGGGCGGTGCGCTCGGGCCGGTGTTCATGAGCGCCCAGAACGCGATGCTGCACTGTGCCCCCGGCCGCACGGACATCGCCCTCGCGGCCAACTCCGGCCTCTACAACGCCGGTATCGCGGCGGGAGCCGCGCTCGGCGGCCTGCTCCTGCCACCGGCCGGGGTACGGTCCGTCTTCCTGGCAGGCGGACTGCTGACCGCCTGCGCCTGCACGCTGCTGCTCGGCCGCCGGCCGCTTCGCGTCGGAGGGGGTGTCAGCCGACCTGGGTGAGCGGACCCGTGGGATCGGCCACCTGCGTGTCGTCCTCGGTGGCCGCCAGGACTGACTGGCGTATCTTGCCCAGCATGGCCGAGGGTTCCAGGCCGAAGTCGTGTACGAGGGTGGTGCGCAGACGCTGGTAGGCGGCGAGGGCCTCACCGCGGCGGCCCGAGCGGTGCAGCGCGAGCATGAGCTGGCCGCACAGGCTCTCGTGGGTGGGGTGCCGGCTGACCAGCACGGTGAGTTCGGCGATCAGCTCGCGATGCCGGCCGAGCAGCAGATCGGCCTCGATACGCCGGTCCAGCGCGCACAGCCGGCTCTCCTCCAGCCCCCTCGTCTCGGCGCGCAGGCACTCTCCGGCAGGGACGTCCGCCAGGGCCGGACCGGTCCACAGGTCGAGCGCGGCACGCAGCAGCCGGGCGGCCTCGCGATGGTCCCCCACGTCCATCGCCCGGTACCCGGTCCGACTGAGTCGCTCGAACTCCCGGACGTCACTGGTGCCTTCGCCTCTGTCGAGCAGATAGCCGCCGGGTACGGTGCGCAGCACCTGTTTCGGGGTGCGGCCGCCCGTGTCACCGCCCGTCGCCGCCGACGCTCCTGCGACGAGTTCACGCAGGTGCATGATGTACGTCTGCAGGGTGGGGCGTGCGCTGCGCGGCGGCCGTCGCCCCCAGAGTTCCTCGGTGAGCGTCGCGACGGTCACCGCCCGGTCGGCGTGCAGGGCGAGCAGGGCGAGCACCTGACGGGGCTTGGCCGCGGTCGGGGTGATGGAGACGCCCATCTCGCGCACGTCGAGGGTGCCGAGTATGCCGATGTCCACGCCGTCTCCCTGCCCGTACGCCACTGGGGTGCTCCGAGGCGACTCCCGGGCACCCGAGTCAAAAACGGCATGGGCGGTTTGTCAAACCGAACTCCGCGGCCTTTGTCGGCTCTTGACCCGCAGTCAGGAGTCGGAGAGCGCGGCGCCGGCGAACTCACCGCTGTGTGCGGCCAGTTGGGGAAGCACCAGTGACCAGAACTGCTCGACATGCTGGGGCGAGATCCGGTCGCGGTCGGCCGCGCCGAGCACCTCGAATCCGACCGTCGCGGCGACTATCACCGCGGCGACCCGGTCCGGCGACACCCCCTCGGCCAGCTCGCCCTGATGCTGGGCCCGCACCAGTTGTTCGCACACCCACGTACGCCACCAGCACCCGAAACCCGGGCCGTTCTTGCGGGAGGGGTCGACGCTCAGCTTGAAGCCCGCGCGGACCACGACATCGGTGGCGACCGTGACCAGCAGTTCCCGGGTGACCGTGATCAGGAGGTGCAGTGTGGAGGCGGCCGACGGACGCCGGTCCGCGACCATGTGCTCGATGGTTCGCCGGGCCGCGTCCTCCACCTCTACGGCGAGGGCGTCCTTGCTGGGAAAGTGGAAGTGCAGCGCCCCGGCGCTCACTCCGGCCCGCCGGCTGATCGCGGGCAGCGAGGACAGCGCGTAGCCGTCGTCCGCGAAGATCTCGGCGGCGGCGTGAACGAGGGCCTGGCGGGTTCGGGCCGCCCGGAGCTGCTTGACCATCGCGATCCCCCTGTTGATCGGGGCGAATCCGGAATTGGACGGTCCGATTCCCCCTGGGCCTGCAACATTCCGATCCGAGAACCCTAGCAAACAGCATGATCGGTAGGTTTGCCAGAGTTCGGAGTGCGGGCAGAGGACCCTGATGGCCCTCCCGCATCGTCGGGAGAGGGTGACCCCCCGGATAACGAACCAGGCAGGTGGTTTCGCCGGAGGCGGGTCAGGCCTCGGTCGCCACCAGCGATTCCTGCCGCCGGCGCTCGACTTCCTCGACGACCCGGGCGCCCCGGTCGGGCGCGGTGTCCAGCCGGATCAGGGCCGCGGGTGTGGCTATCGCCGGCAGTACGTGGTTGTAGAGGACGGAGATACGGTCGTTGAGATCGGTCCAGTCGGAGACCACCTCGGACATGAACTGGGTCCCGATCCAGGCCCCGAGGAAGCACTCCGCGGTCTCCTGCGGCGTGACGTGCGGCAGTACCTCGCCGCGTTCCTTGGCCTCCACGAGCTTCTCGGTCACCACCTCGGTCCAGGCGGGCCAGGCACTGCCGAACAGCGAACGCCCCTGCAGGTCCGCCGACAGCCGTATACCGGCGAGCAGGATGACTTCCTTGGGGATGCGGTGGGCCAGCGTCATGCCGATGTCCACCCACTCCTGGAGCTTCAGCTCGCGCGGCACCCAGTAGTCGTCGCTGATCTGGGCGTTGATCACGCCTCGCGCGAGGGCTTCCTTGGAGTCGAAGTGGAAGTACAGGGCTCCCTTGGTCACTCCGGCCCGCTCGAGGATCTCGGCGATCGTCGCCGCCGTGTATCCGCGCTCGGCGAAGACCGCGGCGGCGGCCTCGACAACAGCGCGGCGGGTCCGAATCGCACGCTCCTGACGCGCCATGGGGACCCCTCCTCGGTCAAAACAAAACCGGACGTGACGTACCTTACCCCAACCGGGGGTCGGTATTTCGGCCGCACAGGGCCGATTCCCGGCCGGTCCCGCGTCGGCGCCGGTGCGTCGACACGGGACCTTCAGGGCAGTTCACCAGGCGGTGCGCCCACCGTCCACGGTAAGTGTGGCACCCGTCACGAAGCTCGCCCTGTCACTGCACAGCCAGGCGGCGGCCTCCGCGACCTCCTCGGGGTCGGCGGCGCGGGCCTGCGGGGCGGAGCGGTAGGCACGCGCCTCGTTCTCGGGCGACTTGGCGAACCAGTCGTCGATCATCTCGGAGCGGGTCAGGCCCGGGGCGATGGCGTTCACACGGATGTGGTGCGGGGCGTACTCGACGGCGGCGGCCTTGGTCAGTCCGATCACCGCGTGCTTGGAGGCGATGTAGGGCGCGGCCGTCGAGGAGGCGACCAGGCCGCCCACACTGCTGGTGTTGACGATCGAGCCGCCGCCGGTCTCCAGCATGGCCGTGATCTCGTGGCGCAGGCAGTTCCACACGCCCCGCACGTTGGTCTCGGTGACCCGCTCGTAGTCGGCGTCGTCGATGAGGTGCATCGGGGTCTTCGGCAGCGCGACACCGGCGTTGTTGAAGGCGGCGTCGAGACGGCCGTAGCGGTTGACGGCGAACTCGACGGTCCGGCGCACCTCTTCTCCGTCGCGCACGTCCAGGGTGCGGTGGCTCGCCTCGGCTCCCTCGGCGCGCAGCTCGTCGGCGAGGTCGCGGAGCTTGTCCTCGCGGCGGGCGGTCAGGACGACGGTGGCGCCCTGCCGGGCGAACACCCGGGCGGCGGCCGCGCCGATACCGCTGCTGGCGCCGGTGATGAGGGCGACCCGGCCGGCCAGTGCGGCGCCTTCCGTTGCGGTCACCTGGTCACCTCGGGGGTGGTGGAGAGGGAGTCGGCATCATGCCAGAAGACGTCGAGGCCGGCCTCCCGGTCGAGGGTGCGCAGGCGCTGTTCGTCGATCTCGGCGAGGCTGCCCACCAGGTGCCGGACACCGAGTTCGCGCATCAGCTCACGCTGGAAGCCGTGCTCGAAGGTGCTGGGGTGGCCGACGAACGGCACGTCCAGCTCCTTGGCGTGACCGGCGAAGCGGGCCACGTCGTCGATGAAGAGGACCTGGTGGGGCTCGAGGGCGAAGCGGCCCTCGGCTATCTCGCGGATGCCGGGGCGGAAGTCGTTGGTGCAGATGTAGTGCGGAGCGGTGAACAGCTGCTCCCAGGCGCCGAGATGGCGGCGGAAGTGGTCCTCGTCGAGACCGCCGTAGCAGATGACGTCCAGGCCCGCGGCGCGCAGCCGGTGCAGGAGCTCCTCGGCACCGTCGAGGGGGTGGACGGGATGGGCGCGCAGATAGTGCTCGCGTTCGGCGAAGTAGTCGGCGATGGCGTCCTGCTCGCTCACCTCGGCACCGGTCTCCTCCAGCAGCACCCGGGCGGCGGCGAGGCGGGACTGCGAGAAGAGCCGCTGTTCCAGCTCCCGGGTGTACGCACCGCCGTACTTGAGGACGAGGCGGTGCAGGACGGGGCTGAAGCTGTCGTTGAGCAGGACGCCGTCGATGTTGACGGCGGCGAGGCGCAGGGTGCGCAGTGGTTCCATCGGGTCTCCCTCTCGCAGGCCGTTCGAACATCATGCAGGGGCGGTCGGGGCCTGGTGCGGCCCGGGTGGGCCGGCGGGCAGTGAACTCCCTCGCGGAGATGGCCGAAAGAGACCGCCACACAGGTTTTGACCTAGGCGGGCCGCACCCGTCACCCACCGATAACCGGCCGCCGACATCTGCCAGTTAGTCCGTTTTTAGCCGTGCCTTCAACTTGATTGAGGGCGAAAATACTTGGCCAAACCACTACCGAGCGGAGTCGTACATGGATCGAGTCCAACCACGCTTGGCGAATCCTTTACCTTGTGGCCGACCCGAGAAAACCGGTAGGTCCGTATCTTATAGGCGTCGAACAGAGCTTCAGCCAACGAAGAGCTTTCCGACGGGGGGTTGTCGATGAGCCTGTCCACCACTGAGATCGGAGTGGGTCTGCCCGTACTGCCCCGGCTGACCACCACGGTGCCGAAGGAGTACGTCCACCGGGCGTCCCTGGCCGAGGTGTTCCTCTCCGGCTGTACCGCGCAGGACGACGGGCTGCGGTTCTCCCTCACCGGACAGTGGCCGCGCGCCCACACCTTCTTCAACAGCGCCGACGGCTCGAGCCACGACCCGCTGCAGGCCGCGGAGACGTTTCGGCAGGCCGGCATGTTCGTGACGCACGCCGAACACGGGGTACCGCTCGGGCATCATTTCGTCCTGTGGTCGCTCAGCTGTCACACCGATCTGGAGCAACTGCGCATCGGCTCCCGGCCGACCGACTTCGAGCTCGAGGTGACGTGCCCGGACACCGCCCCGCACGGCAGGGCGTCCGCGCGCCGGATGGGCATAGGGTTCGCGCTGCGCCGGGACGGCCGGCCCGTGGCCCACGGAGAAGGGCTGTACTCCGTCGTCACGCCGTCCGTCTACGCGCGTCTGCGAGCCAGCCGGCCCGCGAAGCAGGCGACTTCGACGGACCCGGCGGTCGCGGCCGATCCGATGCCGCCGTCCGCGGTGGGCCGCACCTCCCCCGCCGACGTGGTGCTCACCCCCACGGACGCGCCCGGCCGGTGGCTGCTCACCCCCGACCTGGCCCATCCGATCCTGTTCGACCACGACGGTGACCATCTGCCCGGCATGGTCCTGCTGGAGGGTGCCCGCCAGGCCGCCTGCGCCCGCCTGGCACCGCGTGCGTTGATACCGGCGAGCACGTCCACGACCTTCGACCGCTACGTCGAACTCGACAGCCCGTGTTGGGTGGACGTGACCGAGGTGACTCCCGGGGGCGACGGCACGGTGACCGTGCGGGTCGTCGGCCGGCAGGGCGGCGAGACCGTCTTCACCTCCACCGTGCACGGTCCCGTCGTCGGCTGAAGGCCCCGTGAAACGGCCGCCGCCGGGCCCCGGTTCGGGACCCGGCGGCGGCCGTCGAGCTGTCAGTGCCGGTCGCCGCCGACGTGCCGGTCGCCGCCGAAGTGGCGGTCGCCCCCGGCGTGCCAGTCGCCGCCGTCACGGCGGTGGTGCAGACCCCAGGAGGCGGAGTCGACAAAGCGACCGTGGTCGTTGCGCAGGGTGGCGGTGTCGGCCTCGTGGTTCCAGACGGACCGACGGCGGTCCTGGTACAGGTCCGTCATGGTGTCCCGGCCCTGCCCGGTGTGGACCCGTACCGTGGCACGGCCGGCCAGCCGGTAGTGATGGAAGGTGTAGTTGTGACCTTCGGCGTCCGACAGCGTCCAGCCGCTCAGGTTCACGTCCCGGCGGGTGGTGTTGGTGACGTCCACCCACTCCCGGTTCAGGGCGCGGCCGGAGAAGACCGCGCGGCCCTGCAGGTCGTGCTGGACGGCGCTGATGACGACCGCGTCGCGGGACGGATTCGCGGGGTGCTGGGCGGCGGCAGCGGCGGGCAGGGCCACAGCGCCCACCAGGGCGGCCGCCACGGCGGTGACGGAGCCGAGACGACGTGCGGTCGCGAAGACGGATTCGGACACGAGGTCCCCCTTTACGGGGTTGGCACACCCTTGCGCGGGCGGCGCGAAGCCGAGGTCCGCGAGGGGTGTGTGGTGCGGTGCGACGGCCGGGCGGCCGCGCAGTCACACATTGCAACGGGGCGGCGCGACGTGGGGGACACACACCATGCCCATTACCGATCTATCGCTTTGCTATGACTCTCGAATGTAACGTCCATTTATCAAGTGAATGGACCGATTTGCTCCATCATGGGGCCCAAAAGTCGTGCAATCAGCGGGCCGACGGCACCTCGGTGACACCACGGGCCGCACCGTGAACTGGGCCCGCTCACCCGAAAGTGAGTAACAGTCAGCGGCCGATCGGACCGCCGCCAGAAGACGATCTCTTGGTCGTCATGAGGAGTTCCTCGATTGGTCGGCCGCGACAGTGGTCGGGAGAAAGCGTTTGCCACTACGTTTTGGCTTGCCTTTTGGCATGTCCACACTCTCCCAGCGCACCCCTCCCCGTAGGAGACACCCCCATGCGCAGACTCGTTGCCTGCCTGGCGGCCGCGGTCGCCGCCCTCGGCGGGCTCACGGCGACGGCCACTCCGGCCGCGGCGGCCGGCTCGGGCACGTTCAGCGTGCTCACGTACAACGTCGCCGGGCTTCCGGAGTCGCTGTCGAGCGCATCAACACCGCGCGACACCAGCACCACCGAGATCGGCCGACGGATCGCGCCGTACGACATCGTCAACGTCCAGGAGGACTTCAACTACCACGCGTACCTGTACTCCACGGACACCCACCCGTACCGCACCGCGACCAGCGGCGGCGCGGGGATAGGCAGCGGGCTCAACACCGTCTCCGACTACGCCTGGGACGGCGACGACTTCGAGCGCGTCGGCTGGAACTCCTGCCAGCTCGACTCGGGTGACTGCCTGACCCCCAAGGGCTTCACCTTCATGCGCGAGCGGCTCGCCGAGGGCGTCTACGTCGACTTCTACAACCTGCACACCAACGCGGGTACCAACGACGGCGACGAGGCCTCCCGGGCCGACAACCTCAGCCAGCTGACGTCGTTCATCAGCACCCACTCGGCCGGGAACGCCGTCGTGGTCATGGGTGACACCAACACGCGTTACACCCGCACCGCCGACACCATCGCGGAGTTCGCCTCCGCCAACGGGCTGACCGACGCCTGGGTCCAGCTGATCCGTGGCGGCAGCGCGCCGGCCAAGGGCAGCGACACCCTGCTCTGCGACCAGACCGGGGCCACCGTGCCCAACACCTGCGAGGTGGTCGACAAGGTCCTGTACCGCAGCAGCAAGCTGGTCACCCTGAACGCGACCTCGTACAACAACGAGCACGCCAAGTTCCTCAACGCCGACGGCCTGATGCTCTCCGACCACGACCCGATCACGGTCGGCTTCTCCTGGTCGCAGAACCCGGACTTCCAGCTCAGCGACCAGTTCGGCGGTCCGCACGGCGACTACTACCAGGACCTTCCGAGCGTCCCGGCCGCCGCCCGCGCCACCGGCATCTCGCTGCGCTCCGGCTCCCGCGTCGACCAGGTCGGCATCACCCTGGGCAACGGCACCACGCTGACCCACGGCGGCACCGGCGGCACGGCGTCCTCGCTGACGCTGGGCAGCGGCGAGTACGTGACCACGGCGTACCTGTGCGAGGGCAAGTACAACAACACCACGCGCATCTTCTACGCCAAGTTCACCACCAACCTGGGCAACACCCTCGCCGGTGGTACGACGACCTCGGACTGCGTGACCCGCACCGCGCCGTCGGGCTGGCAGATCGCCGGCTTCCACGGCCGCTCCGGTGTCGAGCTCGACAAGGTCGGCTTCATCTACACCAAGCGCTGACCGCGCCCGGCCGGCCGGCGGACGCACGAACCGTTCGCCGGCCGGCCGCACAACGCGGGTGAACGCACGAACCGTTCGCCGGCCGGCCGTACAACGCGGGCCGACGCGTCGGCGATGATGGCCGGTATGCGCATCCGCATCGACGCGACCGACCTGCCCGGACGGTCCTGCCCGGCGCCCGGGGACAGCGCTTTCTCCGCGTACGACGGAATTCATGTGGCCGTACAGCGCCGGAACCGTCCTGCCGAACTGCTCGACCCGCAGCCGGGTGACGCCGTCCTCGCGACCTGGTCCCTGCCCTGCACCGCGGCGGCCTCGGACACCGGCATCGACTTCAAGGGACCGTACGTCCAGGGCGGCCCCGGCGGCCGGTTCGTCTATCTGTCCTGGGGAACCGTGAGCACCGGCGGCGGCTTCACGATGTTCCGCCGGGCCAAGCTGATGCTCGACGCCGTCCCGGGCGCGGTGGCGGAGGCAGCCGTGCGGGACGGCCTGCTGGTCGGCAGACTCGGGCTGACGGACGCCCGGGGCATGCCCCGGTGCGCGCGTGTCGTACCGCCGGTCGTCGTCTGGAGCGCCGGCGGCGCTCCTCAGCCGAGATCCGCGCGGTAGTCGGCGAGGGCGGTCGCGAGGGGGAAGCGGGTGCCCCGCACCTGCTGGTCACCACCGAGGCGACCCGTACTCCCGGATCCGCCGGGCGAGTTCCGCGCCGTCGTTCACGCGTGTCGTGGGGGCTGCCGGCTAGCCGAAGACGATGGTGTGGTTTCCGTCGCGGATCACCCGGTCCTCGGCGTGCCACAGCACGGCACGGGACAGGACCGCGCGTTGACTCATACGTGGTGGTCCTTCCTGAACCGGGCGATCCATTCGGAGGTGGCCCGCAGTCCGCCGAACGTATAGAAGTGGATCTTCACCTCGCCGTGCCGGCCCGGGTCGTAGCCCTCGGCCAGGGCGTGCAGGAACCTGTCCGGGCCCGCGGTGCCCATCAGGTTGGTGAGGGAGAGGCCGTACTTCTTGGCGATGGCGGTGCTGGTGCCGACGCCGAACCGGGCCGCGTAGGCCATCAGGCGGCGCACGCCGGCCGGGCCGGGGACGCCGATGCGGACCGGGAGTGTGATGCCCTCGTCCCGGACCCGCTCGACCCAGGCGAGGACGGGATCGACGTCGAAGCCGAACTGGGTGATGACGCCGCCGTCCAGGCCCTGCGCGGCGAGCGCGGCACTCTTGTCGCGCAGCACGGACCACAGGACGTCACCGGGTATGGCGGGGTGGCCCTCCGGGTAGCCGCTGATGCCGACGTGCCGGACGCCGTACTCCTGGAGCAGGCCGGACTCGATCAGTGCCAGCGAGTCGGCGTAGGGGCCTTCGGGGCGGGCCGGGTCGCCGCCGACGGCGAAGACGTTGTCGCCGGTGCCGTCGGTGCGCAGGCCGGTGAGGAACTGCTCGAAGTCGGCGCGGGAGCCGAGCCGTCGGGCGGAGAAGTGCGGCACGGGCACGAAGCCGAGGCGCCTGACCGCGCGCGCCGCGTCCAGCCGCATCCGCAGGTCCTCGTTGCCGAGGAAGGTGACGTTGATGCGGGTGCCCTGCGGGATGGTGTCGCGGGCCTCCTCCAGGCTGGGGACGTCCTTGCCGGTCATCTCCAGGGAGAAGTCCTCCAGCAGTGCGGTGCTCACCGCAGCCGAGGCCGTGTCGAGGGTGGTCATCGTGCTCCTTGCCGAACGTGAAGCTCCGATTTTCGAACATCGTGGGTCGGGGGTTTCATCCGGGAGTCCGTCTCAGGCGTCGCGGCGGTACCGGGTGCGGGCGTGCCGGTCGAAGGGGCTCGGCTGCACGGTGGCCCGGATGCGCGGGAAGCCCAGGTCCGCCCCGGGGTCGGTGCCGGGGCCGGGGCGCTCGCCCCAGACGATGTGCACCTCGGTGCCGGGCGTGGCGAGGTTCGGCATCCGCACCCTTTGCCTGCGTACCGCGACAGCGGTAAGCGCTGACCGTGCGCTCCATCGGGCGGGCCTCGGCGCGTGGCGGATCCGCCCGGTGGTACATGCGTTGACCACCGATGGTTTTGATTGAGCTTTGTACCACTTCGTTGGAAACCGCTTCACAGAAAAGCCGGTCACAGTCGATCGCCGGGTGTTAGAACTTGGCCACAGAACGTCGGGCTGTGAACGGCGGCCCTGCGCACCCTCCCTGTTGTGAAGTGGAACGACCTTGCCCAAGTTCAGACCTCTGACCGGCAACTGGCGCGTCGCCAGACGCCTCCAGGCCATTCTGCTCATCCCTGTGCTGGTCGCTCTCGGTCTCGGCGGAGTCCGGGTGAAGAACTCGGTCGACACCCTGCGGGACGCCGACGACGCGGTGCGCGTGGCGGAGTTGGTGCGGGCGGCGAACGCCTACGCCAGTGACGCGATCAACGAACGGGACGTGTCGGTCATCCCGCTGCTGGAGGGCGAGCGGAACGCACCGGCGGTGGCGGCGGCCCGCAAGGTGACCGACGCGGACGCCGACGCGTTCGACCGGGCGGTGGCCCGCGCGCCCAGGACCGCGGGCCTCATCAGGCGCATCGAGCTGGTCCGGGTGGGCGAGAAGCAGTTGCCCGCGGTGCGGGCCGACGCGTTCACCGCCCGGCTGACGGGGGTGCAGACCGAGGAGAGCTATCACGCCGTCCAGCACCCGCTGATGGAGCTCTCCAACGAACTGGGTTTCGGCAGCAACAACCAGGCCAGCTTCGGACGTACCCTCTACGCCATCTCGCTGACCCAGGCGGCCGAGTCCCTGATCCGTTCCATCGGCACGCATCTGCTGGTCGAGGACCGCACCGCCCTCGCGGAGGGCGAACTGCCGACCCAGCTGGGCTCGTTCAGCTCGTACGCCTACCTGGAGCAGGTGGCCCTCCAGGAGTACGCGGGGGCCGGTACCACGCAGGACATGACCAGGCTGCGGGCCGCGTTCGCGGACGCCGAGAAGAAGGGCGCGGAGCAGACCGCGAAGGCGGCCCAGGAGGCCAGGGCGGCCGGGCGGACGTTCGTGGCACCGCCGACACTGGCGAAGATGATCAGCGAGATCGCCGGCGGGAAGCCGACCGAGCAGCTGGCCGCCGAGGGCATCACACCCGAGTCGTTCTTCGCCGCGTCCACCCTCGCCTTCGACGCCTGCCGGGGCATCGAGGTCCACCTCACCGACACGGCGCTCGCCGATGCCCGGAGCGTCGCCGCCGAGGCGAAGCGGAACGCGATCACCAACGGCTCGCTCGCGCTCGGCGCCGTCCTCGCGGCGCTGCTGCTCGCGGCCTGGGTGGCCCGTTCGATGAGCCGGGGCATGCGCCGGCTGAGCGCCTCGGCGATGGAGATCGCCGAGCAGCGGCTGCCGGCCGTGATCACCCGGCTGTCCCAGGCCGTGCCCGGCCAGGTGGACACCAGGGTCACCCCGATCCCGATCACCACCACCGACGAGATCGGCGAGGTGGCCCGGGCCTTCGACCACGTGCACCGGGAAGCGGTCCGGCTCGCCGCCGAACAGGCCCTGCTGCGCGGCAACATCAACACGGTCTTCACCAACCTCTCCAGCCGCAACCAGTCGCTGGTCGAGCGTCAGCTGGCCCTGATCACCGAACTGGAGGGGCACGAGGCCGACCCCGAGCAGCTGGCGAACCTGTTCAAGCTGGACCACCTGGCCACGCGGGTGCGGCGCAACGGCGAGAACCTCCTGGTGCTCGGCGGTGAGCGGCCCACCCAGCAGTGGGACCACCCACTCCCCCTGGTGGACGTCATCCGGGCGGCGGCCTCCGAGGTGGAGCAGTACGAGCGGATCGAGCTGTCGGGCGTCCCGGAGACCCAGATCCACGGCCGTGCCGTCACCGACCTCGTGCATCTGCTGGCCGAGCTGCTGGAGAACGCCACCGCGTTCTCCTCACCGCGCTCCACGGTCCGGGTCACGGCGACCCGGCTGCCCGACACCCAGATCATGATCGAGATCCACGACCAGGGCATCGGCCTGATGTCCGAGGACTTCGCACTGATCAACCACAAGCTGGCGAACCCGCCGACCGCAGACGCCGGCG
Source organism: Streptomyces sp. NPDC026538 (assembly GCF_055567535.1). NCBI lineage: Bacteria > Bacillati > Actinomycetota > Actinomycetes > Kitasatosporales > Streptomycetaceae > Streptomyces > Streptomyces sp. NPDC026538. The sequence continues at coordinate 554,052 of NZ_JBVHQG010000007.1, forward strand.
TCTACCAGCACATGGGCCTGTACGTGGTCGGCAGGCTGGCCGACCGGCACGGCGTGCGCGTCCAGCTGCGGCCGGCCGCCGGGGAGAGCGGTACGACCTCGCTGGTGATGCTGCCGGGCACCGTCCTGTGGCGGGACGGCGCCGAGTCCGACACCGACACGCTGACCCTGGCCGCGGTCAAGGCGCGTGCCAAGCCCGGCCTCGACATCGAGGCACTGCTCGCGGAGGGGCCCGCCGATCCGTTCGGCGCACACGAGGCGTGGGGCGACGGCATCCCGGCACCCTCCCCCGCCGCGCCGTCCGGGTCCGCCGGCCCGTCCGAGGCGCCCGCCCCGTCCGGCCGGTCCCGCCGGGCCCCCAAGCGCACCCGTCGCCCCGCCAAGGACGGCTGAGCCCCGGGATTCGGATCAGGGCGGTGCTGCGGGCCGCAGCGCCCGCAGCACCGCCCAGACCACGGAGACGAGCGGCACGGCCACGACGGCGCCGATCACCCCCGCGACGATGCTGCCCGCGATGACGGAGACGGCGACGACGAGGGGGTGCAGGCGCACCGCCCAGCTCATCACCAGAGGGTGCAGCACATGTCCCTCCAGCTGGCCGATGACGACGATGAGCACGAGGACGGCGACGGCGGTGAGCGGCCCGCGTCCGGCCAGCGCCACCACGGTGGCCACGCCCAGGGCGATCGGCGAGCCGACCAGCGGGACGAACGTGGCGAAGAACTCCAGCAGGGTCAGCGGCAGCGCGAGCGGCACCCGCAGCACCAGCAGGGCGATGCCGACGAGTACGGCGTTGACGGCGGCCACGATGATGATGCCCCGGGTGTACCCGGCGAACGTCCGCCAGGCGGCGTGCCCCGCCCGGTCCCACGCGCTCCGGGCGCCGGCGGGCAGGAGCTCACGGCTGGTCCAGGCCCACAGCCGTTCGCCGGAGTTGATGAAGAAGACGGAGGAGAAGAGCGCGAGCGCGCCCCCGGCGACCACTTCGACGAGGGTGCCCAAGCCGCTGAGCGCCCTGCTGGCCAGGTTGGAGCGGTTGGCCTGGATGTAGTTCACGATCTGCTGCTGGAGATGCGACAGGGCGCCGGGGCCGAGCCGGAAGGGCGGCCGCTGGAGCCAGACCTCGATGCGGTGGATGCCGCCGCGGAACTGGTCGGCCAGCGTCGCCGACTCCTGGGCGACCGCGTTGCCCACCAGGGCCAGCAGCCCCAGGAACACACAGATGCTGCCGACCAGGCTCACGGCCACCGACAGGGGTCTGGGGAGCCATCGGCTCAGCAGGTCGGTGAACGGGCGCAGCACCGAGGTGACGACCAGGCCCAGGAACAGGGCGACGGCGATCAGCTGGAAGCGGCCCAGGACGATGAAGACGCCGTAGACGACGATGCCGAGGACGATGAGCCGCCAGGCGTAGGCGGCGGCGATCCGCAGGGCGGGGACGACGACCGCGCTGACGGAGGCGGAGGCACGCGGATCCCGGGCGCGCTTGGGGATCCACACCGGATGGCCGGACCGGGCGGCCTGTCCCGCGCCCCGCGCCCGGCGCGCCCGACGCGCCGGGCCCCGCCCGGCCGCCGGCCCGCCCGCACCCGCCACCGCGCCTCCCGTTGCCGGCCTCCGTCACCTCGGGTGCGCGTAAGGGCACCTCTAGTGCACGTTAGGGGCGATTCGGGCGGCGGGCGGGGTGTGCTGGGCCAAGGGGGTCAGTGTGCCGCCGCCGTGGTGACGGCCGTACGGGCGGCTCGTTCGACCAGTTTCACGCCGTCCGGCATGGACGCGTTGCCGTTGGAGAGGACCGCGACGAGGTAGTGGTGGCCGCCGGCCGTGACGCGTCCGACGCTGTTGATGTCCCACAGGTCGGTGGTGGTCCGCATCAGCCAGCCGTTCTTCAGCGCCCACCCGGAGTCGGCGGCGGCCGAGACGCCCCAGGACTGGTCGGCGGCGATCTCGGTCATCAGGGTGCCGATACGGCTTCGGGACGCCGAGTCGAGCGGTGTGGGGCCGGCGCCGAAGACCGCGCTCAGCAGGCGTATCTGATCGCCTGCCGTGGTCCGGGTGAGCCCCCAGCGGCCTCCGGTGCCGGGCGTGGTCGAGGTCAGCCCCAGCCGCTTGTTCGCCGACGCCAGGCCGGGGGCGCCGCCGATGGAGTGCCACAGGGCGTTGGCGGCGTCGTTGTCGCTGTCGCGGATCATCACCTGCGCCAGGGCGCTCTCCCGCGCGGTGAGGGCACGCCGGTGGTCACGCGCATGGAGCAGCAGCGAGGCGAGAATGTCGACCTTGACGATGCTCGCCGTGTCGTACGGCGTGTCGTCGCCGTAGACCACGGGTTCCCGGCCGCCGGCGTCCAGATCGAGGACGGCGGCGGTCACGCGCGCCTCGGCCGGTGCCTGCACGGCCGTACGGAACGTGGAGCTGGAGGCGGAGGCGGCACCGGCCGCCAGGGCCGCCGGTGCGGCGCCGGCCAGAAGGGTCACCACTGTGGCCACGACGGCGAGGGGGCGGTTGAGCATGCGGGGCCTCGGCAGTTCAGGTCGGAGGGACACAGAACTGCGAACATAGACAAAATGCCCGGTCGGCGACGTGACCACCGCCACGAAAAGGGTGGTTCCGGGCAAATTGTGAGTAGAGCAACAAGGCCGCAGCGAGGCGGGCATTCCGGGGACGCCGGGGGACGGAGCACGGATTCCGGAGGCCTCATCCGGGCCTTTCCGGGGGAAGAATGTGACCAGAGTGACGGACCGACCCCTTGGAGGTGCCATGAGCACGTCGGCGGAACCGCGGGTGAGCGGTCTGGAGGTCCGGTCCATCGACTATGTGCCGCTGGACGAGCGGCACGGCAAGCTGTGGCATCTGGGACCGCTGTGGTTCATGTCGAACGCGCAGATCGCCACCTTGGCCGTGGGGCTGATCAGCATCACGGAGGGCGGCAATCTGATCTGGTCGCTGCTCGCGATCGTCGCGGGCACCGTGATCGGCACCTTCTTCATGGCCTTCCACTCGGCGCAGGGGCCGCAGCTGGGGCTGCCGCAGATGATCCAGTCGCGGCCCCAGTTCGGCTATGTCGGGGCGCTGCTGGTGTGGCTGTTCGCGTACGTGCAGTACGCGGGGTTCAACGTGTTCAACACCAGCCTGGCCGGTGAGGCGCTGAACTCCACGATCCACGGTGGCGTGAAGCTGTGGGTGATCGTGGTCACGGCGGTCGCGTTCGTCATCGCGTTGGTGGGCTACGACATCATCCACAAGGCCGAGCGGTTCCTGACCTACACCTTCCTCGTCATCTTCGGGATCTTCACCGTCGGTGTCCTGGTCACCCTGCACTACCCGCCGGGCTCCTTCGATCTCGGCGCCTTCAAGTGGACGCCGTTCCTGGCCCAGTTCGGCGTGGTCGCCGGCTACCAGATCAGCTGGGCCATCTACGTCTCGGACTACTCCCGCTACCTGCCGCCGGACGTGACGGTCCGCAAGACGTTCTACTGGACGTACTTCGGCTCGGCGCTCGGCGGTATCTGGCTGATGGTGCTCGGGTCGCTGCTGGCCGCCTGGGCGGGAGACAGCTTCGACACGATCCCCTCGATCAACGCCGCGGGCGACAAGGTCTTCAACGGCTTCGGCGCGATCGTGCTGCTGTTCGCCGCCCTGGGCCTGATCTCCGTCACCGCGCTGAACATGTACGGCGGTTCACTGACGCTGATCAGCGCCATCGACTCGTTCAAGCGGGTGCGGCCGACGCTGGGCGTGCGTCTGATCACCATCGGCGTGACCGCGGCGCTCTCCCTGATCGGCGCGCTGGCGGCGACCTCGAACTTCCTGACGAACTTCAACAACTTCCTGTTGCTGGTGCTCTATCTGTTCATCCCGTGGACGTCGGTCAACCTGATGGACTACTACGTGGTGCGCCGCGGCCACTACGCGATCGCCGAGATCTTCAAGCCGAACGGCATCTACGGCCGCTGGGGCTGGCAGGGGATCGTCTCGTACCTGGTCGGGTTCGCGGTCATGATCCCGTTCTTCTCCGTCGGCACGCTCTTCGTCGGCCCCGCCGCCAAGGCCCTCGACGGCGCCGACATCTCGCTGTTCGTCGGACTGCCGGTCTCGGCGCTGCTGTACTGGTGGCTGACCCGCTCGATCGACGTCGAGGCGGAGACCCGCATCGCCGAGGCGGAGGCCGCGGCCCTGGAGCAGGCGGCGCACGAGCACCGGGAACCCTTCTAGCCGAGACGCGTCACGGCCGGCGGCTGATCTCCATGCCGTCCTCGACCGGGAGGCCGACGCCGCGGTAGCCGTTCGCCGGGTCGCGTACGTGGTCGAGGGAGGGCCGTCTGCTCGCGAGGGTGGAGTCGTCGCCGACGACGAGGGTGCCGGGGGCGAGGCGCGGCTCCAGCAGCTTCAGCACGGGCGGGCAGATGTCCTTCCGGCCGTCCAGGTGATCCGGCGTTCGCCGGGGAGTTCAGGTCGCGTTGCCTGGCGCCGCAGCGCCGGCGCGACCATGCCCGGCTGGAACGAGCCGTGGCGGCGGGCCGGTTGCCCGCCGGGCTCGACCTGGAGACCGAGACGGACCTGTTGACGGGCCCGCTCTACTGGCGGGTGCCGGTGTCGGCCGGGCCGGTCGGTGAGGAGTTCACCGACGCCCTTGCCGACGCGTTCCTGCTGCGGCACGACGGGCCGGCATCGGCCCGGTGAGTCATCGCCGCGCTCAGTACGCGGAGTTGACGTTGTCGATCGAGCCGTAGCGGTGGGCGGCGTAGTTGGCGGCCGCGGTGATGTTGGCCACCGGGTCGGTGACGCTGTGCGCGGTGCCGTTGACGTGGTACGCGTTGAAGGTGGGGTCGATCACCTGGAGCAGGCCCTTGGAAGGGGTGCCCTTCTGCGCGTTGACGTCCCAGTTGTTCTGGGCGGAGGGGTTGCCACCGGACTCGCGCATGATGTTGCGCTTGAGGCCCTCGTAGCTGCCCGGAATGCCCTTGGACTTCATGATCTGGAGGGACTGCTTGATCCAGCCGTCGAGGTTGTTCGAGGAGCCGGACTTGTGGCTGTCGCTGCTGGAGGCCGTGACCGCGGTGGAGGTGTGCGCCTGCGTCGCTTCGGCGGCCTGCGCGGTCGTCGGCATGAGGGTGAGGGCTGCCGCCGCGGCGCCGGTGGTGGCGAGGCCGGTGAGGCCGATGGTGCGGAGGCGAGCGATGCGGGTGCGAGTGGTCATGGTCATGTGAGCGAATCTCCGGTGGGGACGGCGTCGGCGCCGGCCGCTGTGTGCGGCGGCGTGGGGCGGAGCCCCGTACAACCGGCGGGAGTGGGTGGGCCCGGCGGAGATCCGCCCGGTCCATCGCCCGTCTCCCGGCGACGACAGCAATGGTTAGCGGCGCCCGGACCGGGACGCAATGATGTGACGTACTACGTAACTTCGTATAAACCGGCGTTATGTACCTTTTGATGCGGCTTGCATGGCGTTCAGGGCGTTTCCCGTCTACTACCTCCGATAGGATGTGATCTGGCTCCTATGGGTGGCGTCACGCCTCCGGGGCCCTCCGGAGGGAGAAAACCGAGCGGTCCGCCATGATCACGGAGGGCGCCCGAAGGGGTTCGGAGGGGGCGGAGGGGGGCCGGAGAGGGTCGCCCCACAGCTCGCGTACAGCCCGCCGGGAGAACATCGGGGGCATGTCTGACACCCCCACACTCGCGGCGGACGCGATCCGAGTGCTGATCGTCGACGACGAACCCGAGCTGACCGAGCTGCTCTCGGTGGCCGTCACCGCGGCGGGCTGGCGGCCGTTCGTGGCGCAGGACGGGTACGGCGCGCTGCGCACCGCCCGCAGATACAGCCCGCACGCCGTCGTGCTGGACGGCATGCTGGCCGACCTGGACGGGATCCAGGTGCTGCGCCGGCTGCGGTACGAGAACGCCCAGCTGCCCGTGCTCATGCTGACCGCCCGGGACGCGGTGGAGTACCGGCTCGACGGACTGTCCTCCGGTGCCGACGACTATGTGACCAAGCCCTTCTCCCTGGAGGAGGTGATGCTCCGGCTGCGCGGGCTGCTGCGCCGCTGCGGGGCCGGCGAGGCCGCCGAGGAGGAAGGGGTGCGGGTCCTCGGCGACCTGGTGCTCGGTGAGAAGACCCGCGAGGTGCGCCGGGGCGGTACGCCGATCTCGCTCACCGCGAAGGAGTTCGACCTGCTGCGGTTCCTGATGAGCCACCCCCGCCAGGTGCTCAGCAAGACGCAGATCCTCGACCACGTGTGGAACAGCTCGTTCGACGGCGGCGGGAACCTGGTGGAGGTCTATGTCTACGGCCTGCGCGCGAAGATCGACAAGCAGCGCAGGCCGATGATCCATACCGTGCGGGGCGCCGGATACGTCCTCAGACCGGCGGACGACCAGGCATGACGGCGGTCCGCCGCGCCCTGGCCCATCTCCGCGGGCGCTCGCTGCGGGCCCGTATGGTCCTCGTCCACGCCGTCACCCTGGCCGCCGTCTGCGCGGCGATGGCCCTCGCCACCGTGCTCGTCCAGCCCTACTACCTGATCCGGGACCTGGACCAGCGGGTCACCGACGCCGCCGAGCACAGCCAGGGCGGCCGGGAGCACGGGCCGCCCGGCGCGAGCCTCGGCTTCCTGAACGAACGGGGCCAGCACACCGGCACCCTGGCCGCCCTCGTCGAGGGGAGCCGCATCACCACGGCCGAGGTGGTGACCGACGACGGCCCGCGCGCCCTCACCACCGTCGAGCGCACCGTCCTCGGCGGCCTCCCCGCGGACGGGACCCTGCACACCCGGACCATCCCCGGCCTGGGCGCCTACCGGCTGACCGCCGTCGGCGAGGGCGGCACCACCATGCTGGCCGGGCTGCCCGTGGGCGACGTACAGCACATGATCGACTCCCTGGTCGTGGTCGAGGCCGGCATCGCCGGGGTCGGGCTGGTCCTGGCGGGATCCGTGTCGGCCGTGGCGACCCGGGGTCAGCTACGGCCGCTGTGGCGCGTCGCCACCACCGCCGTCGAGGTCTCGCACGCGCCCCTCGACCGGGGGGAGGTGAGCGGGCTCACCCGGGTGCCCGCCGCGGACACCGACCCGCGCACCGAGGTCGGCCAGGTCGGCATCGCCCTCAACCGGCTGATCGACCACGTGGAGTGGTCCCTCCGCGAACGGCAGCGCGCCGAGGAGCACATGCGGCGCTTCCTCGCCGACGCCAGCCACGAGCTGCGCACCCCGCTCGCCTCGATCGCCGGGTACGCCGAGCTGATGCTGATGGGCGTGGACACCGGGAGGATCGCACCGGAGCTGGCCTGGCGCCGGGTATCCGACCAGTCGGCACGGATGACCGGACTGGTCGAGGACCTGCTGCTGCTCGCGCGCCTGGAGGAGGGCCGACCGCTGGAGGCGGCCGAGGTGAACCTGGCCACCCTGGTCGGGGACGCGGTGTGGGACGCACGGGCAGCGGGGTCCGACCACCACTGGCAGCTGGTGCTGCGCCTGGACGTGCCGGCCACGGTGGTCGGCGACCGGTCCCGGCTGTACCAGGCGGTGGCCAACCTGCTGGCCAACGCCCGGCTCCACACCCCCGCCGGCACCCGCGTCACCGTCACCGTGGCGGCGGCGGACGGGCACTGCGCGATCCGGGTGCACGACGACGGGCCGGGCATACCGGCCGGTCTGCTGCCTACGGTCTTCGAACGTTTCACGCGGGGCGACGCCTCCCGCTCCCGTACCCCCGGCACCGAGGGCGGGGCGGGGCTCGGGCTGGCGATCGCGGCGGCGATCACTCAGGCGCACGGCGGCCGGGTCGGGGTGGAGAGCGCACCCGGCGGCACCGAGTTCACCGTCACGCTGCCGCTCGCCCGCGGCGCCACCCTCATCGCCCTGAAGGTCTCCTGAATGCTCAGCATCCTCATATGACCCCAGGTCACCGGGTTCTCCGCGCCGCTCTGGGCAACTCGGTTCAGCGCAGCCTCAGTTGTCGGCAGCAGGCTGGTCGTCCGGTGGCCGTCCACGAGGGACGGGCCCCTGACGGAGGGAGCCGCATGTCCGAGATCGACGCCGACACAGGCGCGACGCGGATGCTGGAAGCCTCGGAACGTCCCGAGGCGAGTCGTCGTCACTTCATGCGCAAGGTGTTCTTCGCGTCCGGGGCGACGGCCCTGGTGACCATGGGCAGCGCCACCGCCCGGGCCACCGCTCGCCGACGACGGCACGGGTACGGCCGACGCCTCGGCCGGCCCCTCCCCCAGCGCCCCGCCGAGCGGTGGCCCGGGCGGTGGCGGCGCCGGCGGTCCGGGCAACCAGTCGCTGACCGAGGAGTTCTTCGGCCTGACGACCGACGGCAGGCGGATCGACGATATGTTCACGATCCACTCCACCAAGGTCGACACGGCCCCGGTGATCTCCGCCGCGAACGCCTTCCTGGCCGGTCTGACCGACACCCAGAGGACCGCCACACAGTTCACGATCCACTCCACCGAGTGGCGGCTGTGGAGCAACGTCGACTCCTACACCCGGCAGGGCGTCTCGCTCGCCGACCTCGGCGACACGCAGAAGGACCTGGGCACGGCCCTGCTGAAGGCCGCGCTGGGCGCGGACGGCCTGGAGACCTCGGAGAAGATCCGGAAGATCAACCAGGCGGCCGGCGAGGCGATCGGCAACACCACGTCCTTCAACGAGGACGCCTACTACTGGACGCTGATGGGCACCCCGTCCGCCACCGAGCCCTGGGGCTTCCAGTTCGACGGCCACCACCTGGTCATCAACTACTTCGTGCTCGGCGACCAGGTCGTCATGAGCCCCTGCTTCTGGGGCTCGGAGCCGACCACCATGGAGATCGACGGCGAGACGGTCACCGTCTGTCACGAGGAGGTGCTGGCGAGTCTCGCCTTCGTCAACTCCCTCACCGCCGACCAGCAGGCGGTCGCGATCACCTCGGCCACCAAGACCAACGAGTCGATGAAGGCGGGCGCCTTCTCCGACAACGCGGTCCAGGCCTACGAGGGCATCCGCGGCAACACCCTGACCCGGGCGCAGAAGCAGAAGCTCCTCGGCATCGTCGAGGCGTTCACCGGCCGGGCCAGGGCCGACGCGGCCAGGGTGCGCCTGGCCGAGGTGCGGGCCCACCTCGACGACACCTATGTGACCTGGGCCGGCGGCACGGGTGCCGCCGACGCGTTCTACGTCCGGGTGCACAGCCCGGTGGTCTGGGTCGAGGTCGACTGCCAGGCACCCGGCCCGCTGCGTGGCGCGTACGGCGGCACCCAGGGCGTCCCGACCCAGATGCACGTCCACTCCGTCATCCGCACGCCCAACGGCACGACTACGGCAAGGAGCTGATCCGCCAGCACTACCTGACGTCACCCCACCACCGGTAGTCCCTCCCGCAGGGGCTTCCACCGCAGGTGAACGCTCTCCCCCGCCGAGTCCGCCCGCAGCAGGGACAGGCGCGGGCGAACGGCGTCGGTGCGTGCGGTGGGCGGCTTGCGGCGCCCGGCCCCGAACTGGAGAGGCCACTCGGCGGCCGGGCCCCGGTAGTCCTGGTCGGCGGCCGCGTGCAGGGTCCAGTGCGGGTCGTACAGATGGGTGCGTCCTACGGCACACAGGTCGGCGCGGCCCGCCAGCAGGATCGAGTTCACGTCGTCGTAGGAGGCGATGGCGCCGACCGCGATCACGGCCACGCCGCTCTCTGCGGCCACCTCGTGGCGGATCCGGTCGGCGAAAGGGGTCTGGTAGGAGCGGCCGTAGGCGGGGCGCTCGTCCTTGGTGACCTGGCCGGTGGAGACGTCGATGGCGGCCGCCCCGTGCGCGACGAAGGCGCGGGCGATCTCCACGGCGTCGTGCTCGGTGTTGCCGTCGGGGGCCCAGTCGGTGGCGGAGATCCGCACGGTCAACGGCCGGTCGGCGGGCCAGACTTCCCGGACCGCGTCGAAGACCTCCAAGGGATAGCGCAGCCGGTTCTGCAGCGAGCCGCCGTACTGGTCGGTGCGCTGGTTGGCGAGGGGCGAGAGGAAGGAGGAAAGCAGGTAGCCGTGGGCACAGTGGAGTTCGAGGAGGTCGAAGCCGGCCTCGGCGCCACGGCGGGCCGCCTCGACGAACTCGGAGGTGATGGCGCCGAGTTCGGTGCGGGTGAGTTCGCGGGGGACGGGCGACCCAGGACCGTACGGCAGTCCGGAGGGGCCCACGACCTCCCAGTTGCCGTCGGGGAGCGGTTCGTCCATGCCCTCCCACATCAGGCGGGTCGAGCCCTTGCGGCCGGAGTGGCCGAGCTGGAGGCCGATGCGGGCGGTGCTGCGGTCGTGGACGAAGGAGACGATCCGCTGCCAGGAGCCGAGCTGTTCGTCGTTCCACAGTCCGGTGCAGCCGGGGGTGATGCGGCCCTCGGGAGATACGCAGACCATCTCCGTCATCACCAGCCCCGCCCCGCCCATCGCCTTCGACCCCAGATGGACCAGATGGAAGTCACCGGGCACGCCGTCTACGGCGGAGTACATGTCCATCGGGGAGACGATCACCCGGTTCTTCAGCTCCAGCCGCCCGATGCGGAACGGCTGGAACATCGCGGGCGCTTCGGCGTCCAGTCCCTGCGCCGTGGCGAAGGCGGCGTCGACGCGGTCGGCGAACTCCTGGTCCCGGGTGCGCAGGTTGTCGTAGGTGATACGACGCGAACGGGTCAGGAGGTTGAAGCAGAACTGGGTGGGTTCCTGGCCGGCGTACATGCCGATGTTCTCGAACCACTCCAGGGAGGCCTGCGCGGCCCGCTGGGTGGATTCCACCACCGGGCGGCGCTCGCTCTCGTAGGCGGTCAACGCGCTTTCCGCGTCGGGGTGTTCGTGCAGACAGGCGGCCAGGGCGAGGGCGTCCTCCATGGCCAGCTTGGTGCCGGAGCCGATGGAGAAGTGCGCGGTGTGGGCGGCGTCGCCGATGAGGACGAGGTTGCCGTGGTGCCAGTGCTCGTTGCGGACGGTGGTGAAGTTCAGCCACTTGGAGTTGTTGGCGAACACCTGGTGCCCGCCGAGTTCGTCGGCGAACAGCTCCCGGATCCGGGCCACGGCCTGCTCGTCGGAGACACCCGGCGCGAACACGGCGTCCTCCGTGACGTCGAAGCCGGCCCGGCGCCAGACGTCCTCGTGCATCTCCACGATGAAGGTCGAGCCGGTGTCGGAATAGGGGTAGCCGTGGACCTGCACGACCCCCCACTCGGTCTCCTTGACGAAGAACTGGAAGGCCTCGAAGACCCGGTCCGTGCCGAGCCACATGTACTTGCTGCGCCGCCGGTCCAGGGAGGGGCGGAAGGCGTCCGCGTGGGCCGCCCGGACGGCCGAGTTGACGCCGTCCGCGCCGACCACGAGGTCGTGCGAGGCGCGCAGCTCGGCCACCTCGGGTGCCGGGGTCGAGAAGTGCAGGGTGACGCCCAGCTCCCGGCAGCGCTCCTGGAGGAGGTGCAGCAGCTCCTTGCGGCTCATGGCGGCGAAGCCCTGGCCGCCGACGGTGTGGCTCTCGCCCCGGTAGTGGATGTCGATGTCCGTCCAGCGGGCGAAGCGGCGGGACATGGCCTCGGAGAAGACGGTGTCGGCATTCTCGATGCCGCCGAGTGTCTCGTCGGAGAACACCACTCCGAATCCGAAGGTGTCGTCGGGGGCGTTGCGCTCCCACACCGTGATCTCGTGGGCGGGGTCCAGCTGCTTCAGCAGCGCCGCGAGGTAGAGCCCTCCCGGGCCACCGCCGATGATCGCGATCTTCAAGGCAGTTCCTCTCACTGCTCAGCGGTCTGTTCGGCTTCGATGATCTTGCGGAGCGCGAACCGCTGGAGTTTTCCGCTGGTGTTGCGCGGCAGGGCGTCGTGGAAGCGGACGTCACGCGGGTACTTGTAGGGCGCCAGGACCTGCTTGACGTGGTTCTGGATCTCCTTGGCCTTCGCCGGGTCCCCGGTGACGCCCTCGCGCAGGACGACGAAGGCACAGACGACCGAGCCGCGTTCGGGATCGGGGCGCGCCACCACCGCCGACTCGACGACGTCCGGGTGGGTGTCGATGGCGGCCTCCACCTCGGGGCCGCCGATGTTGTACCCGGAGGAGACGATCATGTTGTCGCTGCGGGCGTGGTAGTGGAAGTAGCCGTCCTCGTCGCGGTGGAAGATGTCGCCGGTGACGTTCCAGCCGTTGACGACGTAGTCCTGCTGGCGCTTGTCGTCGAGGTAGCGGCAGCCGACCGGGCCGATGACGCCGAGCCGTCCCGGCTCACCCGGCCCGAGCTCCTCGCCGTCGAGACCGAGGATCGTGGCGCGGTAACCGGGCACGGGACGCCCGGTGGCGCCGGGCCGGATGTCGTCGCCCGCGGCGGAGATGAAGATGTGCAGCAGCTCGGTCGCGCCGATGCCGTCGATGACCTTCAGCCCGATGCGGTTCCGCAGTTCCTGCCAGGTGGTGAGCGGTATGTGCTCGCCCGCCGACACGCCGACCCGGACGCTGAGCAGCTGCCCTTCCTTGCCCTCTCGGACGATCGCCTTGTAGGCGGTGGGCGCGGTGGCGAGGACGGTGACGCCGTGTTTCTCCACGAGGTCGGCGAGCTGGGCCGGGGTCGCCGTCTCGGTCAGCAGGGCGCAGGCGCCGGCCCGCAGCGGGAAGACGACCAGCATGCCGAGGCCGAAGGTGAAGGCGAACGGCGCGGTGCAGGCGACCAGGTCGTCCTCGCGCAGCCCCAGCAGGTGGCGGCCGAAGGTGTTGTCGATGGACAGGATGTCCCGGTGGAAATGCATCGTGATCTTGGGGACGCCGGTGCTTCCGGAGGTGGGGCCGAGCAGCGCCACGTCGTCGGCCGCCGTCTCCACGTCCCTGAACTCGCCGGACTTGGCGGCGCACCGGGCCACCAGGTCGTCGGGGCCGGGGCCGCCGTACTCGACCAGCGTCAGGCCGGGCAGGACGGTGCGGAGCTCGTCGGTGAAGCGGTGGTCCACCAGGGCGACGGCGGGCTTGGTGCGTTCGGCGATCGGGATGATCTCGCGGGCGCGCAGGGCGGCCATCGTGGTGACCACCACCCCGCCGGCCTTCAGGACGCCGAGCCAGCACGCCACCGTCCAGGGGGTGTTGGGCGCGCGCAGCAGGACGCGCCGGCCGGGCACCAGGCCGAGGTCCTCGGTGAGCACCTGAGCGACCTGGTTGGCGCGGGTGCGCAGTTCGCCGTACGTCCACAGCTCCCCGGCGGGGGTGCGCAGGGCCGGGCGGTCGGGGCCGTGGCGTTCGACGGCCGCGTCGATGAGCTCGGTGGCCGCGTTGAGGCGGGCCGGGTAGCTCAGTTCGGGCGTGCTGAACTCGATCGTGGGCCACAGTTCGGCGGGCGGCAGATGATCCCGGGCGAAGGTGTCCAGGTGCGAGGTCGGTGAGAGCGGAACAGCCAACGTGGGGTTCCTTCCGGGAGCCCGCCGGTGGAATGCGGCGGACGGTCAGGCAGGGCGGATCATGCCCTCCTGGACGACTGTGGCCAGGTGACGGTGGTCGCGGGTGAAGAAACGTCCGGTGCCGAGGCCGCGGCCCGCGTCGGCGGCCACCGCTTCCTGGGCGTAGAGCAGCCAGTCGTCCACCGGTGCGGGACGGTGGAACCACATGGCGTGGTCGAGGCTTGCGGTGACCAGGCCGGGGTCGGCCCAGGCCAGGCCGAGGACCCGCAGGACGGGTTCGAGGATCGTGTAGTCGCAGACGTAGGCGAGGGCGGCGAGGTCGCGCTGGGCGTCGGTGAGTCCCTCGACGGGCCGCAGCGCGTCGAACGGCCGTAGCCAGACCGCCTGGTGGGGCAGCCGCTCGCCCTCGACGGTGAGGTAGACGGGGCCGGGGACGTGGCGCATGTCGAAGCCGCGGCCGCCGCGCCAGTAGGCCTTGGACTCCGCGGTCATGGTGCCGCCGGTACGCTCGGCGAGGTACTCGGCAGAGCTGGGCAGCGTCTCGGGGGCGGGGATCTCCCCGGCGAACTCGGTGTGGAAGGAGCCACCCGGCTCCCCCGCCGCGAAGTTGGCGAGGCAGACGTAGAGCACCTTGCCGTTCTGGTAGCCGCGGACCTGGCGGGTGCTGTAGCCGCGGCCGTCGCGCACCACCTCCACCTCGTAGCGGACCTCGGCGCCGATGTCGGCCGGCCGCAGGAAGTAACTGTGCATCGAGTGCAGCGACTTGCCGTCGGTCACCGAGCGCATCGCGGCCGCCGCCGCCTGGGCGACGAGGTCGCCGCCGTAGGCCTTGGGCCAGGGGCAGGGCTGGGTGGTGGCGGTGAAGGCGAGGTCGAAGTGCTCGGGCGCGGCGGGCTTGAGAGTGAGAGCCGCGGTGACGATCGCGGAGGTCGGGGCGGCGGTCATCGGTTCAGCCAGTCGCGCAGGTCGGTGTCGGCCACGTCGGGCAGGTTCACCACGATGTTCTCCGGGGTCCGGGTGGTCATCCACACCAGCGGCTTGCTCCGGGAGAGGTTGCACTCGACGTGCGGCATGAAGGGCGGGACGAAGACCCAGTCGCCCTCCGTCATGTCGACGTAGTCCTCGAACTTCTCGCCGAAGTAGATCCGGGCCCGGCCGGAGAGAACGTAGCCGCCGGTCTCGGCCTCGCCGTGGTGGTGGGTGACCGAGCGGTAGCCGGGCTCGTTGCTGACCTTGCCGTACCAGAGGCGGCGCGCCGGGGTGTGCTGGGCACTGACGCCCGACACGCGGACGGCGCCGCCCGAGTCGGCGGCGTTCACGTCCTCCTGACCGGCCCGGGTGACGACGGGCGCGACGATGCCGCTGGGCAGGCGGTACATCTCGCTGTCGCCTTCGAGTCGGTACTTGCTGAGGTCGGGCTCCATGGAACGGCTCCGTTTCCGTGGGCTTGCCGGGATCGTCGGCCTGTCGGGGGTGTCGGGGCGTCGGGGGCGTCGGCCCGTCGGGTCCGGACGAGGACCGCGCCCTATCTCGCATTTTTCACGGTCGTCATTTATTGTCAATACGACCGGCCGTGCGGCCGGAGCCGGACACCACCGAACCGGAGGCCTCATGACTCCCGTCGCCGTGAACCCGCCCGAACTGCCCGCCCCGAGCGGCTACTCGCACGGAACGCTCGCGGGCAACACGCTCCACCTGGGCGGCCAGACCGCGCTCGACGCCGACATGAAGATCGTTCCGGGTGGCATCGTCGAGCAGTTCCGCCAGGCGTTCGGCAACGTGCTCACCACGCTGCGGGCGGCGGGCGGCGAGCCGGCGGACCTGGTGAGCGTGACGATCTATCTCACCGACATCCCCGACTACCAGGCCCACGGCAAGGAGATCGGCAAGGTGTGGCGGGAGCTCGCGGGGCCGGTGTACCCGGCGATGGCGGGCATCGGCTGCACCGCGCTCTGGCAGCCGGAGGCGATGATCGAAATCCTCGGGGTGGCCGTGATCCCGGAGGAACGGCTGATCAGGCCGTAGGCCTAGGCAGTGTGGATGACCGCCAGGGCGTGTTCGCGGGCGGGCGCCCGGAGCGTCCTGTCGAGTTCTTCGAAGAGCGCGCCGGCGGTCTCGCCGCGCCAGCCCTGCGGCAGCAGGGAGAGCGGCAGGCCGGGATCGCGGTACGGGAGCCGGCGCCACTCGGTGAGCATCGGCAGATAGATCCCGAACGCCTCCTGCGGCGCGATCCCGCCCGCGGCGGCGCGCTCGCGCACCGGCGCGTACCGCGCGAGGAAGTCCGCGTAGAGCGCGGACAGCTCGTCGAGGTCCCACCACTCACGGACCTTCGCCGACAGGTCACCGAAGGCGAAGTGGTCGCCGGTGAAGATGTCGACGTACGGGGTCAGTTCGAGGCGTTGCAGGGTGCGGCGGGTCTCGTCGGCGAGGATGCCGGGGGCCACCCACACGCCGGGGGCCGCGGTGCCGAAACCCAGCCGGGTCAGGGCCGTGCGCAAGGCGTGCCGCTTGTCCCGCTCGGACTCGGGAACCGAGAAGACGACGACGAGCCAGCCGTCGTCGGCCGCGGCCCTGTTCCGCTCGAAGATGCGTATGTCGCCCTCCGCCAGTACCTCCAGCGCGGTGTCGGCGACGGCGTATCCGGCGGCTCCCTCGTGGCGCTCGCTCCGCAGCACCCCGCGCCGCTTCAGCCGGGAGACCGCGGAGCGGACGGCCTGCCCCTCGACACCGAGATCCGCCATGAGGCGTATCACCGAGGCCACGGAGAGCCAGTTGTGCTCGCCGCGCGCGTACAGCCCGAAGAGGGTGATGATCAGCGGGCCCAGCCGGCTGTCCCGGCCGCCCGCGCCGACGGCGGACGACGGCTCGACCTCCGCTGTCATGTCCACCCACCTCCGGCCGACGTCACCCTCCTGATCGCCAAGCAGCCTACCGCGCATGCCGCCACACCACCGGCGCCGTGTGCCGCACCCTGATGGTGCCGACCCCCACCCCTCCCCAGCGCTGTGGACCACCGCCCCCGACCGGGCGAGCGCCGCACCCCGACGGTGCGGGCCACCGCCCCCCAGCTCTGTGGACCACCGCCCCAGTCCGGGGCGAGCGTCGCACCCCGACGGTGCGGGCCACCGCCCCCGCCCTGCGGACCGGCGCACCCCGGCGCTGTGGGCCATCGCCCGCCCGTGCGGAGCGCCGCTCCCCCGGTCGTGTGGCCGCCTCGCGCTGCGTGTCGGGCCATCGCGGCACATCGTGGTGGTACGGGCGGCGTACCGCACGCTTCGTCTGGGCAGAACGGGTGACCTCTGCGGTCCAAGCGCGAGAGACTGCGTGGCGCCCGCACCGGGCATCGTATTCTTCCGCGCCACCATTGCCTCAGATGCCTCTGTCGCCATCTCTGTTGGGGAGTCCGACATGACCACACCCCGGGACCTGTTCATCGTCACCGTCTACGACGCCGCAGGCCGGTCCGTCGAGCAGGGCGACCTCTCGCTGGCGCTCGCGGGAGCCGAACTGGTCGATCTCCTCGGCGCCGGGGCGGTCACCCTCGACGACGAGATCGTCGTACCCGCTTCCCCGGGCGGGACGGGCGACCGGCTCCTCGACGAGGCGGCGGCGGCACTGAAGCGCGATGCGCCGTACGAGTCGGTCGAGGACTGGCTGTGGCGCCGGGGACGTGGCCTGTCCGCCGCTTACCTCGCCGAACTGGAGGAGGACGGGACGGTCACCCGGGAGCGGCGGCGCTGGCTGCCGCTGCCGACCGGGCGGACGGCGCCGGCCGACTCGCCCGAGCATGCCCGGGCGCGTGAGCGCTGGACGTCGGGCGAACCGGTGCTCGCCGCGTTCGCGGCCGCCGTCGGCATCCAGGACGAGACGCCCAAGGATCTCGCGAGCACCGTCTCCGACGCGACCGTGACGGTGGTCGCCGCCGTGGACGGTGCCGTGACGGAGCTGGCCGCCGTCCGGCAGCGGCGGGAGATCGAGGACGCGGCCTTCGACAACGTGTGGCGCGGCCTGTGACGGCAGCCGTCGCGGCTCCCGGCCACTGAGGCGCCTCCTCCCCCGTGGGTGCGACCGTCTCCCCCGTGGGTGCGGCCGTCCCCCCGGTGGGTGCGACCGCGAAGCACCTGCCGTCGAGACCCTGGCCGTTCGGATCGCCCGGCTTGCTGTCGCCCGGGAAACGGCAGACGGGTCGGCCGGGGGGGAGACGGCGGTCCGGCCGGCCGGGTCAGGTGTCGTCGAGGTAGTCGCGCAGCACCTGGGAGCGGGAGGGGTGACGGAGCTTGGTCATCGTCCTGGCCTCGATCTGCCGGATGCGTTCGCGGGTCACGCCGTAGACGACGCCGATCTCCTCCAGGGTGCGGGGGCGGCCGTCGGTGAGTCCGTAACGCAGCGCGATGATGCCGGACTCGCGGGCGGTCATGTCGGTGAGCAGGGAGCGGATGGTCTCCTGGAGGAGGAGGTGGGTGACGGCCTCCCAGGGCGCGGGCGCGTCGGTGTCCTCGATGAGGTCACCGAACTCTCCTTCGCCCTCCTCGCTCAGCGTGGCGTGCAGGGAGACGGGTTCCCTGGTGTAGGCGTCGAGTTCGACGAGTCGTTCGACCGGGATCTCGGCCTTCGCGGCGACGTCCTGCAGGGTCGGCGGGACGCCTGTCTGCTGGATGAGTTCCCGGCGCGCCCGGGCCACCCGGTTGATGATCTCCACGGTGTGGACCGGGATCCGTATGGTGCGGCTCTGGTCGGCCAGGGCACGGGTGACCGCCTGTTTGATCCACCAGGTCGCGTACGTGGAGAACTTGAAGCCCTTGGCGTAGTCGAACTTCTCCACCGCGCGGATGAGTCCGGCGTTGCCTTCCTGGACGAGGTCGAGAAAGTCCAGGCCCCGGCCGGTGAAGCGCTTGGCGACGGAGACGACCAGGCGAAGGTTGGCCTCGGTGAGGTGGGCCTTGGCCCGGTGGCCGTCCTCGGCGAGCAGGGCCAGTTCCTCCCGTGGATACCGGTTCTCGCCCTCCACCAGCAGCCGTTGCGCGTACAGGCCGGCCTCGACGCGCTTGGCGAGGTCCACCTCCTGCTCCGCGGTGAGCAGCCGGACCCGGGCGATGACGCGCAGGTAGTCCTTCACGGGGTCGGTGCTGCCGCCCTCCGCCGGGAGCCGTGGTGCGGGGCCGTCGGTCTCGTCGTCGAACGGGGACAGCTCCCGCGCCGGCACGGCTTCGCTTGGGGCGAGGCTCATATCGTCTCCTCCAGCAGCGCACCGGGATACCTGCCGGTGTGCGATCCCGGGTGGACCGCGTTCTGTTCCGGGGTGCCCGCGGTGCTCACCTGTCCGCCCCGGTGGCCCCCTTGCGGGCCGATGTCGCCCGGACGGTCGGCCGTCCTGACGACGCCGAGGTGGTGCTCGGTGACAACTAACGTGTTCCCGCCTCCGAGAAGTCGATGCAGGGCGGCCCGCAGGCGTTCCCGGTCGGCGGGGTGCGGACCGGTGGTGGGTTCGTCGGGCAGATAGAGAGTGCGGTGCCGCAGTTCGACGGCGATCGCCGGGGGCAGTCCCTCGACGGTGTCGGCGTCGGGCCTGTCGAGCTGTCCGAGGAATTTCCGTGCGTACGCGGACAGCGATTCCACATATTGCCGCCGCCTTGCCGTGAATGCGGTGACGAACGCCAGGCTCGACTTACCCGGACCGGAAACTCCCGTGAATACGACGAGCGACCTCCTGGGCAATTCCATGGAGACACCGCGAAGGTGGTGCCGGCGAGCTCCTTTGACGCGGAGTCGACTGCTCACTCATTCGAGGCTACCACCGCGAATCCGCCGTATACGGCCGCCGGGGAGCCGCTTTCTCATGTGAGGAACATCGCGCTTGACAGGTCTTTTCGCGGTGTGGGCAAAAATCCTCACGGGGGGCACCGACCATTTCGGTCACGGAGCCCACGTGCCGCACACGTCCCGCCGGTTCACCCCCGTACCCTCGTTCACGACACGCCGCCCGGCTGCCGAGAACGAGAGGAATCCGTATGCGGATCGCGATCCTGGACGACTACCAAGGCGTGGCCCTGAGCCTGGCCGACTGGGATTCGCTCCGGGGGGACGTGCACGTGTTCAGGGATGCCTTCGAGGACGAGGAGGCGGTCGTGGCGGCGCTCGCCGAGTACGAGGTGGTGGTCGCCATGCGGGAGCGGACGCGCTTTCCGGCCTCGACGCTCGGCAGACTGCCGCGCCTGAAGCTTCTCGTGACCACCGGGCCGGTCAACGCGGCGATCGATCTGGACGCCGCACGCCGGGCCGGGATCACCGTCTGCGGTACCGGCTATTTCGGATACCCGACGGTCGAACTCACCTGGGCGCTCGTCCTCTCCGCGGCCCGCATGGTCCCGCAGCAGGTGGACTCCGTACGCCGGGGCGGCTGGCAGGTGGGTCTGGGGACGAGCCTCAGGGGCGCCACCCTCGGGATCCTCGGGCTCGGCCGGCTCGGGACCGCGGTCGCGGAGATCGGGCGCGCCTTCGGTATGCGGACCATCGCCTGGAGCCAGAACCTGACGCCCGCCGACGCACAGGCGAAGGGAGCGGAATACGTCTCGATGGACGAACTGTTCGCCCGCTCCGATGTGCTGAGCATCCACCTCGTCCTCAGCGAGCGCACCCGGGGCCTGGTCGGAGAGCGCGAACTGGGCCTCATGAAACCGACGGCGATCCTGGTGAACACCTCGCGCGGGCCCGTCGTGGACGAGGCGGCACTGATCGACGCGTTGACCGGGAAACGGATCGCGTCGGCTGCGCTGGACGTCTTCGACCGGGAACCCCTGCCCGCCGGTCACCCGCTGCGCACCCTGCCGAACGCCGTGGTCACTCCCCACGTCGGCTACGTCAGCCGGGATCTGTACGAGGTCTTCTACCGGGACGCGGTCGAGGACATCGCGGCCTGGAGCGCCGGCACGCCCGTGCGCACGCTGTTCTGACGCCGTGCTCCCGGCAGAGCGAAAGGGCCGGCAGGCCGCGGGCTGCGGCATGCCGGCCCCTTACGGGAGGGCGGTTCAGGACGGCAGTGTCCAGCTCTGGTTGGCGGAACCCGAGCACGACCAGATCTGCAGTCGGGTGCCGTTGGCCGAGCTGGGGCCGGTCGCGTCGAGGCACTTGCCCGACTGCGGGTTGACCAGGGAGCCGTTCGCGCCGGGCTGCCAGACCTGGGAGCCGGTGCCGTTGCAGTCGTAGAGCTGCACCTTGGCACCGTTGGCGGTGGAAGCCCGGGTCACGTCCATGCACTTGCCGAGCGAGCTGATGGTCCCGGCCGTGGAGACCGTCCAGTTCTGCGCGCTGGTGCCGTTGCAGTCGTAGAGCTGTACGGCGGTGCCGTTGGCGGTCGCGGCGCCTGCCACGTCCACGCACTTGCCGCCGTAGCCGTGGATCGGACCGGTGGTGTTCGTGGGCGGGGTGACCGGACCCGACTGGCCGGACGCCCACTTGATCTCCTGGAGCAGGAGCTGGTTCTGCTGGGCGCTGCCGAACGTCGACGACAGGGCGGTGTTGGTCGCGTAGTCCATCGCGTTGTGGCCGAAGTTGTTGTAGACCATCTTGTAGTTGCGGTTGGACCAGACGATCGGGTAGTAGCCGCTGTACCAGGTCTGGTTGGGGTCGGTGCCGACCGGGAAGGTGGACGGGGCCATCGAGGCGAGGATGTCGATGGCGGGGTTCTGCCGGAGGTCGTTCTGCCAGCTGTACCACTCGCTGACCGAGGACGTGATGGTGGCCGGGAGGTTCGCGGTCGCGGGGTGGGTGCGGTCGTCGATCTGAAGGGTCTCCGCGGTCGGACCCCAGCTGTTGCTCCTGAAGGTGCCGGTACCGAGGAACGTGTTGTGGTACCAGGGCCAGTCACTGGTGTTGTCGTTGTACGCCGAGACGTGGAAGCCGATGAATCCGCCGCCGCCCGCCACATAGCTCTGGAAGGCGGACTGCTGCGAAGCGGTGTGCGGGTAGTCGTCGAGGAACATGACCACCTGGTAGTTGGCGAGCGTCGCGGTGTTGAGCCAGCTCCAGTCCGTGGTCTGGGTGTAGGTGAAGCCGTTCTGGGCGCCGGCCTGCGGGAACCAGGTGCTGGCCTCGTGGTCGAAGCTGATGTGCGCCGCGTCGTATGTGCCGTCGTAGAAGGCGATCACATTGACGGGCGTGGCGGCCCGGGCGGTGTGTGCGGGCGCGGCCTGGACGCCGAGCACCACGGCGACCAGGGCGAGGAGTCTCAACAGGGTGCGGGGCCAGGCTATGTCCGGGTGGGGGGTGATCATGCCAGGACCTTCCTCATACGTGAACGCCGGAAGATATACGTGGACGTGCCGCATTGAAGGCCCTGGTCCGTGGACATGTCAATGGTTCAGACCAAACATCGGTGAGCGTCCTGCCGGCGGGAACCGGAACGCGCGCGTCCCGGCCGGTGCGCGCTCACGCCGTGCGGAAGCGGTTGATGGCCGGCTCGTGCCGTTTCCGCAGTTCGGGGTCGGTGACGCCGAGGCCCTCTCGCGAGGCCAGGCACAACACGCCGACCTTGCCGTGGTGGTGGTTGCGGTGGACGTCGGTGACGGCCCGGCCGGTCTCGGTGAGCGGGTAGGTGCGCGAGAGGGTGGGGTGGATGCGGCCCTTGACGACGAGCCGGTTGGCCTCCCAGGCCTCCCGGTAGTTGGCGAAGTGCGAGCCGATGATCCGCTTGAGGTGCATCCAGAGGTAGCGGTTGTCGAACTCGTGCCGGTAGCCTGAGGTGGAGGCGCAGGTGACGATCGTGCCGCCCCTGCGGGCCACGTAGACGGAGGCCCCGAAGGTCTCCCGGCCCGGGTGCTCGAAGACGATGTCCACGTCGTCGCCGCCGGTCAGTTCACGGATGCGCTTGCCGAACCGCTTCCACTCCCGCTGGTCCTGGGTCTCCTCGTCGCGCCAGAACCGGTAGTTCTCCGCGCCACGGTCGATGATCGCCTCGACGCCCATCGCCCGGCAGATCTCCGCCTTCTGCTCGCTGGAGACCACGCAGATCGGTATCGCGCCGCCCGCCAGCGCGTACTGGGTGGCGTACGAGCCGAGACCGCCGCCCGCGCCCCAGATCAGCACGGTGTCGCCGACCTTCATGGCGGCGCCGTTGCGCGAGACGAGCTGACGGTAGGCGGTGGAGTTGACCAGGCCGGGGGCCGCGGCCTCCTCCCAGGTCAGGTGCCCGGCCTTGGGCATCAGCTGGTTGGCCTTCACCAGCGCCAGCTCGGCCAGCCCGCCGTAGTTGGTCTCGAAGCCCCAGATCCGCTGCTCCGGGTCGAGCATGGTGTCGTCGTGGCCGGCCGCGTCCTCCAGCTCGACGGACAGGCAGTGCGCGACCACCCGGTCACCGGGCTGCCAACGGCGCACCCCGGGCCCGGTGCGCAGGACCACGCCGGACAGGTCGGAGCCGATCACGTGGTACGGCAGGTCGTGCCGGGCGGCCGGGCCGCCGGTGCGGGCGTAGCGTTCGAGGAAGGCGAAGGTCGGCACGGGCGAGAACAGCGCGCTCCACACCGTGTTGTAGTTGACGGCGCTCGCCATGACGGCTATCAGGGCCTCGCCGGGGCCGGGCTCCGGGGTCGGTACGTCACCGATGTGCAGGGCCTTGGCGGGTTCGCGGTCGCCGACCGGGACACCGTCGAACATGTGCTGCTCGTCCTTGCGCAGCACGGCGGCCCGGTAGGACTCCGGTACCGGCAGGGACGCGAAGTCACGTGACTGCGCGTCGGGGGACTCGATCGCGGCGGCCAGGTCGGTCATCACCACAGGCTTCCTTCGGTCTGGGGGCGTGCTCGGGGAAGGTTCGGTCAGGCGCCGTGTCCCGGGCCCGGGCGAAAGGCCGCCAGGTCCTCGGTCAGCGCCCGGACCACCCCCGCCTGCTGTTCGGCCAGGTAGAAGTGGCCGCCGGGGAAGGCGCGCAGTGTGAAGGCACCCTCGGTGTGGTCGCGCCACTCCTCGGCCTCGGCGAGGGTGACCTGCGGGTCGTCGTCGCCGACGAGCACACTGATCGGGCAGCGCAGCCGTGGTCCCGGCAGGTACCGGTAGGTCTCCACCGCCGTGTAGTCACCGCGGACGGCCGGCATGATCATCTGGATGACGTCCTCGTCGAGGAGCAGCCGCTCGTCGGTGCCGTTGAGGCGGCGGATCTCGGCGACGACACCGGCGTCGTCCATCGAACGGACCCCGCGGTCGCGCACCTTGGGCGGGGCGGTGCGGCCGGACGCGACGAGCCCCAGCAGGTCGAGCGAGGAGCGCTGCTCGATCCGGCGCGCCACCTCGAACGCCAGGCAGGCGCCCATGCTGTGCCCGAACAGCACCAGCCGGCGCGGTGCCAGGGACTCCAGCACGGTGAGGATCTCGTCGGCCAGTCGGTGGATCGACGTGCGGGGCGGTTCGGCGCGCCGGTCCTGGCGGCCCGGGTACTGCAAGGACAGGACGTCGGCGACGGGGGCCAGCGCGTCTGCGAGCGGCCGGAAGTAGCTGGCGGAGCCGCCCGCGTGCGGGAAGCAGACCAGCGACAGGTCGGTGTGCCGGGTCGCCGGCCGGTAGCGGCGAATCCAGAGTTCCGGTGCGGTCAGGGTGTCGGTCATCCCCGTACTCTCCGTGTGCGGTGAGGCCGTGGCCGTGTGGTCGGGCGGTGAGGCCGTGGCCGTGAGGGGTGCGGTGAGGCCGTCGGCGGGTGGCCGGGGGCGGGGGCCGGGTGGATGGGGTGCGTGCCCACCGGAGGGCTCCGGTGGGCATCCGCCCGGTGTCCCGCGGGTCAGCCGGTGACCCGGACGGGCAGTTCGGCCAGGCCGCGCATGATGATGTTGGGCACCCGGGCCGGGCTGTCGGTGACCGGCTCCAGGTCCAGCGCGGCCAGGGCGGACACCGCGGCCTGTGCGGTGAGCCGGGCCAGCGGCGCGCCGACGCAGAAGTGGATGCCGAGGCCGAAGCCCAGGTTGCGGCCGGTGGGCCGGTCCAGCCTCAGCTCGTCGGGGTCGTCGTAGACGTCCGGGTCGTGGCTGGCGGCGCCGATCATCAGCATGACCTGCTCGCCCGGCTGGATGGTGTGCCCGGCGATCTCGGCCTCGGCCAGGGCGACCCGCGAGATCATCTGCACCGGTGTGTCGAAGCGCAGCATCTCCTCGACCGCGGCGGGCACCTGGCCGGGGTGGGCGCGCAGCCAGTCCCGCTGGTCTGGGCGGCCCAGCAGCGCGAACATGCCGTTGCCGATCAGGTTCACGGTGGTGGCGTACCCGGCGGAGAGCAGCAGGGTGCAGGTCACCTCCAGCTCCTCCGGGGTCAGCGTGTCGCCGCCCTCCTCGACGGCGACCAGTTCGCTGATGAGGTCGGTGCCCGGCCGCGCCCGGCGCTCCTCGGCCAGCTCGCCGATGTACCGGTACAACTCGGCGCGGGCGTTGTCGCGTTTGGCGATCTCGTCGGGCCCGAGCAGGAAGCTCGGGTCCAGGCCGCGGGCGATGTCCCCGGACAACTCGTCGAAACGGGCCGCGTGCTCGGCCGGGACGTCCAGGAGCGCGTTCTGCATCCGGCCGGGCAGCGGGTGCGCCACCGCGCTCATCAGGTCGATCGGACCGTCGCCGGCCTCGGCGCGCGCGGTCTCGATCAGTTCGCGCACGACCTGTTCGGCGGTGCTGCGCATCCGGTCCACCTGGCGGGCCGCGAACGCCTTGCCGACCAGGGCCCGGATCCTGGTGTGCTCGGGCGGGTCGGAGAAGATGAACGGCCGCACCACCGTGCCGTCGGCCTCGGTGCGGAAGTGGTCGGCGACGGTGGCGCCGTCGCCCCAGCCGAAACGCTGGTCGCGCAGTACCGCCGAGCAGGCCTCGTGTCCGGTCACCGCCCACAGCCCCAGCGGGGTGCGGGTCACCGGGCCCTTCTCCCGGATCTGCGCGTAGATGGGGTAGGGGTCGGCCAGGAAGGCCGGGTCGAAGGGGTCGAAGGGCAGCAGCTGGGCTATGAAACCCGGGTCGAGCATCGGTGCCTCGGTCATCGCTGTCGTTCCCAACCCCGCGCGGGACGGCTGTCACCGCGCGGAAAAGAGTCTCGGTACGGGGAGGGGCAGGGGATACGCGGGAGAGGTCAGCCCGTGGCGGCCGGGGTGGCCGCGGTGAACGTCACCGGCAGGTGGTCCAGGCTGTTGGCCACCAGGCTGGGCGTCCAGGTCAGCTTCTCGTCGGGAACGGCGAGTCGGAGGTCGTCGAACCGGTCGAACAGGGTGCGCAGCGCGATCCGGGCCTTGAGCCTGGCCAGGGGGGCGCCGATGCAGAAGTGGGTGCCGTGGCCGAGTGCCAGGTGCTTGGAGGCGTCGCGGTGGATGTCCAGCGTCTCCGGGGCGCTGAACTGGCCCGGGTCGTGGTTGGCCGCGGCCAGCGAGATCATCACGTGCTCGCCCGCCTTGACCTGCGCGCCGCCGAGCTCCATGTCCTCGGTGGCGAAGCGGTACACCACCGTGAACACCGGGCTGGTCAGCCGCAGCAGCTCCTCGATGGCCGGGGCGAGCCCCTCGGGGTCGTCCTTGAGTTCGGCCAGCTGCTCAGGGTTGCGCAGCAGCGCGAGGATGCCGTTGGAGAGCAGGTTGATGGTGGTCTCGGCGCCGGCCAGGAGCAGCAGCATGACCGTGGAGCGGATCTCCAAATCGGCGAGGGCGTCGCCGTCCTCGTTGGCCTGCACCAGACCGGAGATGAGGTCGGGGCCCGGGTCGGCACGGCGCTGCGCGGTCAGCTTGGTCAGGTACTCCTCGAACCAGCCGACCGAGGCGACGACCTCCTCCGGGCTGGAGGAGTTGCCGAGGCCGACGAAGATGTAGGTGTTGCGCTCGAACTCCTCGACGTCGGCGAGCGGCACGCCGAGCATCTCGTAGAGCACCGTGGAAATCAGCGGCGAGATGAACGAGGCCTTCAGGTCCGCGGTGCCGGCCTCGGCGACCGCGTCGAGCAGTTCGTCGGTGATCTGCTGGATCCGCTCGCCGAGGTCGGCGACCCGGCGCGGCGTGAACGCCTTGGAGACCAGTCTGCGCAGCCGGGTGTGCTCGGGCGGGTCGGCGAGGTTCATGTGCTGGTTGAGGATGGACTTACGGCCGTCGTAGCCCACGGAGGGCCACAGCTCGGGCAGCGCGTTGTCGAAGTGCTTGCTGAGCTTGCGGTTGTTGAGCGCGGCGAGCGCGTCGTCGTAACGGGTGATCATCCAGACCGGGTTGCCGTCGGGCAGCAACAGCTGCTCCACCGGGCCTGGTTCGGGCAGCCCGGGCGCCCAGGGGCGGGGGGCCGCCGTGGCGTCGGCGTGCACGGGACAGCCGGTGGCCGGCGCGCCGTCGGGGTGGGGCATGTCGTGTCCTCTCATCGTGGGGTGCTGGACTCGTGGGGTGCTGGACTCGTGGGGTGCTCGGTTCGTGAGGTGCTCGACTCGTGAGGTGCTCGACTCGTGAGGTGCTCGGCCGTCACGGGGTGGTGGCGGCCGGGGACGACGGGGTGGGGACCAGTGCGGTGAGCTTCGCGGCTGCGCCGGGGAACCGGTCGGCGGGGCCGGCGGCGGCCACATAGCCGTCCGGGCGCAGCAGCACGTACTTCTCGGTGGGGCCGTCCAGCGGGAAGTGCGCGACCAGTTGGGGCAGTCGGTCGGCCAACTCCGCCGCCTCGATGGCCAGTCGGGTGTCCTTGCCGCCGTAGGTGATCAGCTGGAACAGGCCGGCGAGTTCATCGGCCGGCTTGGGGATCCACCGGGGGTCCCGGGTGCCGGGGCGCGGCCGGGCGCGTTCCGTGCCGCCGAACAGCACGTCGGGGTACTGGCTGCGCCAGCCGGCCAGCATCGGGGCGTAGCCGCGGGCCAGTACGCCGGTGGCGTCGAGCAGCCGCCAGGTGACGTTGCGGATCTGACGGGCCAGCGGGCCGACCACGGCCTGCCGGGCCATCCGGCCGGTGGCCTGGAGGGTCTGCTCGATCGCGGCCCGGCGCTCGGGGTCGTAGGTGTCCAGGATCGACTCGCGGAGTCGGCCGTGCACCACGCCGGCGAGCTTCCAGGCCAGGTTGCGGGTGTCGGGGATGCCTAGGTTGAGGCCCTGGCCGCCGATCGGGCTGTGCACGTGGGCGGCGTCGCCGACGAGGAAGCAACGGCCGGATCGCAGCGCGCCGGCCACCCGCTCGTCGCTCGCGAACAGGGTCACGGTGCGCACCTCGGTGAAGCGGAGCCCGCCGGGACCGCGTTCGTCCAGCAGTGCCTGGGCCTGCTCGGCGGTGGCCTCGGTACCGTCCGGGACCGCGCCGGAGATTCGGAACTCGCCGCCGGGCAGCGGGGCGATCAGCGCGACCCCGGTGTCGGCGAGGAAGTAGTGGATCTCCTCGGTGCTGATCCCGCCGCTGCCGTGCTCGCCGGCGATGCGTCCCTCGGCGAGCAGGAAGGTGGCCGGGAACCGGGCCCCGGAGAAGTCGATGCCCAGCTGGGCGCGGACCTGGCTGTGCAGCCCGTCGGCGCCCACCACCCAGTCGGCCTCGATCTCGGTGGTGGTGCCGTCCGCACGGCTCGCGGTGACGGTGACCGTGTGCGCGTCCGGGGCGACCTTGGTGACCCGGGTGCCCCACTCGACGTCGACGCCCCGGTCGGCCAGAGCCTGGGCGAGCAGCCGGCCGGTGCTCTCCTGGGGCAGCACCAGCGGGGCGTTGGCCTCGCTGAGCGGCACGCGCACGCTGCCGCCCGAGCCCAGGTGGTAGTGGAGCGCGGCGGGCTGGACGCTGTCGCGGACGGCCCGCTCGGCGAGCCCCAGTTCACCGAGGACTTCCCGTACCGGCGGCCACAGCAGGATCGCCCGGGAGCCGGTGTGCGGGTGGTCGGCCGCGTCGACCACGGTGACCGCCACGCCGAGCCGGCTGAGCTGTGCGGCCATGGCCAGGCCACACGGGCCCGCGCCGACGACCAGAACGGTGGTACGTCGTTGTGTCACTGCTTCTCCAGCCACTCGTGCACCGCCTGGGCAGTACGGTCGGCATGCTCTTCGAGGACGGTGAAGTGGTCGCCGGCCAGCTCCACCACGTCGTGCGGGCAGGCCCAGGAGGCCGGCGGGCGGGCGAACCCGGTGAGCGGCTCGGTGGCACGGGCCACCAGGACGGGCGTGTCGGAGCCGGCGGGTTCCCAGTCGGTGAGCAGTCGCAGATAGCCGCCCATGGCGGTGAGCCGGGCGTCGGTGACCGAGCCGTTGTCGGCCAGCCGGGTGAGCATCTGCTCGAACAGGGCGGCGCCGTCGGTGGTGAGTTCGGGGCCGAAGACGAAGGTGTCGACGAGGACCAGGCCGGCGGCCGGACGGCCCCGTGCGGCCAGCTCGGCGGCGACGCCGTCGGCCAGCAGACCGCCCGAGGAGTAGCCGACCAGCACCACCGGGCGCTCCCCCGCCGCCCTCTCCACCTGCCGGGTGACGGCCGCGATGGCGGCGGGCCGGTCGGCGGGCAGCGGTTCGCCGTCGAGGTAGCCGGGCAGGGCGAGTGCCGAGACCGCGCGGCGACCGCGCAGTCCGGCGGCGAATCGGGCGTACTGGTGGGGGCCGGAGGTGGCCAGCACGGTGGGCAGGCAGACCAGGAGGGGGCCCTCGTCATGGGCGGTCAGCTCCACCGGTCCGGGCAACGGGGCCGCCTCGTCGCCGGAGCCGAAGGTGGTGCGCAACTTGGCGGCGGCGCCGAGCAGTTCGATGAACTCGCCGGTCTTCCCGGCCTCGGTCGCCGCCCGGTACAGGCCCGTGAACATCCCGGCCTCGGGGGTGGCGGCCGGGTCCGGGCCGAGTTCGCCCCCCAGGTACCGGGCGAGCGCCTCGGGGGTGTCGTGCTCGAACAGGGTGGCCGCGGTCAGCCGTAACCCGGTGGCCGCCGACAGCCGGTTGCGCAGCTCCAGGGTGGTCAGCGAGTCAAAGCCGTGTTCGAGGAAGCGGCGGCCCGCGTCGATCGCGGAGCCGTCGGCGAAGCCCAGGACGGCGGCGGCCTGCCCGGTGATCGCGGCCAGCAGCGCGCCGTACCGCTCGGCGGCGGGCAGGGCGGCCAGCCGGCCGGCGTCCGGGGTGTCCGGGCCGGTGGGCTCGCGGCGGCCGCGGTCGGGGGTGAAGTCGGCGATGAGCGGGCGCGGTCCGGTGATGGTGTACGCGGCCCGGAACCGCGGCCAGTCCACGTCGGCGAGCAGCAGCCGGGTGTCCCCGGCGGTGAGCGCGGCGCCGAGCGCGGCCAGGGCACGGTGCTCGTCGAGGACCGCGATGCCCCGGCCGGCCAGCCGTTCCCGGCGGGTGGCCGCCACGCCGGTGGTGTCGGCCGGGTCGTCCCAGGGCGCCCAGGCCACCGAGAGGGCGGGCAGCCCGGCAGCGGCACGGTGTTCGGCCAGCGCGTCCAGTGCGGCGGCGGCCGCGGCGTAGCCGGCCTGGCCGACGCCGCCGAAGGTGCCGGACACGGAGGAGAACAGCACGAACGCGGTGAGCGGGGTGTCGCGGGTGAGGTCGTGCAGGTGCCGGGCGGCGGTGACCCCGGGGTGGGGCGCGGCGGAGCCGTCGAGGGCGGTCAGGGGCGCCTCGGTCAGCGGTACGGCGGTGTGCAGCACAGCGGTGACCGGGTGCCCGGCGAGCAGTTCGGCGACGGACTCACGGTCCGTCAGATCACAGGCCGCGGTGTGGACTTCGGCGCCCAGGTCGCGGAGTTCGGTGACGACGTCGGCGGCCACGGTGGCGTCCGGGTCCGCGGCCAGCAGCAGCGCGGGGGCGCCTGCGGCGGCCAGCCAGCGGGCCGTGGCCGCGCCGACGGCGGTGTCCGCGCCGGTGACCAGGGTGGTACCGGTGGGATGCCAGCCGGCGCCGGTCGGAGCGGTCAGCGGGCTGCGTACCAGGCGGCGGGCGAACAACCCGGCCGGGCGGACGGCGAGTTGTTCCTCGCCGGTCCGCCCGGACAGCGCCGCGCACCAGCGGGTCAGCGCCCGTTCGTCGGCCTGGGCGGGCAGGTCGACGATGCCGCCGGTGAGGGCCGGGTGTTCCAGGGAGACAGTGGGGGCCAGGCCCCACAGCCCGGCCCGGTCCGGGTCGCCGTCCGGCTCGGCGTCCAGGGCCACCGCATGTGTGGTGGTGAACCACAGCGGCGCCGCCACGCCCGCTTCGACGAGGGCGCGGACCAGGGTCACGGCGGCCGGCCAGGCCAACAGGGCGAGCACCCCGGCGGGCTGCGCGCCGGCCAGCGCGGTGCGCAGGGCTTCCGGATCCGGCGGACCGGCCGCCACCTCGACCCGGATCACCCGGGCGCCGTGCCGGGCCAGCGCGTCGGGTTCCGGACCGGTGTGTCCCGGGGGTACGGCGACCAGCCAGTCCCCGGACAGCCGGGCGCTCGCCGGGTCGGGCACCGGCCGCCAGTCCAGGGTGTGGCGCCAGGAGTCCACGACGGACTGCTCCCGCCGCTGCCGCCGCCATGCCGACAGCGCGGGCAGTACGGCGGCCAGCGGTGCGGTGTCCAGTTCCAGGGCGTCGCTTAGGCCGGCCAGGTCGGCGTTCTCGACCGCCTCCCAGAAACCGGACTCCATCGGATCGGAGGTCGCCGTGGCGGCGGTGGGGTCGGGCTCCGGCCAGTAGCGCTGCCGCTGGAAGGGGTAGGTGGGCAGGTCCACCCAGGCGGTGTCCCGGCCGGCCAGGGCGGCGCCGAGGTCGACCGGGGCGCCGCGGGTGTATGCGTCGGCCGCCGAGCGCAGGAAGCGGTCCAGGCCGCCCTGTTCGCGACGCAGCGAACCGACCGCGGCGGCATCGGCCCCGGCGTCCTCGGCGATCTCCTGGACGGCGGTGACCAGTACCGGGTGCGGACTGACCTCGACGAAGTGCCGGAACCCGGCGGCCAGCAGGGTGCGCACGGCCGGGTCGAAGGCCACCGGCCGGCGGGCGTTGTCGAACCAGTACTCCGCACCCAGGGTGCCGGTGTCGGCGAAGGCGCCGGTGACGGTGGAGCAGAACGGCACCTCGGTGGCGGTGGGCCGTACGTCCGCGAACATGTCCACGATGCGGTCGTGCAGCGGGTCCACCTGGTCGCAGTGCGAGGCGACGGTGGAGGCGACCAGGCGGGCGCGCAGCCCGTCGGCGGTGGCCTCGGTGACGAACCGATCGAGGCCGGCCGGCTCGCCGACCACGGTGACCGCGTTCGGCCCGTTGACCCCGCCGATGTGCAGCGCGTCGCCCTGGGCGGCCAGCCGGGCGCGGACCTGCTCCTCGGGCGCGGCCACCGACACGACCGCGCCGTTGCCGCGCAGTTCGTCGGCGAACAACTGGCTGCGCAGCACCACGATCTTCAGCGCGTCGTGCAGGGACAGCGCCCCGGCCGTGTAGGCGGCGGCGATCTCGCCCTGGCTGCTGCCGACCACCGCGGCCGGGGTGAGGCCGTAGGAACGCCACAGTTCGGCGAGCGACACCATCACCGCGAACAGCACCGGTTGCAAAATCTCGATGCGCTCCATGTCGGGCGCGCCGGGCGCCTCGCGCAGCACGTCGGTGAGGGACCAGTCCACGAAGGCGCGGGCCGCGGTGTCGCACTCGGCGAGGTGCGCGGCGAACACCGGTGCGGAGTCGAGGAGTTCGGCGGCCATGCCGGTCCACTGGGAGCCCTGGCCGGGGAACACGAACACCACCCGGTCGTCCGGTGCGGCGGTGGCACTGACCAGGGAGTCGTGCGAACGGCCCGCGGCCAGGGCGGCCAGGCCCTCGGCGGCGGTGTCCGGGTCGGCGGCGACCACCACGGCACGGTGTTCGAGGGCGGCACGGGAGTGCACCAGGGCCGCGGCGAGGTCGGGCAGCGGGGTACCGCTCCGTACCAGGGGCAGCAGGCGTTCGGCCTGGGCCTGCAGGGCCTCGCGAGTGCGGGCGGAGACCACCAGGGGTACCGGCGTGAGCATGCCGATCGCCACGGCCGCCATGGCCGTTCCCGGCTCCGGCGCCTCGAACTCGTCGGCCTGCTCGAGGAGTACGTGTGCGTTGGTGCCGCTGATGCCGAACGCCGAGACGCCGGCGCGGCGCGGTCGGCCGGTCTCCGGCCAGGGCTGCTCCTCGGTGAGCAGCGCCACCGCGCCGGAGGTGAAGTCCGCCTCGGAGGTGGGCGCGTCCACGTGCAGGGTGCGCGGCAGCCGGTCGCCGCGCAGTGCCATCACCGTCTTGATGATGCCGCCGACCCCGGCCGCCGCGCCGGCGTGGCCCAGGTTGGACTTGAGCGAGCCCAGCCACAGCGGCCGGTCGGCCGGCCGGTTGCGGCCGTAGGTGGCGAGCAGCGCGTTGGCCTCGATGGGGTCGCCCAGCGCGGTCCCGGTGCCGTGTGCCTCGACGGCGTCGATGTCGGCGGCGGCCAGGCCCGCGTCGGCGAGCGCGGCGCGGATGACCCGTTCCTGGGAGGGCCCGTTGGGTGCGGTCAGCCCGTTGGAGGCGCCGTCCTGGTTGACGGCCGAGCCGCGTACCACGGCGAGCACGCGGTGGCGGTTGCGGCGCGCGTCGGAGAGCCGTTCCAGTACCAGGATCCCGGCGCCCTCGGCCCAGGCGGTGCCGTCGGCGGCCTCGGCGAACGCCTTGGCGCGGCCGTCCGGGGCCAGGCCGCGCTGCCGGGACAGTTCCACGAACCCGGCCGGGGTGGACAGCACCGACGCGCCGCCGGCCAGCGCCAGCGAGCACTCACCGCGGGCCAGCGACTGGCGGGCCAGGTGCAGGGCGACCAGGGAGGCCGAGCAGGCGGTGTCCACGGACAGCGCCGCGCCCTCCAGTCCGAGGGTGTAGGACAGCCGTCCGGAGAGCACGCTGATCGCGTTGCCGGTCAGCAGGTACCCCTCCAGGTCCTCGGCGGCCTGCGCGGCGAGCATCCCGTAGTCCTGGGCGCCGCTGCCGACGAACACTCCGGTGCGGCTGCCGCGCAGCGACAGCGGGTCGATGCCGGCCCGTTCCAGCGCCTCCCAGGAGGTCTCCAGGAGCAGCCGCTGCTGCGGGTCCATGGCGAGGGCCTCGCGCGGTGAGATCCCGAAGAACGTGGCGTCGAAGTCGGCCACGTCGTACAGGAACCCGCCCTCTTTGACATAGGTGGTGCCGGGCCGGTCCGGGTCGGGGTCGAAGAG
The DNA here is from genome assembly GCF_055567535.1 of Streptomyces sp. NPDC026538. Taxonomy (NCBI): domain Bacteria; kingdom Bacillati; phylum Actinomycetota; class Actinomycetes; order Kitasatosporales; family Streptomycetaceae; genus Streptomyces; species Streptomyces sp. NPDC026538. The sequence continues at coordinate 587,495 of NZ_JBVHQG010000007.1, forward strand.
GCGGTCCAGGGGCCAGCCCCGGTCGGTGGGGAAGGCCGACATCACGTCCCGTCCCGCGGCCACCACCTCCCACAGGTCCTCGGGCGAGGCGATGCCGCCGGGGAAGCGGCAGGCCATGCCGACGACGGCCACCGGCTCGGTGTCGCGCTGCTCGTAGTCCCGCAACCGCTGCCGGGTCTCGTGCAGGTCGACGGTGACCTTGCGCAGGTAGTCGCGGAGACGGTCGACATCACTCATGATCAGCTCAACTCCGAGTCGATGAACCGGAAGATCTCTTCGTCGCTGGCGGTCCCGAGCTGCTCGGTGACCGACTCGCGGCCGCCGTCGGCGCGCGGGGTCAGCCGCCCGACCAGTCCTTGCAGCCGGTTCAGCGCCCGCCGCCGGTCGTCCTCGCCGGACACCTCGGCCAGCACTCCGGCCAGCCGGTCGAGTTCCTCGTCAAGGGAACCGACGGCGGTCGCGGCCGGCACCACCAGCTGCCGGCGCAGGTGGTCGGCGAGTCCGGCGGGGGTCGGATGGTCGAACACGGCGCTTGCCGACAGCCGTACGCCGGTGGCCGCGCCGAGCCGGTTGCGCAGGTTGACCGCGGCCAGCGAGTCGAAGCCGAGGTCGGTGAACGGCCGTCCGGTGGGCAGCGCGTCCGGGTCGCTGTGCCCGAGGACGACGGCCACCTCCCGTCGTACCAGCTCGACGAGTTCGCGCTGCTGGTCGGTCTCGGGCAGCGCGGTCAGCCGGTCGGCGAGCCGGGACTCGGCGGCGTCCGGTTCACCGGTCCCGGTGGTGAGCGCGTCCCGTACCTCGGGCAGGTCGCCCAGCAGCGGGCTGGGCCGGGCGGCGGTGAACGCGGGTGCGAAACCGGCCCAGTCCACGTCGGCGACGGTCACGGTGGTGTCGGCGTGCCGCACGGCGTCGGCCAGCGCGGCGAGCGCCTCCTGCGCGGGCAGCGCCAGCACGCCCCGGCGGCGCAGTTCCTCTCGGCGCCGGGCCTCGGTGCCGGCGTCCGCCGCCCCGAACCCGGCGCCTTCCCACGGGCCCCAGGCGATGGAGGTGGCGGGCAGCCCGCGGGCCTGCCGGTGCTGCGCCAGCGCGTCGAGATAGGCGTTGGCCGCGGCGAAGGCGCCCTGTTCGCTGCCGCCCCAGGTGGCCGCGACGGAGGAGAAGAGCACGAAGGCGTCCAAGTCACCGGTGAGCCGGTGCAGGTTGGCCGCGCCGCGCACCTTCGCGTCGAGGGTGGCGGCGACCTCGGCGAGGTCCGTGCCGGCGAGCGGGCCGGAGCGCAGGGTGCCCGCGGTGTGCACCACGGCGGTCAGCGGGGTGTCCGCCGGGACGGCGGCGAGCAGTTCGGCGAGCGCGGTCCCGTCGGCCGGGTCGCAGGTGCTGACGGTGACCGGGACGCCGAGGTCGTCGGGTGCGGTGGCGGCCGGGTCGTCGGTGGTGAGGACCAGCGCCTGTGCGCCGTTGGCGGCCAGCCAGCGGGCCACCGGCAGCCCCATCGGGCCGAGGCCGTCGGTGACCAGCACGGTGCCGGTGGGCTGCCACGGCCGGGCCGGGGTGCGGCCGCCCAGCGGGGCGCGCGCGAGGCGCGGCACCAGCAGCCCGGTGTCGCGTACGGCGGCCTGGTCCTCGGTGCCGCCCAGCAGCGCGGCCAGCCGGTCGAGTCCCCGCCCCGGATCCTCGGGCAGGTCGACGATGCCGCCGAACAGCTTCGGCTGCTCCAGTGCGAGGGTGCGGCCCAGGCCCCAGAGCATGGCCTGCTCGGGGTGGCGCAGCCGGTCGGCCGGGGTGGCGGCGACCGCTCCGGAGGTGACCAGCCACAGCGCGGTGCCGGTGTCGGCCAGGGCGCGCACCAGGTCGAGAGAGGTGGCCAGTCCGGCGGGTACGGCGGGGTGGTCCGGGTGCGGGCCTTCGGCCAGGCCGAGCAGCGAGACCACCCCGGTCGCCGTGCCGGCCTCGGCCGCGACGGTGTCCAGGTCGACCACGCGGGCCTCGGCCCCGGCACGGCTGAGCGCGGCGGCGCACTCCTCGGCCAGGGCCGGTGTGTCCGGGCCGAGGACCAGCCAGGTGCCGCTCAGCACCGCGTCGGTGGCCTTGGCGGGCCGCCAGCCCACGGTGTAGCGCCGGCTGTCGGTGGTGGCGGTCGTCTCCTGGGCGGCGCGCCAGGCGGCCAGTGCGGGCAGGACCTCGGCGAGTGGTTCGGCCGGCACGCCGAGCAGGTCGGCCAGTGCCTTGGGGTCGGCCGGGTCGACGGCCGCCCAGAACGTGCCGTCCGCCGCGTCGGGGCCGGTGTGCTCCGGGGCGGTCAGCCAGTAGCGCTGTCGTTGGAAGGCGTAGGTGGGCAGGTCCGGCGGGGCGGGGCGGGTGCCGTCGACGGCGGCGGCCAGCCGCACCGGGAGCCCCGCCACCTGTGCCTCGGCCACGGAGAGCAGGAACCGGTCGAGGCCGCCCTCGTCGCGGCGCAGCGTGCCCACGACGGTCGCCTCGTCCAGCGTCTGGTCGATGCCGGGCGTCAGCACGGGGTGCGGGCTGACCTCGACGAAGCCACGGTGGCCCTGCTCGGCCAAGGCGCGCACGGCTGCTTCGAATCGAACGGTCTGCCGGAGGTTGCGGTACCAGTACCCCGCGTCCAGCGTGGTCGGGTCGGCCCAGTCGGCGGTGACCGTGGAGAACATCGGCACGTCGGCCGCCCGCGGGCGGACCTCCGCGAGCGCCTCGACCAGTCGTGTCTCGATCCGCTCGACCTGCGGGGAGTGGGAGGCGTAGTCCACCGCGATACGACGGGCACGGGTGCCCCGCCCCTCGCAGTGGGCCAGCAGCCGGTCCAGGGCCGCCGGGTCGCCGGAGACCACCGTGGAGGTGGAGCCGTTGACCGCGGCGACCGTCACGCCCGGCGGCAGCAGGGCGGTCACCTCGTCGGCGGGCAGCGTCACGGACGCCATCCCGCCGTGTCCGGCCAGTTCCTCGGCGATCAGCCCGCTCCGCGCGCAGACCACCAGCGCGGCGTCGCGCAGGGACAGCGCCCCCGCCACACACGCGGCGGCGATCTCCCCCTGCGAATGCCCCACCACCGCATCCGGCTCCACCCCGAACGACCGCCACAACGCGGCCAGCGACACCATCACCGCGAACGACACCGGCTGCACGACATCCACCCGCTCCAGGGACGGCTGACCGGCCTCACCCCGCAGCACACCCAGCAACGACCAGTCCACGAACTCACCGAGCGCCGAAGCGCATGCGGCCATCCGCTCCGCGAACACCGGCGAGGAGTCCAGCAGTTCCACCGCCATCCCCGCCCACTGCGCCCCCTGCCCCGGAAACACGAACACCGTGCGGCCGGCGACGTCGGCGACCCCGCGCACCAGGCCGGGCGTCTCCTCGTCGGCGGCGAGGGCGGCCAGGCCGGTGAGGAGGTCCTCGCGGTCGGCCGCGACCACCACGGCACGATGGGTCAGAGCGGAGCGCCCGGTGGTCAGAGCGGCGGCCAACTCGGCGACTCCGGCGTCCGGTTCGGCGGCCAGCCAGGTGCGCAGCCGGCCGGCCTGGGCGCGCAGTGCGGCCTCGGTGTCGCCGGACAGCGGCACCGGCACCGGCCGCCGGGGCGCCGGCTGCGGGGCCGGAACCTCCGGGCCCTGTTCGATGATCACGTGGGCGTTGGTGCCGCTGATCCCGAACGAGGACACCGCCGCACGTCGCGGCCCCTCCCGTTCCGGCCAGGGCCGTGCCTCGGTGAGCAGCCGTACCGCGCCGGCCGACCAGTCCACGTGCGAGGTCGGTTCGCCGATGTGCAGGGTGCGCGGCAGCACCCCGTGGTGCATCGCCTGGACGACCTTGATCACACCGGCGACTCCGGCGGCGGCCTGGGTGTGCCCGATGTTCGACTTGACCGACCCGAGCCACAGGGGCTGTTCGCGGTCGGCGCCGTAGGTCTCCAGCAGCGCCTGGGCCTCGATCGGGTCGCCCAGGGCGGTGCCGGTGCCGTGCGCCTCGACCAGGTCCACGTCCGCGGGGGACAGCCGGGCCGCGGCGAGCGCGGTGCGGATGACCCGTTCCTGCGAAGGGCCGTTGGGGGCGGTGAGCCCGTTGGACGCGCCGTCCTGGTTGACCGCCGAGCCGCGCAGCACACCGAGGACGCGGTGGCCGTTGCGGCGGGCGTCGGAGAGCCGTTCCACCACCAGCAGGCCGACGCCCTCGGACCAGACGGTGCCGTCCGCGTCGGCGGAGAACGCCTTCACCCGGCCGTCGGCGGCCAGTCCGCGCTGCCGGGAGAACTCGATGAAGGTGCCGGGGGTGGACATCACGGTCGCGCCGCCGGCCAGCGCCAGGGAACACTCCCCCGCGCGCAGCGCCTGCGCCGCCAGGTGCAGGGTGACCAGCGAGGAGGAGCAGGCGGTGTCGACGGTGACCGCGGGACCCTGCAGGCCGAAGGTGTAGGCGACCCGGCCGGAGGCGACGCTGCCCGCGGTGCCCGCGCCGAGGTAGCCCTCGACGTCCTGCGGGGTGCTGGGGAGCCGGGTGGCGTAGTCGTGGTACATGACGCCGACGAACACGCCGGTGTCGGTGTCCCGCAGGGACATCGGGTCGATGCCGGTGCGTTCCAGTGCCTCCCAGGAGGTCTCCAGGAGCAGACGCTGCTGCGGATCCATGGCGAGGGCCTCGCGCGGGGAGATGCCGAACAGGCCGGCGTCGAACTCGGCCGCGTCGTGCAGGAATCCGCCCTTGGTGAGATAGGTGCGCCCGGCGCGGTCGGGGTCGGGGTCGTAGAGCTGTTCGGTGTTCCAGCCGCGGTCGGTGGGGAACGGCGAGATGCCGTCGCCGTCCGCGGTCACCAGTCGCCACAGGTCCTCCGGGGAGCGCACTCCGCCGGGGTAGCGGCAGGCCATGCCGATGATGGCGATCGGTTCGTCTGTCGTCCCGGTGCGGCGGGGTGCGGCGGGCGCCGGGGCGGCGGCCGTGGTGAGCCTGCGCAGCAGGTAGGCGGCGGTGGCCGCGATGCTCGGGTGGTCGAAGGCGAGGGTGGCGGGCAGCGTGAGGCCGGTGCCGGTGGCCAGCCGGTTGCGCAGTTCCACCGAGGTCAACGAGTCGAAGCCGAGGTCGGTGAAGGCCCGCCGGTCGCCCAGGTCGGCCGCGTTGCCGTGGCCGAGGGTGGCGGCGACCGCGTTGCGTACGGTGTCGTGCACCAGCCGGCCGCGGGCGGCCTCGTCGAGCCCGGCGAACGCCGCCCGGAGCGCGCCGGTGCCGGTGGCGCGGCGCGCCGGGACCCGGACCAGGCCGCGCAGCACCGGGGCCGGCGGGACGGTGCGGGCCTGCTCGCGGAGCGCGGCCAGGTTCAGCCGGACGGGGACGGCCAGGGCGTTCTCGCCGGGTACTGCGGCGTCGAACAGCCGCATGCCCTCGGCCGGTTCGAGCGGCACCACCCCGAGGCGTTCGATGCGCTGCCGGGCGGTGCCGTCCGCCGTGTCGCCCATGCCTCCGGCCCACAGGCCCCAGGCCAGCGAGACCGCGGGCAGGCCGGCCGCACGGCGGCGGGCGGCGAGGCCGTCCAGGACGGCGTTGGCGGCGGCGTAGTTGCTCTGCCCGGGACTGCCCAGGATCCCGGCGGCCGAGGAGAACAGCACGAACGCGGCCAGGTCCAGGTCGCGGGTCAGCTCGTCCAGGTGCAGGGCGGCGGCCGCCTTGGGCCGCAGCACCCGGTCGATGCGCTCCGGGGTCTGCGCGGCGAGCATCCCGTCGTCCAGCACACCGGCGGCGTGCACCACGGCGGTCAGCGGGTGCGCGTCGGGGACACCGGCCAGCAGCGCGGCCAGCGCGTCCCGGTCGGCGACGTCGCAGGCCACCACCTGGGCGGTGGCGCCGAGTTCGGCGAGATCGGCGGCCAGTCGGGCGGCGCCCGGGGCGTCGGGGCCACGGCGGCCGGTGAGCAGCAGGTGCCGTACGCCGTGCTCGGCGGCCAGGTGCCGGGCCAGCACCGAGCCGAGGGCGCCGGTACCGCCGGTGATCAGCACCGTGCCCTCCGGGTGCCATACGGCGGGCTCACCGGCGTCGGCGCGGACCAGCCGGGGTACCCGCACCACGCCGTCCCGGACGGCCAGTTGGGGCTCCCCGGTGGCCAGGGCAACGAGGTCGGGCAGGCTGCCGTCGCTGTCGAGGAGCACGATCCGGCCCGGGTTCTCCGACTGGGCGGAGCGGGCCAGGCCCCAGACGGCGGCGGCGCCCAGGTCGGTGCCGTCGACGGCTCCGGTGGTGCGCAGGGCGAGCGTGGTACCGGCGAACCGTTCCTCGGTCAGGAACGTGCGCAGCAGGGCCAGGACGCGGTGGGTGGCGGTGGCGATACCGGCCGGGTCGTCCGTGGCGGCGGGCAACGCGGCGAGCAGCCACTCTTCGGGGTCGGTCACCGCGGTGAGGTCGAGGTCGGCGCCGAGCTCGATGGCATTGGGGGACTCGGTGCCGGGCGCGGGGTCCGCCGCGGTGGTGCGCACCGGCGTCCAGTCGACCCCGTGCAGTGCCTCGGTCCCGGAGTCCGGGGCGCTCAGTCCGGCGGGTACCGGGCGCAGCGCGAGGCTGTCCACGGTGAGGACCGGGGCGCCGTGGCCGTCGTACGCGGCGATGGCGAAGCCGCCGTCGGCCGGGGTGAGCCGCACCCGCAGCGTGTCGGCGCCGGGCTGCCGGACGGTCACGCCGGTCCAGGCGAACGGCAGGGCGGCCGTGGTCGCTTCCGGGTCGGTGGCCAGCGCGTGCAACGCGGCGTCCAGCAGCGCCGGGTGCACACCGAAGCCGGCGGCCTCGGCCTGCGCGGGCAGAGCTACCTCGGCGTACAGCTCCTCGCCGTGCCGCCAGACCCGGCGCAGACCCTGGAACACCGGTCCGTAGGCCAGGCCCCGGTCGGCCAGCAGCTCATACAGCCCGCCGGGCTCGCCCCACTCGGACTCGGCCGGGGGCCACTCGCCCAACGGTGGCGCGCTGTCGTCCGCCGGTTCGACGGTGCCGGTGGCGTGTCGGGTCCACGGCTCGTCGGCGGTGCCGACCTCGGCCCGGGAATACAGGTTCACCGTACGGCGGCCCCGCTCGTCGGGCGTGCCGAGCACCAGCTGGAGTGCGGCGCTGCCCCGCTCGGGCAGGACCAGTGGTGCGTCCAGGGTGAGTTCGGTGATCCGGTCGCAGCCGACTTCGTCCCCGGCGCGGGCTACGAGGTCGACGTACGCGGTGCCGGGCAGCACGGTCCGGCCGGCCACCACATGGTCGGCAAGCCAGGGCTGGGCGCTGGTGGAGAGCCTCCCGGTGAACAGCGTCCCGGCCCCGTCCGCGAGCGTGACGGCCGCGCCGAGCAGCGGGTGCCCGATCGTGCCGAGACCGGCCGCGCCGGCGTCGGCGGCGGTCTCGCCGGTCATCCAGAACCGGCGGTGCTGGAACGGGTAGGTGGGCAGCGGAACCGGCGCCGGCGCGCGGCCCTCGGTGACCGCGGCCCAGTCGGCGGAGATGCCGTGCACGTGCAGCCGGGTCAGGGCGTCCAGCAGGGCCGGGATCTCGTCCCGGCCGTCGCGCAGGGTGGGCAGCACGACCGGCCCGGCGGTGGGCTCGTCGACAGACTCTGCGGCGCGCTCGTCGGCGGACCCGGCGTCGGGCTGGTTGGCAGACCCTGCGCGCTCGTCGACAGACCCTGCGGCGGGCTCGGTCGCGGTCAGGCAGTCGCGGGTCATGGCGGTCAGCGCGGCGGCCGGGCCGATCTCGACGAACGCGGTGGCCCCCGCCTCGGCCAGGGCGCGTACCGCGGGCAGGAACCGCACGCTGTCCCGGACGTTGGCCACCCAGTGCTCCGGGTCGGTGATCTCCCGCTCGGACAGCGGTGCCCCGGTCACCGTGGACACGACCGGCAGGCGTGGCGCGCTGAACGGGATGCCGGTGACGATCTCCCGGTACTCGGCCAGGATGCCGTCCACGTGCGGTGAGTGCGGGGCCATGCCGACCCGCAACTGCCGGGTACGGCGGCCGCGTTCACGCCAGTGCGCGCCGATCCCGGCGACCGCGTCGGCGTCGCCGGACACCACCACCGCATGCGGGCCGTTGACGGCGGCCAGCCGTACCAGGCCGGCGTACTGGGCCAGCAGCGGGGCGAGTTCGGCCTCGGTGGCCTGGACGGCGACCATCGCGCCGCCCGTCGTGGCCGCCGCCATCAGCCTGCCGCGAGCGGTGACCAACCTGGCGGCGTCGGGGAGGGTGAGCGCCCCGGCGATGTGTGCGGCGACGATCTCGCCGACGGAGTGGCCGGCCACCAGGTCCGGGCGCAGCCCCCAGCTCTCCATGAGCCGGACCAGGGCGACCTCCACGGCGAACAGCGCGGCCTGGGTGAAGTCGGTGCGGTCGAGGAGGGCGGCCTCGGGGCTGCCCTCGGCGGCGAACAGCACCTCGCGCAGCGGCCGGGGCAGTTGCCGGTCGAGTTCGGCGCACACCGCGTCGAACGCCTCGGCGTAGGCGGGGAACCCGGCGGCCAAGTCACGGCCGGCCCCGAGGCGCTGGGAACCCTGGCCGGGGAACAGGAAGGCCAGTTTCCCGGCGTCCGCGGCGAAGCCGGTGACCACGTCGGCGTCGGGGGTGCCGTCGGCGAGGGCGGTCAGTCCGGGACGGGGACCGGCCGGCCCCGGATGCCGATCCCCGGCGTGGGGACCGGTCAGCACCGCCGCCCGGTGCGGGTGCGCGGCGCGGGTGGTCAGCAGCGAGTGCGCCAACGCGGCCGGTTCGACATCCGGGTGGTCGCGGAGGTGGGTCAGCAGCCGGGCCGCCTGTGCGCGCAGGGCCGCCCCGGTGCGGGCGGAGAGCACGACCGGCAGCGGCAGCGGAGCGCGGGCCGGCGGCCGCGGCGGTGCCTCGGCCGGCGCCTGTTCGATGACGATGTGCGCGTTGGTGCCGCTGACGCCGAACGAGGACACCGCGGCGCGGCGGGGCCGGCCGGTCTCCGGCCAGGGCCGTGCCTCGGTGAGCAGGGAGACCGCGCCGGAGGCCCAGTCCACGTGCGGGCTGGGTGCACCGACGTGCAGGGTGCGGGGCAGCAGCCCTTCCCGCAGGGCCAGGACCATCTTGATGATCCCGGCGACACCGGAGGCGGCCTGGGTGTGCCCGATGTTGGACTTGACCGACCCGAGCCACAGCGGCTCGCCGTCCCGGCCCTGGCCGTAGGTGGCCAGCAGGGCCTGCGCCTCGATGGGGTCGCCCAGGGTGGTGCCGGTGCCGTGCGCCTCCACCGCGTCGACGTCCCCGGTGGACAGTCCGGCCGTGGCCAGCGCGGCGTGGATCACCCGCTGCTGGGACGGGCCGTTGGGTGCGGTGAGCCCGTTGGAGGCCCCGTCGGAGTTGACCGCGGAGCCGCGCACCACGGCCAGCACCGGGTGCCCGGCGGCGCGCGCGTCGGAGAGCCGCTCCACGAGCAGCATCCCGGCGCCCTCCGACCAAGAGGTGCCGTCGGCGTCGGCCGCGAACGACTTGCAGCGGCCGTCGGCGGCCAGGCCGCGCTGCCGGGAGAACTCCACGAACAGCCCGGGGGTGGCCATCACCGTGGCACCGCCGGCCAGCGCCAGGTCGCACTCGCCGCGGCGCAGCGCCTGGGCGGCCAGGTGCAGTGCCACCAGCGAGGACGAGCAGGCGGTGTCCACGGTCAGGGTGGGGCCCTCCAGACCGAACGCGTAGGCGAGCCGGCCGGAGGCGACGCTGGCCGCGCTGCCGGTGAGCCGGTAACCCTCCACGCCCTCGGCGGCGTGGTGCAGCATCGGGCCGTAGTCCTGGCGCATCACGCCCACGTACACGCCGGTCCGGCTGCCGCGCACGGCGGCCGGGTCGATCCCGGCGTGTTCGAAGGTCTCCCAGGAGGTCTCCAGGAGCAGCCGCTGCTGCGGGTCGGTGGCGAGCGCCTCGCGCGGATTGATGCCGAAGAAGTCGGCGTCGAAGTCGGCGGCGGCGCGCAGGAATCCGCCGTGCCGGGTGTAGGAGGTGCCCGGCCGGTCGGGGTCGGCGTCGAACAGCGAGTCCAGGTCCCAGCCGCGGTCGGCGGGGAACTCGGTGATGCCGTCACCGCCGTCGAGCAGGAACCGCCACAGCTGTTCCGGGGACCGGATCTGAGACGGGAACCGGCAGGCCATGCCGACGATCGCGATGGGCTCGTCGGTGTCGACGCCGGCCCCCGCCGGAGGCCGCGCGGCCTTGTCCTCGGGCGCGTCCTGGCGCAGGTGGCCGGCGACCGCGGCGGGGGTCGGGTAGTCGAACACCAGGGTCGCGGGCAGGGTGGTGCCGGTGGCCGCGGTGAGCCGGTTGCGCAGTTCCACCGCGGCCAGCGAGTCCACGCCGAGTGCACGGAACTCCGCCTGCGGGTCGACGGAGCCGGCGTCGGCATGGCCGAGGACGGCGGCGGTCTCGGCGCGCACCAGGGTCAGCAGTTCCTCGGCGGTGAGCCGGTCGGTCCGGGTGGCCGTACCGGGCCCGGCCGGCGCGGCGGTACGACGTCGCGGGCCGCGTACCAGGCCGCGCAGCAGGGGTGGCAGCAGCGCCGGGTCGGCGGTGTGCAACCGGACCTTGGCCGGCAGCAGCACCGGTTCGTCGACCGCCAGCGCCGTGTCGAACAGCGCCAGCCCCTCCTCGACGGAGAACGCCTGCACTCCGGCGCGGGCCATCCGGGCCAGGTCCGCGGCAGAGAGGTCGCCGGTGATGCCGCTCGGCGGGGCCCAGAGCCCCCAGGCCAGCGACTGGGCGGGCCGCCCGGCAACGCGCCGCCGGGCGGCCAGTGCGTCCAGGCAGGCGTTGGCCGCCGCGTAGTTGGCCTGGCCGGGACCGCCGAGGGTGCCGGTGGCCGAGGAGAACAGCACGAACGCGGCCAGGTCCAGGTCGCGGGTGAGCTCGTCCAGGTGCTGTGCGGCGGCCACCTTGGGCCGCAGCGTCGCGGTCAGCCGCTCCGGGGTGAGCGCGGTGAACAACCCGTCGTCGGAGACCCCGGCCGCGTGCACCACGGCGGTCAGCGGATGTTCGGCCGGTATGTCGGCCAGCAACGCGGCCAGCGCGTCCCGTTCGGCGGCATCGCAGGCCACCACGCGCACGTCGGCGCCGAGTTCGGTGAGCTCGGTCTCCAGTGCGGAGGCACTGCCACGGCGGCTGGTCAGCAGCAGGTGCCGTACCCCGTGCGCGCGCACCAGATGCCGGGCGACCAGCCCGCCTAGGGTGCCGGTGCCGCCGGTGATCAGGACGGTGCCCTGCGGGTCGAGCCGGCAGGGCAGGGTGAGCACCAGTTTGCCGGTGTGCCGGGCCTGGCTGAGGTGCCGGAACGCGTCGACGGCCCGGGAGACCGGCCACACGGACGGCGGCGGTACGGTCAGCGCCCCCGCGGCGAACAGCTCCAGCACCGCGACCAGCAACCGCTGCATCTCCCGCGGCGGCAACTGCATCAGGTCGTACGGCAGATAGTCGATGTCCGGGAAGCCGGCCGGGTCACGCAGGTCGGTCTTGCCCATTTCCAGGAACCGCCCGCCGGGGCGCAGCAGACCCGCCGAGGCGTCGACGAACTCACCGGACAGCGAGTTCAGCACGACGTCCACCGGGCCGAACCGCGCGGCGAAGCCGGTGTCCCGCGAGGAGGCGATGTGCGCGTCGTCCAGGCCGAGGTCGCGCAGCACCTGCCACTTGCCCTCGCTCGCGGTGCCGTAGACCTCGGCGCCGAGGTGCCGGGCCAGTTGTACGGCGGCCATGCCGACACCACCGGCCGCGGAGTGGATCAGCACCTTCTCCCCGGCCCGCAGTCCGGCGAGTTCTACCAGACCGAGCCGGGCGGTGAGGTGTGCGATCGGCATGGCGGCGGCCTGCTCGAACGTCCAACCGTCAGGAATCGGGGCCACGGCCGCCCGCTCGGCCACCGCGACCGGGGCGAACGCGTCGCCGAAGAGGCCGGTGACCCGAGTGCCCGGGGCAAGGTCGGTGACGTCGTCGGCGACCTCGGTGACCACGCCGGCGCCCTCGCCGCCGAGGGCCGCCTCACCGGGGTACATGCCCAGAGCGATGAGCACATCCCGGAAGTTCAGCCCGGCGGCCCGCACGGCGATACGCACCTGGCCCGGCCGCAGGGGGGCCGCCGCGGCCGGGGCGGGCACCAGCGCGAGGTCGTCCAGGGTGCCCGGGCGGGTGACGGCCAGCCGCCAGTGTGGTTCCACGGGCGGCACCAGTTCGGGCCTGACCAGCCGGGGAGCGTGTAACAGGCCGCCGCGCAGCGCGAGTTGGGGCTGGCCGGTGGCCGGTACGGCGGCCAGGGCGCGACGGGAGCCGGCGGTGTCGTCGAGATCGGCCAGCACGATCCGCTCGGGCTGTTCGGCCTGCGCGGCACGCAGCAGCCCCCACACCGCCGCACCTCCCGGATCGGCCGGGGCGTCGGCGGGTTCGGTGGCTACCGCGCCGGTGGTGACCACGAGCAGCCGGGCGGACGCCGCGCTGTCGGCCAGCCAGTCCTGCACCTGCCGCAGCACGGTGGCGGTGACCGCCTCGACGGGCTCCCCCACCGGGACGGCCAGCACGGTGAGGTCGGCGGCCCCGTAACCTCCGAGGTCGACCCCGGTGGCCCGCAGGTCGGCGGCCAGGGACTCGGGCAGCGCCCCCAGCGCCGACCACCGTCCGCCGGCCGGTTCGGCGGGGGCCGGGACGGTGTCCCAGTCCAGCCGGAACAGCGAGTCCCGGGGCACCCGGCTCGCCCCCTCTCCGGCGGCGGCTCGCAGAGCCAGCGACTCTACGGAGGCAACCGGAGCTCCGGCGCCGTCGAACAGGTCCAGCGCGAGGGCGCCCGCACCGGTGGGTGCGAGCCGCGCCCGCACGGCGGCCGCTCCGGCGGCGTGCAGCCGGACGCCGGACCAGGAGAACGGCAGCCGCGCGGTGCCCGTGTCGTCGGTGAGCGCGAGCGCGTGCAGGGCCGCGTCCAGCAGCGCGGGATGAAGCCCGAAACCCCGGGCCCGGTCCCGGAGTTCGTCGGGCAGGGCGATGTCGGCGAAGATCTCGTCACCGCGCCGCCAGGCCGCGCGCAGCCCCTGGAACGCCGGTCCGTAGCCGAGGCCCCGAGCGGCGAGATCGGCGTAGACGGCGTCCACGGCCACCGGGGTGGCGTCCGTCGGCGGCCAGTACTCCTCGGCGCCGATGGGTTCGTGCGGGCCGACGGCGAGGGTCCCGGTGGCGTGCAGCGTCCACGGCTCGTCCTCGGACGCGTCCTCGGCCAGAGAGTAGATCTCCACGGCGCGACGGCCGGAGTCCTGGGCCTCGCGGACGGTCAGTTGCAGCCGGACCGCACCCGTGTCGGTCAGCACCAGCGGTGCCCGCAGCACGAGTTCCTCGACCCGGTCGCAACCGACACGGTCGGCGGCCTGCACCGCCAGCTCCACGAACGCCGCGCCGGCCAGCACGATCGCACCATTGACACGGTGGTCGGCCAGCCAGGGCTGGGACACCACCGAGAGCCGGCCGGTGAGCAGATACGCGTCCGACCCGGCCAGCGCGGTGGCCGCACCGAGCAGCGGGTTACCGGCCGGGAGCAGTCCCGAGGCGGCGAGGTTGCCTCCGGGGGCCGACTCCAGCCAGTAGCGACGGCGCTGGAAGGCGTAGGTGGGCAGGTCGACCCGGTCCGCGGCCGGCAGGTACGACGCCCAGTCGACACCACCGCCATGCGTATGGAACCGGGCCAACCCGGAAGCCACCGAACGGACTTCGGGCTGCCCGCGACGCAGCAACGGCACGAACACCGCCGTCGCGTCGGCCGGCAGACAGTCCGGTCCTACGGCCGTCAACGCGGCGTCCGGCCCGACCTCCACGAACCTCGCCACACCCTGCTCATGCAGATAGGCAACCGCATCGGCGAACCGGACCGTGTCGCGGACATTGCGCACCCAGTAATCGACGCCCACCGGCGCCGTACCGACATCCACCGTGGACACGAAGGGGACACCCGGAGCGGCGAAGGTGACACCGGCGATCGCCTCACGGAACCGCTCCAACACCGGCTCCATCAACGGCGAATGAAACGCGTGACTCACCCGCAGCCGCGTATGCCGCCAGCCCCGCTCCCCCGCCACGTCCGCGACCGCCGCCACCGCCGACTCGACACCGGAAACCACCACAGAACGAACCCCGTTGACCGCCGCGATACCGACCTCGCCAGACAGGACCTCCGCGACCTCCGCCTCCGTGGCATTGACCGCGAGCATCGCCCCACCCGCCGGCAACTCCTGCATCAACCCGGCACGCGCACACACCAAAGTGACCGCATCATCCAGCGACAACACCCCCGCCACATGAGCAGCCGCCACCTCACCCACCGAATGCCCCACCACAAAGTCCGGCACCACACCGAACGACTCCAACAACCGGAACAACGAGACCTCGACCGCGAACAACCCACACTGCGCGAACAACGTCTCATCCAGCCGATCACCGCCATCGAGAACCACCTCCCGCACCGGCAACCCCAACACCGACCCCAGCCGCCCACAAATATCCGCGAAGGACTCCGCGAACACCGGATACCTCTCAGCCAGCTCCCCACCCATTCCCGACCACTGCGACCCCTGCCCCGAGAACAGGAAACCGGTGCCGCCCCCATGTCCGGCAACACCGGAAACGGTCCCGTCGGCCAACTCCGTGAGCCCGGCGAGCAGTTCCTCTCGGTCCGCGGCCACCACCGCACCGCGATGCTCCAGAGCGGCCCGGGACAGCGCCGCCGCACGCGCCACCTCCGCGACACCGACGCCCGGCTCGGCGAGCAGGTACGCACGCAACCGAGCCGCCTGCCCCCGCAACGCCTCAGCACTCCGCCCGGACACCAGCACCGGCACCGGCAACACCGGTTCCGGAACAGCTGTCGGCTCGCCGGCCGGCGCCTGCTCGATGATCACGTGCGCGTTGGTCCCGCTCACCCCGAACGCCGACACCGCCGCCCGCCGCACCTCGGTCTCCGGCCAGGGACGTGATTCAGCGAGGAGTTCCAGCGGGCCGCCGGCCCAGTCGACGTGCGGGGTCGGGGTGTCGACGTGCAGGGTGCGGGGCAGCACCCCGTGGCGTATCGCCTCGACCACCTTGATCACGCCGGCTACACCCGCGGCGGCCTGCGTGTGCCCGATGTTCGACTTCACCGACCCCAGCCACAACGGCCGCTCGCGATCGGCGCCGTAGACGCCGTGCAGGGCCTGTGCCTCCACCGGGTCGCCCAGCGAGGTGCCGGTGCCGTGCGCCTCCACCGCGTCGACGTCCCCCGGGGACAGTGCCGCGTTGGTCAGCGCCTCGACGATGACCCGGCGCTGTGCCTGGCCGTTGGGGGCGGTGAGCCCGTTGGACGCCCCGTCCTGGTTGACGGCGGAGCCTCGGATGACGGCGAGAACCGGGTGGTTGTTGCGCTGTGCGTCGGAAAGCCGCTCCAGCAGCAGCATGCCGACGCCCTCGGACCAGCCGGTGCCGTCGGCGTCTGCGGAGAACGCCTTGCACCGGCCGTCACCGGCCAGTCCGCCGAGCCGCTCGAACTCCACGTAGGTGCCCGGGGTGGACATGATGGTCACGCCGCCGGCCAGGGCAAGGGTCGTCTCTCCCGAGCGCAGCGACTGCACCGCCAGGTGCAGGGTGACCAGGGAGGAGGAGCAGGCGGTGTCCACGGTGACGGCGGGGCCTTCGAATCCGAAGGTGTAGGCGACCCGGCCGGTGGCGATGCTGGCGGCGTTCCCGTTGCCGATGAAACCTTCCAGTTCCTCGGGCACGCTGTCCATCAGTGTCGCGTAGTCGTGGTACATCACGCCGGCGAAGACACCGGTGCGGCTGCCACGTGCGGCGAGCGGGTCGATCCCGGCGCGTTCGAACGCCTCCCAGGAGGTCTCCAGGAGCAGCCGCTGCTGCGGGTCCATGGCGAGCGCCTCGCGCGGCGAGATCCCGAAGAACCCGGGGTCGAAGTCGCCGGCGTCGGCGACGAACCCGCCGAGCCCGACCGGCAGTCCGGCCAGGTCCCAGCCGCGGTCGGCGGGGAACCCGGAGATCCCGTCCCGCCCGGCGGCCAGCATCTCCCACAGTTGCTCGGGGGTGCCGACGCCACCGGGGTAGCGGCAGGCCATGCCGACGATCGCGATGGGCTCGCGCCGGGCCTGTTCGATCTCGGCGAGCCTGCGCTGCGCACTCTGCGCCTCGCTCAGCGCACGCCGGAGATAGTCCCGGAGCTTGTCCTCGTTAGCCACGCGGTTCCCTTCCTCACCCTTGGTCGGCGCCGAGGCCGTCGACGAGGCCGAACAGTTCGTCGTCGGAGGCCGACGACAGGTCGTGCTCCGGTGCGGCGCCGGACTGCTCCTCGCCGCCGTACTTGGCGAGCAGCGCGGTGAGCCGCATGCGCAGCCTCGCCTGGTCCACGGCGCCGGGATCGGCATCGGCCAGTGCTTCTTCGAGCTGGTCGAGTCCGGCGAGCGGCGAGCCGGTCGCTGCGCCGTCGGCCGCGGGCATGGAGGTGTGCAGGTGCGCGGCCAGTGCGACCGGGGTGGCGTACTCGAACACCACCGCGGCGGGCAGCCGGATGCCGGTGGTCCCGGACAGCCGGTTGCGCAGTTCCACGGCGGCCAGCGAGTCGACGCCGAGTTCGGCGAAGGTGCGGTGCTCGGCCACGGCGGCCGGTGAGTCGTAGGCCAGCACCCTGGCCGCTTCGGCGCGGACCAGCTCCAGGAGCGCCTTCTCCCGGTCGGGTCCGGACAACGTGGCCGGCGCGGCGGCGGGTGCGGAGCGAGCGTCGGCGGCCGTTGCGGCGATCGTGGTGGACGGCTCCCGGACCAGGCCGCGCAGGACCGCCGGGACCGGGCCGCCTGTCCGCAGGGCCGTGCGGTCCAGGCGCATCGGGGCGAGTACCGGTTCGTCGACGGCTCGCGCGAGGTCGAACAGTTCGAGCGCCTCGGCGGTGGTCAGCGGCCGCAGCCCGGCGCGGGCGATACGAGCCAGGTCGGCATCGGACAGTTCGCCGGTGATCCCGCTGCGCTGCTCCCACAGCCCCCAGGCCAGTGAGGTGGCCGGCAGCCCGGCGGTGTGCCTGGCCCTGGCCAGCGCGTCCAGTGCGGCGTTGGCCGCCGAGTAGGCGCTCTGCCCGGCGGCGCCGAGCACCCCGGCGGCGGAGGAGAACAGCACGAAGTCGGTCAGCTCACGGTCGCGGGTCAGCTCGTCCAGCCACCGCGCGCCCAGCACCTTCGGCGCCAGCACCGCCCGCAGCCGCTCCTCGGTGAGCCCGGTGACCAGACCGTCGTCCACCACCCCGGCGGCATGCACCACAGCCGTCACCGGATGCTCGGCCAGCAACGCGGCCACCGCCTCCCGCTCGGCCACGTCACACGCCACCACCGCCACCTTCGCGCCCAGTTCCCGGAGCTCGGCGGCCAGTTCGGCCGCGCCCGGGGTGTCCGGGCCCCGACGGCCGGTGAGCACCAGCTCACGCACTCCGCGGTCGCCGGCCAGATGACGGGCGAGGTCCGCACCGAGTGCGCCCAGCCCCCCGGTGATCAGGACCGGGCCGCCCGGATCCCACGCGGCGCCGTCCCGGTCGGTGATCCTGGACAGCGGGACATGGGAGAGCCGTGGCACGAACACCGTGCCGTCGCGCACCACCAGCTGCCCGCCGGGCACGTTCCACGCGGCAGCGGGAATCCCGGCGCCGTCGGTGCCCGCGGTGGCCGAAGAGCCGTCCGTGGCCGCGCCGCCGTCGGTGCCCGGCGTGGCCGCGCTGCGGTCTGTCCCGTCGGCGTCCTCGAAGTCGGCCAGCAGGAACCGGTCCGGGTGCTCCTGCTGCACCGACCGCAGCAGCCCCCAGACCGCGGCGGCGGCCGGATCGGTTCGGGCGTTCCGGGTCCGCAGCGCCAGCCGGGTGCCGGCGAATCGGTCCTCGGCCAGCCAGGTACGCACCGCGCCCAGCGCCCAGCCGGCCGCGGCCACCGGATCGGCCTCGGTCCCGACCGCGAGCACCACCACCTCGGGCGGTTCCCCGTCGGGCAGTTCGGCCAGCTCGGCGCAGTCCAGCACGGTCGGTGCCGGGCCGCCGAGCCGGGCGGCGGGCACCAGCTCCTCGGCGTACAGCGACTCATGGTGGCCGAGTTGTTCGGCCGAGATCGGCCGGACCGCGAGGGACTCGACGATCCCGACCGGGGCGCCCGACGCGTCGGCCAGTTCGATCCGGGCCGCCTCGGCGGCGACCGGGGAGATCCGCACCCGCAGCGCGGACGCTCCGGTGCGGCGCAGCGCGATCCCGTTCCAGGCGAACGGCAGCAAGGTACGGTCGCCCTCGTCCTCGTGGAGGTAGCGCAAGGCGTGCAGCGATGCGTCCAGCAGAGCCGGGTGCAGCCCGTACCGGCCGGTGTCGGTCAGATCGGGCAGCTCGATTTCGGCGAGGATCTCGTCACCGCTCCGCCAGGCCGCGCGCAGGCCCTGGAACGCGGGGCCGTACTCCAGCCCGGTGGCGGCGAACTCGGCGTAGGCCGAACCGACGTCCAGCGCGACGGCGTCCGGCGGCGGCCAGGCAGCCGGCGCCCCCTGAGGCTCCGCCGACACCGGGCCGAGTACGGCACGGGCGTAGCAGGTCCACGGGGTGCCGTCCTCGGCCGGGCGGGCGTGCACGGTCAGCGGCCGCTCTCCCGCCGCGTCCCGCGCACCGACCCTCATCTGCACCTCGACCGCACCGTCCTCGGGCAGCACCAACGGCGCCTGGAGGGTGAGTTCGGCGACCTCGCCGGCGCCGGTCTCCGTGGCGGCGTGCAGGGCCAGTTCGGCGAACACACTGCCGGGCACGACGGTCGCGCCGAGCACGGTGTGCTCCCCCAGCCAGGGTTGTGCCCGGGTGGCCAGCCGCCCGGACAACAGGAAGCCGTCCTCCTCGGCGAACTCCACGGTCGCGTCCAGCAGCGGATACCCGTTCCGGTGCGGTGGTTCGGCACTGTCCAGCCAGTAGCGGCGGTGCTGGAAGGCGTAGGTGGGCAGGTCGACCCGGTCCGCGGCCGGCAGGTACGACGCCCAGTCGACACCACCGCCATGCGTATGGAACCGGGCCAACCCGGAAGCCACCGAACGGACTTCGGGCTGCCCGCGACGCAGCAACGGCACGAACACCGCAGGCGCGTCGGCCGGCAGACAGTCCGGTCCTACGGCCGTCAACGCGGCGTCCGGCCCGACCTCCACGAACCTCGCCACACCCTGCTCATGCAGATAGG
>NZ_JBVHQG010000008.1:0-415852 GCF_055567535.1 Streptomyces sp. NPDC026538
CAGCCTCAAGGAAGCCCTCGGCACCACCGCCTGACCCACCCCGACGGCGGCCGCCCACCCCGGCGGCCGCCACGGAAAACACCTCCATGGCACGAGCCACCGAACATCATGAACTACAACGCAGCGGGAGGATCAGCATGAGCGACGCGCAGACGCCCAGCGTGCAGATCGTCGACAACACAGCAGCCAACCGTTACGAGGCGCGCATCGGAAGCGTGGTGGCAGGCTTCGCTGAGTACATACGTACCGAGCGACTCATCGCCTTCGTGCACACCGAGGTCAATCCCGGATACGAGGGCCAGGGTATCGGCGCGGCACTCGTCCGTTCATCCCTGGACGAAGCGCGCTCTGCCGGTCTCGCTGTCCTGCCGGTGTGCCCCTTCTACGCGGGATGGATCGCCCGTCATCCCGATTACCAGGCTCTCCTCTACTCTGGCAAAAGCAAAGTCAGCGACTGATGACCACGACACCTTCTGGGGGTTCGGACCCGACGCTGAGGGACGCCGCCAAGCGCTACGAGGGCTCGGACATCGCGGTCAGTTACGAAGCGCGGATCTGCCTTCATCAGGCAGAGTGCCTGCGAGGGCTCCCGGCTGTCTTCGACGTCGAGCATCGGCCCTGGATCGACGTAAGTGCTGCACCAGCTGAGGTCATCGCCGAGGTGGTGGAACGGTGCCCCAGCGGCGCTCTGCAATATCACCTGCGCGCGGGCCGGGACGAGGAACCCTCGCAGCCCGCCCGGCTGCGACGGCATGCGCGCGGGATTCTGTACCTTCGGGGCGACCTGCAGATAGAAACAGCTGCAGGAATTCGACGTGAAAGCAGGGTCATGCTGTGCGGCTGCGGAAAATCCAGCAACCAGCCGTTCTGTGACCACTCCGGACCTTGCGGAAGCGCAGCCTGACAATTCCGACCAGCGGGGCCGTGTGGAACCGCCGTCTCGTATGGTGGACTCATGGATGATAGACAGGCTCCGCTGTCAGAAATCGAAATGCGGGCATGGCGCAGCCTTTTGCACATGAGTGCGCTCCTGGCCAGCAGAACGGCACGCCCTATTCAGCTCGAATTCGGGCTTTCCGAAGCCGATTGTGCCGTGCTGGCGGAGCTCACGCAAACCGTCACGGAGGACGGCTGGATACGCATCTCTGAGCTGATTGCCTGTCTGGGGTGGGAGAAGAGCCGCCTGTCTCATCAGTTGAGTCGCATGGAGAAGCGCGGCCTGGTCGCGCGAAAAGAGCATGCAGATGACCGGCGAACCGCTCTCGTAGCGGCTACCCGGGCAGGCCGATCAGCCATCGTCGAAGCGACACCCCGCCAGGCCGAAGAAATCCGGCGACTTTTCCTCGACCACCTTTCCCCTGGCCAAATAATCTGGCTGACAGAGATTGCGGAACGCATCACCGAAAAGATGCGTGCCGCTGCTGAAACTCTTTAAGTGCTGTGCCCGAAGATTTGAGGAACTCGTGCCAGAAAACACCGAGAAGGCGCGGACCGCCATCATGACTGTCGACGATGACCCGGGAGTATCCCGAGCCATCGCCCGCGATCTGCGGCGACGCTACGGGGCCACGCATCGAATCGTGAGGGCGGAATCCGGCGCAACCGCACTTGAAGCACTTAACGAGTTGAAGCTGCGCGGCGACCAGGTGGCCGTCATCCTGGCCGACCATCGCATGCCGGACATGAACGGCATCGAGTTCCTCGAGCAAGCCATGGA
The DNA here is from genome assembly GCF_055567535.1 of Streptomyces sp. NPDC026538. Lineage (NCBI taxonomy): Bacteria > Bacillati > Actinomycetota > Actinomycetes > Kitasatosporales > Streptomycetaceae > Streptomyces > Streptomyces sp. NPDC026538. The sequence continues at coordinate 1,718 of NZ_JBVHQG010000008.1, forward strand.
TATCTTTCCCAGCGCCCGCCGTGTCCTGCTCACCGCCTACGCGGACACCAACGCAGCCATCGACGCAATCAACGTGGTGGACCTGGACCACTACCTGCTCAAGCCGTGGGATCCACCGGAGGAAAAGTTCTACCCAGTCCTCGACGACCTGCTCGCGGGCTGGCGTGCCAGCGACCGCCGAACCGTGACCAGCATCAAAATCATCGGTCACCGCTGGTCCGCCCGTTCCTCCCAGGTACGGGACTTCCTGGCCCGCAACCAGGTGCCCTACCGGTGGTACTCCTCCGACGAACCCGAAGGGCAGCGACTGCTGGCCGCCGCGGGTCAGGACGGGACGCGACTGCCCGTCGTGATCACTTCCGACGGCACACCGCTGATCGAGCCGGACGTACCCGACCTCGCGACCTGGGTCGGGCTGGCCACCGAGCCGACCACCGACTTCTACGACCTCGTCGTCATCGGCGGAGGCCCGGCCGGACTCGGGGCCGCCGTATACGGCGCCTCGGAAGGACTTCGCACGGTCCTGGTCGAGCGGTCCGCGACCGGAGGACAGGCCGGACAGAGCTCACGCATCGAGAACTACCTGGGCTTCCCCGACGGCGTCTCCGGAGCGCAGCTGACCGACCGGGCCAGGCGGCAGGCGGCCAAGTTCGGCGCAGAGATCCTCACAGCGCGGGAGGTGACCGGCCTGGAAACCAGCGGGGCCGCCCGGGTCATACGCTTCTCCGACGGCACCGCGATCGGCGCCCGCAGCGTCATCCTCGCCACAGGCGTGTCCTACCGCCAGCTCCCCGCCGAAGGCGCCGACTCCCTGGCCGGCTGCGGGGTCTACTACGGCTCGGCGCTGACGGAAGCCGCATCCTGCGAAGGCCACGACGTATACATCGTGGGCGGGGCCAACTCGGCCGGACAGGCCGCGATGCATCTGTCACACACCGCCAAATCGGTCACCCTCCTGGTACGAGGGCCCTCCCTGGCAGCGTCGATGTCGCACTACTTGATCCAGCAGATCGAGCAGACAGGCAACATCCAGGTCCGCTGTCACACAGTCGTCGACTCCGTACAAGGCACCGACCACCTCAAGCAACTCACCCTGCGCGACACCGAAACCGGCCAGAGCGAAACCGTGGAAACGCACTGGCTGTTCGTCTTCATCGGTGCCGCCCCGCTGACCGGCTGGCTCGGGGATGCCGTCCAGCGCGACGCACGCGGCTTCATCCTGGCAGGCCCCGATCTCGCCCCTGACGGAAGCGCTCCTGATTCCTGGGAACTGGAGCGAGCCCCCTACCACCTGGAGACCAGCATCCCCGGCGTGTTCGTCGCCGGTGACGCACGGGCTGAGTCCGCCAAACGCGTTGCCTCCGCCGTAGGCGAGGGAGCCATGGCCGTCATGCTGGTCCACCGCTACCTGGAGCAGTCATGACCAGCCCGCTGCCCTGCTACGTCCAGGAGATCAAACAGCTCTTCCTCTTCGAGAAGCTCGCCCCCGAGCAGCTGGACCGCCTCTGCCAGGACGGGCGCGTCGAGCTCGCCCGACCCGGCATCCTCTACACCGAAGGGCAGCCAGCCACCTGCTTCTACGTGCTGCTCGAAGGCACTGTCGTGATGTACCGAAAGGTCGGCCAGGACGACGTCGAGGTCAACCGCACCTCACAGCAAGGTGTCTACGCCGGCGCCATGCAGGCGTACCTCGGCGATCGGACGCCGCAGGTATACAACAACACCCTGCGTGTCACCGAGCCGACCCGGTTCTTCGTGCTTCCCGCCGACACCTTCGCCACCATCGTGCAGGAATGGTTTCCCATGGCCGTTCACCTACTGGAGGGGATCTTCTTCGGTGTGAAGAACACCCAACAGGCCATCGGACAACGTGAACGGCTCCTGGCCCTCGGCTCTCTGTCAGCGGGGCTCACCCACGAACTCAACAACCCTGCCGCCGCAGCCGCGCGAGCCGTTGCCGCACTGCGGGAGCGAGTGGCGGCCATGCGCCACGATCTCGCTGCGCTCGTCGGCGGCAAGTTCACCACGGCCACGCTAGCCGCTCTGATCGAGGCCCAGCAGCAGACAGCCGACATGGTCGGCAAGGCACCACAGCTCAGCCCACTGGAGACCGCGGACTGCGAAGACACTCTCACCGACTGGCTCGACGGCCACGGCATCGAGCACAGCTGGCAGATCGCGCCGACCCTCGTACAAGCCGGCCTGGACGACGCCTGGCTGGACCACATCGCGGCGAGGGTCGACCAGCCCGCCTTGCCGACAGCGATCAGATGGCTCAGCCAGACCGTCGAGAACGAGCTGCTGATGAACGAGATCGCGGAATCAACGGCACGTATCTCCCACCTCGTGGACGGAGCCAAGCAGTACGCGCAACTGGACCGAGCACCTTACCGCCCCGTCGACGTACACGAGCTGCTGGACAGCACCCTGATGATGCTGTCCAGCAGGATCGGACCTCACATCGCGGTCGACAAGATCTACGACACCACACTGCCCGCAGTCCCCGCCTACGCCGCTGAGCTCAACCAGGTCTGGACGAACCTGATCGACAACGCGATCGCCGCCATGAGCAGCGCCACGGACACAGGGACACTCACCATCCGCACCGCCCACCTCCAAGACCAACTGCTGGTCGAAATCCGTGACACCGGCGCCGGCATCGACGCCAAGATCCGCGACAGGATCTTCGACCCCTTCTTCACCACGAAGCCCGTGGGGGAAGGCACCGGACTCGGACTCGACATCGCCTGGCGAATCGTCGTCAACAAGCACCACGGCAACCTCAGCGTGGAGTCCGCACCAGGCGACACCCGCTTCCAGGTCCTGCTCCCGCTCGCCGCCCGCACACCCGACCTCGAGGAGTCCCGATGACCAGCCACCCCACGATTGACCTCACCACACCACCGAGCGGCACCGGCTGTGTCGACTGCGACGCCACCAACGGCTGGTGGTTCCACCTCAGGCGCTGCGCCGTATGCGGGCACGTCGGCTGCTGCGACAGTTCCCCCTCCCAGCACGCCACGGCCCACTACCGCGCCACCGGGCACCCCGTCGTCCAGAGCTTCGAACCCGGAGAAGACTGGTTCTGGGACTTCGCCCGCAACGATGTTCTGGACATCGGGCTGGAGCTCGCACCTCCCAGCAGCCACCCCGAGGAACAGCCGGCCCCGGGGCCGGCGGGCCGGGTGCCGCAGGACTGGGTCCGCCAACTGCGGCGCTGACCCCCCCCACGGAACGCGAGCGAGCAGAGGTGATTCGCCGCCTGTTGTGAGCGGGGATACTGAACCGCGGGCGAGATAGGAGCGCATAAAGGCAAGACCGCCAACGCCATCTTCGACGGTGGCGCTATCTGCACCGGCGAATACGGGACGCGACAGCTAGACGCTACTCGAAAACGGCCAGCCCGAGGGGGCTGGGCGTGCCCGCCTCCATTACATACGCAATGTCCATGTGCAGGATTAAAGTGCCTCGGCCAGCCCTTTGATTCGTGCGCAGAGGGCTGGGACCCGCCGGAACGAGGACGCCCTCGGCGAGGACTGCAGGAGCAGACGGCTCAGCGCCAGCGTCGACATTTCGAAGATCGGGCAACGTCTGCCCTCGCCCCCCGGAGACTCATTCTGGCTCGGAATAAACCGAAGACCGGAAAACTCATACCACTTCCGGGGATGCCCTTTAGGGCAAACAATACGCATCCCCAGCCCGCAAGCGTCCGTAGGACGTCCTGATCTGTGGGGTTCCTGCCCATTAATGAGGGGCGTAGAACGAAACGAGGATGCAGGCTGGTGAGCATAGAGATGCGCCGCAAGGGCGCGTCGGTAATTACTCAGGGAGCAAAGCATGTCTGAAAAGTTCACTGGGCGTTGTGAGTGCGGCGCCATTACGTACGAGTTCAGTAACGCGCCCGAGTTCGTCGCGAACTGCTACTGCAAGGACTGTCAGAGGTCGTCCGGCGGCGTCATGGCGAGCTACTTCAGTGTTGCCCAGGACGACTTCAAGCTTCTCAGTGGCAGCCCGCGTTCCTACCCCTATGTGGCCGACAGCGGGAACACCCTTGAACGCAACTTCTGCGCCGATTGCGGTGCCAGGGTCTTCACCGACAAACTCTCGGGGTTCCCGGGCCAGGTTTTCGTGATGCTCGGCAGCATGGACGACCCTGAAAGCATCAAGCCGCCGCTCATGGAGATCTTCACGGCGCGCCGCATCTCTTGGACCAAAGCGCTCGATGTGCCGCAGTATCTCGCTCGTCCCGACGCAGACCCGCAGTCCACGGTCGGGCGCTTGCCCGGGGGTTGCGGCTGAGCGTTGGTCCGCAGCGTGATTGTTGTGGATCAGTCGTCAGGAGACGAGGAGGCAGGTTCCGGCCTGCAGTGTTGCGAGCATTGCAGGCTCCCTGCCTGCACGGCAGGTGAGGCACTCCGAGTTGCGCATGTGTCCCATGCTCCCGCGACGGTGTTCGCTGCGTCCGATCATCGGCGAGCGCCGCTTCGAGGGTGCACGCGGTCTCCGCGCCGGCGACCTTCGTCTCCACCACAGCCAGTCCCGGCTCCGCCACGTTCGCGTCGATGGCCGCCCCCTCCCACTGCAGGACATGCTGGCAGGCGACGGCGTTCGCTGTCTCCGCCAGCATCACCCGTCCGATACGTGGCGGGCGGGCGGCCATGTCGAGCGCTGGCGTAGCAACGCAGGCACCCCGACTGCGTCTTCGCCTCGGCCATCCATACAAGTGTTCTTGCCCCAGCCGTACACCCTCAGGCGCTGCCGGAGCAGGCCAAGCCCGCACTCACCGGCGCCACGCAGTCAATGCGGACTGATCACAGTGCCTCACCCCAGGCCTCCGGGCCGCATACAAGGAGTACGAGTTGAGCTCTCTTTTCGACGGCTACACCCTGCGGTCGCTGACCATCCCCAACCGCATATGGATGGCCGCGATGTGCCAGTACAGCGCGGCGCCAGAGGGGGAGGCCGTCGGTGCCCCGACTGACTGGCACTTCGCCCACCTTGCGGCACGGGCCACCGGTGGAACCGGTCTGATCCTCACTGAGGCCACGGCCGTGAGCCCTGAAGGCCGCATCTCTCCATACGACCTCGGCATCTGGAACGACACGCAGGTGGCCGCCTTCCGGCGCATCACCGAGTTCCTCAAGTCGCAAGGAACCGTGCCCGGTATCCAACTTGCCCACGCCGGGCGCAAAGCGTCGACTGAACGGACTTGGGTTGACCGCGGCCGGCAGATCACTCCGAACGAGCCCTTCGGTTGGACGCCGGTAGCCCCCAGCGCAATCGCCTTCGACGAAGCGTCCACCACTCCGAAAGAGCTCACGGCTGAGCGCATTGGCGAGATCGTCCAGGAGTTCGCCGACGCCGCCAGGCGCGCGCTGGCAGCCGGATTCGAAGTCGTCGAGCTGCATGGGGCACACGGTTATCTGATCCACCAGTTCCTGGCTCCCTACAGCAATCACCGCACCGACGGGTACGGCGGATCCTTCGAGGCTCGGACACGCTTTGCCCTGGAAGTCGTCGAAGCTGTTCGGGCAGTGTGGCCTGAGGAGCTGCCGGTCTTCTTCCGTATCTCCGCCACGGACTGGCTCACGGAAAACCCTGAGGATGACCGGGAGGGCTGGACCACCGAAGACACCGTGCGCTTCGCCAAGGAGCTCCAGGCCCGCGGCGTTGACCTCATGGACGTCTCCACCGGCGGCAACGTTCCCGACGCGAAGATTATGGTCGGCCCCCACTACCAGGTGCCCTTCGCTCAGAAGGTCCGTAACAAGGCCGGGATGCCCGTGGCCGCTGTCGGCCTGATCACGGAGCCGGGGCAGGCCCAGGACATCATCGCCTCCGGCCAGGCGGACGCGGTTCTCCTGGGCCGCGAGCTGATGCGCAACCCGTACTGGGCGCGCCGCGCAGCCAAGGAACTCAACGGCCAAGTCGCCGGCCCTGTCCAGTACCACCTCGCATGACGACGCTGGGGGCAGCAGTCTGATGATCCGCTCGCCCGGCGCGCGCCGGCTGTGACGCCACAGGCCGCGAGGGGGCACAGCTTTTCTCCGACGGTCATGGTGGTCGGAGAAAAGGCGGGTTCCCTCGCAACGTGAAGAGCGTGACACGGAGAAGGGGAAATACCGCCAGCTCGACAATGAGGCTTTTCCAATCTCAGCTTGAGGTTGCCAGGTAGAGGGCGAGGACGGCCTTGACCAGGTCGGTGATGCGGGTGGTGCTGCAGCGGAGCTTGCGCAGCAGCCGCCACGACTTCAGGGTGGCCATTGCCTGCTCGCCCACTGCTCGGATCTTCGCGTGGGAGACGTTGACGGCCTTCTGGCCCGCGGAGAGCTTGTCCCTGCGGCCACGGTAGGGGGCGCGCACGGTGCCGCCAGCGCCCTGGTACCCCTTATCGGCCCAGCAGCTCACGCCGGCCTCAGCCAGTGCCGCGATGACGCCGTGGGTGCGGGCGGCTTTGACGTCGTGGACCGATCCGGGCAGAGCGGCGGAGGCCCACAGCAGCCGTCCGAATGGATCGGCGGGGACTTGTACGTTCATGCCGTGCTTCTTGTGCTTCCCGGAGTAGTGGGGCCGGTCGGCCGCGATCCGGTCGATGGGCAGCAGGGTGCCGTCGAGAGTCACGAACGCCTTGTGTGCGGCGGTGCGCACGGCTGTTGCGAGGTTCGGTGCGACGGCGGCCAAGACCTCGACCGCTTCAGTTATGTAGCGGTAGACGGTGGCGATCCCGACCCCGAACTCGGCTGCGAGCTGGGCGTATGTGTCCGCACCGCAGGTGGGCCAGGACCAGCAGGGCCTGCCGATCTGCGGGGAGCCGACGCCACCGTGTGCCCCGCTCCAGGCGTCGGGTGGTCAGCAAGCGGGAGAGGTAGCGCAGGGTCACACTGGACAGATCGATCCCCGATGGGTAGACGAGCACGTGAAGCTCCGGGCAGATAGGTTGATCTTGGTCGACAACCCATCTACCAGGAGCTTCACCTCTTCCCGGACACCACCCCCACGCCAACTGCCGATCGTTTCAGTCAAGTTGGGCACTGATCAGTTGGTTGTCCTGACAGGAGCACTGCTGCGTCCCTGGTCTCGACCGCTGAGTTCGGTGTCGAGTGTCTCCTGAGCCACGCGCATGACTTCGGCGTACGCGGGGTCCTGTAGCCGCTTCCACATCTCCTCTTCAGAGACGTCCTCGACGCGGCTGATCACCCACCAGATGTTGCCGAACGGGTCCTTGATACGGCCTCCGCGCTGTCCGAAGGCGTCGTAGGCCAAAGGCGTGACGACATGGCTGCCAGCTGCGACGGCTTGTGAAAAGGCTTGGTCAGCGTCGGTGACGAACACGCGCAGCAGGCTTGGCATGGCGGGCCAGTTCGTGTGCCGGTCGAAGGCCAGCACGACGGTATCGCCGACTCGAATCTCGCCGTGACCGATCAAACCATCCTCGGTGGGCACTCGCCCCAGCTCTTCACCCCCGAACGCCCGGGAGACGAAGCCGAGGAAAGCCCCCGTGTCGTCGGTAACGACCCAGGGGGCAACGGTGGTGTAGCCCGCCGGCGCGGAGTTTGTCTGCTCAGACATCACGGCCCTTCCGCCAATGTTGGTTGTCAGCCGCGACGTTAGGCGGGATCCAGGTCAGGTTCTGTCCTATATGGAGGGGCCGGGCGCCGGTGCTACCTCACGACGCTCGGAGGTAGACCCGTTCATAGCCCTCAGCCACCGCAACCTGAGGTTGGAACAGGCTCAATGCCGCCGGCATCGTGCTGCTGGACAAGGTGGGCCGCCACCGCCGGCATGCTTGCCGCCTTATCATCCCTGCCCCCGCCTGGCGGGACGAGATGGAGCTGGCCGCGTGAACGTGTCCGAACTTCTGAGACTGCTGCAGGGCGAGCACGACCAGACCGCCGCCCGCGCCGACCAACTGCGCGCATAGATGGAGCAGTTCACCACCGCCCTGGCCGAGGCCCGCCTGGCCGAACGGGCCACCACCCACAAGGTCATCGACGGCCTCGCCCCGCCCGACCACGAACCGGCCCCCGCGGAGAGCACCACCGTCTACCAGCGCATCGTGACCGCGTTCGACGAGCACCCCAGGAAGGTGTTTCGCATCCGTGATCTGCACGAACACCTCGGCCTGCCCACCGACGAGCCCTCGACCAACGTCACCCGCTCCCGCCTGGGCCGGCTCGTCCGCCAGAGGGTCTTCCGTTTGGTCTTGGTGTTGACGCCCTCAGTGGGGCCGTTGCTGTACGGAAGCGTGAGCCCGGCGATCACGGCGTCGATGTCCCGGTCCAGGCCCCGGGTGAAGGCGTTTGCAATTCTCAGAACGACGCCGCATGTGGCCCTGATATGCAGTCAGCTCTGAGAATATGGCGCCGTTTTTGAGAACCTACATTTCGTGTAGAGTCTCGCGGCTCACGTCCTACGAAGGGACTCCGAACTGCGGCTTTTGTGGAGTCTCATGCTCGTGTCCAGCCGTTCAGTCTCTCGACATGGGACTTCGGACTGGATGGACCGACCAAGCGACAACTGGCTGGCCCCCTGCCCACATGAGGCTGGCGCACGCCACAACGCCGGATGGCGTCCCGCTGTGTGGTGTAGCCGATCAAGGTTGAGGTGTGCGCGGGCTTGCTCCCGGGGCGCACACCCGCGAGAGGCTTCTGCTCCCTGCGCATGAGGCAGCCACCGTGCAACTCTCCGTGGGTGAACGGGCAGTTCAACGCAGGTGGTGCGCGGTGGCCTTGTCCCAGTCTGACTTACTCCGCCTGCTGGAGTCACTACGTTCGGCGGACGGACTCGAACTCGTGCGGAGCGTGGCCGAGCGGATGCTGCAGGAGTTGATCGAGTCCGAGGCCGTGGCCCGGATCGGCGCCGAGTGGAACGAGCACACCGAGGCCCGCACCGCCTACCGCAACGGGCACCGCGGCAAGACGCTGACCACCCAGGCCGGCGCCTCGACCTGGCCGTCCCCAAACTGCGTACCGGCAGCTTCTTCCCCAGCCTGCTGGAGCGGCGGCGCCGCATCGACCAGGCCCTGTACGCCGTCATCATGAAAGAAGAGGAACGCCTGCCAGCGGCCGATGATCCTCGGCAGCCCGGTCGCGGCGCGGGCCTGATCCTGGGACCACACCAGCAGGTCGGGGGCGATGTCGGGGTCGAGGTCCTCGTGGTTGGGGTTGGCGTGGTGGCGGCTGTGTTTGTCCTGCCACCATCCATAGCCCATCCCGATCGCGGCCCCGGCGATGCGGCCGGCCGTCTCGCTGGGCCGGCGCCGGCGGAAGACCTGGCGGTGGGCGACGTCGTGGGCGAGCAGAGCGACCTGCCCGAACATCACGGCGAGGAACGCGGCGAGCGCCAGAGTCCACCAGCCGGAGCCGATGAGGACGAACGCACTCCAGACACCGGCATAGGCGACGGCCACGGCGATGGAGCGGACGGTGTAGTAGCCGGGGCGCCGGTCCATCAGGCCGGCCTCGGCGATCTTCTTGGACAGGCGGGCGAAATCACTGCCGCCTGCGGGGGGAGGCGGGCGACGGGGCGGGGTATGCGTGGTCATGCTGTCGGCGTGTCCTTCCCGGCCGATGGGCCTCGTCCGTCCGTGTGCCGGATGCGAGGCGGCAGCCGGGTACCCGCATCCCTGCGGCCGGCACCCCAGCCGGGGTGCGTGTCAGAGTTTGCGGGCGCCGCGGGGCTCGACGTAGGGGTTTTCCCCGGGCGGGTGGCCGCTGTCGATGGCCCGGGCGTGTTCGAGTTCGGCGTGCCACTGACAGAATTCCGGGCAGAGCAGGATGGCGATGGTGGAGATCCCGCGTCCAGACCAGGTAGATGATGATCGCGGCCATGCTGCCGTACGTCTTGCTGTGATCGCGGCGAAGAGCAGGATCATCACGGGCCGTTTGGCGATGTTGTGGCCCCCTTGAGAATCCACGACGTGGTGGTTACGCACTCACGAATGTCGGCTTCCTGGGTCATGGCCTCGTCGTGAGCCGTTCGGGAAGCTGCGTCGCGCCCTCGCGGGCCGCCGGGGTCGACCGTGGTAGTCGACAGGCATGCCGATGAAGACCCCGGGTGCCGCAGGCCGTTCCTCTCTGTTCGAACGGCTGGGCCGCATGATCAGCCATTCACCGGTCGGACGCGGATGGCGGCGGAGCAGCGAGCTGGGGTTGGGGCAGCGTTCGCTGGGCTTCGCGGCGCTGGGCTTCCTCACGCTGGTGCCGCTGCTGATCATTGTCTCCTCGGCCGATCCAAAGCATGGGCGGGGATTCGCGCAGTGGCTGGGGGAAGGACTCGGCGTGTCGACGACCTCCAGGGAACATGTGGAGCAGTTGTTTATTCGTCCCGGTCAGGCTCTGCGGACCACGACCGCGTTCGGAATTGCCGTCCTGGCCGCTTTCGGCCTGGCCTTCGGGGCAGCGGTGCAGTCCGGCTATGAGAAGGTCTGGGATCTGCCCCCGGCCCGCTGGTGGGCCAGGTGGCGCCATGTGGTGTGGCTCGGCGTACTCATCGGCTACCTCTTCGCTTCCGCCACCACCACGCTGCGGCCTGAATCCCTGGCCGGTGGGTTCGTCGCATCGCTGAGCGCCGTCCTGTTCTTCTGGTGGTCGCAGCGCATGCTGCTGGGCGGGCGGGTTCGCTGGCGCGCCCTGGTGCCCGGTGCGGTGGCTACCATGGTCGGTCTGCTCGGTCTCAGGGTCTTCTCCCGGCTCGTCTACTCGCCGCTGATCGCGTCCAACGCCGTCACCTACGGCCCCGTCGGAACCGTCCTGGTCATCCAGTCCTGGCTGGTCGGTGTGGGCGTCGTCGTATTCGGCGGTGCCCTGGTCGGCCGGCTGCTGCACGAGGAGCTCCCACGCGTGGCACGTGCGCTGAAACGGCGAGGATGAGAGGGGAACCTCGGAGCCCGGAGCTGCTCACGCCCGGACGCCCGATTGCCGGGGGCGTGCGCATGATCAGCGTGCATCAGGCCGCATCCTTGCGTGGACGACGGCCATACACGGCGAGCAGTAGCGTTCGGCCGGCGTGTCATCGAGGACCGGTCTGGCACCCACGGTTCGTGCGACCTCCTGTCCGCACAGTGTGGCGCGGGCATCACTCTTGGCCCTGACGTGCCACATGACCCCGGCACCGGTCGTCGCAGGGTCGGCGATCATCTCGTACATCGGCCTCTCCTCTGGTTGAGACTCTCGTGGGCGGTGGGTCGCTTCGTCTGGGGCGAGCCGGGAACGCGCTGCTGGCCAGGGAGCCCCACCCCGCTCGCCCTTCGGTGGGCGTCGGTGGGCACTCGCCGCAAGGGGCGGGTCGGGGACCGCTCGGTGTCAGGGCCTGGGCGGTGTTGTTGGTGGACCGCCGTCTTCCGCTGCCCGCTGGGGTTCGTCGGTCACTGCGGGTCCGGTCCCGGGAACCGGCACCTCACCTGCGTCTGCTTCGCTGGCCTGCGCTGCTGTCCCCGTCGCCGTCCAGGCGGCGCAGTACAGCAGCAGCCTGGCCATGAGGTTGATCCACAGCACGACGGCGACCGGGACGGCGAAGGCGCCGTACATGCTCTTCCCTGCGACGCCCTGGAAATAGCCGGTCAGCAGCAGCTTGAGCAGTTCGAAGCCGACCGCACCGATCAGACCGGCGACCACGACCGCACGTCGGCCGGGATGCACCCGCGGCAGCCGGGTGAGCAGGTAGACCAGGAGCAGGAAGTCGACAAGCAGGGCAATGGCCAAGCCGGCGAAGAACAGCAGCACCCGTCCCGCCCCGCCCTCGATCCCGACCTTGTCGGCTGCCCAGCCGACCGCGCTGTTCGCGAACACCGAACTGCCCATCGCGACCAGCCCGACCACGCCGAGACCGACCAGCACCCCGGTGTCCTTGATCCTGAGCAGGATCGGATTTCCCGGGTCCTGCTCCTTCTCCCAGACCGCACGCAGGCACCCGCGAAGGGCGCCGACCCAGTTGATGCCGATCACGAGCAGCAGCGCGCCCGCAATGAGCCCGACGGTTCCGGCGTGCGCGACGAGGCCCTTCAGGTTCAACAGGTGGGAAAGGCCCGGCGCCTGGCCGGCAATCTTGTCTTCAAGCTTGCTGAGCTGGTCCTTGCTCAGCAGCTTGGCGCCAATCGCCGCGCCCGCAGTGATCAGCGGAAAGAGCGCGACGAAACTGATGTAGGTGACGGCGGCGGCGAGCCGGGCCCAGTGGGTCTTGGCCAGCCGCTCGTACGCCCGCCACACGTGAGTACGCATCAGCCGTGCGATACCAGGAAGCCTTGTCAGCCAGTCCATGGTGAACACCTCCTCCCGACCTGCATGCACGGCGCACCCGCTTGAGGACCCGGAATGTCGACGGAAAGCGTGATCTCCCCGGTGGCGGAAACGATCACCCACCCACGGCCGGACACCAAAACTCCCCACTGTGTACGGCTTCCACCCCTGGCGGGACGGCCCAACCGAACCAACGACCCGTAGTTCGCCGGCCCGGGGCGGAGTGGTCAGTGCTTGAAGGCGTCCCTGATCTTCGCTCCGGCCTGCTTGATATTGCCCTTGACTTGGTCTCCGCGGCCTTCGGCCTGCAGGCGCCGACTGCCGGTGGCGCGGCCGGTCGTCTTCTTGGCGCCGCCCTTCATCGCTTCGGCCTTGTGCGCGATCTTCTTAGCGATACTCATGGATGGCCTGCCTGGGTGAGTTCTCTGCTGGGGTTCGGTGGCAGAAAGATCCGTGGCGCTGGCCGGCCACCGATCTGCGCGTGGGGGCGGTCTACCAGGGGGCGGATCGGTGCCCGCACAAGTGCAGTCTGCTCCCAGGACCGCCGTTTGGGGCGGGAGCGCGATCACGTGGGGTGAGCCTCCCTGCGCCTTCGCGTCCGAGGATGACGATCATGACCCGCTCCAAGGATCTACCTGCTGCTCTCACGGTAGAACCGCACCGTCCACGAAGCCACCGCGGCAGGGACGGCAGGATTCCCCGGGACTGGCGGCTCACTCGCTGCAGACCATCGACCGCGACACCGCTCGATCTTCTAGGTGGTGGCCGTAGGCGAGAGAGGGCCTGGTGAGTCACACTTGTGTTGCCGCTCGAAGAGCACCCCAGCCGGGGCGGGCCTGGTGAACCGGCCAGTGAACTACTCCCCGCTGCCGGTCAGCACCTTGCTCGGATGGCGTTCGGGAATGCCACATGGCTTCGGCGAACGCTGCTGCGGGCCGCCCGGCCCGACGGCTCCGCCGCGACCTTGGCGGTCACGACACAACGGGAATGCGGCTTCGACTCCGCGAAGTCAGCTAACCGCAACTGCCGGACAGACACCTCACGTACCGACGCGTCCTCGTACCGGATCGACGCCGTAGGAATCTTGCGCGTACGACGGGCGCCGCCCGACCTTCCCACAGCCATGCTGGCAACCGTACGAAGCGCCGTCGGCCCCCACTCACAGAAGAACGGAAGAGCCCGGCTGAGATCGCTACTGAACGAGCCATTGTCAATGAGATCGCGGATTTGCTAATCCGCTGCTAACCAACCGCCTTCATTGCTAACGAAGTCGCGGACCCTAGATCGGACTTGTGGGATCTCAGAACGCGCGTCACATGCCGACGCTGTGGCCTGCCGCTCTCTGCTCATTCTCACGCCGATGGCCATGCTTCTGTCTCAGGAGCGTGGCCATTTCCGGCCTCGGGGAGCAACGGAACAGTGGTTGGCGTTAAGCATTGACCGACGTCATGGACGCCGTTGACGGCGGGCGTTCCCGCCGGTTACCCGTGCTTGTCCGGTTCGGCGTCGGCGAAGGCGCGGTATCCGCCGAGAGCTCGGGCTGGGCGAGGAAGTCGCCGCGGTGTACGACTCGGACCGGACCCGGGGCCATCATCGGATGCTGATCCGCCGGCGTCGCGAGGTCGTGTCGGACATTCAGCAAGACCGCCGTCGTCGTCATCACCGCGCAGTCCGCCGGGCGCAGGGTCTTCGGCCTCGCCACCGCAGGCGCCCGTCTCGCTTGACCGCTTGCGCGTCAGTCCGGCAGCCAGTGCAGCTCGTGCGCCAGGGTTTTGGCGACGGCACGGATGCGGCGGTGTAGCGGTGACTGCTCGCGTGGGAGGACCAGGTGGGTCGTCAGGCTGGGCGCGCCTCGCAGTGGTCGCCAGGTGAGACCGGCCGGTTGTGCCGTGGCCGCGGCTTCTCCGGCCGGGGCGAGGGTGACCCCGTCGCGCAGGTCGCGCTGAGACATGTCGAAAGAGACTGCGGGCGTGTGGAATCGGGGGTGTGGTCGGGTGTCTCGGAACAGTGCGGACAGCTGATCGTGGATCACGGGGTTGGCCGCACGGTCCGGGAGTCGCAGCGGAAACGCGGCCGCGTCGGCGATCTCGATCTCCGGGTGTTCGGCCAGCGGATGGTGCTGCGCCAGTTGGACCCCGATGCGCGCACGCCGCAGCAGGAACCGGCGCACGCCACGGCCCGGCTGTTCACCGCGGGTGATCCCGGCATCGATGCGGCCGTCGGCGACCGCGGGGGAGATCTCCGGTGTCGCCATCGGGACCGCGCCGACCTCGAGTCCGCTGTTGCCGCGAATCAGCCTGTCTACCAGGGCCGGTGCCGTCTCGGCCCCGGTGCTGAGGCTGTATCCGATGCGCAGCGTGCCCAGTTCACCGGCCGCCGCGCTCCGGGCGGTGTCCCATGCTCGGTCCAGCGCCGCCAGCGCGGGCGGCGCGGACTCCGCCAAAGCCGCGCCGGCCGTGGTCAATACCACGCTACGCGTGTTGCGGACCAGCAGGGCCGTACCGAGTTCCGCCTCCAATCGGCGCATCCGGGCGCTGAGTGCGGGCTGTGCGATACCGATCCGGGCGGCCGCGCGGGTGAAGTTCAACTCCTGCGCCAGCACCAGGAAGTACCGCAGGCTCACCGTATCCGGCGCCACGTGCCCTCCCTGCCGATTGATAACGATCCGTTCTGAGTCTATCCCGTACCGGTCTTTCCCTCGACCGCACATCAAGCCCTAACCTGCGCATATGACGATTCAGCTGACCGCAGTACCCGGGGCCGGGATCGATCGATCTGAGTGTCAATTCGAAGTCGGACATGTCCGGCCCAACACAGGAGGTTTCCATGGCTAAGGGCTACTGGGTCAGTGTCTACCCGGCCATTTCCAACCCTGAGAGGCTGACTGCCTACGACAAGCTGGCCGGTCCGGCTGTCCAGGCTGGGGGCGGGCGCGTCCTGTCCCGGATCCCGTCCCGTGGCGGTCGAGTCGTCGCCCACGAGGCCGGAAACACGCAACGCGTCGTTCTGATCGAGTTCGACAGCTTCGAACAGGCCGTCGCGGCATACGAGAGCGAGGCATACCAGAAGGCGCTGGTGGCCCTCCCCGACGGCTTCGAGCGTGACTTCCGCATCATCGAAGGCATCGACTGACCGGCGGGCCCAGCCATCGCTGACCATCCGTCACCTGATACGCACACGGTGCTGAACGACGACTCACGAGACGAGTTCGAGGCCGTGCCCCCCGTCCCAGTTCGTCGTCGACGTCCTCGACGGCCTGATCCCTGTCGGGCGGATCGAAGAAACGACGCGACGTCCGGGCCAGCTGGACTGTCTCGCTGACCTCGTCGACGAAACCGCTGGTGGTGGCCTTGCTGATCTTGTTGGTGCTGACGTGGGTGAACCACATCTTGCCGTCGGGGCCGGTGGTGATCTGGTCCAGGCGCGAGCCCGCGGTGGGCACCGGGTACTCGGTGATGGCCCCGGCCGGGGTGATCTTCCCTATCTTGTGGCTGTTGTATTCGGTGAACCCCAGATTGCCGTCCGCACCGGCGGCAATCCCGACCGGAGTGGAGTTCCCGGCCGGCACGTCGTCCTCCGTGACCACCCCGGCAGGGGTGATCTTCCCGATCTGGACGTCCTGGGGCTGGGTGAACCAGACGTTGCCGTCCGGGTCCGTGGCGACGCCCTGAGCCCGGCGGGGCACGCTGTGCTCGGTGATGGTCACCACCGCGGATGCCGGGATCGCGCCCACCCCGCGCCTGTAGCGGAGCGCTCACTTCCTCCTCGGGCGGCCCGGATATGACCCGGCGGGGCGCAGTTGAGTGCCGGCCTTCAGCAGAGCCAGGCGGACCGTGGCGAGGCTGGTTCCTTCCCGGTCCGCGATGTCCTGGAGCGAGAGGTGGCCGTGCTCGTACCAGGTGCGCCATTGCCCGATGCGGGTGGCGGTGTACTGAGTGCGGCGAAACCGCGGTGGGCTCCAGTCGACCGGGTACCGGGACAGCAGATATATGACATGCGCCGTGGTGGTCTTCAAGGTGTGCGCGAGCTGGGCGATGGAGAAGTCACCGGTGGGCACGGCCTGATGGAGCTGAGCCGCGGTGATGCTGTCCGGCTCGGGCCCGGGGAGCCGAAGTGGGGCAAGGGCGCGGGCGGCCAGGCGCGGTGCCCACCGGACGGGTTCGTCGATGCCGTGCTCGCCTAGGAGCGCGTGGGCGGTGCGCATGAGCAGTTCCGCTTCGGCGGGCAGGATCCGCCAGCGAAAGCGCTGGTACTGCTGGCGTCGGGCGCCGGTGACGGGCGCGATGTCGGGGTGCGCGAGAAGCGGGGGAGAGCCCGTCAGGGTGTGGAAGAGCCAGCGCTGGGCGTGCGCGGCATCGGGGCTGTGGTTCGAGCGCAGTCGCCGCTGCAGATCCTGCCAGGTCGCTGGGTCGATGAAGTGTGAGCAGGCGGTGAACAGGGCACGGCGGTGTGCGTAGTCGATGGGGCTGCCGTGGGCGTCGAGGTGGTCGGCGAGCAGGATCAGCGGGTGCAGGACGTCGGCGCAGTCGGCGCGGCGTGTCGGATCGGCAAGCAGGGTGGAGACGTTGTGGCTGCTGACTGTGGTACCGGTCAGGCGTACTCCACCTTGGATCGATGTGGTGTTGCCGGCCAGCAGGCAGGCCACGCTCAGGAGTTCGTCCGCGCGCTGCGCGGCGGGTCTGCCGCTGGGGTGCCGTTGGCGCCAGGCGCAGGGCCCACTCGGGCCACAGAGCGGTCGGCAGACTGCGTGCTCCGGCGTCCTGATTGGCCGGGGGCCGGGTGGAGGCGAGGGCGGTGCGGTGGCGTAGGCGCGCGACCGGCATCAGCTTCGTCTCCCGGCTGGAGCGCAGCGCCGCTTCGAGTCCGGGCGAGAGCGTGCCGCCGAGGGCGCTGACACCGGCCGGATGGAGGGGGCGGCCGGTGGCGGCCACCCGGTTGGTCAGCCACGCAGCGGCCCAGGCCGCGGCGCGAATGTTCTTGGCGTGCAGGATGCGGAAGGCTGCCGTGACCGCCACGGCAGTGGCAGCGCTGTCGTCGGGCGTGAAGTAGCTGTGCACATCGCTGCGTTGAGTGTCCGGCGCCCGCCGTGAATCCGCGGCCAAGATCGCCGGATTCATCGAACGCGGCCAGGCCGCGTTGCGTCCGCTGCTTATCGGGGGCGCGCCGGGGGCGCTGGTACTTGATCACTAAGGCGCCATTTCAGTTGGCGTGATCTTGCGGCAGTCTGAGGTGATGACTGCTGCGCTTGTCGAGCGGATGGCGCCGGAAGAGCTGTGGACGTTGTTTCAGCGGGTGGTGCCGCCGGCGCCGGTCCGACCGCAAGGCGGAGGACCTCGTCGGCGCGGGGACCGCGAGGTGCTGGCGGAAGCTGCACGGTGACAAGGGCTATGACTACCGCCACCTGCGCCGATGGCTCGCTTCCCGTGGCATTCGGCATCGCCTGGCCCGCAAAGGCATCGAGTCATCTCGGCGCCTGGGCCGACACCGCTGGGTCGTGGAGCGGACCGTGTCCTGGCTGTCCGGCTGTCGACGCCTGCACCGCCGCTACGAACGCAAGCCGGAACACTTCCTCGCCTTCACCGCCATCGCCGCAACCCTCATATGTCACCGCAGACTGACCAAGTGAAATGGCGTCTAAGGAAGTCCCGGTGTCGCCTGCCCTCGACCGGCTGGGGGCTGCTCAATCTCAAGGGTGGGATTGTCACTGCGGGCAAGGAGTGGACGGACGACGGAGCGGTCCACGAGACCCACTCCCTGAAACGACGCGCGGCCAAGGCGACCCGCTCGGTTCCTATCCCGCCGGTACTCGTGCGGATGCTCCGCAACCACATCGACCGTTTCGGTGTCGCCGCCGACGGCAGGATCTTCCAGAACGAGGCTGGCAACTACATCGAGACCTCGGCGTACTGCATCACCTGGGGGCGTGCCAGGGAAGCCGCGCTCACCTTGGACGAGCACGCCCTGCACCTCGCCAAGCGACCGTATGACTTGCGCCACGCCGGCATCTCCTTCTGGCTGGCCTCAGGCGTGGACCCTGTCGAATGTGCACGCAGGGCGGGCCAAAGCATCCAGGTCCTCTTTCGCTACTACGCGAAGTTCCTGGCCGGGGCCCGAGACCATGCGAATCAGCTGATCGAGGAGTCGATGAATCGCTGGGAGGGCTCCTCGTCTCCTCCTGGCGAGACCGGGTGACCGGGGATCTGGTCCGGAAATATTCCGGACCAGGTGGGCGACGGTGGGACACAGGTGGGATGAAACGGGAGTAAGGCTTCATTTCGCCGTACTGCTTGAAACAGCGAATCACAAGGGTGCCTGAAGGGGATCTTCCCAGGTCAGGCACCCTTTCGTGTGCCCTTAGAAGAACCCGAGTTTGCGTGGCGAGTACGACACCAGAAGATTCTTCGTCTGCTGGTGGTACATCGCACGCGTGGCGCTGACCTGCGCGAATGCGGGGTTTGCAGAGAGCTGGCGGGAGTTGGTCCGTGTATGGTCCGGAATCTTGATGGTGTCTCCTTGCCGGCCTGCTCCGGCAGGAGCGGCCCGGGAGCGAGCGCACCGATAGGGCGGGGCCATCCTTGTGAGCAACTCCGCGGATGTCCCCGGCAGGCCGGGCGAGTGGCGAAGCTCGCGAAGTGCTGGGGGTCCCGGATCTGGACTCGGTCCCTGACACGGAGCCGAGGGCCGCCACCGGAGACAGCCCCAAGCGCCATCCGTGGAGGTCAGGACCGCGCGGCGACCTCGGCGTGGGCAGCGCGCAGCGAGACCTTGTCGATCTTGCCGACCGGGTTCTTCGGGATGGCATCCACCACGAAGAACGCGGTCGGGCGCTTGAAGCCGGTGAGGCTGCGCGCGCAGAGGAACTGCAGTGCCGACGGATCGACGGCCGAACCCGGTCGGGGCTGGACGTAGGCGACGACGACCTCTCCCCATTTCTCGTCGGGGACGCCGATCACGGCGGCTTCGAGCACCGACGGGTCACCGACGAGGACGTCCTCGATCTCCTTGGGGTAGATGTTCTCCCCACCCCGGATGATCATGTCTTTCGACCGTCCGACCAGGGTCAGGTATCCGTCGGCGTCGAGTCGGCCCACGTCGCCGGTGTGCAGCCAGCCGTCGACGATGACCTTGGCTGTCTCCTCCGGGCGGCCGAGATAGCCCCGCATGACGTTGGGGCCCCGCACGACAACCTCTCCGTCCGCGCCCGGCGGCACCTCGCTGCCGTCGGCGTCGACGACCCGGATCTCCTGGCCGGGGAAGGGCAGTCCCACGGTTCCGGCGCGTCGAGGGCCCGCGACAGGATTGATGGTGGAGCCGCAGGTTCCCTCGGACAGCCCGTACCCCTCGACGAGCGGGAACCCGTAACGGGCCTCGAACCGGGTCAGCAGCTCGGCGGAGGCGGGTGCCGCGCCGCAGACTCCGAAGCGCAGGGACGACGTGTCGGGGCGGACCTGGTCCGGGAGCGCCGCGAGCATGCTGTAGATCGTCGGCACGGCGCTGAAGAACGTGGGGCGCTCGCGCTCGACCACGTCGAAGAACGTCTGGGGATTGAACCGGTCGGCGATGGTGACGCTCGCGCCCGCCAGCAACGGTACGAGAGTGCTGACCACGATGCCGTTGACGTGGAAGAGCGGCAGGATCAGCAGGCACCGGTCGGCCGGCCCGACCTCCAGCGCCCGACGCCCCATGTCCGCCATGGCGTCGATGTTGGCGTGATCGAGCATCACCCCCTTGGGAACCCCGGTCGTGCCGCTGGTGTAGATGAGCAGGGCCAGCGCGGACGGGTCCGGGAGGGGGGCCTCATCCGGCTCCGCCGCTGCGTCGTCGTGCAGTTCGCCGACGGCGAGCACGGCAGTCCCGTCCGCCACCGCGGCCTCGCCGTCCTCGCTCACCAGAAGGCGTGCGCGGGAGTCCTTGACCTGTCGGGCCACTTCGATGTCGGTCATGCTCGGGTTGACCGGCGTGATGGTGGCGCCGAGCCGCCAGGCGGCGAACAGCAGAAGCACGAACTCCACGCGATTGGTGAGCTTGAGAGCCACGACATCGCCGGGGCCGATCCCGAGATCCTGGAGGTGACGTGTGGCCGCCTGGACGCGACGCAGCAACTGGACGTTGGTGAGGGCCTGGCGGCCGTCCGAGACCGCGGCCCCGTCGGGGTCGAGGGACGCGCGGCGGTCGGGCAGAGATGCGAAATTCATGGCGAGGGCGTACCTGTCTGGGTGTGATGCGGTCCGGTCACGGAGCTGACGCGGCGGCTGCCGGCTTCAGCTGGCGGGTGAGGAACTCGATCTGGTCGCGCACCAGTACTTCGAAGGTCTCGCCGGTGTAGAAGTCGAAGTGGCCGGCGTCGTACCTCTTGATCTCTCCCTTGGGTGCGGTGCGCGCGTAGCGGAGGGTCTGGGCGGGAGGCGTGACGGAGTCGGTGTCGCTGACGCAGAAGAGAATCGGCATGGCGATCTTCTTGGCCGCACGCCCGGGCCGGTAGGTGAGGATGGTCGGGATGACCCGCGCCGCCACCTCGTTGCGGAACGTCGTTCCCGGAGGCTGGAGCGCCTGGTATCCGGGCAGGGCGTCCGGGGCGTTCATGAGGGCCGACGAGCCGGGGGTGGCGGCGATCGGAACCATCACGGGCGGCTTTCCGCGGCCTCTGGCCGCCAGGTCGCGGGCGACCACGGGGAGGACCTTGAGTGAGGCGACAGGGCCCAGCGCGAGCGCGGAGGCGAGACCGTCGGTGAAGGGGCATTGCGACACCGCCGCGCGCAGTTCGGGGTGGCGGGAGGCGACGGTGATGGCATGGCCGCCGCCGAACGAGCTGCCCCATACGGCGATGCGGGCCCGGTCGACGTCCGTGCGGGCCTTGACGTAGGCGATGGCGGCGTCCCAGTCGGCGAGCTGACGCTTGATCGACAGGAGTTGGCGAGGGTGGCCGCCGCTGTCGCCGAAGTGCCGGTAGGTGAAGGCCACCGCGGCGATGCCGGCCTGCGCGAAGCGCTCGGCGAAGGCGTCCAGGCGCATCTCGCGGACGGCGCCGAGGCCGTGCCCGAGGATGACGACGGGCGCAGACGTGACGCCCGTGGGGAGGTAGAGCCAGCCGGCGCAGTTGCTGTCGCCGGAAGGGAACGTGATGTCGTGACGGGTGAAGGACTGCTGGGTGGTCATCGTCGGTTCACCGCCCGCTCGTGGAGCGACCGCCCGGCACGCTGCCCGAGGCGAGGGCTCGTGCGTAGGTGCCCGGCGTGTAGAGCGGGAGTTCGCCGGTGGCGGCGGTCGTGGCCTGGTAGTCGAGCATCAGCCTCTGGCCTTCCTCTGACATGATCTGGGCGAAGAACTCGGCGCGTTCGACGTGCAGACCGTCCTCCAGTGACATCGA
Source organism: Streptomyces sp. NPDC026538 (assembly GCF_055567535.1). NCBI lineage: Bacteria > Bacillati > Actinomycetota > Actinomycetes > Kitasatosporales > Streptomycetaceae > Streptomyces > Streptomyces sp. NPDC026538. The sequence goes on from NZ_JBVHQG010000008.1 coordinate 23,321, forward strand.
GCCGCCGAAGTACACCGACCTCTTGGCCGCCGCGACCGACCCCTTCGACCGCTTCCCGAAGTGCTCGGCGAGTTCGACCGCCTGCGCGACCACCTTGTCCTGCGCGACGACCTTGTCCACCGCCCCGTTGGCGAGGGCCTCCGCGGGCGTGAACGGCTTGCCTTCGAGGATCGCGGCCAGGGACCGGTGGGTGCCGATCAGGCGGGTCAGCCGCTGGGTGCCGCCACCGCCCGGGATGATGCCGAGGAGGATCTCCGGCTGGCCGATGAAGAATTCCCCCTCGGCCATGACCCGTAGATCGCACGCCCAGGCGAACTCCGCGCCGAGGCCGAGAGCGGAACCGTTGAGGGCGGCGACGTAGAGCACACCGCTGGCGTTCATCCGCAGGAAGGTCCTGTGCAGACGTTCCAGCTGCAGAGCCCCGCGCATCGGGGTTCTGCGCATCACGGACCCGAGGGGGCGGGACCGGTCCACGTGCTTGGCCATGCGGACGACGGCTGAGGCAGCGCGCCGGCCGACCGTAGGACTCGCGGCTCCCTCTTCCTGCAGCCACCGGACCGCGGCATGGCTGACGAACCGCTCGGGATGTGCCCCGGTGAAGACGACGGCACGGACGTTCGGATCACGGTCGGCTCGGGCCACCAGCTTCTCCAGCTGCTGGGCGATGTCGAGGCCGAACTCCTGGAGCGGGCCGCCGTCGACCCGCGCGATCAGAACGGCGCCGCGATCTTCGACCGTGAGACGGCCCTTGTCTTTGTATGGCATGAGTTCTGCTCCCGTGCTGAGTTCATGGGGTGGGAAAGTGCGTGGAAACGGCCGCGGATGCGTGTCGCAGCGATGAGGTCGGGTTCGCCCCGACAGGCTGTGCCCGCACGGGCGGCAGGAGACTGGACCAGCGCGTGATGACGTGTCCGAAGGCGGACGCGTGTATCGACGGCGGCACGTCACATGCGATGTGTACTATTGCCGTGAAGGATTACATAACCAAGTTATTTCTGGTGTGTCAACGGTGGAGGCGTACGGAACATGGCAGGGCGGGCGAGGCTCCAAGACGCGCCGGAACGACTTGTGCAGGCGGCCATCGGCCTGCTGGCCGAGCAGGGTCCGTCGGCTGTGAAGGCGCGCACGGTGGCCTCAGTGAGCGGACTGTCGACGATGGTGGTCTACAGCCACTTCGGCGGGATCCCCGAGCTGATGAGCGCTGTCGCCGATCACGGGTTCAAGGAACTCGGCGCGGCGTTCGCCCGGGTACCGGTGACGGAGGACCCGATCGCGGATCTCTTCGCCATGGCCCTGACCTGCCGTCGGCAGGCCCGCGAGAACCCTCACCTCTACGACCTGATGTTCGGACTGTCCACTCGGGCGACGTACCGGCCGCTGCCGGATACGGACCGCCGCCTGAGCGGGCATTCCCCGGCCTTTCGGGAAGCCCACGCCCATGTCACCGCGGCGTGCGAACGGCTCCTGCGCTCCGGCAGGGTCGAGCGGCAGGAACCCGAAGTCATCGCCGCCCAGCTGTGGAGCTACGTGCACGGTTACATCACCCTCGAACTGGCTGAACACTTCGTCGAGTTCGACGACGCCGTGACGCAGGTCCTCGTGCCGATGGGTGTGAACTTCACTGTCGGACTCGGTGACGAGCGCGAACGTGCCGAAGCCTCCCACGAGGCCGGCGCGCGCCTGTACGACTCGATCGTCCAAGGCCGCTGAGAAGCCGGGCGGTTGGGTGCTGCCCCAGGACCTAGGACGACCTGGTCTCCGCGGCAGGGGCATCTGCGCCCGGCGTGACCTGGTCCTGCCTCCCCAGCGCCGCGACCTCCCGTTCGAGGGACGGCACCGCCCGGGCCGCGAAGCGCCGCGCCCAGGGCCACGCCGGCGGTGAATTCAGCGCCGCCTTGGCCCAGTTGGCCACGACGACCGCACGCGGGACATACACGCGGCTGCGCCGGCGCACGAGCCCGTCGACGATCGCTGCGGCCGCCCGGTCTGCGCTCGTGGTGACGTTGCCCGGATAGGGCAGCCGTGTGCGCAGGTCCTGGAACGAGGGGAGGTCCGCCTCGGCGCCCCGGACGAGATCCGTGTCGATCCAGGAGGGGTGTACCACGCCGACCGTGACTCTGAGGTGGGCCACTTCCTGTCGGTAGGTCAGAGCGAGCAACTCGGCCCCGGCCTTGCTCGCGCCGTAGGAGGCCATCGCGGCCAGCGGCATGAACGACAGCGCGGACGCCACGACCAGCACATGGCCACGGCTGCGCTCCAGATGGGGCGTCGCGTACTTGAGGGTGCGGAAGACACCGTTGAGGTTGATGTCCAGAACCCGCTCGAACGACGCCTCGTCCGTCTGCCGCACCGTCCCGTACGCCACGACGCCGGCGTTGGCGACCACGAGGTCGACGCCGCCCATGACCTCGGCGGCCTCGTCGATCGCCGACCGTAGAGCAGCCCCGTCGCGCACATCGGCCTCACGCCAGGCGGCGCCGGCACCCAGCTCGTCGGCGAGGGCGCGCAACCGATCGGCTTCGAGGCCGATCACGGTCACCCGGGCCCCTCGGGCGGCGGCCAGGCGGGCCACCTTCTCACCGATGCCGCGTGCCGCTCCGGTAACAACCAGCTTCTTGCCCAGCAAGTCACGTTTCATGGCGGCAACATAACTTCGTTATTGACGGAGCACAAGAGACTGCGCACCGGTCGCCGTTCGGTTCACCTGCTGGGTCTCACGACTGGACGAACCTATGCCGGCCGTCATGAGACGGACATCCTTTGCGCAGCGGCCCTGCTCGATCGCGCGCACCATGGACCTGCTCGGGACTGGTGGACGCCGCTGGTGCTGCGTGAGGCGTTCTGCGGGATCCGGCGGTTCGACGCGTTCCAGGAGTCGCTGGGGATCGCCCGCAACACGCTGACGGACCGGCTGCGCCGGCTGGTGGAGGAGGGGCTGCTGGAGAAGCCGCCCTATCAGACGGAGCCGGTCCGCCATGACTACGTGCTCACCGAGAAGGGGCGCGACTTCTATGGCGTGCTGCTGGTGATGAACCGGTGGGGGGACCGCTGGCTCTCCGGCGAAGCGGGCCCGCCGGTGACGATGCGCCACGAGGCGTGCGGGCAGGAGACGCATGCCGAGGTGGTGTGCGCCGCCTGCGGCGAGCCCATGACCCTGGACAACACCCACCCCCGGGTGGGCCCCGGCTACCCACCGCACCTGGCCGAACGGCCGGATGTGCGGGCCCGGTTCACGGGCTGACCGGGCAGCGCCCTGCACGGCAGGTCACCCTTGACAAGTGGGTCTACCTACGCAACTTTACTGGTCAGACGCTCGTTCGAGCGCTCTTGACGACAGAGGGGCTGCGGGCTCATGGATGTGGACTGGCGCACGCGATCCCTCCTGGCGTGGGGCGCCGCCCACGCGGCTCAGCCGGATGCCGTACTCAAGCCCGGTGCGCACGGCCCGGTCGCCGCCTTCGGCCTCGACGCTCTCAGGCTCGGTGCCGCCGAGGCCGGAGTACACGAAGTCGACGGGGCGTCGGGCCGCCGTCGATGACGGCTGAGCGGGCATAGATCACCACGCCGCGGCGCTGAAGCTGACGTTCGGGAAGCCGCCGAGACGGTGGACCATACGGCCGCCTCCACCGGTTCCCCGCGCGGCGGGCGGTGGCGGATGCCGCCGCCGGCGGGTTGGTGAACAGATGGTTCGATCGGGAGTGAGTCCGCCCCTCGCGGGGGCCGGCCGCACCAGTGGAAAGGGAAGCCGTCCATGGACGAGCAGGGTGAGCGCTTCGACGTCGTCGTACTCGGCGCGGGCCCCGGCGGGTACGTTGCCGCGATCAGGGCCGCACAACTGGGCAAGCGGGTCGCGGTCGTCGAGGAGAAGTACTGGGGAGGCGTCTGTCTGAACGTCGGCTGCATCCCCACCAAGGCCCTGTTGCGCAACGCCGAACTCGCGCACGTCTTCACGCGCGAGGCGAAGACCTTCGGCATCAAGGTCGACGGCGAGGTCTCCTTCGACTACGGCGAGGCGTTCCGCCGCAGCCGGAAGGTCGCGGACGGCCGGGTCAAGGGCGTCCACTACCTGATGAAGAAGAACAAGATCACGGAGATCAGTGGGCGCGGCACGTTCCTCGACCCCCATACGCTCCAGGTCGTGGACTACGACGGCAACACCCGAACCGTCGGGTTCGACCACTGCGTCATCGCCACCGGAGCGACGCCCAAGCTGCTGCCCGGCACCCGCCGCACCTCGCGTGTCGTGACGTTCGAGGAGCAGATCCTCGCCGAGGACCTGCCGCAGTCGATCGTGATCGCGGGAGCCGGCGCCATCGGCGTCGAGTTCGCGTACATCCTGCACAACTACGGTGTGAAGGTCACCATCGTCGAGTTCCTGGACCGGATCGCCCCGCTGGAAGACGCCGAGGTCTCCGCCGAACTCGCCAAGCAGTACCGGAAGTCGGGCATCGACGTCCTCACCTCGACCCGCGTCGAGTCGATCGACGAGTCGGGCGCGCAGGTCCGTGTCACGGTCACCGGCAAGGACGGCGCCCAGCAGGTCCTTCAGGCCGACAAGGTCCTGCAGGCGATCGGTTTCGCGCCGAACGTCACCGGCTACGGCCTGGAGAACACCGGAGTGCGGGTCACCGAACGGGGCGCGATCGACGTCGACGGCCGCTGCCGCACCTCCGTCCCGCACATCTACGCCATTGGTGACGTCACCGCGAAGCTGATGCTCGCGCACGCCGCCGAGGCCATGGGCGTGGTCGCCGCGGAGACGATCGCGGACGCGGAGACCATGGAGCTGGACTACGTGATGATCCCGCGGTCCACCTTCTGCCAGCCTCAGATCGCCAGCTTCGGCTACACCGAGGCACAGGCCAGGGAGAAGGGCTTCGACGTCCAGGTGGCCAAGTTCCCGTTCACCGCGAATGCCAAGGCCCATGGCCTGGGCGATGCGACCGGGTTCGTGAAGCTGATCAGCGACGCCAAGTACGGCGAGCTCCTCGGCGGCCACCTCATCGGCCCCGACGCCACCGAACTCCTCCCCGAGCTGACCCTGGCCCAGCAGTGGGACCTCACGGTCCACGAGGTCGCCCGCAACGTCCACGCCCACCCGACCCTCGGCGAGGCGGTCAAGGAAGCCGTCCACGGCCTCGCCGGCCACATGATCAACATGTAGCGCTATGAGGGCTCGACATGGGTGACGCTCTCGCGGAGGCGTGCTGCCGGCGGCTTTCGAGAACTGCCGGATCGGTGTGTTCCTCGCCTACGCCACCGGCCGCGGACGCACGCTGATCGACCGGCGGCTGTATCTGCCCACCTCCTGGACGGACGACCGCGAGCGCTGCCGACGGTAGGGCGACGTGTCGAAATCCTTGCGGCGTGAACCGGAGGTCCGGAGTTCAGGATCCGGTGCCGTAGCGGCTGAGCATGAGGGCGACCGCTTCGTCCACGATCGCGGCGTCGGTGGGGTTGGGCGGGACGAAGTCGGTCCGTACGAGTTGAGGCCACAGGAACTGGCTGCAGATCATGCCGAGGAACTGTTCGGCCACTTCGGATGCCGACAGCGGCTGTCCGTCGGCCGAACGGAAGTCGAGTGTGCCCGCCTGTGCCTCGGCCTCCAGGTAGTCGCGGAGCCGGTCGAAGAAGGGGCCCCGGTCGATGGCGAAGCCGGTGCCGACGATGTCGGCGAGTTCCGGCATCTGGGGCAGCTCGGTGATGATGAGGCGGCACAGCGCCGCCGTGCCCGGACGCGCGACCAGGCAGGCGTAGTCGCGGCCGATGTGGTCCAGACCGTACCGGGGGTCGCCGGGCGGTGGCGGCGCGGCGTACTCCACATCCAGCTGCCATTGTTCGGAGGTGACGGCCGCGAACAGCGCGGCCTTGGAGGGGTACCGCTTGAAGAGGGTGCCGGTGGAGACGCGGGCCTCCTTGGCGATCTGGGCCAGGGAGGTCTTGTCGTATCCCCGGGCGAGGAAGAGGTCGCGGGCGGCGCGGATGATGCGGGCGCGGTTCTCCGCTTTGATCTGCGCGTGATACCCGGCCTGGCTCGCTTCGCCACCGGTTTCCGCTCGTTCCGCCACCGCCATGCCCACGCCCCTCGCCCGTCTCCCGGCCGCGTCCTCGCTGTCAGAGGACGGTCTGGCCGCCGTCCAGGATAAGGTCCTGGCCCACCGCGAAGGCGGAGGCGTCGGAGGCCAGGTACACGACGGCTTCCGCGACCTCCTCCGGCAGACCCATGCGGCCCAGCGGGATGCCGGCGCTGATCCCCTCCAGGACCGCCGCCTGCACCGCGGGGTCCTCGATCCCGAGCTTGGCGTACAGCGGGGTGTCCACCGGGCCGGGGCTGACCGCGTTGAACCGGATGCCGTGCGACTTGAGCAGGTCCGCGTTCCACGACCGCATCAGGGAGCCGACAGCCGCCTTCGTCGCGGCGTAGGCGTTCGAGTTCCCGTAGCCGCCGTGCGCGCTGCTGGACGCGTTGAGGATGACCGAGGACGGGTTGGCCAGCACGGGCACCAGGGCCTGCGTGAGAAAGAAGACGCTCTTGACGTTGATGTCGAAGAGCCGGTCGAAGCTGTCCTCCGTGTGGTCCTCGAACGGCCGCCAGTCCGAGACACCGGCGTTCAGGAACACCACGTCCAGCTTTCCGAAGTGCTCACCCACCTGCTTGGCCAGGGCGCGCTGCGCATCGAGATCGCGGGCGTCGGCCTGCACGACGGGCACCTTGTCCCCGAGGATCTGCCGCGCCTTGTCGATGCTGGCCGGGGTGACGCCCGTGACCAGCACGTCGGCTCCCTCCGCCACAAAACGCTGTGCGGTCTCCAGGCCGATCCCGCTGGTGCCGCCGGTGATGAGGGCGCGCTTGCCCGCAAGACGATTCATGTTCCCTGTTCCTTGCCGAGAAGTAAGGTAAGTCGATGGACTCACCATCGGAAGGTAACTCCCACACCACCTTTAAGGCAAGTCGATCCACTTACCATCGGTGGTCGGGGGTGGTTCTGCTGAGCCGGGAAGGTGGCCGGCACCGGCTCGAATGCCATGTCGCGGCCGCCCGTGAGGAGCCGGGCGATGATGGCCTTCCCGGCGCCGGGCGGTCCTGGACGGTGGCGCTGAGGCGCCGCTGGGCGACCATACGGGCCCAGAAGCGGAGTCGGCGGCCGGGGCCAGGAGGTGGTCCTGCCTGACGATGTCTTCCAGCTTTGCGCGCAGGCGGTCGGCGACTGGCTGGGAGGGCTCCTCGTCGAAGAGCGGCAGGATCGCTACGGTCGGTTCCATCGGCCCCTCGGGCCACAGACGGGCATGCCCGGCGGGGCGGACTGCCGCGCTGCCAAGTATTCGGACCAGCTCCCGCCCGCGAGGGTGGCCCAGGGTTCGGCTGCCTTGGGCTGGATGCCGAGCAGGTCGGTGATGACCATGGGCGGCAGGTCTACGAGGGCGTCCATCATGGCGGTGTTCCGGGCTGCGCGGGCGGGCAGACCGTGCTGGCTCAGGGCGTCGGCGAAGCCGAGGGGGTTGCGCGGGTGCCCAGGCTGTGACCGGGCAAGAGTATCTGCACCCGGCCGTGTTGCTGGGGCGCTCCTGTCCGCAACCGCCACAACACGCCGTTCACGACCTGCCGGTGTTCCCGCCAAGACCGCCCACGACCATCCGCAACCGGCAGCAGCGGAGCCATCCGCTCCCACGCCGCATCCGGCAACTCACCCCGACCAACCATAAGATCAGTTATCAGACACGGCCTGGGTCAGGGAGCACGTCAAGCCCTTTTCGCGCCGCTCTGCTCGCGGACGGCGTCGAACATGGCGGTGAGAGCGGGACTCTCGGCAAGGCTGCTCAGCAGGGCGTGTAGCGAGTGCCGCTCAGTGGTGCCGAGGTCGGGGAGGATTTCGGTGTCGAGGCCGACGAGTGTGCGGTTGAGGTCGGCCAGGACCTTGCGCCCGTCGTCCGTGATGTTGACGGCGTAGCGGCGTCGGTCCTGCGGATCGCGTGTCCGCTCGGCGTATCCGGCCCGCTCAAGGTCGTCGAGACTCGTCACCATCGTTGCCGGGTCGATGCGCAGGAACGAGCCGAGCGCCAGCTGCGGCATGGCCCCGTTGTCGGCCAGGGCCTGCAAGACGCTGTAGTGGCGCACTCGCAGGCCGGTACCGCTGATGCCGTCTTCGGCGATCCTGAAAGCCACCTGCCCGAGTTTGACCAGCAGGCAGATGGTGTGTTCAGCCACTGTCCCCGGTACCAGCGGAGCCTCGGACATCGTTTATCCCGCCTATGGTTAGCCCTGCGTATCGTCTGGGTCCATCGTACGAGAACGCCGGAGGCGGCCGGTCCGGGCGGCGATCTCGGTGCGCAGGAGAGGGGCTCGCAGGGCAGGGAACGCGGCGGGGCCGTCAGCCGACGACGGTCCGGCCGAAGATCTGCCGGGCGATGACCCACTTCTGGATCTCGTTGGTGCCCTCGTATATCTCGCCGATCTTGCTGTCCCGGTAGATCGCCTCGACGGGGCCGGGGCTGCCGTCGGCACCCAGTTCGCGGGCGAAGCCGAGGCCTCCGAAAGCCTGGACGGCGTCGCGTGCCATGTCCACCGACAGCTTGGTGGCGTAGTACTTCGCCATCGCGGCCTCGGGTTCCGGGGACGGGTTGCCAGCGTCCAAGCGAAGGGCCGCCTTGGTGACGAGGGTGCGGGCGTTGTCGATCTCGGTGGCCCGCTCGGCGAGCAGGAACTGCCAGTGCTGGTTGGCGGCCACCGGCTTGCCGAAGGCGTGGCGCGTCGACAGGTGGGCCACGGTGTGATCGAAGGCGGCCTGTGCCATGCCGACCCCGACGGCCGCGATGCCGATCCGGCCGTAGGTGAGGGTGGTCAGTGCATGGCGCAGTCCGTGTCCCTCGGTGCCGCCGAGGAGGTCGTCGTCGGACAGGTGTACGTCCGAGAAGCGGATGTCCGCGGTGAGCTGGCCGCGGTTGCCCATCTTGCGGTCGGCGAGGCCGACGTGAACGCCCGGAAGTGCTGTGTCGACGATGAACATGCTCAGCCGCTCGCCGGTGCGGGCGAGAACCACCACGAACGCGGCCACGGGCGAGTTGGAGATCCACCGCTTGTGGCCGTTCAGCACCCATCCGGTCTCGGTGCGTACGGCCTCGGTTCGAACGGCCTGCGGAGACAGGTCGCTGGAGGCGTCCGGCTCGGTGGTGGCGAACGCGCCGACCACGGAACCCTCCGCGACCTTGGGCAGCCAGCGCTGCTGCTGCTCCTCGGTGCCCTGCCGCAGTGCGTTGCCCGCCAGGATGCAGTGCACGTCGAAGACGGCCGCGACGCTGCTGGAGTAGTAGGCCAGTTCCTCGATCGCCGCGGCGGTGGCAGTCGCCGGGTGGGTCAGACCGTCGCCGCCGACCTCGCCGGGGAAGGGGATCCGGAAGACCCCCGCCGATGCGAGCGCGTCGAACACCTGCCGGGGGAAGCCGTCGGTGCGCTCGTCGCCGTTCGCGATCGCTGCGGCGTGCGGAGCCACTTCTTGCTCCGCGATCCGGCGCACGGCGGCGCGTACGGACTGGGTCTCTTTGGGGGCGAGGAGCTCGTGGTAGAGCCGGTCGCTCTGGCGTGCGGGAGTGGAAGTCATGCGCGGACCGTATCATTCGCATCGCATATGATTAGTTGACCAATCGATTGTGGAGGTTCGACCATGACACGGACGCTGGCCGGCAAGACCGTCCTGATGTCGGGAGGCAGCCGCGGCATCGGACTCGCCATCGCCCTGCGCGCGGCCCGCGACGGTGCGAACGTGGTGATGCTCGCCAAGACCGCCGTACCGCACCCGAAGCTCGAAGGCACGGTTCACACCGCGGTCGAGGAGATCGAGCGCGCGGGCGGCAAGGGGCTGGCCGTCGTCGGTGACGTCCGCAACGAGGACGACGTACGCACCGCCGTCAACGCCGCGGTCACTGCCTTCGGCGGCATCGACATCGTGGTGAACAACGCCAGCGCGATCAACCTGTCGTCGACGGAGCAGCTGGAGATGAAGCGGTACGACCTGATGCAGAACATCAACACGCGCGGCACGTTCCTGCTGAGCAAGGCCGCGATCCCGCACCTGCGGGAAGCGGACAACCCGCACATCCTCACCCTCTCGCCGCCGTTGAACCTCGCGCCGCACTGGGTGGGCAGGCATCTCGGCTACACGCTGTCGAAGTACGGGATGAGTCTGTGCACCATCGGGCTCGCCGAGGAGCTCGCCGCCGACGGCATCGCCGCCAACTCGCTGTGGCCGCGAACGCTGATCGACACGGCCGCCGTACGCAACGTGGTCGGCGGCGCCGGGCAGGCCCGTAGTCCGCAGATCATGGCTGACGCCGCGTACGCCGTCCTCACGCGTGACGCGCGCAAGTGCACCGGCAACCTGCTCATCGACGACGAGGTCCTGTCGGACGAAGGCGTCGCCGACCTCTCCGAGTACAGCCCTGCCGGCTTCGAGGGGGATCTCGCCCTCGACATCTTCGTCGATCCGGCCTGATCCCGCTCCGCTTCGGGGCGTGGGCGGAACTCCCCCTCTCGGGCGGCGACGATCCGCGCCCCGGTGCGCAAGGCGTTCGCGACACCCCGCTCGCGGCTGCGCTACTCGGTCTGCGCGATCGCAGTCGTGTTGGCGCTGGAGGCGCAGCTCAGGATGACGACGGTCGAGCCGGGGCGCAGGGTTCTGACCGTGCCCGCCGCCCGCGCCGCCGTGATTGCCGCGCTAATTGTGCGGGCATTGCCTGCGCCTGTGGCGTGACCTGCCTGGAGAGGTGGTGGGTGCGTGACCGCTTCAGGGCCGTGCTCGGCGGGGGCGGGAACGGGCGTTGTTTGATTCTCGGCGCCGCCTGGCCCACGTCCGGCGACCGACGCTTCCGCAATCGCCACTGGTGGTCCAGGGCGTCCCGGCGGCGACCGCCAGAACGCGGACCCGGGCCGGCCCGGGCGAGCGCGAGCGCACCTGGTCGGACCGAGCCCGTCGCGAGCTCCCGGCGCCACCGCGCTCAGTTCACTCGGCGGGCCTCAGGCGAAAAGCGGGGCCGGGGATGCTCTCGATGTCTTCCGGCTGTACGGCGTGGCCCTGGTCGCAGCGGATCTGGGCGTCGACGTGCGCGCCGCATCCACGGTGCCGGGACAGCATGGCCGGGCCCTCCGGGTCGGCGCGGTAGCGGTCCCCCCACTGCAGGAGCCCCATCACGGCCGGGACCAGATCCGCACCCTTGGGTGTGATCACGTACTTCGGCCGACTCCGCGAGCCCGGCTCCTTGTAGGTCTCGGTGGCCAGGATCCCTTCCTCCACGAGCATCTTGAGTCGCGCCGCGAGGAGGTTGCGAGGACAGCCGAGGACGCGTTCGAACTCGCTGAAACGGGACGAGCCGTACCAGACCTCGCGCAGGATCAGGATCGTCCACTTCTCGCCCACGACCTCAAGGGTGCGGGCGATCGAGCAGTTCGACGTGTCCCGGTCGAGATGGGGAAACGTGCCGGCGTCGTCCTGCAGGGCTTCGGTCGTTGCGTCCATAGGGGGGATTCTAACCTCCTCTGAGTTTACTTTTCTATACTCAGCTAGTACCGTCATGGTCGGCACGTCAACCCGGCCGCAGACGAGAAGCAGGCGCACAGGGGACCGTCCCAAGAATCACACCGACCACCGAGACACCCACGCAGAAAGGCGGCCGCCATGAAGGCATTCGTCGTCGAGAAGTACGGCAAGGACGGCGCCCGCGCCGCCGACGTGCCCGAGCCCACCGTCGGAGCCCGCGACGTTCTGGTCAGAGTGAGCGCCGCCGGCATCAACCCGCTGGACAAGATGGTCCGCAACGGGGAGTTCAAGCAGATCCTGAAGTACAAGCGCCCGTTCGTGCTCGGCCACGACGTGGCCGGCGTCGTGACACAGGTCGGCTCCGCCGTACACGGCTTCAAGGTCGGCGACGAGGTCTACGCCCGCCCGCGCGACCTGCGGGTCGGGGGCTTCGCGGAGTTCATCGCGATCGACGCGGACGATGTCGCCCCCAAGCCGGCCTCACTCTCCCTGGAGGAGGCGGCCGCGGTGCCGCTGGTGGCCCTGACCGCCTGGCAGATCCTCGTCGAGCGCGCGCACGTGAAGCCGGGGCAGAAAGTGCTCGTCCACGCCGGAGCCGGCGGCCTCGGGTCGACGGTCATCCAGCTTGCCAAGCACCTCGGCGCCACGGTGGCGACGACCGCGAACACCAGGTCCGAGGAGTTGGTCAGGAGCCTCGGCGCCGACGTCGTCGTCGACTACACCAAGGAAGACTTCTCCAAGGTGCTCTCGGGCTACGACCTGGTGCTGGACTCCCTGGGCGGGGCGAACCTCGAGAAGTCACTGACCGTACTGAAGCCCGGCGGCCTGGCCATCAGTGTCGTCGGCCCGCCCGACGCCGGTTTCGCCAAGCAACTCGGCGCACCCTCCGTCCTGGGCCTGGTCATGAACACCCTCAGCCGCAAGATCCGCAAGCGGGCCAGGGCGCTGGGCGTGCGCTACGAGTTCCTCTTCATGCAGGCCAACGGCTCCCAGCTGCGCAAACTCGGCGCCCTCTACGACAGCGGGAAGCTCCGCCCGGTCATCGACAGCACCTTCCCCTTCGACCAGACGCTCGAGGCGATGGCGTACGTCGAACAGGGCCGCACCAAGGCCGGCAAGGTCGTGGTCTCGATGGTGCCCGACGGCGAGTGAAACCGTGCGGGCCGAACCGGTGGCCGTTCATCCATGCGGGGGGTGCCTCTATGTCCTTCGTCAAGCGAGCTGTGGTGTTCGGGGTTCATAGAACGGGTTCTCCCCCTCCGCCGTGGCGAGAGTGAAGATCCACAACAGGAACCCTCCGATGAAGATGAGGAAGGCCATGATCACGGGGCGTCTCGCGTCCGAACCTATGGGGTCGAGCTGACGGTCCGGCATGGTGCGACGGGAGCGGGGCCGACGGGCGGCCAGGGGGGCGGGGAGAAAGGCGAGTGCACGGAACCTCCGGGCATTGAGGGTGGGTGACGGCGCGGCGCGCAGCGGCCGGTGCCGGCAGGCGGGTCCGGCCGGTCACGGGATGGCGATGGTGGGCAAGGGCCAACGGGTGTGGCGCCCGGGGGAGCACGGCACACAGCACATGGGGCTGTTCGCATCTGCTGCCACTCGATGCACAGGGTGCTGCGTCGGGGGCTTGGCGGATCAACGCGGACGACGAGCTAGGCACGGACCGTGAGGTTCCAGCCGGACCTCGCGGAAGGGTGCAGGTAGCTGCAAGCCGCTGTTGTGGTGATGCGCCGTGTTGTGATCAGGAGAATCACGGACTCTGTGATGGCCTGTCAACAGCCTGTGAGATGTGTGCGACATGTCCCTGCGTGCCAACGGGCCTCCCAGGCTGCGCCCCTGAGCGCCTTTGCCACATGAGTGGGGGCGGCTCACGCCACGGAGACCGGCGCCGGCAATGCCTCGGTGTGCAGGGGAACCCTTCGCCCTACGGGCTCGACCGAACTGTCCCTTCTGCGGCCCGTGCGAAGGCTGCTCGCCTGCTGGTGCAAAGAGTTGGCGCGGCGTGCGACGGGAATCGCCGGTCAGACGTGCCTGGAGATGCGTCCGTTCACTTTCTTCGAGACGGCAGGAATGCACACCGTCTGCGGCCGTACGGATCTGAAGAACTGTTGCGCATGTCGGCTACGTCGCGTTCGCCGGCGGGTGTGGCGGTGCCGGTGATGAAGCCGCGGCCGAGAGATGAGTAGGCGACGAAGCCGACGCCCAGTTCGTCGAGGACCGGAAGAGCTGCTCGACGTCCCGCTCGAACAGGAGTACCAGCCTGAAGGACGGAGGCCGGCCGCACCACCTGCGCCCCGCGGATGGTCTGCGGGCCGGTCTCGCTCAGGCCGAAGTGCTTGGCCTTGCCCGCATCGATCAGCTCCTTGACAGTGTTCCGGCAAGAGGCCCGGCTCAGCGTCATTCACCAGGCGGATCGGTTGCGATCACTGACTCGACCTGCTTACTCTTACGATCGTAATTTAATGGACTGGGGCCGCGTCGGGTCACGCCCTCAGTGCTCTGGTCATCTCCTCTCCACTTCATCGGGAACCTTCATGGACCTCTCCGCCAGCACCGCCCTTGTCACCGGAGCGAACCGGGGCTTCGGCCGGGCCCTCGCCGCCGAACTGCTCAGCCGCGGCGCAACCGTCTACGCCGGCGCCCGCAACCCCGACCAGGTCGACCTGCCCGGCGCCAAGCCGATCGCGCTCGACATCACCGACCCCGCCTCCGTCGCGGCCGCCGCCGCGGCCACCGGCGATGTGACCATCCTGGTCAACAACGCGGGATCTTCCACCGGCGCCGACTTGCTCACCGCCGACCTGGACGACATCCGCCTGGAGATGAACACCCACTACCTCGGCACCCTGACGGTGGCCCGCGCCTTCGCACCCCAGATCGCGGCCAACGGTGGCGGGGCCATGCTGAACGTCCTGTCCGGCCTGTCCTGGGTCAGCTTCCCGGAGTTCGGCGCCTACTGCGCCGCCAAATCCGCGGAGTGGTCACTTACCAACACCCTGCGCGTGCAACTGGCCGACCAGGGCATCCGCGTGGCCGGTCTGCACGTCGGCTACATGGACACCGACATGGTCCGAACCGTCGACGCGGCCAAGTCCGACCCGGCCGACATCGCGCGCATCGCTGTGGACGGCATCGCCGCCGGCGCCTACGAGATCCTCGCCGACAACGCGGCCCGCCAGGCGCAGGCGGCACTGTCCGGGGGTGTCTCGGCGCTCTACCCGCAGCTCCCCTGAGGAGGGCCCGCCCTCGCCGGCCAATCGCCAGGCGCGTCCGCCAAGGGGACGTCCTGACACGGCATCACAAGCAACCGGTTCGGGAGGCAGTGCCGTCGGGGCCGCGGTCATGACCGGCACGGCCGGAGTCATCACCGCGCTCGACAACCTGATCGTCACCGCCACCCTCCCCTCCATCCGCTAAGACCTCGGCGGCGGCCTCGTTCAAAAGCGAGGAGCTCTTCTGCCCGCCTGGCCTTCTTTCTCGTGCGCCGCCGGACGGTCTCGACGGCTCGGTTCGCCGGTCGGCCATCCAGGCGAAAACGGCTGGCCGGTGGCTCGCCCCGTGTGTCGGGTCTTGCCTGCTGAGCGTTTCCCGGCCTATTGCATTATGGCCGTAAGGTAAATGATGGGAACCAAGCGATGGCTCGCCATCAGCTCGAACGAACACAGCCCACACCATGCCGCACAGGTGCAGGCGGGGCCGGCCCAGCCGACGCCGCTCCGACGGACAAGTCGGCGACACCCGCACCCCACCAGGCGCAACAGTTCCGTGGTCGCCGGACGCGATCACGGTCATGCAAGCCCGAGCCCCTATGAAATGGAAACCAGGCCATGAGCCAGCCCAGCACGATCCGCCTGGAGCGGACGACCCCGCGGATCGCGAGGATCACGTTCTCGAATCCCCCCGTGAACCTGGTGATTCCTGAGTCCATCGTGACGCTGCACAAGATCGTCTCGGAGCTGGAGAACGACCCGGACATCCAGGTCGTCGTCTTCGCCAGCGAACTTCCCGACTTCTTCATCAACCACTTCGACGCCGCCGCGGCCGCCGACCTTCCCGTGCCCGAGCACGAGGACGACAACCCGCTGTGGACCGACATGGTCCTGCGGCTGAGCAAGGCTCCGTTCGTCAGCATCGCGGCCATCCGAGGCCGTACCCGCGGCGCCGGCAACGAGCTGGCCCTCGCCTGCGACCTGCGCTACGCCAGCCGCGAGAAGGCGTTCTTCGGCCAGCCCGAGGTCGGCCTCGGCCTCGTCCCCGGCGGAGGCGGCGCCGAGCGGCTCCCGCGCTCCATCGGCCGCGACCGCGCCCTGGAGGCCATCCTGACCAGCGCCGACTATGACGCCGACCTGGCCGAACGCTGGGGATGGGTCACCCGGACCCTGCCCGACGCGGAACTCGACGCCTTCGTCGACGCGACCGTCGCCCGCCTCGCCTCCTTCGACCGGCATGCACTGGCGACCGCGAAGTCCCAGGTCAACCGGGCGACACTGCCGCCGGACGCCCACCTGGTCGCCGCCTTCGGCGAGTTCGCGGGCACCCTGACGCAGCCGGGATTCGCCGCGCGTGCGGTCGGAATCGGCGCCCTGGTTGCCGAAAAGGGCCTCGACGTCGAGTACCAGCTGGGTGAGTACATCGGCCGGGTCAGCGAAGCCCTCTGATGGCCCCGGCCGCGCCCACGACCGACCGCAGCGCCCCACTGGGCGCCCGTAGGCGCCGCGACAGCCTGGGCCGGTGCCATCCTCGGCGGCCCACCAGGGTCCCTGCGGCGGCCGGGCACGCCCAACGGCAGCCCCGGCCGCCGGCTCCCGGCCGGAGGGCCGCGCCCCGCCCGTCCGGGTCCGAACCTCGAGGCTGTGTCCGGCACCTCACCGAGAGGGTCGCTGCCCAGCTCAAGGCGACTCTTCGCTGGGGAAATCAAGCACCGATGGACTTCTCCTTGATCCGGCATCCCGTTCTGGTCGCGTACGGCGAGGACGACCGCAGGCTTCCAACACGAGCATCGTCCGACCTCGCGCATCGCCTGCCCAACGCCTCACTTCGGATCTACCCCGATGCCGGCCATGGCGGCGTCTTCCAGCACCACGAGCACCACGAGCAGTTCGTGCCGCGTATTCCGGAGCTTCTTCGATGAGCTCCCAAGCCGGAGGTATCAGAAAGATGCGCCTGAAAAAGCTGGTTCTTGGTTCCGCGGGCCTCGGGATCGCCGTGATCGGGTTGATCTATCTCTTGGCTCCCCACCTCTTGCTCGACGTCTACGGGGTCGACATCCGGTCGCCATCGGAGGCGAACATTTTCAGGAGCGGCTCGGGGTCACTGTTCGTAGCCATGGCGATCTTGTTCTGCCTGGGAGCCTTTAACACGCGTTACACCAGGACTTCGCTCATCACGCTGTTCACCTTCATGAGCGGCCTGGCTGTGGGGCGCCTGGTCAGCATCGTGGCGGATGGGTGGCCCCATGCTCTGCTGATCGCCGTTCTTGTCGTCGAGGCTTCCTACGCCGGGGCTGCGGCCTATGTGTTGCGGGTGGAGGACTCCTCCCCGCAGCTGAAAGAGACCGCCTGACAGTAGTGTCGCGTGATGCCGGCCGCACCATCTGATGGCTCGTTCTCGCAATACAGAGGCGTGACCTGCGAGAACGGGGGCCTGCGGCTCGATCGCGCAGCTCCTCCTGCTCGGCACCGGCCTCTGCGGCGGGGACCCGACGATGGACCCCAAGGTGCCCGAGGTGGCGCTGAACCCGGTCCCCGGCCTGGAGGACTTCCTCTTCCTGTTCTTCGGCCGCTCACAAGCCGCGGTCGAAGCGGGCCGGGCCTTCTGGGAGCGACGCCACCAGCGGGCCGACCAGGACCCGCCGAGCTCGCCCGCAGTCGGGCAGGCGCAGTTCGAAGCGTCCATGGCCTATGCGGAGCCGCTGCCGGGCGAGAATCGCTACGCCTACCTGAACGCGATCACCCAGCCGACGCTGGTCTTCAACGGCGAGAACGACGTGATGATCGCCTCGATCAACTCCTGGCACCTCGCCCAGAACATCCCCAACGCCCAGCTGCTGATCTACCCCGACGCCGGACACGGAGCCCACTTCCAGTACCCCGAGCGGTTCCTCAAGCACGCCCTCCAGTTCCTCGACGAGTAAGTAGCTGCGCGCCAAGGCCGAACGGCACGTCCTCGGCCGACGGCGGTCCCGGTCGTTCCTGCGCCGTCCGCCACCCAGTAAAGTATTACGTGCGTAATGTAATTTACCCATGCTCATGGCGGATGCCTCATCGGATTCACAGTCCGGGATGTAGGTCTGCCGGATGTCCGCCACCAACAACCTGAGGAAGCACGCATGCTCGACAGCCTGTGGACCCCGACCGTCGCCGGAAAGATCTCCCTGCCGCATCGTCTGGCGATGTCCCCCCTGACCCGCAGCAGGGCCGCCCCGGACGGCGTGCCGACCGAGCTCAACGCCGAGTACTACGACCAGCGAGCCTCGCACGCCCTCATCATCACCGAGGGCACCCAGCCCTCCGCCGACGGCCAGGGCTACCCGGTGACGCCGGGCATCTACACCGACGAGCACATCGCCGGCTGGCGCAAGGTCACCGACGCCGTACACAAGGCCGACGGGCGTGTCGTCATCCAGCTCATGCACGTCGGGCGGATCTCCCACCCCGACAACACCCCCCACCACCGGCAGCCGGTGGCCCCCTCCGCGATCAAGCCGGTGGGTCTCACGTTCACCGGCTCCGGGATGCAGGAAATGCCGGAACCGCGCGCACTGTCCACCGAGGAGGTCACCGCGACGGTCGACGACTTCCGGCGGGCCGCCGCGGCCGCCATCGCGGCCGGCGCCGACGGCGTCGAGATCCACGGCGCCAACGGCTACCTGGTCCACCAGTTCCTCTTCCCCAGCACCAACCAGCGCACCGACCAGTACGGCGGCTCCCTCGACAACCGCATCCGCTTCGCGGTGGAGGTCGCCGCCGCCGTGGCCGACGAGATCGGAGCCGACCGTACCGGCATCCGGCTCTCCCCCGGCAACCCCTTCCAACTCGGCGACCTCACGGAGGACGACCCCCGCGAGCTTTACCCGCACCTCGTGCGCGCCCTCGCTGCCCTGGACCTCGCCTACCTGCACCTCGCCCACGGCGGCGACGAGGAACTCCTGGGCACGCTGCGCGAGCTGTGGCCGAACACGCTGCTCCTCAACCGCGCGGGCACCGACATCGCCACCCGCGCCAAGGACATCGAGAACGGCATCGCCGACGTCATCACCGTGGGCTCAATGGCACTCGCCAACCCCGACCTGGTCGAGCGCATCCGTGCGGGCGCGCCCCTGAACACCCCCGACCCGGCCACCTTCTACGGAGGTGGCGCGGCCGGCTACACCGACTACCCCACCTACGCCGCCTGACCAGAGCGCCCGGTGCCCGAGGGAGTCGCCTTCCTCGGGCGCTTCGGCGTGTGCGTGGCGCAGCCAGGCAGCGGGGCAAATGCGCTCGCGACGCGAGCGGTGCGCCGGCGATGACGACGAGGTCCCGCCCCGCGGCTTTGAATCCGGACTCGCCGCACCGGACGGGGACTCGGCCCCATTCCATGACTGAAGACGAGGCATTCGCATCAATGCATTCGATCTCCCCGACAAGGTCGTTTTCATCACCGGCGGCACCGGCGGCACCGGCGGCACCGGCGGCACCGGCGGCACCGGCGGCACCGGCGGACTCGGCGGCGCCATGGCCCGGGCCCTTCTCTCCCGCGGCGCCCGGGTCGGCGTCGTGGATCTGCGTCCGGACACGCTGGAGATCGCAGCCGACATCTCGTCGTCCCACGTTGTCGGCTTTACCGCGGACGTCTGCGACCGCAGCGCGCTCAACGATGCCGTGGCCCACCTGTGTGAGCGGTTCGGGCGGGTCGGCGTCGCGATCGCGAGCGCCGGCATCATGGGCAGTGCGCGTGGAACTCGCCCGCCACGGCGCGTCCGCCACCACCGTCTGATCCAGACGGACATGATCAGAAACGGCGTCGACGCGGATCCTGCGATCACTGAGATGCCGGCCAGGACATCGCCGGGGCCGCTGCTCAAGCGCCTGGCGCCGGACCAGGCCGCCGAAGCCGTGGTGCGGGTCATCGAACACCGGTCACCCCGTGTGATCCGGCCGGCTCGCTGGGCCCCGCTGTCCGTGCCGCGAGGAGTGATCAACCCGGTGATCGACGGGCGTCTGGCACGTGATCGCGTGGTGCACGCGATCCTCGGCAAGCTCGACGGGCGTTCAGGCCGCTAGGCAAGGTCGCAGCAAGGTCGCAGCGAGGTGTCTGCACCGAAGCCGACCTGGCCGGTGATCTCGTCCGCCGGCAAGTCGGTGGTCTCCAGGAGGGGCGGTCGCGCCGGGCAACAGCCAAGGCCGCCATGCGAGCCCATGGCCTGCCGTCCGCTGGGAGGCAGATTGACCGCACAATCACCTGTCGATCGTAATATTACGTGCGTCAGGCCATGGATTAGGATGGGATCACGAGGCAATGCCCGGCAAAGTTGAGGGAGGCACCCTGTGGCGCGCTACGCCAAAGAGCACAAGCGGGTGACGCGGCAGCGGATCATCGAGCGGGCCGGCCACCGGTTCAAGCAGGACGGCATCGACGGCTCCGGCATCTCCACGCTGATGTCCGACGCCGGACTCACCAACGGAGCCTTCTACGCCCACTTCGAGTCCAAGGACGACCTCGTCGCCAATGTCGTCGCCGAGCAGTTGCGCGCGCAGGTCAAGCAGTACGACACGCTCCGGCCCGGCCGTGAGGGACTTGAGGATTTCATCCGCGGGTATCTGTCGCCCGAGCACCGGGACAACCCCGGTGACGGTTGCCCGTCCGCGGCCCTGCTCGACGAGATCGGCCGCTGCGGTGACGCGACCAAGGACGTCTACACCGACGGCGCCAGGGCCATCCTGGACGAGCTCGCCGCCCGCCTGGCACCCGAGGATCCGCAATCCGCCCGCGGTCAGGCCATCGGGCTCTACGCCATGGCGGTGGGAACGTTGCAGCTGTCCCGGGCGCTCTCCGACCGGAAGTTCTCCGACGAGGTCCTCGAGCAGGGAATCGAGAACGCCCTCACCTTCGCGCAACAGCGGTCGGTACCGGCTGGCTGACCACCTGGCAAGGACCGGGACGCCGGTGCCGCGCACCCGCGATTTCGGCCGTCAGCGTGAGCGGGCGGTCGCCGGGACAACTGCGATCTCGGAAGCGACACCGATGCGGCGATCCTCCGCTCGTACGGCGCATGACGCTCCACTCATTCGATACGCCGTAGCGGACCGGCGCAGACGGGATATCGACCACGCCGGTCTCCGCATCGCCGTCCGCACAAAAACCGTCTCGGCGCCGTATGGCTGAGAAGCGAGCAGCTCGGTTACGTCGAACAGGTGCCGAGAGCCGTGACGCCCGCCGGGCGTCACGGCTCTGAGTCGGCGTCCTCGGCCCGTACGCAGACCGCACCGCGGCCCTACGGCCGGCCGAAGAACTCGAGCGCCGTCGGCACGAACTGCTCGTGGTACTGGAAGATGCCGCCGTGGCCGCCGTCGGGGTAGATCACCAGCTCGGCGTTGGGCAGTCGCCGGGCCAGGTCGTGCGAGTTCGACGTCGGAACCATGCGGTCGTCGTCGCCGTTGGCGACGAGCACGGGCTGCTGGATGCGGGAGAGATCCTGCGGCTGTGCCAGCCCCCAGCGGTGGATGGCCGTGAGCTGGGAGAAGTAGGAGGCGGGGCGGATCGCCTTGTCCCGGTCCTTGGTGCGCTCCTTCAGGCGGGCAAGGAACTCCTTGCCGGCCCGAATCCCGTTCGGGGTGCGGGTGAAGAAGAGGAACTGCTTCACGTCCTGAAGGGTGAGAAGTGCCCGCAGGGTGTCGTAGTGGGAGATCCGGGTGACGTTCTTGATGCCCTCGCCCCCGGCCGGACCGGTGCCCGCGAGGATCAGCCTGCGGATGAGCTGCGGATCGGTCTGGGCGATCACCTGGGCGATCATGGCGCCCATCGAGAAGCTGAGGACGTCCACCTGCTCGAACCCCAGCGCCCGGATGAAGGTGACGGCGTCCTTGGCCATCTCCTCGATGGTCTTCGGCGTCTTGCCGCTGGACGCGCCCACGCCCCTGTTGTCGAACGTGATCACCCGGTGCTTGGCGGCGATGCCGTCGACGACCCGGGGGTCCCAGTTGTCCAGGACCGCGGCGAGGTGGGTGATGAAGATGACCGGCATGCCGGTCCGGGGGCCGAGGTCACGGTAGGCGAAGGTCACTCCGTCGGCGGTGACGGTGCGGGTCTGCGCGTTCTTGTACGACGTCACCACGTCGCCGTCGTTTCGTGTTTCGCGTGCGTTCACGGTCGTGCCCTTCGATGTGTGGGTTACCGCCGCTGTGCGCCAATTTCTGCTTCCTCGCGGGTGAGCGCAGAGCGGTTCCCGGCCTCCCGGCTGCGACTGCAGTCCGGAGTCGACGGTCAGAGGAGGCCCAGGAAATGGGAAACCCCTTGGATCAGGCCTGAGCAACCCGCCGACTATTGAAGTATGACCGTACTTTAATCAGGGTGCAAGTGGTGGAGTCGAACTGGATGCACAGCTGTGGAATCCCGAGTTCCGCCAAGCGTCATGGCGCATAGCGCAACGCACCACCAGGGCAGGGGCGGCTCACCTACGCCGACGGCCACGAGACGCTGATCGTGACCGATGAGTCGTGGACGTCCGGCCCCGGAGCGGTGACAACGACGGTCGGGACATCGATGCCGGCATGACGACGACACCTGGCTGCGCCCGGGAATCCAGGACGAGGGCTGAGCCGGAGCCTGCACCGGCTCGACAACGCCCGCCTCAGCCCCGATCCCGCGCCGCCGGTACGGCGCATGCCCACGTGCACCTGCGGCGGATCTGACGCGGCGCTTCCGGGCCCCCCTTCTCCTCGACTTCGGATAGAACACCGTGGGCCGGCTCAAGCTCCGTGCGCGCGGAGTGGCCGGGACGGCATCACGGCGCGGCACCCGGGGTCCTTGAGGACAGTGAGGGGTTCTTGAGGGCAGCGAGCTGTGCGTACGGCCGCTGCGTTCGGCCCTGGCGACCAACCACTTCACCTTGAGCGGCTGCGAAGACGCCTTCGAACCGGCCATGGCCTTCCACGGGTTCCGCTGCGCCCAGCTCACGGGCGGGCCCAAAAGGCATCCCGGCCGGTGACGTGGTGGGCGTCGTCGTCATCGACGTCCGCCCCGACCTCGAACTGTCGTGATGTTCACTCGTGCTCCTGCGCAACACCGTCGTGGTGCGCAGATCGGCCGGCTGATCCCTGATCCGGTCGATCCCGCCCGCCAAGGTCGGCGAGGCCGAACTGCCTGAGGCGGTGGCGGTCGCGTCCCAGGCGGACTACGTCGTCGCGGTCGTCCGCGACACCGTCGGTCTGACCGGGGAAAGGCCGCTCCACGGCGACGCTGGAGCTCATGGTGAGTCAGATCGCGCTCCTCGACGCCCTCCAGAAGCTCTCGACCGGCCCCTCGTCGTCGTCCTGATCCAGGGCAATCCCTCGACGCTGCACGCCTCGGAACTCGGCGCGGACGCCATCATCCAGGCCTTCAACCCGGGATGCGGGGCGGTCGGGCGATTGCCGAGTTCATGCTCGGGTGCATCGAGCCGAGTGGGCGGCTGTCGCTCGGCGTTCCCCGCCCTGCCGGACAGCTGCCGGTCTACTGCGGCCAGGTCCGGGGGCATCACAGCCGCTTCGGCGAGGGCCTCAGCTACACGACGGTGAACCACTCGGAACCGGCAATCCAGAATTGTCACGTCCCGGTACGCACCGACTGCCCAGCCTCGATGGCGACGCCGGTCAACCATCGTGCAAGCGCCGCCTCACGGCTGTGAGGCGGCGCTTGCACGACTGCCGGCCAGCCGCCGGGGTTCGGGATCGGCGGTGCGGTCGGCGTGCTCAGGCGGCGAGGAAGTCGGTCACCTGCTTGGTGAAGGCCTTGGCGTGCTGGAAGAGGAAGGCGTGGCCGGCGTCGCCGTAGAGGAGGAGGGTGGCGTCGGCCAGGTGCTGGACGGCGACGTAGGACGCGTGGGCGGGGACCATCACGTCGTGCAGACCGTTGGCGTACAGGACGGGGTGCTCGATGGACTCCAGTTCGGCCCGTACCTCGTCGAAGGGGGCCGCCAGCAGCTGGCCGATCGCGGCGAGCATGCCCTGCGCTGTCGCCTCGGTGACCGCGGGGCCGCCGGCGGTGAGCCGGGTCGCGACGTGGGCGAAGTGCTCGTGACCCGAGGCGCGGGCCGCGTCCGTCTCCGGGTAGAACAGGTACAGCATGTCCTCCTGGTCGGCGTCGGGCTTGGCCATGATGCCCAGGACCTTTTCGCTTGCCTCCGGCGCACCGGGCACCCAGCCGGTCGGGCCGCTGCCTGCCACGATGATCTTGCGCACCAGCTCCGGGCGTCGCGCGGCCAGGCGCTGGGCCACGAAGCCGCCCAGTGACCAGCCGAGCAGGTCGGCCTGCGTGAGGCCGAGGGCCTCGATGAACTCGGCGGCGCCCTCGGCGAATCCGTCGAGGGAGTCGCGCGGCTCTCCGGTGGTGTAGCCGACGCCGACGTTGTCGAAGACGATCACGTCGTGGTCGGCGGCCAGGTAGTCCAGGAACTCCGGGTCCCACCAGTCGATGGTCGCGCGGAAACGCTGCAGCAGGACCAGCGGGACGCCGCCCTGCGGTCCCATGCGCCGGTAGGTGAAGGTCGCGGAGGGCCCCTCCATGGTGAGGTTCTCGGCCGTGTCGGCCAGATATGTGCTCATGACGTCCTTCTCTTGTTGGCGGGTGCCCGTCGGTTCTGGCGGGTCTGCTCACGCAGCACACGGGGAGGCGTGCTGGGCCTGTGGGGCCGCTGCCGTTGGCCGGCGCTCGAAGAGGCGAGCCGGAGTTGTGGATCAGGCCGACGATCCGATCCGCTCGGATCGCTCGACACCTTCTCGCCCCCTGGGGTCACCCAGGCGGCTTCCGGCGCGCTCCGATCGCCTCGGAATCCACCGCGCCGAGCCGCGAGGCAATTGAATTATGCTCATAATATTAAGCAGGGGTGCTTCTGGTGCACAAGGGGGTCCCTGCGGTGAGCGGGGCTCGCGGTCGGCTGTGGAGCCGAATGCGGACCGGCAGTGCAAGCGGTTCAGTGCGACAGGGGCTGAGAGGCTGTGGCCCCGCCTCGGCTGTGAGGGTACTGGAATCCAGGGCTATTAAATTACGTTCACAATACAATACCTTGGGGGAGCCGATGGAGGGCGAGTTGCCCGCCCGGTACGTAGAGGAGTGTGTGGTGCGATACGGGAGAGAGCACAAGCAGGCCACCCGGCAGAGGATCATCGAGACGGCGGCCCGTCGCTTCAAGGAGGACGGCATCGACGGCTCGGGCATCGCGGCGCTCATGAGGGACGCCGGGCTGACCAACGGCGCCTTCTACACCCACTTCACGTCCAAGGACGAACTGGTGGCCACCACGATCGCCGACCAGCTGCAGGCCCAGAACGCGACTATCGTCGCGCACGCGGAACCGGGCCGCGCCGGCCTCGAACAGATCGTGCGCTGGTACCTGTCCCCCTGGCACCGTGACAGCCGTGACGTCGGCTGCCCCTCCGCCGCCCTGCTCGACGAGATAGGGCGCTGCACACACCCGACCAAGCAGGCCTACACCGACGGCGTACTGGTGGTCGCCGACGGCATCGCCACCCGCCTGGCGCCCGACGACCCGCTCTCGGTCCGCCCCATGGCACTGAGCTCGTACGCCATGATGGCCGGCACACTCCAGCTCTCACGGGCCCTCGCCGACCCGCAGCTCGCTGATCAAGTCCTCGAACAGGGCATCCACAACGCCCTCGCCCTCCTGGGCATCGAGCACGAAGGGGACACCAGGACGGCGCACTGACCGGCGTGCAAGGGGACACCGCGGAGCTGGCGCCGCGCCTAGGCACCGCGCCAACACCTCACCTGCGGCGCGACATCCGTACGGGAAGAGGTGCCCACTCGACACACGGAGCCTGCACGCGGCCTTGTCCACCCCCTACGTACGGGCGCGACGTCGCGGGCCTCGCCTGCCGCGTCGGACCCGCGGTGCACGGGTTCAAGGCGGGCGACGAGGTCTACACCCGACCTCGCGACGCAGCGCCACTCTGCTCGTGGCGGGCACACCAACCCTGAACTCGCTTCAGACCGATCGCCTGCCGGTGACGCTTCACAAATGGCCGTCAGAGCAAAGGCGTGAGAACGGCGTCGACGATCGCCACGTGGTCGCAACCCCGGAATCGGTGGTTCGCGCGCCCAAGGGGGCCGACCTGACGAGCGCGTCGACCCTCCTGATGAACGCGCTCACCGCGCGGACGGCGCTGGACGCCCTTGAACTGCCCCCGGAGCGACGGTCGCGGTGACCGGCGCAGCCGTCGGCGGTTACGCGGTGCAGCCGGCCAAGGCCGCCGGGTTGACAGTGATTGCCGACGCGGCGGACAAGGACCGCGACCTCGTCACCGGCCTGGGTCCCGATCACGTGCTCCCCCGCGGGGACCAATTCGCCGAACGAGTCCGTGAACTGCGCCCCGCCGGCGCGGGCGGGATCATCGGCGCCGGGCTGATGAACGCGGCGGTGGCCGCAGGGGTGCGCGACGGCGGAACCATCGTGACCCTTCAGGGGTTTACCGGGACCACGGATTGTGGTGTGCGCCGGCTCCCCTTGTTCGTGGGGGACCGGCTCCGGGACACGGCAGCCCTGACGGAACTACGCGACCAGGCCGAGTCCGGCATCCTCACACTCCGCGTCGCGGCCACGTTCCCAGCCGAACAGGCGGCAGAGGCGCACCGTCTCTTCGAAGTGGGCGGTGTTCGGGGGCGCCCCGTACTGCTGTTGTGAGCCAGGCCGTGACCGTACGACGCGGCCAGGACTACACCCCGCGCGTCAGCGCCACCCCAGCGGCACACCGCCAACTCCTCGACCGCTGCCAGCCGCACGCGACAACGCCACAGCGATCCCTCGGCCGTCGGACTGATTCGGACTGATCAGGAACGGCTGATCTCCGGGTACGCCCAGGTCGTCCAGCCGTTGATCCAGATCGCCGAACAGCTCATTGAACTCCCGTATGAATGGGCTCACTTCCCTCGGCCACGCGAGGTCTCGCCGGGTGAAGTGCACCCGCCACCCTGTGATCGACATGACGCTGGACGACCATCGCGGCGTACGGCGCGCTGCTGAGCGTGCCGGCCGTTCTTCAGAACTGCCGTAGCGCTTGGTAACGGCCTGAAGGGATCGCGTGGCCATCCGAACAATCGCGCCAAGGCGCTGCGGACGATGAGCGCGCCGTCGCCATGCAGTGCCCATGCTGCGCCCAGATGCCGGGCCAAATGCCAGGGCTTGTACGGGTAGCGGGGTACGGGTGGACACTCCAGCTGCAGGACACACCCCTTGACACGCGGCAGGCTGACGGGCGAGTTGGTGATCCGGGGGCCGTCAACCGCCTGTGAGTCACCGAGCACCGTGAAAGCGCCATGGACGGACGACCGTCTCGGTCGTGCTGCCACAGGCTCATGTCCAGTGCATCCAGGACGAGTTGGGTGTGTTTCGACAGCGACGCGGACCAGCCGACGATGCGGCGGGAGAAGGTGTCCACGATGAAGGCGATATGGACAACGCCCGCCCAGGCGGCGACGCCGTGAGTCCCTTACTTACAGTGACTTCGGGGCTCGGTTGTCTGGAAGGCAGAACTCCCTCCAGACAACCGACTTGAAGCTCTAGAAGAAACCAAGTTTCTTTGGGCTGTATGAAACTAGAACGTTCTTCGTCTGCTGGTAGTGGTCCAGCATCATCTTGTGGTTCTCGCGGCCGATCCCGGACTGCTTGTAGCCGCCGAACGCCGCGTGCGCCGGGTACGCGTGGTAGCAGTTCGTCCACACCCGGCCCGCCTGGATCGCGCGGCCCGCGCGGTACGCGGTGTTGGCGTCCCGGGTCCACACGCCCGCGCCGAGGCCGTACAGCGTGTCGTTGGCGATTTTGATCGCGTCGTCGAAGTCGTCGAAGGACGTCACCGACACGACCGGGCCGAAGATCTCCTCCTGGAAGATCCGCATCCGGTTGTCGCCCTCGAAGATCGTCGGCTGGACGTAGTAGCCGCCCTTCAACTCGCCGTCGTGCTCCACGCGTTCGCCGCCCGTGAGGACCTTCGCGCCCTCCTGCCGGCCGATGTCCAGGTAGGAGAGGATCTTCTCCAACTGGTCGTTGGAGGCCTGCGCGCCGATCATCGTGTCGGTGTCGAGGGGGTGGCCCGGCTTGATCTGCTGGGTGCGGGCGACCGCCGCCGCCATGAACTCGGCGTAGTGGCCGCGCTGGACGAGGGCCCGGGACGGGCAGGTGCAGACCTCGCCCTGATTGAGCGCGAACATCGTGAAGCCCTCGAGGGCCTTGTCACGGAAGTCGTCGTCGTGGGCCCAGACGTCGTCGAAGAAGATGTTCGGGGACTTGCCGCCGAGCTCGAGGGTGACCGGCTTGATGTTCTCCGAGGCGTACTGCATGATCAGCCGCCCGGTGGTGGTCTCCCCGGTGAACGCCACCTTCGCCACCCGCGGGCTGGACGCCAGCGGCTTGCCCGCCTCCACGCCGAAGCCGTTGACGATGTTCACGACCCCCGGCGGCAGCAGGTCCGCGATCAGGCTCATCCAGTAGTGGATGGAGGTGGGAGTCTGTTCGGCCGGCTTGATGACGACGGCGTTGCCGGCGGCCAGCGCGGGCGCCAGCTTCCAAGTGGCCATCAGAATCGGGAAGTTCCACGGGATGATCTGTGCCACGACCCCGAGCGGCTCATGGAAGTGGTACGCCACCGTGTCGTCGTCGATCTCGCTGAGCGAACCCTCCTGCGCGCGGATCGCCCCCGCGAAGTAGCGGAAGTGGTCGATGGCGAGGGGGATGTCCGCGGCCAGCGTCTCCCGCACCGGCTTGCCGTTCTCCCAGCTCTCGGCGACCGCGAGCGGTTCGAGATAGGCCTCCATCCGGTCGGCGATCTTCAGGAGGATGTCGGAGCGCTCGGTCACCGACGTACGGCCCCAGCCCGGCGCGGCCGCGTGCGCCGCGTCCAGCGCCCGCTCCACGTCCTCGGCGGTGCCCCGCGCGACCTCGGTGAACGGCTGCCCGTTCACCGGCGACGGGTTCTCGAAGTACTGCCCCCGGGCCGGCGGCACGTACTCGCCGCCGATGAAATGGTCGTAGCGCGCCTGGTAGGAGACGATCGCGCCCTCGGTGCCGGGCGCCGCGTAACGGGTCATGGTGGCCTGCCTCCTTGCAGATGCGCTGCCCGCCGTTGGGCAGCTCCGGCGCGCAGGCTAGACAAGCGGAGGTTGCGCCCACGTTGCACCGCAGGTCAGCGTGGTGGCGCCGCCAACTCGGACTCCAGCGCGGTCAACCGGCTGCGGATCACCGCCGTCGGTCGCACCGTCGCGAGGGCCCGCCACACCTCGACATCGTCCTCGCCCCACACGGCGTGCGCCCAGTCCGCGAGCAGATCGGGGTCACGGCTCGCGATCAGCGCGGCCCGCAGACCGTCCGCCAGCCGCTGCCTGAGCAGTACGACCGCCGGCGCCTGCGAACCGGGCAGCAACGGACCCGGGTACGCCGTCACGGCCGCCGTCACCGCCCCCGCCTCCAGCCGCCGCTCCACGACGCTCGCGTCGGACTCGACCGGACTGGTCAGCCGGTACGGCCGCGAGGCGAGCAGCCCGGGCCCCAGCAGCCGCCGCAGCCGGGCCAGTTCGGCCCGCAGCGTCACCGGCGTCACCGACTCGTCCTCGTACAGCGCGTACAGCAGTTCGTCGCCGGTCAGTCCCTCCGGGTGGCGGGACAGCAGCACCAGCAGCTCGCTGTGCCGGCGGCCGAGCCTGATCCGGTGCCCGTCCAGCCGGAGTTCGGCCTCGTCACGGCCGAGCGCCGTCAACGCGGGCGCCTCGTCGGCGGCCGTCGGCGGATCCAGCAGCGCCAGCTGCGACTCGGCGGCCCGCGCCACCGCCTGTACGAAGCCCAGGCTGTGCGGATGCGCCAGCCGGTCGCCGCCGGTGATGTCGACGGCACCGAGCACCCGGCCGGTGCGCGGATCGTGCACCGGCGCCGCCGCACACGTCCACGGCTGCACCCGGCGGATGAAGTGCTCCGCGGCGAACACCTGCACCGGCCGGTCCACGGCCACCGCCGTCCCCGGCGCGTTGGTGCCGACCGCGGTCT
This sequence comes from Streptomyces sp. NPDC026538, assembly GCF_055567535.1. Lineage (NCBI taxonomy): Bacteria > Bacillati > Actinomycetota > Actinomycetes > Kitasatosporales > Streptomycetaceae > Streptomyces > Streptomyces sp. NPDC026538. The sequence continues at coordinate 53,075 of NZ_JBVHQG010000008.1, forward strand.
CCGACCAGCGCGCGCCCGGCACGAAGTTCATCCGGTCCGCCCGGCGCCGGGTCGCCGGATGCCCCTCCACCCACAGCAGCCTGCCGTCCGCGTCACACACCGCCAGCAGATGCTCGCCGTCCGCCGCGAACGTGCCCATCAGCTCCCGGACCAGCGGCATCACCCTGGCCAGCGGGTGCTCCGCCCGATAGGCCCCGAGGTCGCCGTCCGTCAGCTCCACACGCGCCGCGCCGTCCGGTCCCACTCCGGCCCGTGCCGAACGCCGCCACGACTCCGCCACCACCGACCGCACCGGGCGCGGCACGGTACCCGCCGTGGTGAACGTCTCATGCGCCCGGCGTAGTACCCGGACGCGCTCGGCAGGGTCGGCCCCCGGCTCCAGGGCCACCCACGGATCGGTCAACGGAGCCTCCCCGGACGGCGATGCGGCTGGGGACATCGTCACTCGGGGTGTTCGCGCCGACAACCGTTTCGACCGCCTTGGCTCGCTCTCACTCCGAGGACAGGCCGACCAGTCGCATGTACCTGACCCAGTCCCAGTACTCTCCCGGATCCGTGTGGTCGGTCCCCGGCACCTCGACATGGCCGATGACGTGGTCGCGGTCCTTCGGGATGCCGTATCTGTCGCAGATCGACGCCGTCAGCCGCGCCGACTCCGCGTACAGGGCCTCGGTGAAGTACTCCGGCTTGGTCACCCAGCCCTCGTGCTCGATGCCGACACTGCGTGTGTTGTAGTCCCAGTTCCCCGCGTGCCAGGCGACGTCCGACTCCCTGACGCACTGCGCCACATGGCCGTCGGCCGAACGCACCAGATAGTGCGCGGACACGCGCTTCTTCGGGTTCTGGAAGATGGACAGGGTGCCGTCGTACGACTGCTGTGTGACATGGATGATCACCCGGTCGATGTCGTACTCGTCGGGACGCTGGGCCGACGTACGGTTCTCACCGCTCGCCGCCTGCCACTCGGCCTTCGGGTAGTCGACGACTCCGGTGCGCGCGCCCGCGCGGCTCGCGGGGAGCAGCGCGTACGGGACCGCGGCGAGGGCCGCGCCCTTCATGAGCAGTCGCCTGCTGGGGAGCGGTCGTGCCCGGTCCATGGATGAGGTGCCTTTCGGAAGCGTGCCTGAAGCATGGGGAGTCGCGGTCAGCGGTGCAGGGCCGCCGCGGTCTCGCGCAGCCGCGCGTGCAGTCCGCGGTAAGTCTCGCGCGCGGGCAGCCACTCCTTGCGGAGCTTGGCCACACACGTGTAGTTGGTGTCGCACACGTTGGCCAGCGGCGATTCCACCGTCTGAGTCGCGTACTGGTAGGCGTCCAGTTCGGCGAATCCGTAGTCGCGCACCAGCCACTGCACCAGGTCGAGCTGCGATATCCGGAAGGCGTCCTCCAGCGGACGCGCCGACCCCGTGGAGACGATGTGCGTGTCCGACTCCAGCCGGGGCCAGGGCGTCGCGATTCCCTTCAGCAGCTCCACGATCACCACGGTGTTCATCGCGCACTCGACGGCCACCCCGCACGTCTCGCCCTCGCCCTGCCGGGCGTGTCCGTCGCCGAGACTGAGCAGCGCGCCCTCCACGTTCACCCCGAGATAGCAGGTGACGCCCGCCCGCATCTCGGGCGTGTCCATGTTCCCGCCGTGCGCGTCGGGCACCAGGGCCGAGCGGACCTCCAGGTTGGCGGGGGCCACGCCGACCGTGCCGTGCATCGGGTCCAGCGGCAGCTCCAGCTCGATATCGCCCTCATGGGCCCGGAACAGGGCGGTACGCCGGGTCCGGTCCAGCTGCCAGATCCAGACCTTCTCCGGGAGCGGCTGCTGCAGGCTGGCCGTGGTGTGCGTCGAGGTGAGCGCGCCGAACAGGGGGACCGTCGTGGAGGCCGCCCAGTCCCGCGCCGGTTCGATGGACACGAAGTGCACGGCGACGGTGTCCCCGGGCTCCGCGCCCTCGATGTGGAAGGGCCCGGTCTGCGGGTTGAGGAACGGGAACTCGCACACCTCGGACACCAGGTCCTTCTCGGAGCGCACCCGTCCGGCGAAGCAGTCCTCCGTGTACAGGTCGAGCACGGTGCCGGGCGCGATCCGCGCCACCGGCGGCGCTCCGCCGAACGTCCACGCGTACTCGCCCGGTCCGGGCCGGACGGTGAGGATGAGGGGGTCGGTCATCGCGGGAGGTCTCCGTTCCGCCGGTCGACGGCGTCTGCTCGGTCGTCGCCTTCTTCGAGATGGACACGCGCCGTCTCGGCTATGCGCTCGGGGTGACGGCGTATCAGCACCAGGAGCACGACCACTCCGGCCGCCATCCAGACGCCGACCACCGGACCGGCGTACGACACCGGGGCGGTCAGCTTCGTCACGAAGTCGAAGACGGGCAGACCGGCGGCGGTGAGCAGGGCGGGCACGAAGGCCACGATGCCCAGCAGCGGCAGGAGCAGGTGCCGTACGGGGCGGAGGGACTCGCGACCGCGGCGCAGGAAGTAGCCCGCACAGGCGAGGTTGACGACGATGTAGACGCCGATGACCACCGTGACGATCACCGTGGCCAGCAGCAGGAACCCGGTCACCGGGTCGTAACCGAAGCCCAACCCCAGCACGGCGCCGACCGCCACGACCGTCTGGACGGCGATACCGGCGACGGGGGAGCGGTACCGGGGGTGGAGCGTGGCGAGGACGCGCGGCAGCACCCGGATGCGGGCCAGCGCGAAGGCCGTCCGCGTGGACACGTTGGCACAGGCGTTGGCGTTGGCGATCGTCGAGTTGACCACGGCGAGGAACACCAGCACCCAGAAGAACCCGAAGGAGGCCCGGGCGACACCTTCCCAGGACGCGTCGCCCGCCGCGCCGAAGCCGGCGAACCGGTCCGGCCCGAAGTACACGGTCATCGCATAGGTCGTCACCACGTAGAACAGGCCGATCCCCAGGGCCGCGCCGAGCACCGCGCGGTGCATCGTGCGGCGCGGGTCGCGGGTCTCCTCGGCGAGCGGCGCGGCTGCCTCGAAACCGGCGAACGCCAGCACGGTGTAGACGGAGCCGGCGAACACCCCGCTGATGCCCCCGTACCCCGTCGCCGTGTGCGAGGTACCGAACACGGAGAGGGTGTTGTGTGAACCGGCCTTGCCGATCAGCCAGATGGCGAAGACGAGGAAGACCGCGATCTCGAAGACCCCGAGGACCGTCCCGAAACGCGCCGAGGCACGCACCCCCAGATACCCGGTGACGGCTATGACGGCGGCGCCCGCGAGCGACCACGGCCACCACAGATCGGCCGGCCAGGAGGCCCACTCCTCGTGCAGGGTGCCCGCCGCGGTGAACCCGAGCTGGAGCAGCAGCAACGGCGGTACCAGCGCCTCCACGAACACATAGCCCCAGCCGACCAGGAACCCCACGGCCGGATGCAGCCCGCGCGCGGCGTACGTGGCCACGGAGCCCGCCGCCGGTAACTCCCGGGCCAGCTCGGCCACACAGGACGCGGTGAACAGACAGGCCACCAGAGCGATCACCACCGCCAGCGGCAGACTGCCTCCGGCGAAGGCCGCCCCCGACGGAATGGACGCGGCGACGGCGGCCGCGGGCGCCATCGCCGTGACGCTCTGGAACAGCACCTCCCGCAGCCCGACCGCGTCCCGCCGCAGCCCTGCGTCCGCCGCTCCGGCCATCTCCTCGGTCATACACACCCCCCGACGTGCGTGAACCCATCGGTCCCACGGACCGCTTCGCGTGAATCACGGTACGGCGCTGGCGGGTTGGGCAGAAGAGCGCCGAGTGATTCCGTGGACAGGGCGGCGGTTGTGGAAAACCTCGCTACCCGAACGGGTGAGGCAAGAAGCGCGGGACGCCCGGTCGACCGCGGGCAACCGCCAGTCGGCGAGGCGTCGGCGAGGCGTCGGACCGGCTCGGCGGCCAGGCCTCGGACCGGCTGGGTGCCAGGCGTCGGACCGGTTGGGCGGCTGGGCCTGAGGACCGGCTGGTCGGCCGGATCGCACCGGCCGGGCGGCCTGTGCTCGGATCGGCGGGGGCGGCCGGTCCTCAGCCCCGTTCCGCCACCGTCGCCGGGTCGTCCAGTACGGCACGGACCACCGAGTGGGCGGCGCCCAGCAGGGGGCCCTCGGAGCCGAGACGGGAGACGGTGACCGGGCAGGCCGGGCCGGTTGTGCGGTCGGCCAGTTCGGTCTCCAGGGACGGGAGGAGCCACGGGGCGAGGCCGGCCAGGGCACCGCCCAGGACCACCGACTCGGGGTCGAGAAGGTTGACGGCGCCGGTCAGGGCGATACCGAGGGCCGTACCGGCGTCGTACAGGGCGCGCCGTACTCCCTCGTGGTCCTCGCCCGCCCGCTGCGCGAGCAGGCCCACCGCGTCCTCGCGGGGTTCGAGACCGGCCGCGCGCAGCACCGCCTCCTCGCCGGCGTACTGCTCCAGGCATCCGCGCCCGCCGCAGGCGCAGTGCGGCCCGTCGGGATGGACCGGCACATGGCCGAGCTCGCCCGCGAAACCCCGCTTCCCACGCAGCAACTGACCGTCCACGACGACCGCCGCGCCGATACCGATCTCCGCGGAGACATGCAGGAAGTACGGTGGGGTGGCATCGCCGAGCCACAGCTCCGCCAGGGCGCCGAAGTTGGCCTCGTTGTCCACCGTCGGCGGGAGGTCCGCGGGCAGCAGCGCGCCGAGGTCGGTGTCGTGCCAGTCGAGGTTCGGGGCGTGGACGACCGTGTGCCCGTCACGGGCCACGAGGCCGGGGACGGCGACCGCGAGACCGGCCGGCCACAGGCCGTCCCGTTCCGCGTCCGCGACGACCCGCCGGACCAACTCGGTCAGCTCCTCGACCACCGGCTTGGGCGCCCGGCCCCGGTTCGCGCCGTGCCGCACGGCGCGCGCGCGTACCTCGCCGCGCAGATCCACCGCGCACACGGCGAGATGGTCGACCCCGACCTCCGCCCCGATACCGGCCGGGCCGCGCCGGCTCACCGCGAGCGCCGAGCCCGGCCGTCCGACGCGGCTGGGCCGCTCCGGGCCCAGTTCCTCCAGGAGCCCCCAGCGGATCAGCTCGTCGACGAGGGTCGACACGGCCGCTCTGGTGAGGCCGATGCGGGAGGCGACCGCGGCCCGCGACAGCGGACCCTCGGCGCTGACCGCGTGCATCACGCGCGCGAGATTGCGCCGGCGCATGCCCTGCTGGGTGTCCGGCAGGGCGCGGCCGGTCGCCGTCGGGCGGGCCTCGTGCAGCGGTGCGGTCATGCGTTGATCAATCCTCAGTCCCCTGGACGGTCCTGCGACCTGTCTCCCGTGCGGTCAGCGGTCCTCCGGCGCCCGTTCCAGCAGCGGGGCCGCGTCGGAGAGTACCCCGGAGATCCTGGCCAGCGCCGCTGTGTCCGGCTCGACCGCGTCCAGCACCGGTCCCGCCGCCGTGTTCCAGCGCCGGGCCACCGCCGCCGGGTCCTCGCCGGTCAGCAGCCCGGCCGCCTGCGCCGCGGCGCCGAGGGCGACCAGCTCCTTCGCCTCGGGCACCTGCACCGGGCGCCCCGACAACCGCCGTACCGTCTCCTGCCAGGCCCGGCCCCGGGCGCCGCCGCCGATCAGCAGCAGCGGCGTGGTCCGGTCGGCGTCCGCGTCGAGCACCAGGTCCAGGGCGCCGAGCAGGGCGTGCACGGCGCCGTCGTAGGCGGCCTGCAGCAGCTGCCCGGCGGTGGTGTCATGGCGCAGGCCGTGCAGCAGCCCGGAGGCGTTCGGCAGATTCGGCGTGCGCTCGCCGTCCAGGTAGGGGAGCAGCGTGACCGAGGTGCCGGGCTCGACGGCCTCGCGGTCCAGGCCGAGCAGCCCCGCGACCCGGTCGACCGCGAGCGTGCAGTTCAGCGTGCAGGCGAGCGGCAGCCAGTCGCCGTGCGCGTCGGCGAAGCCCGCGACGGTACCGGTCGGGTCGGCGGGGCGGTGCTTCGAGACCGCATACACCGTGCCCGATGTGCCGAGGCTCAGCACAGGTGTGCCCGGACGCAGCCCGAGCCCCAGCGCGGCCGCCGCGTTGTCGCCCGTACCCGGCGCGACCAGGGTGCCCTTGGAGAACGGCAGCTCGTGGCTGTCGCGCACGGTGCCGGCGATCTCGCCGGGGCGGACCACCCGGGGCAGGAACGCCGGGTCCAGGCCCACGTGTGCGAGGGTCTCCTCGTCGTACGCCTCGGTCGCCGACGCCCACCAGCCGGTGCCGGAGGCGTCACCTCGGTCGGTCGTGCCCTGTCCGGTGAGGCGCTCGGTGAGGTAGTCGTGGGGGAGCCGCACGGCCCTGGTCGCACGGACCGCCTCCGGCTCGTGTTCCGCCAGCCAGGCCCACTTGGTGACCGTGAACGACGCGCCCGGAACACTGCCGGTGCGCTCCGCCCAGGCCTTCGGGCCGCCCAGCTCCTCGATCAGCCGCCGCGCCTGGGGCGCCGAACGGACGTCGTTCCACAACATGGCCGGCCGCACCGGCTCGCCCCGCTCGTCGAGCGTGACCAGACCGTGCTGCTGCCCGCCGATCGACACGGCCGCCGCCTCGTGCGCCGCGTCCCCGCACTGGCGCAGCGCCTCGCACAGCGCGTCCCACCACTGACGCGGATCGCTCTCCCGGCCCGCGCCGGAGGACACGGTGTGCGGCGCCTGGCCGCTCGCCACGACCTGGCCGGTGGACGCGTCGACCACCAGCGCCTTGGTGGACTGCGTGGACGTGTCCACGCCGACGACGAGCGGACCCTCGGCTGCTGACATCGGGCTCTCTCCCTTTTTTCCGCGTCTCGCGGTCTGGCCTGACCTGCAGTTTTCCTGGTTCACCGGGGTGTCGCGACCCGGATTTCATCCCTCGGGGACAGGGTGACCCTTCCCAGGGATGCGTCGGCATACTAATTTGTAAACGGCCATGACGAAATAGTCGGCCCGACCGTGTGTCCGACCGACGTCGAGCACACTCACCCAGCACAGGCATCAAGCAAGGAGCCGCGGCATGAGCTTCCAGCCCACCCCCGAGGACAGGTTCACCTTCGGCCTGTGGACCGTCGGCTGGCAGGGAAGGGACCCGTTCGGCGACGCCACCCGCCGCGCCCTCGACCCGGTCGAGACGGTGCAGCGCCTGTCCGAACTGGGCGCCTACGGTGTGACGTTCCACGACGACGACCTGATCCCCTTCGGGTCCTCGGACACCGAGCGCGAATCGCACATCAAGCGCTTCCGCCAGGCCCTCGACGCGACCGGCATGACCGTCCCGATGGCCACCACCAACCTTTTCACCCACCCGGTCTTCAAGGACGGCGCGTTCACCGCGAACGACCGTGACGTGCGCCGTTACGCGCTGCGCAAGACCGTCCGCAACATCGACCTGGCCGCCGAGCTGGGCGCGAAGACGTACGTCGCCTGGGGCGGCCGTGAGGGCGCGGAGTCCGGCGCCGCCAAGGACGTGCGCGTCGCTCTCGACCGCATGAAGGAGGCCTTCGACCTCCTCGGCGAGTACGTCACCTCCCAGGGCTACGACCTGCGCTTCGCCATCGAGCCCAAGCCGAACGAGCCCCGCGGCGACATCCTGCTCCCCACCGTCGGCCACGCGCTCGCCTTCATCGAGCGCCTGGAGCGCCCCGAGCTGTACGGCGTCAACCCCGAGGTGGGCCACGAGCAGATGGCCGGCCTGAACTTCCCGCACGGCATCGCGCAGGCCCTGTGGGCGGGCAAGCTCTTCCACATCGACCTCAACGGCCAGTCCGGCATCAAGTACGACCAGGACCTGCGCTTCGGCGCCGGTGACCTGCGGGCCGCCTTCTGGCTGGTCGACCTGCTGGAGAGCGCCGGCTACGAGGGCCCGAAGCACTTCGACTTCAAGCCGCCGCGCACCGAGGACCTCGACGGCGTATGGGCCTCTGCCGCCGGCTGCATGCGCAACTACCTGATCCTCAAGGAGCGTGCGGCCGCCTTCCGCGCGGACCCGGAGGTTCAGGAGGCCCTGCGTGCCTCCCGCCTGGACCAGCTGGCCCAGCCGACGGCCGCCGACGGCCTGCAGGCGCTCCTCGCCGACCGCACGGCCTTCGAGGAGTTCGACGCGGACGCCGTCGCCGCACGCGGGATGGCCTTCGAGCAGCTCGACCAGCTGGCGATGGACCACCTGCTGGGCGCCCGGGGCTGAACACCTACGCGCGCGTGGGGGCGGCTCTCGGAGCGAACGCCCGCACGCGCGCGTGTCGTTGCGTCGCCGACGTCGCGTTGCCGCGGTTGCGTTGTCCGCGGCCGTACGGGTTGCCGGCGCCGGTGCGACCGTCCGCGCGGGAAATGCTCCGGAATCGTGCCATCCGTTGCATGAGTCCGTATCAACTCCCGCGCGGGGCTCGCGCGGTGACCGGTACGCGGTGACTCTTGGCGGTATGGCCATGCCACCCGTACCGCCCCGCCCGCCCGGCCCGCCGAACGGCACCCCGCCCCCGGACGGCGGCTACGACCCACCCCCGTACGAAGGTTTCGGACCACCCCCGGGAGAGGGCTTCGGGCCACCCGCGGGAGGGGGCTTCGGGGACTACGACCCGCCCACCGCCGTCGGCTGGACGCCGGGGCCGCCCCCGGAGCCGCCCCGCCGACGCAGGGGTCCTCTGTACGCGGTCCTGGTCCTGCTGGTGGCCGCCGTGGCCGTCGTCGCCGTCGTCCTGATGATGTCCGGCGGCGACGGTTCCCCCCGCGACAGGTCCACCACGAGCAGCCCGACCACATCCGGCACCTCACGGCCCTCCTTCAGCCTCCCGACGGAGCTGCCCACCAGCCTGCCGTCGGGTCTGCCCAGCGGCCTGCCGTCGGGACTGCCGAGCAACCTCCCTACGGACTGGCCGTCGGAACTCCCCAGCCGGCTGCCGAGCGGTCTGGACTCACTGCTGCCCTCGCTGCCGGGCTAACCGTCGCCGGCCGGTCATCGTTTCCGCGGACCGGCGCGGACCGGCAAATCGCAGAACCGCCCGTCCCGGCAGCCGACCGGGAGTGGCTAGGCTGAAGCGGGAGTGCTTCACAAGCTGTTCGACCCGGTATCAGGGACCAGTAGGGGTCGCTCGTCAGGGATGTCTCAGGGCCGCGGTCCGGAACCGCGGGAGGCGCGGGCCCGTTTTCAGATCAGAGAGCGGCAGTGGCCGCGAAGGAGGCGACGCTGATGTCGAAGAACGCGAAGATCGCCGCAGGAGGTGTGGCGGTCGGGCTCATCCTGCTGATATGGCTGCCCTGGTGGGTGACGTTCCTGATCGTGGTCGGTGTCCCGGTGGCCGCCTACCTCACCCTCGACCCCTCGCAGCGCCGCAGGCTGCGCAGGGTCACGCGCAAGGAGATCGGCCGCTGAGGCACCCGCCCGAGGCCGCGGTCCCCTCGGCGGGGATGCGGCCCGGGAGGGCTCACAGAGGCCGTACGGCCATCTTGTCGAGGGCCTCCAGGAGGCCGGGGAGCTCCGGGCCCCGGCCGACGGGCAGGACCTCGCCGGGCTCCTCGTCGAGAAGCACGAAGGCGATGTCGTCGGTGCGGGCCACCATCGACCAGCCGGGCCCGTCGGCGCGCAGCGTACGGGCGTCGCCCGGGGCGAACGACGAGCGGACCCGGCCGAGCGGCGGAGGCGTGTCCACATAGGCCCGCGCCTCGGCCAGCACACGCCGGATGCCGAGGTGACCCTTCGGGGCCGCCTCGCCCTCCCCGGCGGCGTCCTCAGGGGCTTCCGACGCTGCGGCTGTCGGCGCCGGGAAGTGGTCGGCGCCGATCTGTTCCCGCCAGACCGCCCACTGGAGGGCGATCTCGTCCGCGCCCAGCCGCCGCTGCGCCGGGCCCCAGGAACTGGTGTCCGGCGGGGTCAGCGGGACCCGGTCCGCGATCTCCGGGCCGGGGTCGTGCGGCGCGGGCACGTTCGGGGCCGCCACGGCGACCGCCAGCGGCCAGCCGGGCAGGGCGGCGACCACCGTGCGCTCGTCCGGGGAGAGGTCGTGCTCCATGCCGCAGTCCCAGGACGCGATCGCGACGGCGACCAGCGAGACGTCGTCGACGACGACCGTCCAGCGCGCCCCGCCACCGTCCTGGCCGAGCACCAGTCCGTAGCCGTCGGCGCGCGGCGCCAGCTCCAGGGCCGCGCATGCCTCCGGGTAGTCGTCGCCCAGCACGCTCGGAAACTGCGCCGGCGTGAGCAGCACCGCTGTGAGCACGTACAGCGCCTCGTCCGCGGCGGCGAGGGCCTCCTCGTCCGTCCCGGCCATGCCTGCCTCCCATGTCGTTCGTCCAACGGCGCGCACCCTAGTGTGAGCGGAAGGCCGTTGTCACGACCGGCCACCACACCCGGAGCTGCAGTTTTCCACCGGGAGGGGACGAAACGACCTCGGCGGGGCGAAGCTTCAGGCGACCGGCAGCCCGAGGAGGTCGCGCGCCACCGTCCGCGGCGACTCCTCGCGCTCCCGCGCCAGCGCGACGACGGCACGGCAGGCCAGTTCGCTCACCCCGAACGACAGCGCCTCCGGCGACACCCAGCCCGCCGCCTCCTCGATCCGGTCCTGGTCGTCCTCCGCGCGGGCCGCGACATAGGCGGCCGCGGCCTCGAACAAGTTGTGTGCACGCTTCTTGCGCCGCTCCGGCGGTTCCGCGCCCCCGGTGCCACGAAATCTGTCCGCGTACTTGCGCATCCGGTCGAACACGCCGGCCACCTTTCCTGTCGGGTGTCGCTTGCGAACATTCGTCGTTCCCTACCGAACGTAGAGTTGAAGTCCCGGCGACAGAAGAGGGCCCGCTCGGGACGCCTCGGTCGGCCTCGGCCTCCAGGGTGAGCTCAGCGGTGAACTCGTCGGGCGGGAGCGGCTGGAGGCTTCCGGAGTGCGGGGGGTGACGGTTCCCGGCGCCGGGCACGACATCGCGTTCGATCGTCCCGACGCCTTCGCCGCGGCGGTCGCCGGCTAGCCCCCGCGGACCGCCAGCGCGAGGAATCGGGCGTCCTCGTCCACGTACGAGGCCATGTGCCAGCCCGAGCCGGCGAGCAGCGGACCGAGGTTGCCCTCCGCGCGCAGGTCGTCGGACGTGATCCGCCGTCCCTGACGCGCCGCCAGGGCGGCGCGGCCGATGGGATGGAACAGGGCGAGCATGCCGCCGGGGCGGACCACGCGCGCCAACTCCCGCAGGGTCCGGGCGGGCCGGGGCAGGTGAGCGATCAGACCCGCGGCGAACACGGCGTCGAGGGACTTCGAGCGCACCGGCAGCGCGGCCACGTCGGCGAGCAGCAGGCGCCCGTCACGGTGCCGGCCGGCCCGCACGGCGGCCTGCAGCATCGCCGGGGTCAGGTCCATCGCGAGGACCGCGCCCGAGGGCCCCACGGCCGCGCGCAGCGGTGGCAGCGCGCGGCCCGTGCCGCAGCCCGCGTCGAGCACGCGGTCACCCGAGCGCAGCCCCAACTCCGTCACGGCCGCCGCGTACGCGGGACCGTCGTCGGGGAATCTGGTGTCCCAGTCGGCCGCTCGCGCAGTGAAGAACTCCTGAACGTGCGTGTGGTCGTCGCTCATGTTCCGCATGTTCCCTCACCGTCACGGAGGACGAACCTGTGCGCACGTTCGAGCCGGACCCGATCGTTCCGACACATCTCCGGGTCATATTGCAACACCTTTCGAAATGCGCCCCCTTTATGCTTCCGTGCCCCCTAGCGTCCCTTGGCCATGGGACACCTGGACCACGCCACCTTCGGCTGGCTGACCCCCGTGCTGTCGTACGTCATGGCCTGCATAGGCGCCGCACTGGGTCTGCGCTGCACCGTCCGCGCGCTCGGCAGCACAGGCCGTTCGCGCCGCAACTGGCTCCTCACCGCGGCCTCCGCGCTCGGCACCGGCATCTGGACCATGCACTTCGTGGCCATGCTCGGCTTCGGCGTCAGCGGCACCGACATCCGCTACGACGTGCCGCTGACCATCCTCAGCCTGCTCGTCGCCGTCATCGTGGTCACCGCCGGCGTCTTCGCCGTCGGCTACGGCCGTGACCGCAACCGAGCACTTCTGCTGGGCGGGCTCACCACCGGCCTGGGCGTCGCCAGCATGCACTACCTCGGCATGGCGGCGGTCCGGCTGCACGGTGACGTGCACTACGACCCGGTGCTCGTCGGGCTCTCGGTGCTCATCGCGGTGGCCGCCGCGACCGCGGCCCTGTGGGCGGCGCTCAACATCCAGTCACCCGTGGCGGTCACCATCGCCTCCCTGGTCATGGGGGCGGCCGTCAGCAGCATGCACTACACCGGGATGTTCGCGGTCAGCGTGCACGTCACGCCCTCCGGTACCCCCCTGCCCGGGGCGACGGCGATGCAGTTCATCTTCCCCCTCGCCGTCGGCCTCGGGTCCTATCTGTTCCTCACCTCGGCCTTCGTCGCACTCTCGCCCACGGCCGGGGAGCGCGAGGCGTCCGCCTCGGCCCAGCGGCCCGTCACCAGCGCCGCACGCTGACCCGGCCCAGCCCGCGGCCGCCCCGGCCGAGCGCCGCACGCCGACCGGCACCGGCCCCGATGTGCCCCGACCCACTCCCGAGCGAGGAGGCCATGCGTACACCGCGTAGGACCCCCACAGCAGGCCCGCAGACACCGTCCCCGCGCCCGCCGCGCGGCCGTCGCGCGCACGCCGGACCACCCGCCGAAGAACCGGTCGACGACGTCGTCGGCACCCCGGCCGACAACCCGCCCGGCGGAGGCTGGCGGATCCGCCCCCGGACCGTACGGGCCAAGGTCGTCTGCCTGCTCATGGTGCCGGTCATGTCCCTGCTCGCCCTGTGGGCGTACGCCACGGTCAGCACCGCACAGGACGTCGCCCGGCTGCGCCAGTCCCAGCGCGTCGACGCCGCGTTGCGGACCCCGGTCGCCGCCGCCGTCGCCGCGCTCCAGGCCGAGCGCACCGCAGCCGTCCGGTACGCGACCGACCCCACCGCCGAACAGGCCGGTGCCCTCAAGAGCCTCGGCGCCCGTTCCGACCAGGCCGTTGCCGAGCTGCGGCTCGGCAGGGGGAGCACCGTCGCCGACAGCGAGGAACTGCCCTCCGACGTCGCCGGGCGCCTGCGGACCTTCGTCACCGGCGCCGAGCAACTGCGCACCCTGCGGACGGCGGTTCGGAACCGGGGCGCCGGCTGGGACGAGACCTACGAGCGGTACACACAGACCATCGACACGGCCTTCGCCGTGGACGGTGCCCTCACCGGCGTCCAGGCCGACGACATGGGCGCCGAGGCGCGCGTGCTGCTCGAATTCTCCCGCGCGGGAGAGGCGTTGGCCCAGGAGGACGCGGTCCTCGCCGGCGCCCGGCAGACCGGCGGCCTGGACGGCGAGCGGCTGCGCCTGTTCTCCGGTGCCGTCGGCTCCCGCCGTGTCCTGACCGACGCGGCCGCCGCCGACCTGCCCGGCGCACAGCGCACCGCCTGGCGCCGGCTCGCCGGCGGCGACGACTACACCGCGCTGGGCGCCGCCGAGGACAGGATCCTCGCGAGCCAACCCGGAGCCAAGGCGCTCGACGCGGCCCCGGAAGCGACCTGGAACATCGCGCACGCGCGCGTGCAGGACGGAATGCAGACCATCCAGACCGGCACGGCCCACGTGGTCGCGGGCCGGGCCGATCCGTTCGCGCGCGGTCTGCTCACTCCCGCCGGAGCGGCCGTCGTCTTCGGTCTCCTCGCCGTGGCCGCCTCGCTCGTCATCTCCGTACGCATCGGCCGCGGCCTCGTGGTCGAGCTGGTGAGCCTGCGCAACAGCGCTCTGGAGATCGCCCGGCGCAAGCTCCCCGAGGCGATGCGCAGGCTGCGCGGCGGCGAGGAGATCGACATCCGGGCGGAGGCACCCTCGGGGCCGCCCGCGGAGGACGAGACCGGACAGGTGGCGGAGGCCCTCGGCACCGTCCACCGCGCCGCCCTGCGCGCCGCCGTGGAGCGCGCCGAACTCGCCAGCGGCATCTCGGGCGTGTTCGTCAACCTCGCCCGCCGCAGCCAGGTCCTGGTCCACCGCCAGCTGAGCCTGCTGGACAGCATGGAACGCCGCTCCGACGACCCCAACGAGCTGAGCGACCTCTTCCGCCTGGACCACCTCACCACCCGTATGCGCCGCCACGCGGAGAGCCTGATCATCCTCTCCGGGGCGGCCCCCGGCCGGGCCTGGCGCATGCCGGTCTCCCTGACCAACGTCGTACGGGCCGCGGTGTCGGAAGTCGAGGACTACGCGCGCGTGGAGGTACGCCAGCTCCCCGAGGCGGCCGTCATCGGCGCGGCCGTGGCCGACCTCACCCATCTGCTCGCCGAAGTCGTGGAAAACGCCGCCCAGTTCTCACCGCCGCACACGCGCGTGCGGGTCTCCGGGGAACCCGTCGGCAACGGCTACGCGCTGGAGGTCGAGGACCGCGGTCTCGGCATGGGCCAGGAGACCCTTGCCGAGGCCAACCGGCGCATCGAGCAGTCCGAGGCCCTCGACCTGTTCGACAGCGACCGGCTCGGCCTCTTCGTCGTCAGCCGGCTCGCCGCCCGCCACGGCATCAAGGTGCACCTGCGCACCTCCCCCTACGGCGGTACCACCGCGGTGGTGCTGCTGCCGAAGGCCCTGCTGCACGGTGGTACGGCGGAACGTTCCGGCCGTCCGGCGGCCGGCCTCGAACAGGCACCGGAACGCGAGTACGCGCGCGTGCCGGGCACCGCTCTTCCACCCGCCCCCGGCCCGGCCGTCCGTCCCGCTCTGGCCACCACCCACACCACCCCGCGCCCGGCGCCCGAGCCACCACCCCCCGGAGTCACGACCTTGAGGCCGCACCGCCCACCGCACGACTCCGAACCCAACGACGACGACCTCCCGCGCCGGGTGCGGCAGGCGAGCCTCGCCCCCCAACTGCGCGATCCACGCACCGAGGAACCCGCGCCCGCCCGGCGCGAGGACGATCGAACCCCCGAAGTCGTCCGCGACCGCATGACGGCCTACCGCGACGGCTGGGCGCGCGGCGGCGGCAGGCAACCCGGCCGGGCAGCCGTTCCGGAACCCGAAGAGGGCACCGACAGCACCGAAGGAGACCGCGCATGATCCAGGACCCGAGCATGAGGGCCGACCGCCACTCCGGCGAACTCGACTGGTTGCTGGACGACCTGGTGCTGCGGGTCGAGGAAGTACGGCATGCGGTGGTGCTGTCCAACGACGGCCTGGCCGTCGGCGCCTCGACCGCCCTCGGGCGCGAGGACGCCGAGCACCTCGCCGCCGTCGCCTCCGGCTTCAACAGCCTCGCCAAGGGCACGGGACGGCACTTCGGGGCAGGCGGGGTGCGCCAGACCATGGTGGAGATGGACGACGCCTTCCTCTTCGTGGCCGCCGCCGGCGACGGCTCCTGCCTCGCCGTGCTCACCGCCGTCACCGCCGACATCGGCCTGGTCGCCTACGAGATGGCGCGCCTGGTCAAGCGCGTCGGCGAGCACCTCTACACAGCGCCGCGGATGGCCGCCCGGCCGCCCGCCGCCGGATGAGCCGGAAGCGTCACCGATGACCGAGTACACGACCGACGCCGCGCGTGAGCCGGGCAGCCAGTGGTACGACGGCGAGGCCGGGCCCCTGGTCCGTCCCTACGCCATGACCGGCGGCCGCACCAGACCCGGCCCCACCGGAGTGCGGTTCGACCTGATCGCCCTGGTCACACTGGACCCGGGCGCGCCCGGCGTCGACGACGACACCGCGCTCGGCCCCGAACACCGGGCGCTGATCGACCTGTGCCGGGTGGAGACGCAGTCCGTCGCCGAACTCGCCGCAGGCGCTGACCTTCCGGTGGGCGTGGTCCGGGTGCTCCTGGGCGATCTGCTGGAACTGGGCTGCGTCACGGTGAGCCGTCCGGTGCCACCGGCCCAGCTTCCCGACGAACGGATTCTGCGCGAGGTCATCGCGGGATTGCGGGCACTGTAGATGAGCATCCGGAACCAACCGGGCGCGCCCCGGTCAGAACAGACGCGTTCCGGTCCAACCGCCCGCGAAGGGCCGACGGTTGGCATGATGCTGGCTTCGCGTCCCGACCGGCCCGACCGGCGTCGCGTTGAGCCCGAGCAGCGCCTTGCGAAGCCCGAGCGGTGTCCCCAGTCCTCCGAGCCTTCTGAGCATGTCGTCCGTAGCCGGCCCTCACGAGAGAAGTGATCATGGTCTCCGAGCACTCCGAGCCCGCCGACGACGACACGTCGGCCATGGCGCTCAAGATATTGGTCGCCGGCGGCTTCGGCGTCGGGAAGACGACCCTGGTCGGCGCCGTCAGCGAGATCCGGCCGCTGCGCACCGAGGAAATGCTCAGCGAAGCCGGCCAGCTGGTGGACGACACGGACGGTGTGGACCAGAAGGTCACCACCACCGTCGCCATGGACTTCGGCCGCATCACCATCCGCTCCGGGCTCTCCCTCTACCTCTTCGGCACCCCGGGCCAGGACCGCTTCTGGTTCCTCTGGGACGAACTGTCGCAGGGAGCCCTCGGCGCCGTCGTCCTCGCCGACACCCGCCGCCTGGAGGACTGCTTCCCGGCGGTCGACTACTTCGAGCACCGGCACATCCCGTTCGTCGTCGCGGTCAACTGCTTCGTCGGCGCCCGGAGCTACGGCGCTCGTGACGTCTCCCGTGCTCTGGACCTGGACCAGGGCACGCCCGTGGTGCTGTGCGACGCCCGCGACCGGGACTCCGGCAAGGAGGTGCTGATCCGACTCGTCGAGTACGCCGGGCGGATGCACACCGCCCGGCTCCTCGACTCGGTGGGCTGAGCGTCAGCCCGTGAGGTCCTTGAGCGCCACCACTTTCTCCACGGTGACCCGGACCAGCAGCTCGCCCGGGACGCCGTTGCGGGCGCCGAACTCCTCCGCGCTGTCCTCTCCCATGTAACGGGCCGCGATCCGGGTGGCCCAGTCACGCAACGGCCCCGATTCCTCCGACAGCCGGGCGCGCCCGTTCAGCACCACGAAATGGAAGGGGGGCCGGTCGTCGTCCACGCACAGGGCGACCCGCCCGTCGCGGGTCAGATTGCGCCCCTTCACGGTGTCCTTGCCGGTGTTGAAGACCAGGTCGTCCCCGTCCAGCAGGAACCAGACGGGGGCCACGTGCGGGCTGCCGTCGGCGTTGACGGTGGACAGCTTGCCGGTGCGGGTGCCGTGCGAGACGAACGCCCGCCATTCCTCGTCGGTCATCTTCTGTGCCATGTCCCCATCCTCCTTGCCCGGACGCCGGTGGTGGGGAAGGCTGGCGGGGAGATCCTCCAGCCAGGGGGAGACGGCACACGGGGAGACGCTACGACATGGCGCAGAACCAGGGACTCGGCTGGCTGCTCGACGACCTGACCGAACGCGTGGAGCACGTACGGCACGCGCTGGTCCTGTCGAACGACGGGCTGGTGACGGGAGCGAGCACCGGCCTTCGCCGGGAGGACGCGGAGCATCTGGCCGCCGTCGCCTCCGGGCTGCACAGCCTCGCCAAGGGCTCCGGACGGCACTTCGGTGCGGGCCAGGTCCGCCAGACGATGATCGAGTACGACGACGCGGTCCTGTTCGTCACCGCCGCCGGAACCGGCAGCTGTCTGTGCGTGCTCAGCGGCGCGGAGGCGGACATCGGCCAGATCGCCTACGAGATGACGCTGCTCGTCAACCGGGTCGGCGAACACCTCGGCGTGGACGCCCGGCAGCCGGAGCGTTCCTCCACAGTGGACCTCTGACCTGCTGTTTCACCCTCTGTTGCGGAGTTGTCCACAGGCCCGCCAGGAGATCCGCCGGAGCGGCTACGGTTTTTCCACGGCGAGCGCATCCGGCGCGAGCCACCCGCTCCACGGGGGAGTACGACCATGGCCGGCACCACCATCGCCCGACCCCGCCCGCTCAGCTGCACGTTCAGCCGTGCCGCCCGTGAACTGGGCCTCAGGCGAGGCGAGTTCGACCTCGCGGTACATCTTGGCCGGATCCGCACAGTACCCGACGAGGGCGGCGGCGGAGGCCGGCGTGTCACCCGGGCCGAGATCGAGCGGCTCCAGGACCGGGCGGAGTCCCTCCGCGAGAGCGTGCGAGCCGTCGGTACGACCGAGGGCGCGGCCCTGATGGAGATCCCGGCGGGCAGGTTCACCCGCTTCGCGAAACTCGGCCTGGTGACCCCCGTGAACTGGTATCCGAACCGCTATCGGGCCGTGGTCTGGCTCTACCTGGCCGAGGAGCTACGGCGGTTCGCGGCCGACGAGAAGAACGCACCGCTGCTCACCGGCCGTACGCCCGAGGATTTGCGTGACCGGCTGAGGGCGGGAGCGGACCGGCGGGCCCGCAACTGGCGCGGACGCCACCGCGGTTTCCTGCTGAGGGAGGCGGACGGCCCGTGGGAGCGGGCCGGGGCGGTGGCCGGCTTTCTGGACCCCGAGGAGATCGACGAGGCTCTGACGGATCCTCACGAGCGCGCCTGTGTGAAGGCCCTCCGGCCGGCCCCGCCCGCCCACGGCACACCGGGCTCGCCAACCGCGCTGCTCGCCGAGGAACTGATGACGGCTGACGAGCCGGACGAGATCGACTGGTTCCGGAACGACCTGGCACGGGCCGTGGCGGAGGCCCGCACGTTCCGGCCCGCGCCCCGCCCTGCCGAGCAGCCGCACACCGCCGCCCCGCCATCGCCGCACCCGGCACCGGCCCGACCGGGGCGGCCGCGCGGCCTGCGCCGCTGGCTGCGTCTGCACTACAAGGCCCTGAACAGCCCCTCCTGGACGACCGACACCAGCAGCCGCCCCTCCAGGTCGTAGACCCGCCCGCGGGCCAGTCCCAGGCCACCCGTGGCGATGGGGGACTCCTGCTCGTACAGGAACCACTCGTCGGCACGGAACGGCCGGTGGAACCACATGGCGTGGTCCAGCGAGGCCATGTCGAAGTTCCGGGGCCCCCACAGCGGTTCGACGGGGACCCGCACCGCGTCCAGAAGGGTCATGTCGCTGGCGTAGGTCAGCGCGCAGGTGTGCACCAGCGGATCGTCACCCAGCGGACCGACCGCGCGCATCCACACCGCGCTGCGCGGCTCGGCGCCCGCTATCTCCTCGTGATTCCAGCGCAGCCGGTCGACATAACGGATGTCGAAGGGCTGGCGGCGCGCCATCCGCTCCAACTGCTCGGGCAGCTCGCCCAGATACTTGCGGATCTCCTCGGCGAGCGTCGGCAGCGACTCCGGGTGCGGCACCTCGCGGGCCGGCGGCAGCTGGTGCTCGAAAGCTCCCACCTCAGGCTTGTGGAAGGAGGCGGTCAGATTGAAGATCGTGCGGCCCTGCTGCACGGCGGTGACCCGGCGCGTCGTGAACGACCGGCCGTCCCGGATCCGTTCGACCTGGTACACGATCGGCACGCCGGGCCGGCCCGGTCGCAGGAAGTACGCGTGCAGCGAGTGGACCGGGCGGTCGCCCTCCGTGGTGCGGCCGGCGGCGACCAGCGCCTGGCCCGCCACCTGGCCGCCGAAGACCCGCTGGATGGACTCCTGGGGACTGCGGCCACGGAAGATGTTGACCTCGATCTGCTCGAGGTCGAGGAGGTCGACCAGTCTCTCGGCCGGGTTCGTCATGGGTGGGGTTCTCCTGAGGTCAGAACGGGCCGGGTCAGAGCTGGCCGACATCGGTGACGCGGACGACCGCGCGGCCCTCGGCGTCGGAGGCCGTCAGGTCGACCTCCGCGCTGATGCCCCAGTCGTGGTCGTCGTTCGGGTCGTCGAAGATCTGCCGGACGCGCCACAGCGCGTTCTGCGGCTCCTCCTGGATCACGAGCAGCTTGGGACCGCGCGCGTCGGGACCGGTGCCCAGGTCCTCGTACTCGTCCCAGTACTTGTCCATCGCCTCGCCCCAGGCGTCGGCGTCCCAGCCGGACTCCGCGTCCATCTCGCCCAGCTCGTCGACGTGGTCCAGGGCGGCCAGCTCCACGCGGCGGAACATCGCGTTGCGGACCAGGACCCGGAAGGCGCGCGCGTTGGCGGTGACCGGCTTGACCTCGTCGGCCTTCTCCTGGGCCTCCTCGGCGGTCATCTCCTCCGGGTTGGCGAGCTGCTCCCACTCGTCCAGCAGACTGGAGTCGACCTGGCGGACCATCTCGCCCAGCCACTCGATGAGGTCCTGCAGATCCTCGGACTTGAGGTCGTCGGGGATGTTGTGGTCCAGCGTCTTGTACGCGCTCGCCAGGTAGCGCAGCACGATGCCCTCGGTGCGGGCCAGCTCGTAGAAGGACACCAACTCGGTGAAGGACATCGCCCGTTCGTACATGTCCCGGATGACCGACTTCGGCGACAGCGGATGGTCGCCGACCCACGGGTGGCTCTTGCGGTAGGTGTCGTAGGCGTGGAAGAGCAGCTCTTCCAGGGGCTTCGGGTAGGTGACGTCCTGGAGGCGCTCCATGCGCTCCTCGTACTCGACGCCGTCCGCCTTCATCGCGGCCACCGCCTCGCCCTTCGCCTTGTTCAGCTGAGCGACCAGGATCTGCCGCGGATCGTCGAGGGTGGACTCGACGACGGACACCATGTCGAGAGCGTAGGACGGCGATTCGGGGTCGAGGAGCTCGAACGCGGCGAGGGCGAACGTGGACAGCGGCTGGTTGAGCGCGAAGTCCTGCTGGAGGTCGACCGTGAGGCGGACGATACGGCCGGTCGCGTCCGGCTCGTCCAGCTTCTCGACGATGCCGCCGTCGAGGAGCGAACGGTAGATGGCGATCGCCCGGCGGATGTGCCGCAGCTGCTGCTTGCGCGGCTCGTGGTTGTCCTCCAGCAGATGACGCATCGCCTCGAACGCGTTGCCCGGGCGCGCGATCACCGACAGCAGCATGGTGTGCGTCACCCGGAAACGCGACGTCAGCGGCTCCGGCTCGGAGGCGATCAGCTTCTCGAACGTGGTCTCCGTCCAGGCGACGAAGCCCTCCGGCGCCTTCTTGCGCACCACCTTGCGGCGCTTCTTCGGGTCGTCGCCCGCCTTCGCCAGCGCCTTCTCGTTCTCGATGACGTGCTCGGGCGCCTGCGCGACCACCAGCCCGGCCGTGTCGAATCCGGCCCGGCCCGCCCGGCCGGCGATCTGGTGGAACTCACGGGCGCGCAGCGTGCGCACCCGGTTGCCGTCGTACTTGGTGAGGGCGGTGAACAGCACCGTGCGGATGGGCACGTTGACGCCCACGCCCAGGGTGTCGGTGCCGCAGATGACCTTCAGCAGACCGGCCTGGGCGAGCTTCTCCACCAGCCGCCGGTACTTGGGCAGCATGCCGGCGTGGTGGACGCCGATGCCGTGCCGGACGTACCGGGAGAGGTTGCGGCCGAACTTGGTGGTGAAGCGGAAGTTGCCGATCAGTTCGGCGATCTGCTCCTTCTCCTCCTTCGAGCACATGTTGATGCTCATCAGCGCCTGCGCCCGCTCCACCGCCTGCGCCTGCGTGAAGTGCACGATGTACACCGGCGCCTGCCTGCTCTCCAGCAGTTCGGTGAGCGTCTCGGTGAGCGGGGTGAACTTGTACTCGTAGGACAGCGGTACCGGGCGGGTCGCCGAGCGGACCACCGAGGTGGGGCGGCCGGTGCGGCGGGTGAGGTCCTTCTCGAAGAAGGAGACGTCGCCGAGGGTGGCGGACATCAGGATGAACTGCGCCTGCGGCAGTTCGAGGAGCGGGATCTGCCAGGCCCAGCCGCGGTCGCCCTCGGCGTAGAAGTGGAACTCGTCCATGACGACCTGGCCGACGTCCGCCTGCTTGCCGTCGCGCAGGGCGATCGAGGCGAGAACCTCGGCGGTGCAGCAGATGACGGGAGCGTCGGAGTTCACGGAGGCGTCGCCGGTGAGCATGCCGACGTTCTCGGTGCCGAAGATCTTGCACAGCTCGAAGAACTTCTCCGACACCAGCGCCTTGATCGGCGCCGTGTAGAAGGTGACCTCGTCCCGGGCCAGGGCGGCGAAGTGCGCGCCCGCGGCGATCATGCTCTTGCCGGAGCCGGTCGGCGTCGACACGATCACGTTCGCCCCGGAGACCGCCTCGATCAGCGCCTCCTCCTGGTGGGGGTAGAGCGTGAGACCGCGCTCCTGAGCCCAGGACTCGAAGGCTTCGTACAGGGCGTCGGGGTCGGCGGTCGGCGGCAGTCGATCGATGAGGGTCACGCACCCATCTTGCCTGGCCCGACCCCCGAGGGGGGAATCGGCTGCGAGCCCGAAGATCAAGAGCCCTATGCTGTGTCGCCGACGGAGCGTCATCGCACCCGGTCAACTGGACAGCGGCACACGAGGAATGGGGCGCACAGCGGCCATGATGGGACCAGCTCACTCACTGTCGGGAGCCGCCGCCTGGCTCGGCGTCGGAGCCGCGGCCGCCGCGGCCGGGCACGGGATGCCCTGGCCGGTGCTCCTGGTCGGGGCGCTGATCTGCGCCGGCGCCGCGCTCGCCCCGGACCTCGACCACAAGGCCGCCACCATCTCGCGCGCCTTCGGACCGCTGTCGCGCTGGCTCTGCGAGATCGTCGACAAGATCTCCTACGCCGTCTACAAGTCGACCCGGAAGCCGGGCGACCCGCGCCGCTCCGGCGGCCACCGCACACTGACCCACACCTGGGTATGGGCGGTGCTGATCGGCGGGAGCTGTTCCGCCGCGGCGATCCTCGGCGGCCGCTGGGCGGTGCTGGCGATCCTCTTCGCACACATGGTGCTGGCGATCGAGGGCCTGCTGTGGCGGGCCGCCCGCGGCTCCAGCAGCGACGTGCTGGTGTGGCTGCTCGCGGCGACCAGCGCCTGGATCCTGGCGGGCGTCCTGGACAAGCCGGGCAACGGCTCCGACTGGCTGTTCACCCAGCCCGGCCAGGAGTACCTGTGGCTGGGGCTGCCGGTGGTGCTGGGGGCGCTGGTGCACGACATCGGGGACGCCCTGACCGTCTCCGGCTGCCCGATCCTGTGGCCCATCCCGATCGGCCGCAAGCGCTGGTACCCGCTGGGCCCGCCGAAGGTGATGCGGTTCCGCGCGGGCAGCTGGGTCGAGCTCAGGGTGCTGATGCCCGTGTTCATGGTGCTGGGCGGCATAGGCTGCGCGGCCGCACTGAACGTGATCTGACCGCAGGGGCCCCAGGGGTTCCAGGGTCAGCCGGCCTCTCCGGAGCCACCTCCGTAGCGCCGCTCGAACGCGGCGACACGGCCCTCGGTGTCCACCGTGCGGGCCTTCCCCGTGTAGAAGGGGTGGCTCTCGGAGGAGATCTCCACGTCGACCACCGGGTAGGTCTCGCCGTCGTCCCAGTCGATGGTCTGGTCGCTGGTCGCGGTGGACCGGGTCAGGAAGGCGTATCCGGCGGCGCGGTCGCGGAAGACCACGGGGTGGTAGTCGGGGTGCTTGTCCTGCTGCATGGCGGCTCCTCGGACGGGGCGTTCGGGCAGGGACGGCCGGGGTGCTCAGCCGTAGGCGGTGTCCTCGTCGACGATGTGCATCGCGGCCTCCTCGGCGGAGGCCCCGGCGCCGTCGATGCCGACGTCGGTGGCGACGAGACCGTTCTCGTCGTCCTCGTGCGCCCCCTCGTCGGGCGCCACGAGGCGGCCGGAGCGCAGATCGCCGACCTCGTTGTCCAGGAGTTCGCCGTCGCTGCCCTGACAGTCGCCGATGCCGTCGCCGTCGGGCGCGGCCGGATCGGGCAGCTCCTCGGCGAGCCGCTGGTCCAGGGTCTCGCCCCGGTGGCCCTCCGCCGCGGTGACCCCGGTGTGCTCCACGGCCCACGGCCGCTCGGGCGGGGACCAGCCCCGGTCCAGGGGATCGCTGACGCCGTCGGACTCCAGGGTGTCCTCCACGTCGAGAAGTCCCGTGTCCTCGCGGATCTCGGATCCGTCGGGCTGGTAGACGTCGTCCCCCCATCCGTCGGCGGTGGTCACGGCTACCTCCAGGGGGTGAGGCGGCGGTCCGAGGGGCGGGCCGCCGGCACGCTCGGCACGGGCTTCACGCGCCGCGAACCCTCCGGTTCCCGGCCCGTCCCCGAACCGGTGCCGCTCTCCAGCCTTCCACCCCTGCTCGTACCCGCGCAACGGCACGGGGCGCGACCTGCGGCGCGCACCCCGTGCCACGGCCGGTCACCCGTGCCACGACCGCCACAGCGCCGCGTAGGCGCCGTCGGCCGCCACCAGCTCGTCGTGGCTGCCGAGCTCGCTGATCCGGCCGTTCTCGACCACGGCGATGACATCCGCGTCATGGGCGGTGTGCAGCCGGTGCGCGATGGCGACCACGGTGCGGCCGTCGAGGACCCGGGCCAGGGACCGTTCCAGATGGCGGGCCGCGCGCGGGTCCAGCAGCGAGGTCGCCTCGTCCAGGACGAGGGTGTGCGGGTCGGCCAGGACCAGCCGGGCCAACGCGATCTGCTGGGCCTGCGCCGGGGTCAGCGTGAGGCCCCCGGAGCCCACCTCGGTCTCCAGACCCTGCTCCAGGGCCCGCGCCCAGCCGTCCGCGTCCACCGCGCCCAGGGCCGCCCACAGCTCGGCGTCCTCGGCGCCGGTCCGGGCGAGCAGCAGGTTGTCGCGCAGGGAGCCCACGAAGACGTGGTGCTCCTGGTTGACGAGGGCGACATGGGAGCGGACCCGTTCGGCGGTCATCCGGGACAGCTCGGCGCCGCCGAGGGTGATCCGGCCGTCGCGGGGCGCGTAGATCCCGGCGAGCAGCCGGCCCAGGGTGGACTTGCCCGCACCCGAGGGCCCGACCAGGGCCAGGCGGGTGCCGGGCGCGACCTCCAGGGAGACCCGGCGCAGCACGTCGACCCCCGGCAGGTAGCCGAAGCGGACCTCGTCCGCGTGCACCGCACGGCCCTCGGGGGCCAGCGAGGCGTCACCGGCGTCCGGCTCGATGTCCCGGACGCCGACCAGCCGGGCCAGCGACACCTGGGCGACCTGGACCTCGTCGTACCAGCGCAGGATCAGGTTCACCGGCTCGACGAGCATCTGGGCGATGAGGGCGCCCGTGGTCAGCTGGCCCACGTCGAGCCGGCCGTCGAGGACGAGGGCGCCGCCGATCATCAGTACCGAGCCGAGCACGGTGGTGTGGGTGGCGTTCATGGCCGGGAACAGCACCGAGCGCAGCCACAGCGTGTAGCGCTCCCACGCCGTCCACTCCTTGACCCGGCGTTCGGACAGGGCGATGCGCCGGGCACCGAGCCGGTGTGCCTCGACGGTGTGCCCGGCGTCCACGGACTCGGCGAGGGCGGCGGCCACCGACGCGTACCCGGCGGCCTCGGAGCGGTAGCCGGCGGGCGCCCGCTTGAAGTACCAACGGCAGACGATCACCAGGATCGGCAGGGCGAGCAGCACGGCCGCGGCCAGCGGCGGCGCAGTGATCACGAGGCCGCCGAGCAGCAGCACCACCCACACGACGCCGATCGACAGCTGTGGCACGGCTTCCCGCATGGCGTTGGCGAGCCGGTCGATGTCGGTGGTGATCCGGGACAGCAGATCACCGGTGCCCGCCCGCTCCAGGACGCCCGGCGGCAGCCCGACGGACCGGACGAGGAAGTCCTCGCGCAGGTCGGCCAGCATCCGCTCGCCGAGCACGGCGCCCCGCAGCCGTACCTCGCGCACGAAGACGGCCTGGACGGCCAGCGCGAGCACGAACAGGCCGATGGTCAGGCCCAGATGGAGGTCACGGGCACCGTCCGACACCCGCTCGATCAGTCCGCCGAGCAGGTACGGGCCGACCATGGAGGCGATCACGGCCACGGTGTTGACCAGGACGAGGACGGAGAGGGCCCGGCGATGCCGGCGGAACAGTTCGGCCACGTAGGCGCGCACGGTCGAGGTGGCGCCGACGGGCAGGGTGGTGGCCGTGGTCGGGGCCGCCGGGTCGTACGCCGGTGGTGCGACACCGATCATGCGCTTTCCTCGATCTCTTCCAGCGCGCCGCCTCGCAGCGCGGCTTCCTTCTCCTCGGGCGTGCCGCCTCGTAGCGCGGCCCCTGTCTCCTTGAGCGCGCCGCCCCGCAGGGCGGCGTCCCCGTCCCTCGTCTTCCGGAGGGCGGCTTCGTCGTCCGTCTCCCGGGTCACCACCGCCCGGTACCGGGGGTCGGTGCGTACCAGTTCGCGGTGCACGCCGACCGCCTCGACCTCGCCCTCGTGGACGAGGACCACCCGGTCGGCCCGGTCGAGCAGCAGCGGCGAGGAGGTGAACAGCACGGTCGTACGGCCGGACCGCACCTCGCGGATGCCCTCCGCGATCCGCGCCTCCGTGTGCGAGTCGACGGCGGAGGTCGGCTCGTCCAGGACGAGCACCTCGGGGTCGGTGATCAGCGACCGGGCCAGCGCGAGCCGCTGGCGCTGGCCGCCCGACAGCGAGCGGCCCCGCTCGGTGATCCGGGCGTCCAGCGGGTCGGTGACGTCCAACGAGCCCTGGACCAGGGCCTCCAGGACGTCCGCGCACTGGGCGGCGGCCAGCGCCTCCTCGGCCCGCACGGCGCCGGAGGCCGGCACGTCGAGCAGTTCGCGCAGCGAACCGGAGAGCAGCACCGGGTCCTTGTCCTGGACGAGTACCGCGGTGCGGGCGGTCTCCAGGGGCAGCTCGTCGAGCGGTACACCGCCGAGCAGCACGGAGGCGGCGGCCTCGGCGGGGTGGCCTCCCAGCCGTTCGGCGAGGTGGCCGGCCGCGTCGGGGTCGCCGCAGACCACGGCGGTCAGCCGGCCCGCGGGCGCCAGCAGACCGGTGTCCGGGTCGTACAGGTCACCCTCAGGCACCGCGTCCGCGCGCGAACCGCCGGTGTCGGTGGCCCGCTCCAGGGAGAGCACCCGGGCGGCCCGTTTCGCCGAGGGGCGCGAGAAGGAGTACGCCATGGCGATCTCGGTGAAGTGCTGCAACGGGTAGTTGAGGATCATGACCGAGCTGTAGACGGTGACCAGTTCACCGACGGTGACCCGGCCCTGCCGGGCGAGGTGGACGCCGTGCCAGACCACCGCGATCAGCAGCAGCCCGGGCACCAGCACCTGGATCGCGGCGATCAGGGACCACATCCGGGCGCTGCGCACGGCGGCCCGGCGCACCTCCTGGGAGGCACGGCGGTAGCGGTCGAGGAAGAGGTCCTCACCGCCGATGCCGCGCAGCACCCGCAGCCCCGCCACGGTGTCCGAGGCCAACTCGGTGGCCCGGCCGGCCTTGGCGCGCTGGAAGTCGGCGCGCCGGGTCGCCCGGGGCAGCAGCGGCAGCACGGCCAGCGCCACCAGCGGCAGTCCCGCGGCGACCACCCAGCCGAGTGCGGGCTGGTAGAAGAGCAGGCCGACGCCGACCACGACGACCGTCAGGGCGGCGGCGGTGAACCGGGAGACCGCCTCGACGAACCAGCCGATCTTCTCGACGTCGCCGGTGGAGACGGCGACCACCTCGCCGGCCGCCACCCTCCGGGTCAGCGCCGAGCCCAGCTGGGCGGCCTTGCGGGCGAGCAGTTGCTGGACGCGGGCGGCCGCGGTGATCCAGTTGGTGACGGCGGCCCGGTGCAGGAAGGTGTCGCCGACGGCGATGGCCGCACCGCACAGCACGAGCAGAGCGCCCGTCAGCGCCAGACGGGTGCCGGAGCGGTCGACGACGGCCTGGACGGCGAACCCCACGCAGAAGGGCAGCGCGGAGACGGCCACGAAGTGCAGCAGTCCCCAGGCCAGCGCCTTGAGCTGGCCACCCAGTTGGTTCCGCCCGAGCCACCACAGGAATCGGGGACCCGAACGTGCGTCCGGCACGCCCGGATCGGAATACGGAAGATCTTGAATTTGCATGACGTCCCAGCGGCTCGTGTCGGCGGGAAGGTGGCGACAAGCCGTGAAAGGTTCGCGTCGGAGCGTGGTCGAAATCAAACGGTTTTCCCGGACGGTCGGTGAAATCCGCCGGCTTCCGGTCAGGGGCTCGCCGCCCAACACGCGGGCCTTTGTTCGTAAAGTCAGTCAATGTGCCGATATGTGATGTCAGGATGGCCGGGTGCAGATCAAGAGCGTTCGGTGTGCGACGGTCGTGACGGCGGTGGCCTCCGCGACCGTCCTGATGGCCCTGGCCGGCTGCGGGGGACCGGAGAACGGCGGCGGTGCGAAGAACGGAGTGTCGGGGTTGCCCGGCGCAGCCGTCCGGGCGAGCAGGGTCCCGCAGCCTTGGCCGGCTGTTTCCGTCGGCGACCCGACCGCGCTGCCCGGCGTCGGCGAGCGGCTGCACGCGGAGATCCCCGCCGACTCCGGCCAGGTCCTGGCCGTGTACGGCGAGGGCGACGACTCGGCCGACGCCACGGCCGTGCTCTACAGCCGGCGGGACGACGGCTGGCACCCGGTGGGCAGCTGGCCCGCCCGCAACGGCCGGAACGGCTGGACCACCGACCACTACGCGGGCGACGGACGCAGCCCGGTCGGCGTGTTCACCGTCACCGACGCGGGCGGTGTGCTCCCTGACCCGGGCACCCGGCTCTCCTACACCCACGACGAGACGGCCTACGCGCCCCCGTCCTACTGGAGGCCGGCGTACCGGCACGACTTCGACTACGTCATCGCCATCGACTACAACCGGCTGCGAGGCGCACCGCCGCACGACGCCACCCGCCCCTGGGGAGCCGAACGGGGCGGCAAGATCTGGCTGCACCTCGACCACGGCAGCGGCACCTCGGCCTGTATCGGCCTCTCCGAGGAGGCCATGCGGGTCCTGCTCCGCACGCTCGACCCGGACCGCGATCCCGTCGTGGTGATGGGAGACCGGGCGGACCTGCTGACTTAGCGCGACCCCGGGTGCCGTGCCGGGTCACCGGCCGGCCGGGGCGGACTGCTGCTCGGGCGCCCCGGCCGTGCCGGTGCTCGCGTGCACCAGGTCCACGTCGTTCGCCCGGACGTAGGCCAGCCGGTGGCCGAACTGAATCTCGTAGTACCTCTCCTGGCCCAGTACCACGGGCTGGGGCGTCCCGGAGAAGGTCGATCTGTCGACATAGGAACTGCCGACACCGGACTGGGTCACGTAGCGCTGGCCCGCGCGCAGGCTGTACGGGAGCGGCGAGTCCGTCTCCTCCTCCATTCCCTCCGGGTAGGCCTCCTCCTCCGGCAGGGCGCGTCCGTACACCGGGATCTCGTCCAGGCCCTCCTTCGGTGTCACCATGCGGCCGCTCGCGCCGACGGCCGTCGGGTGGTCCTTGGGGTTCTTGAACCAGGCCTTGTTGCCCTGGAACCAGATCGCCGTCCACTCGCCCCGGCGGTCGGCGACGGCGAAGGTCTGGCCGGTGGAGACGCGCGAACCGAGGTCGCTGACGTCCTCGGTGGACTCGTCGCCGTCCGGCCTGCGGCCCGGGTCCTGGATCAGCGGGGCGTCGTCGGCCGGTTGGGTGTGCAGGCGGACGGCGCTGGAGCCGTGCGGCTGGCACCGCTTCCCGTCGCCCTCGCACCCGGTGTACCGCGGTTTGTGGGTCGCGTAGTCCGGCAGGATCATCACCATGTCGCTGTCCGGTCCGGCCGTGGCCTTCAACGGCGCGCCGAGCAGGTCGAAGTAGTGCTGCCAGTCCCAGAAGGGACCGGGGTCCTCGTGCATCTCGGGGATGCTGTCGCCGGTCGGGGCCGGCACGTTGTCGTGGCCGAAGATGTGCTGCCGGTCCATCGGGACGCCATACTTCTTCGCCAGGAAGCGCACCAGGCGGGCCGAGGACCGGTACATCTGCTCCGTGTACCAGGTGCCGGGGTGGGCGAGGAACCCCTCGTGTTCGATGCCGATCGAACGACCGTTGACGAACTTGCTGCCCGAGTGCCAGGCCTCGTCCTTGGTCCTGACGTGCTGGGTGACGTGGCCGTCGCTGGAGCGGATCGAGTAGTGCCAGGACGCCTCGGTCGGGTCCTGCACGGTCTTGAACATGTTCGGCAGTGTCGACTCGGTGTCGTGGATGACGATGTACTCGATCTTCTGGTCCCGGGGCCGGTCGGCCAGGTCGTGGTTGCCGTAGTCGCCGTCCTCGTCGATCTCCTCGTAGGGCGCGGCGAGCCAGTCACAGGACAGCTCCCGAGGGCACTCGACCTCCTTGGGCCGGTGCGGGACCTGCGGGCCGGGGTGCGAGCGGACGCCGGGGGAGGCGGCGAGCGTGACCTCCTGGCCTTCGGCGGTGGTGCGGTGCGCTCCCCGGCGGATCAGGGTGAAGACGTCGTCGGCGTACGTCGTGGCCGTGGCGATGTCACGGGTGCCGGGGAAACGTTCCACCGCCTGCCACCAGTCCTCCGGGTTGTTGCTGAGCGGCTTGCCGAGATGCCGTTGTGCGGCGGCCAGCAGGGCCGCGCCGCCGCGTACGTTGGCGACGGCGTCCGTCCGCAGCGCCGCGGGCGGGACCTTGATCAGCCGTGCGGCGCGTTCCAGGTCCGCCGGCTGCACGGCGTGCCCGCCCGCGGCGAACACCGTCCCCGCGAGGGGGCTGTTCCCAGGGCCGTCCGGCGCCGCCGGCGCCGGCGCCGCCGCCGGGGCGGGGGCGCGGCCGCTGCCGGTCTCCACCAGATGCATCGGCCCGTAGCCGCCCGCGACGCTGGGGGTGCCCGGGTGGGAGTCCCAGCGCGACTGCATGTAGGACACGCTCAGAAGCACACTGCGCGGCACGTGGAACTCGCGGGCGGCATCGGTGAAGGCGTTCTGCAGGCGCTGGTCCTGCGCCTCGTCGGCGCCCGACGCCGGGAGGATCAGCAGCGGTGGCAGCAGCGCGGCCGTCGCGAGCAGACAGGCCGTCAGTCGGCAGTTCCGCAGGGCGCCGGGCACACGTGGGGCGACAGTTCTTCTCATACCGGAGGGTCTCCAACCGCTTGCTGAGGGTCTCCAACCACGCTCGTCGCAACCAGGGCGAAGGGATCGCCCTTAACGTCACCCCCCGTACGTTTCCGTGTTCGGCGCGGCACGGCGCGCCGAACGTCAACCGGGTGGACCAGCGGTCCGGCAGAGGCCACCCGGTCGGCGGCAGCGGATCGCGTCCGAGGGACGGTCGCCGGACGTCCCGACTCAGTCCTCGACCGGGTCCACCCGCCAGTCGGGATGCCCGGGCATCGGCGGGGTGTCCGGGCCGTACAGCCAGGGCGTCAGAAAGGGCGTCAGATCCTCGCCCGCGACCTCGGAGGCGAGCGCGACGAAGTCCTTGGTGCCGGCCGCGCGGCCCCGGTACCTGGTCACCCAGGTGCGCTCGATCCGGTCGAACGTTTCGTCACCGACCTTCTCCCGCAGGGCGTACAGAACCAGCGCCGAACCGTCGTACCGCATCACCTTGAACAGCGTCGGCTCCGTCGGCTCGGCGGGGGCTCCGTCGTCGTGGCGCCACTGGTCGTGCTGCTCGTACGCGTCCCGCATGGCGTCCTCCATGCGGACGCCGCCGTGCTCGTCGGAGTACAGCCGCTCGTAGAACCGGGCATGACCCTCACTCAGCCACAGGTCGGACCACCGCCGGATGGCGACGCTGTCCCCGGTCCAGTGGTGGGTCAGCTCGTGGACGAGATTGCGTTCGGCGTCGACCCGGTCGCCGAGCAGGTCGTCCTTGGGCACGACGGACAGCGACTGCGTCTCCAGCGCCACCGGCAGGTCGGTGTCCCCGACCAGCACGCCGTAGCGGCGGAACGGGTACGGGCCGAGCCGCCGTTCCAGCCAGGCGAGGTGCTCCGGCGTGAGCGCGCGGTCGGCCTCGGTGTCCGCGACCAGGCCGTCCGGCACCACGTCCCGGACGGGCAGGCCGCGTGGGCCCGTGCTGTCGACGACCGTGAACCTCCCGATCGCCACCTGGATCAGCTGGGCCGCGATGGGCTCCTCGGAGTCGTACGTCCAGCGCACGCGCCCGCCCGGCCGCTGGGCACGGTCGACGAGCCGGCCGTTGGCCACCGCGCGGAGCCCCGCGGGGGTGGTGATGCGGAAGGTGACCGGGGCTCGCAGGCTGGGGTGGTCGTCCACCGGGAAGACCAGTTTGGCGCCGTCGGGCTGCGCACAGAGCAGGGTGCCGTCGGCGGTGGGGACCCAGCCGTACTCCCGGATCGCGTCGCCGCGCCGCCGGCGTTGGGTAGGGTCGGCGGTGTAGGTGACGCGGACGGCGAACGCGTGGCCGCGGGGGATCGGTCGCGCGGGCGTGACGACGAGTTCGTCACCGTCCCGTACGGCGCCGGCCGGTGCGCCGTCGACGGTGACCTTGTGCAGGGTGTTGCCGGCGAAGTCCAGGTCGAACCGGGACAGGGCCTGGGTGGCGGTGGCGCTGATGGTGGCGCCGGCCTCGAACGGCGTCTCGGGCGCCCGCCAGTCGAAGTCGAGCGTGTAACGGCGCACCGTGTAGCCGCCGTTGCCGTCCAGCGGCATCAGCGGGTCGCCGATGCCCGGGGCGCCGGGCGCCGGGGCCGGGTCGGAGGCGGCGGCCGAGGGGCCGGGGGCGGGGGAGCCGTGGCTCCGGTGCGGGAGGTCGGCGAGCACGGCGTCGCAGGTGAGGGCGACGGCACCGCCGAGGGCGAGGGCGAGGGCCGCGCGACGGACGCGAGCGGTCGTGATCTCCATGGGAGCACTGTGTCAGTAAGATCCGCTTATAGCACTTTTTGTTCTCCTGGCGTGGGTCCACGCGGGTCGCGGAGCGGTCGGCCGGTCTCCTCATTGCGGCCGGCGGCCAACTCCCCGTAGAACACCGGCCATGAGAAGACGGATCGTCATGTCCATGCTTGCCGGGCTGGCCGGGGTGCCCCTCCTGGTGAGCGCGCTCCTCGGTACGGGTGCCTCCGCCGCCGTAGCCGCCGACGTCCCGGCGGAGTTCGGCACCGACTGGCACGACCCGGTGACCGCCGCCCCACCGGTGTCCGTGCCCAAGGGCGCGAAGTCCTGCCAAGTCACCCTGGCGGAGGCCCAGTTCCGTGACTTCATGCCGTACCGGGGCACCTACACGCCACCCCAGGGCTGCGGCGACCGCTGGAGCAAGGTGGTGCTGCGGCTCGACGGCAAGGTGAAGGGCCGTCAGTACGACCGGCTCGGCTATCTGCACGTCGGAGGCGTCGAGGTGCTGCGCACCTCCACCCCCGAGCCCTCGCCCGACGGCATCGAGTGGCACGTGGAGAAGGACGTCACCCGCTACAGCGACACCTTCCGCGGCACGCAGGACGTCGAGATGCTGATCGGCAACGTCGTCGACGACACGTACACCGGCGTCATCGACGTCAAGGTCACGCTCACGTTCTACGCGGGGCGCCCCCGGGCCACGGTCCCCGACAAGGTGCTCACCCTGGACGGCGGTACCACCCTCACCGCCCCGCGCAACAGCGAGCGCATCGTCGCCGAGGTGTACGCCACCGGGTCCGGCGGTGGTTGCGAGGAGTTCTGGTATCTGACGGTGGCCGACCCGGCGTCGTACTCCTGCAAGGCGGACAAGGGGCCGTACCGCGAGGTGCAGATCGCGGTGGACGGCCGGCCGGCCGGAATCGCCGCGCCGTTCCCGAACGTGTGGACCGGCGGCTGGTCCAACCCCTTCCTCTGGTACGTCGTTCCGGGCCCCCGCGCCTTCGACGTCAAGCCGATCGAATACGACCTGACGCCGTTCGCCGGGCTTCTCGACGACGGCCGCCCGCACCGGGTCGAGGTCTCCGTCGCCGGGGTGCCCGAGGGCCAGGCCGGCTGGAGCGCCCCCGTGAACGTGCTGGTCTGGCAGGACGCGCACCGCGCCCACGTCACCGGCGAGCTGACCGCGGTCAGGGCCTCCGACCCCGTCAACTCCTCGGTGTACACCCCGGGCTCCGGGGAGTACCGGGTCGACACCGACGCCGGGCACCGGCTGACCGTCTCCGGGTATGTCGACACCTCGCACGGCCGGGTGACCACCACCGTCAGCCGGACGCTGGCCAACACGTCCGCGCACCGCTGGAACAACGGTGAGACGACGGACGCGCTCGACGCCGTCTGGACGGACGACCAGAACGTCACGGTGAAGGCGGCCGGGAGGTCCCGGACGACACGCACCGACCGGACGTACACGATGAACGGCGCCACCACCGTCGGCACCGACGATCGCCTGCGCACCGAACTCACCCTCGGCGACCGGGCGGCGGTCCGCCGGCCCGGGCGCGGATGGTCGCGGCTGGACGACACCTACCGCGGTGACGCGACGTACACCCTGAATGTGCCGCGCGACCAGCGGCACGCGGTCGGTACGTCGAGCGAGCGCTACCGGCTGTACGGGTCCGGCGGATGCTACGACCGCTCGCTCGCCACCGAACAGGGGGTGCTGACGGAGGACCGCAGCGGCTGCTGAACCGATTGGTGCGATGCGTCACCAGGCGCGTGATTTACACGGCTGATACCCGGTGGTCTCGGACGGGATCAAGAAACCCTCCAGAGTGATCGACACGGAAACCGCTTTCCGTATGGCAGAAGTCCCGCTGTCGCGGAAGTCCCGCTCGGCTTCCGCGAGTCGACCCCCCCACACCAGGAGTGCCCGTGCCGCAGTCCGTACCGTCCCTGCCGCGACGCGCCGCACGCATACTGCGTACCTCTCTCTTCGCGCAGGTCGCCTGCGCGCTCGTGCTCGGAATCGTCGTCGGGAGGCTGTGGCCCGGCTTCGCCTCGGACCTGCAGCCGCTCGGCGACGGTTTCACCCGGCTCATCAAGACGATCATCTCCCCGCTGGTGTTCTGCGTGGTCGTCGTCGGCATCGCCAAGGCCGGTGATCTGAAGGCCTTCGGGCGGATCGGGCTCAAGGCCCTGATCTGGTTCGAGGTGGCGAGCACGCTCGCGCTGGTCATCGGCCTGGTCGCCGCCAACGTCGTCCAGCCGGGCTCCGGAATGCATGTCGACCCGGCCACACTGAGCGCCAAGGCGGTCGACGCGAAGACGGGCGGCGGCTCGTTGCCCTCGACGACCGAGTTCGTCCTGGAAGCCCTGCCCACCAGTTTCATCGGCGCCTTCGCCGACAACTCCCTGCTCCAGGTGCTCGTCCTGGCCTGCCTGGTGGGCGCGGCCCTGCTCCACCTCGGCCACACCAAGGTGCCGCAGGTGCTGCCGGCCATCGAGCAGGCGCAGGAGATCATCTTCGCGATCGTCGGCTTCGTGATGCGCCTCGCGCCGATCGCCGTCTTCGGTGCGATGGCCGTGCTGATCGGCCAGTACGGCCTCGGTGTCATCGAGACCTACGCCAAGCTGATCGTCCTGTGCTACGCGGCCGCGGCGCTCTTCGTCGCCCTGCTGGCGGTAGCCCTGAAGGCGCTCACCGGGCTCAGCCTCTGGAAGTTCGTCCGCTACATCCGCGAGGAACTGCTGCTCGCACTGGGCACCGCCTCCACGGAGTCCGTGCTGCCGCGCGTGATGCAGAAGCTGCGCAGGGCGGGCGCCCGCGACGACGCCGTCGGCCTGGTGCTGCCCACCGGGTACTCCTTCAACCTCGACGGTGCCTCGCTCTACCTCTCCATCGGCACCCTGTTCATCGCCCAGGCGGTGGGTGTCGACCTGAGCCTGGGTCAGCAGATCACCGTGGTCCTGGTGCTGATGCTCACCAGCAAGGGCATGGCCGGCATCCCCGGTTCGGCCTTCCTCGCCCTGTCCGCGACCGCCTCCTCGCTCGGGGCGATCCCGGCCGGTGCCGTCGCCCTGCTGCTCGGCGTCGACCGCATCATGGACTCGATGCGCGTCGTCACCAACCTGCTCGGCAACTGCGTCGCCGTCTTCGCGGTCTCCCGCTGGGAGGGCGCGCTGGACGTCGCGCGGGCGAAGAAGGTGCTGGGCGATGAGGACGCGGCCACCGACGTCCCGGTCACCGACGCTGCGCCCGCCGACGTTGCGCCCGCCGATGTCGCGGTCGCCGAAGTCGCGGTCACCGAGGCCGAGGTGCCCGCGCAGGTGCCGGACAAGGAGTCCGTGTCCGAACGCTGACGTGCGGAATGCGGAAGGAGAGCGGCTCCCCTCCCAAATCCCGGAGGGGAGCCGCTTCGTCGTGTCTCAGCAGTGCTTCGCGACCGCAGCCCCGTCGACCAGCGTGTCCAGCAGGCCGCCCAGCACCTCCCGCTGCTCCTCCGACAGCGGAGCCAGGATCTCCTCGGCCGCGGACCTCCGGGCCGCCCGCAGCTCGCGCAGGGTCTCGTGCCCCTCGTCCGTGATCTCGATCCGGGTCACCCGGCGGTTCGTCGGATCCGGCACCCGGCACACCTTGCCGCTCGCCTCCAGGCCGTCGACCAGCGTCGTCACCGCGCGCGGCACCACCTCCAGCCGCTCGGCGAGGTCGGCCATGCGCGGGGGAGCGTCGTAGTGCGCGAGGGTGCGCAGCAGCCGAGACTGGGCCGGGGTGACGCCCAGATCCCGCGCCTGCAGATGGCGCTTCTGGATACGCCACACCCGGCGTGTCAGGCGTAGCAGCTGCTCGGCGAGCGGGCCGTCGGAGTCGGGGGTGCTCATACGGGAACAATATCAGGACTATGTTCATTGTGAGTATAGGTAACAGTGAGCTATGCTCCGTGAATCCGTACACACCACACCCTCCGTAGGAGCCATGCCCCGAGACGAGATCAACTGGACCCCCGACAGCACTTCGGCCGGACAACCCCGCCAGGTGCGCCGTATCCTCCGCCTCTTCCGCCCCTACCGCGGCCGGCTCGCCATCGTCGGCCTGCTGGTCGGCGCCGCCTCGCTGGTCTCGGTCGCCACCCCCTTCCTCCTGAAGGCGATCCTCGACACCGCGATCCCGCAGGGCCGCACCGGACTGCTCAGCCTGCTGGCCCTGGGCATGATCCTCAGCGCCGTCCTCACCAGCATCTTCGGCGTCCTGCAGACGCTGATATCCACCACCGTCGGCCAGCGCGTCATGCACGACCTGCGCACCGCCGTCTACGGCCGCCTGCAGCGCATGTCGCTCGCCTTCTTCACCCGCACCCGCACCGGCGAGGTGCAGTCCCGCATAGCCAACGACATCGGCGGCATGCAGGCCACCGTCACCTCGACGGCCACCTCCCTGGTCTCCAAC
Source organism: Streptomyces sp. NPDC026538 (assembly GCF_055567535.1). NCBI lineage: Bacteria > Bacillati > Actinomycetota > Actinomycetes > Kitasatosporales > Streptomycetaceae > Streptomyces > Streptomyces sp. NPDC026538. Next base: position 89,898 of record NZ_JBVHQG010000008.1, read on the forward strand.
CTGACCAGCGTGGTCGCCACGATCGTCGCGATGCTCGCCCTCGACTGGCGGCTCACCATCGTGTCGATGGTCCTGCTCCCGGCCTTCGTGTGGATCAGCCGCCGGGTCGGCAAGGAGCGCAAGAAGATCACCACCGAACGCCAGAAGCAGATGGCGGCGATGGCCGCCACGGTCACCGAGTCGCTCTCCGTCAGCGGCATCCTGCTCGGCCGGACCATGGGCCGCGCCGACTCGCTCACCGCCTCCTTCTCGGACGAGTCCGAGCAACTCGTCGACCTGGAAGTACGCTCCAACATGGCCGGCCGCTGGCGGATGGCCGTGATCACGATCGTGATGGCCGCGATGCCCGCCGTCATCTACTGGACCGCCGGTATGGCCCTCCGTCTGGACGGCCCGAAGATCTCGCTCGGCACCATCGTCGCCTTCGTCTCGCTCCAGCAGGGCCTGTTCCGCCCGGCCGTGAGCCTGCTGCAGACGGGCGTCCAGATCCAGACCTCGCTCGCCCTCTTCCAGCGCATCTTCGAGTACCTCGACCTGCCCATCGACATCACCGAGCGGGACGAGCCGGTCCACCTCGACCGGGTGAAGGGCGAGGTGCGCTTCGAGAAGGTCGAGTTCCGCTACGACGACAAGAGCGGCCCCGTCCTCGACGGCATCGACCTCACCGTCCCGGCCGGCGGCAGCCTGGCGGTCGTCGGACCGACCGGCGCCGGCAAGTCCACGCTCGGCTACCTGGTGCCCAGGCTCTACGACGTCACCGGCGGCCGGGTCACCCTGGACGGCGTCGACGTCCGGGACCTCGACTTCGACACCCTCGCCCGCGCGGTCGGCGTCGTCTCCCAGGAGACGTACCTCTTCCATGCCTCGGTCGCCGACAACCTGCGCTTCGCCAAGCCGGACGCCACCGACGAGGAACTCCACGCGGCCGCCCGCGCGGCCCAGATCCACGACCACATCGCCGCCCTGCCCGACGGCTACGACACCGTCGTCGGCGAACGCGGTCACCGCTTCTCCGGCGGTGAGAAGCAGCGGCTGGCCATCGCGCGCACCATCCTGCGCGACCCGCCGGTCCTCATCCTCGACGAGGCGACCAGCGCTCTGGACAACCGCACCGAACACGCCGTCCAGGAAGCCATCGACGCCCTGTCGGCCAACCGGACGACCCTCACCATCGCCCACCGGCTGTCCACCATCCGCGGCGCCGACCAGATCGTCGTCCTCGACTCCGGCCAGGTGGCCGAACGGGGCACGCACGAGGAGCTGCTGGAACTCGACGGACGGTACGCGGCGCTGGTGCGCCGGGACGCCCGAGTGGAGACGGCGGCGGCAGCGGAGACGGCGGGCGAGGGGCCGGCCGGGACCGACGCCGCGGCCCAGTGGGAGACGGCCAGACGGCCGGGGCGCCGACGAGGCGAACGGGGGCGTCAGTGGGTGACTCCGCCGACGAGCTGAAGTCGGCAGGTCGCGTTCCGCAAGTCGCCTTCGGCGAGCCGAAGGCGACAAGATGAGGTCGACAAGCTGACGATATGTCGGGTTTAGGGCTTTATGCGGGCTAACGTTCCCGCATGCAGATGAACACTCCGCGACGGAAAGCGGTCCGAGGGAGCGCGGTCCGACGGAACACGATCAGGCCGGGGGTGATCCGGCGGAACAGGATGCGGCTGACGCGTCGGGGCAGGCTCCTCCTCGTCGCGGCCGTCGCCGTCGTGGCGGGCGCCGCCGTGACGGTGCCGCTGCTGTTCCTGGCCCACGGCGCGGCCGTCAGGTCCGCCACCCTGGTCATCCCCGAGGGCTGGCGCGCGTCCCAGATCTACGACGCCGTCGACAAGGCGCTCGCCCTGCCCGCCGGCAGCACCAGGCGGTCCGTGGGCACCGCGGGCCTGAAGCTGCCCGGCGACGCCGGGGGCAACCCCGAGGGTTACCTCTTCCCTGCCACCTATCCCCTGGACAAGGGCGCGACCCCGCAGTCCGTGCTGCGGTTCATGGTCGACACCGCCAACCAGCGGTTCGACAGGGCGCCCGTCGCGGCCGGTGCGCAGCGCGACGCGATGAACGTCTACCAGGCGGTGACCATCGCCAGCATCGTCCAGGCCGAGGCGGCGAACAAGGCCGACATGGGGAAGGTGGCCCGGGTCGTCTTCAACCGGCTGCAGAGCGGCATGCCGCTGCAGATGGACTCCACCCTCAACTACGGCCTCAACCGCAGCACCCTCGACACCACGGCGGACGACACCCGTGTCGAGAACCCGTACAACTCCTACCAGCGCATGGGCCTGCCGCCCAGCCCGATCGACAACCCCGGTGAGGACGCCATGCGCGCCGCGATGAACCCGACGCCGGGGAACTGGCTGTACTTCGTCACGGTCAAGCCGGGGGACACGCGCTTCACCGCCGACTACGCAGAGCACCAGCGCAATGTGGCCGACTTCAACGCGGAGCGGAAGAGGCAGGCCCAGCGGTCACCGCAGTCACCGCAGGCCTCGCAGTCGTCCGGCTGAGGCGCCGGCACGTCACGCGCAAGGCCGCACACCTCACGCGGCGACCGGTTCCCCCGCGAGCAGCCGCCTGATGTCACGGACCGCTTCGCGGCCCGCGCGGTTGGCGCCGATGGTGCTGGCCGAGGGGCCGTATCCCACGAGGTGGACCCGCGGATCCACGACCGAACGGGTCCCCTCGACGCGGATCCCGCCGCCCGGCTCGCGCAGCCGCAGCGGCGTCAGATGGTCGAGGGCGGCGCGGAAACCGGTCGCCCACAGGATGACGTCGGCGTCGGCATGCCGGCCGTCGTTCCATGCCACCCCGTCCGGAGTGAGGCGGTCGAACATCGGCTGCCGGTCCAGGACACCGTCCTTCAGACCCTGCCGGATGGCGTCGTTGAGGGGCAGCCCGGTCACCGAGACCACGCTCCGCGGCGGCAGCCCCTGCCGTACCCGCTCCTCCACCAGCGCCACCGCGGCCCGGCCCGCGCCCTCGTCGAAGGGCCCCTCGCGGAAGACCGGCGGCCGCCGGGTGACCCAGGTGGTGGCGGCCGCGTACGGGGCGAGCTCCAGCAGATGCTGGGTGCCGGAGGCCCCGCCGCCCACGACCACCACCCGCTTCCCGGCGAACTCCTCGGGCCCGGCGTACTGCGCGGTGTGCAACTGCCGCCCGCGGAAGGTCTCCTGGCCCGGGTAACGCGGCCAGAACGGCCGGTCCCAGGTGCCGGTGGCGTTGATCAGCGCCCGCGTCGACCAGTCCCCGGCGTCCGTCTCCACGAGCAGCCGTCCGCCCTCGCCCTCGCGTACCGTGCGGACGTTCACCGGGCGCCGTACCCGCAGGCCGAAGGTGTGCTCGTAGGCCGCGAAGTACTCACCGATGACCTCGGCGGACGGCCGCGCGGGATCGGCCCCGGTCAGCTCCATGCCCGGCAGCGCGTGCATCCCGTGGACCTTGCCGTACGTCAGCGACGGCCACCGGAACTGCCAGGCGCCGCCGGGGGCGGGGGAGTGGTCGAGGACCACGAAGTCGCGATCCGGCTCGAAACCGGTGCGGCGCAGGTGATAGGCGCTGGACAGACCCGCCTGACCAGCGCCTATGACGACTACCTCGACCTCGCGCAAGTTGTTCACGCTTCTACCAACAGAGGGCCGGGTGGGGATCTTCCCGGCACTGCCGCCGACGCGGGCGACCCGGCGGATGGGCGAGGATGGGGGCATGTCGGATGCCTTCACCACACGAGTGCTCCAAGTCGCCACCGGGACCCGCGAGCGGGTCGTCGACCTGACCGCCGACTGCGAGGCCTTCCTGCGCGAGGCAGCGGCCGGCCGCGACGGGCTGCTGAACATCTTCACGCCGCACGCGACGGCCGGGATCGCGGTCATCGAGACCGGCGCCGGCAGCGACGACGACCTGCTGGCCGCCCTGCACACCCTGCTCCCCGCCGACGACCGCTGGCAGCACCGGCACGGCAGTCCCGGCCACGGCCGCGATCACGTCCTCCCGGCCTTCGTACCCCCGCACGCCACCCTTCCGGTGATCGACGGCCGGCTGGCGCTGGGCACCTGGCAGTCGGTGTGCCTGGTCGACACGAACAAGGACAACCCCGACCGCCGGGTCCGGTTGAGCTTCCTCGGATGACGGTCGTCAGTTCGGCAGGTGGGGGAGCAGCGCGGCCCGTAGGGCCTGCTCGGTGATCTGGTCGGGAGGACGGTGGAGCGTCCAGCGGTGTGCCTCGCCGTCCATGGGCAGCACGGCGACGACGGTCTTCCGTGGTGGATGGCCGGGTTCGTCGTACTGGAACTGGCGGATGACGACGGCTGTGTCGTCGTCGAGGCCGAGCAGGGCGCGCACGCTGTCCGTCAGCCTGCGCAGGTGTGGGCTCGGTCCGGCGGTCGCTGGGCGTGTTCGCGGTGACATGGGGACTCCCGTGTTCCGTGGTTCCGTCACTTGGGTGGTGTGTGGAGGGTGGCCCGGTCCCAGACCGGTGGCCTGAGGGGAGGCCGGGCAGCACGGCGCCGTCTGGTCACGCTCGCCTGCCGGACGGCGAGGAGCAGCAGGGTCCCGGATTCGGCCAGGAGACTGAGCAGGGCCTGTGGGGCGGGCTGCAGCCCGTGTTCGGTGAATCCGAAGACGCCTACGGTTCGGGAGGCGGCGAACCCGCCGAGGGCGCCCAGTGCCACGCCGCCGGCGGCGACCGTCAGCAGCGGCGGCATCCCGATCAGCAGCAGGGCGGCGACCGCGAAGGACACGCTCGCCTGGACCAGGAACAGGGGACCGATGATGTGGATGAAGCGGTACCCGTCGGCGTAGAGCCGGGCGTGGATGTATCCGCTCGCGGCGAGCGTGGCGGCGGTCGCCACCCGCAGGGCCGGGTCGAGGAGTCTTCCGGGTGTCATGTCAGCCTCTCATCCTTGATCGCCAGCTCCCGGTCGCCCCGGCGGTAGCCGACGGTGCGAATGCCCAGTGCGTCCTTGAGCTGTCGGGCGGGGACGACCTGAGGCGCGGGGGCGGGAGCCCGGCCGGGCTTCGGCAGCGGGTAGGCCGTGGTGGTGGCGGAGTGGAAGGTGATGTTGCCGTCCGTCTTCGTGAACAGCTGGTGCACGTGCCCGTTGAGGCAGGTGACGGAGGAGAAGCGGCGCAGGAGCGCGATGACCTGCAACGCGTCGTCCGTGCTCCAGCCCCACCGCGGGTACATGGCGAACAGCGGGATGTGGCTGAAGACCACGATGGGTGTGTCCGACGGCAGCCCCTTGAGGTCCTTGCGCACGAACTCGATCTGTTCGTGGCCCAGATGACCGAGCTTCTCCAGGCTCAGGGTGTTGACCAGGGCGATGAAGTGCACGCCGTGGGTGTCGAAGCTGTACCAGCCGTCGCCGAGCGTGCCCTTGCCGAAGGTCCGCCGGTAGGCGCGGCCCGCGTCGCCGATGGAGTCGTGCTCGCCGGGCACGGTGAAGACGCGGTCGGTCTCCATGCCGGTCATCATCTGTCCGACCTGGTCGAACTGGGCTGCCGTGGAAAGGTGGGTGAGGTCGCCGCTGTGCATGACGAAGTCGGGCCGGAAACCGAGCGAGTTGACCTGGTGGATCGCTTCGGTGAAGGAGCCGGCCACGTCCGTGTTCGCCGGACCCTGGAAGCCGATGTGGCTGTCGGAGACCTGCACGAAGCGCAGGGCGCCGTTCGCTGTCGTGGCGAGTGCCGCCGGGGCGGCGCCGGCGGCGGTGTCCCTGGAGCCGGCGATGTGACTGACCACCTCGCCACCGGCCACGGTCAGCACCACGGCCCCGCCGAACCATCCTGCATGCCGGAGGAGTTGGCGCCGGGTCATGTCGTGTTCCCGGGAGGGCTGCTCGGTGCCGCCGGTCGGTGCTTCTTGGTGAGGGTCGAGGTACTCGGTCATCGGGTCACCTCCACGGTGGCGGTCATGAACGGATGGATGGTGCAGAGGTAGGCGTAGGTGCCGGGTTGGGTGAACCGGTAGCTGTAGGCGGCGTGGGTGGTCAGGGCCGCCGAATGCAACGGGCCGCCCGTTCCGGAGCTGGTGACGGTGTGGGGGTCGGTGTCCTGGTTGGTCCAGGTCACCGTCGTGCCCACTTTGACCTTCACGGTGGCCGGGGAGAATGCGAAGTTCTTGATCGCTACGGCGTTCCCGGCCACCGGCTCGGTCGGCGTTCCGGTGCTCGGGGCGCTCATGGGCATGCTCATGTTGGGCATGGGTGAGGCGCCGCGAGCGGAGCGTGCAGCACTTTCCGGTCCGGAGGCGCCGGGCATCCCGGCCGTCCGATGCTGGCCCTGCCCCGGCGTGACGGCGCCGGCGCCGGAGGGTGAGGAATGCGACGACTGGCCGCATGCGCTCAGGAGCCCCAGCGCGCCGGCGGTGGCGGCGGAGGCGACGGCAAGTCCGGCCGCGGTGCGTGACCGCCGGCCGGGTGTACGAAGGTACGGGTACATGCTGTTCGTTCCTCATGATCGGGTTGAGATGGGCGGTACGCCGACCGAGTGCGCGGACGAAGCGAAGTCTCGGGCGGTAGGCGGCAGTTCCCTGTCCGAGGGCCGGGATCGGCCTGAGGTGCGGGCAAGGCGTGCCGCGTACTTCGGCTCTTGTGTGACTCCACGGGCGGCGGGAGCGAACGGTTCGGTCGGTTCACACCTTTTTGTGGTGTTTTCTCGTGGCGCTTTCTTGCGACCGCCGCGGGCTGGTCGGGCCGCCGGCGTCCCGCACGCGTGAGCCTGGCGGCGCTCACGGAGGGTGATCGCGCCGATGCGGTGCATCACAGGACAAAGGCGTAAGTGTGAGCGACGATCGTCTTATGTCCTGGCGTTCCCGAAAACGTGGCCCGAGGACCGATCCGGATCGCTCCGCGGACCGTGTCTCTGGTACAGGGACACTTTCGACCACGGACGAGGAACTGCTGCGCACCCTGTATGTCGAGCACGCGGGGCCACTGCTCCACTACGCGCTCCGGCTGACCTCGGGTGACCGGCAATGGGCGGAGGACGTCGTGCAGGAGACGTTGCTGCGGGCATGGCAGCATCCCGACGCGTTCGAGCCCGCACGAGGCCCGGCCCGGGCGTGGCTGTGCACGGTCGCCCGGCACCTGGTCATCGATGCCCACCGGGCCCGGCAGGCCAGGCCGGCCGAGGTCGGCGGCGAGGCGCTCGAGCGGGCCGCGGAGCAGGCGCCGGGCGAGGACGAGATCGAGCAGGCGCTGCAGAGCTGGGCGGTGGCCGACGCCCTCCGGGCGCTGTCCCCGGACCACCGCGCCGTCCTGTTGGAGACCTACTACCGGGGCCGGACCATGGCGGAGGCCGCGCAGGTGCTGGGCATCCCGCTGGGCACCGTGAAGTCGCGGACGTACTACGCCCTGCACGCCCTGCGGCTGGCGCTGCGGGAACGGGGCATCGAGCCATGACCACGCCGTGCGGGAGGTGGCGACCATGAGTGCGGAGTGCGACGCCCTCCGGCTGGCGCTGGGAGGGTACGTCCTGGGCACGCTGCCTCCGGCTGAGATGGAACAGGTGCGTGACCATCTCGAGGGGTGCGCCGAGTGCCGGGCGGAACACGCACAGTTGGCGGGACTGCCCGCACTGCTGGCGACGGTGACCGCGACCGAAGCCGCAGGCCGGACGGTGCCGGCCGCCGATGAGGACCTGGCGGGCCGGCTGGTGGCGCGGGCGGCCGAGAGTGCGCAGGGCGCCCCGCCCGCTCGGCCTGCCCCGAGCGAGGTGCCGCCGGCGCGCGAGGCGGGGGTGCTGGAGAGGTTGCTGCGGCAAGCCGCGGCCCGGCGCCGCAGGACGTGGCGGCTGCAGTTGGCGGGCGCCGCCGCCTCCCTGATGCTCACGGCGGGAGCGGTCGCCGGCACCTGGTTGGCGACCGCCGGGTCGCTGAGCAGTGAGGCGAAGCAGCCGGGACCGACCGCGACTGCTCCCGTGCGCACCTTCTCCGGAAACGATCCCACCACCGGCGTCACCGCCTCGGTGAAGGTCTCACCCTCTGCCTGGGGCAGCGTCCTGCTGGTCTCCGCCAAGGGAGCGCCGGCCGGGATCACCTGCCGACTGCAGGCGGTCGGGCGCGGCGGGGTCCGGGCGGACGGCGCCACCTGGCGGGCGGGCGAATACCCTCCTGGCACCACGGTCCCCGGTGCGGTCCCCATGTCTCCGAGTGCCATCGAGCACTTCGAGATCGTCGCCGGCAACGGTCAGAAGCTCGTCACGGTCCGGGCGTGAGGTCGCGAGGGGTCCGCACGCCCCTGGGGCTGCTCGGCGCGTCGGTGTCCGGTCAGGGGACAGGTCTGTCCATCCCCGGCCACCCGACGGCCCGCGTGTCTTCCGCCGGCCTTGATCTGACCGGGCAGGAAATACGCCACAAAAGGTGCGAACTCCTCGAACCGATCGGCATGCGTCGTCCGTGGAACTGAATGAGCGCTTCTCTACAGGACCCGGCATACCGACCGCTCATCGAATGTCTCGACGGTCTCCCACGTTCCGGTCTCCCACGATCCGCTCTCCCACGTTCCGGTCTCCGCACATCCACAGAAGAGTCAGAAGACCATGTCTGTAACCGATTCGCCCCGCCTGAGCTCACTGCTCTCTCCGCTCTGCCGTCGCGAGGCACTGCTCACCCTGCCCGCGCAGGAGGCGCACGTTCCCGCCGCTCGGCACTTCGCGGCCGACCTGCTGGAGACCTGGAGCGTTCCCGAGAGCGAGCGGGACTCCGCCGTTCTCATCGTCGACGAACTCGCGGCCAACGCCGCCCGGTACGGCCGCGAGCGCATGACCCTGCTGCTCACGCTCGACCTCGGCACCCTGCACATCGTCGTCAGCGACTCCGGCACCGCCGTGGAGCGCCCCCGCCCCGACATCGCCCCGGACGAGCACGGACGCGGCACCGGCATCGTCCAGTGCCTCGCAGAGTCGACCGAGATCCACCAGACGCGCAGCGGCCGCGAGGTCCGCGCCTGCCTGAGGTGTTCGGCATGACCGCCCCCGCACGCCACGGCGTTGGCCCCGGCGTACCGGACGAGGGCGTCACCCGGGGCGCCGGCGAGGGGATCGACGCTCCGGCCCCGCACGAGGCGTACGCGAACGCGCCCGACCTGCGCCGCGAGATGCACCAGGTACTTGCCCTCGGGGCCGAGCGCGACGGCCGTCAGGCCAGGACCGTCGCCGGGCCGCCGGCCGACGCCGCGGTCGCCGAACGCGCCTGGCTGTTGCGCCGGGCGGCCCTCATGGACCGTATGGCCCTGCAGAGCTCCGACCCCGGGCCGGCCGGCGCCGCCGCACAGACCGCCGGACAACTCGTGGCACACGACCGGCGCCGGCCCGACCTGGTGGCCGGCCCGCACCTACCCGACTCGGTCACACCGGGCCTCGGCCGCCGCCGTTACGTCCGCCAGGAATACGCCGCCTGGACGTCCGCCGGGCGGCCCGGCACCTGAAACCGGACCGACCCGTCAGGGCCCCAGGGCTGAACAGCCCCCGCGCTGCCGGCTACGCGGGCCTGCGCCACACGGAGATGTGCTTCGTCGAGTCCTGGGTGAACGGGGAACCGTCCCAGTCCGCGACGCGCCGCTCCGGTTCGAGCCCCGCGATCCTGGCCATCAGGTCCAGCTCGGCCGGCCACGCATACCGGTGCCGCGAGTCGTCGCGGCGGTAGCGGCCGTCCTCGCCGTCGCGGGTGAGGTGGTGCGAGACGAGGATCTGCTCGACCAGGTCGAAGGTGTCGAAACCGATGTGCCCCGGGGACACGTCGAACGGCACCGCCACCTGGCCGGGCGGCAACAGCCGCAGCGGCGGCACCCCCAACTCGATCACGAACCGGCCGCCGGGCGCCAGATGCCGGGCCGCGTTGCGGAAGCACTCGACCTGCTCGTCCTGCGTGAGCAGGTTCGAGATCGTGTTGTAGACGAGATAGACCAGGGTGAACTCGCCGGGCACGGTGGTCGTCGCCATGTCCCCGATCACCACCGGCAGGGTCTCGGCGTCGACCTTGCGGCGCAACGCGGCCGCCATGTGCTCGGAGAACTCGATGCCCACCACGGGCACCCCACGCTCCCGGAGCGGCACCCCGACCCGGCCGGTTCCGATGGCGAACTCCAACGCCCGTCCCTCTCCGGCGAGTTCGGCGAGGAACTCGACGGTCGGCCCGAGCACGGCCGCCGAGGTCATCTCGGTCTCCTCCGCGTCGTAGCGGTCGGCCTCGGCGCGGCTCCACAGCTCACTGCTCGTCATGGGCAGCCACTCTGTCGGGGGGCCGGAACCGCCGTCCACGCAATTTCACGGCTCCGCTTCCGCCGATTCGGTCGAATTCCCTCGAACGCCGCGTTGTCAGTGGCGGCCGGTACGGTCTTTCCACGGGGGCCGCACGGACGGATCACGGCGCATCAGGTGGGGGACATGACCACGGTGGACATCTCGTACGCGGCTGGGACGCCGGGACCCGCCGCCCGTACCGGCCGCTCTCGGCGGCGGGGGGACGGCGACGCGACGACGAGGGCGAACCGTAGGTTGTGATCCACCGTGAGCCGGGACGCGCCGAGCCCCGGGCGCAGTACGTCGTGTCCCCGGCTACCGGTCGTTGTGATCCTCCGGTGGCCGCCCACCGCCCTTCGGACGCCCACTGGCCGGTGACGGCCCGCGGCCCGGCGAACGCACGTGGCCCGGCGCACGCCTTCTGGCCGCCGACCGGTCGGGGGCGGGCACCAGGCCCAGGCGCTGGGCGTGCAGGACGGTGCTGAGACGGTCGCGGGTGCCCAGTTTGCGGTAGATGTTCTCGACGTGCTTGTGCACCGTGCGGGCCGAAATGCCCAGACGCCGGCCGATCGCGTCCGCCGTCAGGGCGTCGGTGAGCAGCAGCAGTACGGTGAGTTCACGGGGCGTCAGCGCGCAGTCCGCCGCCCGTTCCTCCGGTTCGCCGGCTGTCGCGGCCGACCGGCGCCATTGTTCGAGCAGTTGGCGCTGCTGCTCGACGGCGGCCAGCAGCGGCTGGGCCCGCTCGGCGGTCCGTAGGTGGTCCTCGGTGAAGTCCGCGCCGGAGCGGTAGACCAGGCAGCCGGTGATCGGCGTGACCGTGCCGGGCAGCGGGAGCGCCAGGACCTGGTCCAGGTCCAGGGCCCGGCCGAGGACCTGCGCGGTCTCGCTCGCCGCCCAGGCCTTGCCCGCGAGCCGACGGGCCGTGACGGGGACACGCCCGAGGCCGGCCGCGTAGTGGTGGGCGAACGGGTAGCCCGAGCGCAGAACGCCCAGCTCCCGGTGGCCCAGCCGGCCCAACTCGGCGGCCGCGGCGGCCGACATACCGAGGGTGCCCTCGCCCTCGTTCCAGTCGTCCAGCTTGTAGATCAACGTCTCGCCGCCGCACAGGTCGGTCACCGCGTCGGCGAGCAGCGGCCACAGTCGTTCGGGCTCGCGCTCGTTCAACGCGGCCACGGCCAGCCCGGTGAGGCGTTCGTAGGCCCCCTCCAGCCCCAGTAACACGTGTTCCTCTCTGCCCGCGCCCTACGCAGTTATACGCATACCCATGCGACAGCCCGCTGCCGCATGCTTCAACCGGGCACCGGGACCGGGTTCGACGACTCCGGTCGTGCGGGCCGCCGGCACGGGGGAGTGGCGGCCCGCGTCGGTCGTCGGCCCGGTCACCCGCCCCAGGCCGCGGCGCACAGCACACGGTCGACCTCGTCCGCGTAGCGCGCCGCGGTCAGCCAGGCCCGCGCGAACCGGCCGGTGTCCGGCAGCAGGCGACCGAAGGCGTCGCGCGAGCGTTCCGCCGCGGCCGCGAGTAATTCGTCGAGGATATCCCCGGCTGTGGCGAGACCGTGCCGGTGCAGTCGGCGGGTGTCCGCGGCCGTGTTCCCCGGGAAGGCCAGTGCGGCAGCCGGACCAGGTCGGGGGCGATGCGCACGGTGTCGCCGTCGAGATCCACCAGGCCGATCCCGCGCTCGGCGTCGCCGTCCCGCAGGAAGCCGGCGACCTCGCCGTCGGCGCCGGTGACCACGAGGTCGCGCAGCGCAGCCTGCCAGGCCGGGTCCGGCCAGACGCGGGTGAGGACCTCCAGCGGCACCGGCAGCGAACGGGTCAACCACCGTTCCACATCGGCCAGACACCGCCGCTCGCGCCGCTGCAGCCACTCGGTGAGCTGCCGCAGTCCCACCGCCGCCGGATCGTCCGCGAGCTTCGCGGGCACGGACTTCAGCCGCCGTCCCGCCGCGTTGTGGCAGACCACCTTCCCGTCGTCCAGGGCCACTTCGTAGTCCCCGGCCGCCACCCGCCCCATGCCTGCCTCCCCGCACCGCACTGATCAAGTGATGGCGACTGTAGGGGAGACCACTGACAACGCCCTCCACGGTCCCCGGCGATGGAGGAGAACCGCCCCTCATCAGGGGTGACAAGGGCCGCCGAGGGGCGTGAGGCGGGATACCGGAACGGCCCCGGTCCGAGGCGGAGACGCCTGGACCGGGGCCGTGCGGAAGTCAGTCGGGGGAGGGCGTCAGCCCTGCCCCGCCTCCTTCTCGCGCTTCAGGTTCTTCAGCCGTGCGCCCTCCTTGCGGACCTCCGCCTGGGTGGCGCGCTCCTTCGCCAGCCACTCGGGCAGTTCGCGCTTGAGCTCCTCGATCTGCTCGGTGGTGAGCGGCTCGGTGACCCCGCCGCGGGCCAGCCCCGCGATGGACACGCCCAGCCGCTCCGCGACCACCGGACGCGGGTGCGGCCCGTTGGCCCGCAGTTCGCGCAGCCACTCGGGCGGGTCGGCCTGGAGTTCGGTCAGCTCGGCGCGCGAGACCACGCCCTCCTGGAAAGCGGCGGGCGTGGCGGGCAGGTACACACCCAGCTTCTTCGCCGCGGTCGCGGGCTTCATCGTCTGGGTGGTCTGGTGCGAACTCATGAGGTCAAGGGTATCGGCCGGGTAGGAAGGCGCCGACCACGGCCGACGCGGGACCGCCGACCACGGCCGACGCGGGACCGCCGACCACGGCCGACGCGGGGCCGCCGACCGCGGCCGACGCGGAGGCGCCAGCACCGTCGATGCAGGACCGCCGTCTCCGGCCGACGGGGGGCCGCCGTCTCCGGCCGACATGGGGCCGCCGACCGCGGCCGACGCCGAGGCGCCAGCACCGTCGATGCAGACCCCTCGATGCAGACCCGCCGTCTCCGGCCGACGGGGGCCGCCATCTCCGGCCGATGCGGGGCTGCCGCTCCCGGCCGATGCGGGGCTGCCGCCCCCGGCCGGTTAACCTGGCCAGGTGACAGGCTCGGAGGAAACACCGTCGTTCCGGCTCGCGTACGTCCCGGGCGTGACGCCCGCCAAATGGGTACGGATCTGGCAGGAGCGGCTGCCCGGCATCCCCCTCAGCCTCCACCAGGTCACGGCCGCCGAGGCGTCCGACATGCTGCGCGCGGGGCACGCGGACGCGGGTTTCGTACGGCTCCCGGTGGACCGTACGTTCTTCAGCGCGATCCCCCTCTACACCGAGGCCTCTGTGGTCGTCGTACCCAAGGACCATGTGATCACGGCGGCCGAGGAGGTCACCGTCGCCGACCTCGCCGACGAGGTCCTCTTCCACCCCTTGGACGACGTCTTCGACTGGGACGCACCGCCCGGCGAGCCCGCCTTCGAGCGCCCGGCCACCACCGAGGACGCCGTCGAACTGGTCGCCGCCGGCGTCGGCCTGCTGGTCGTCCCGCAGTCGCTGGCCCGGCTGCACCACCGCCGGGACCTCACCTACCGGACGCTCACCGACGCCCCTCAGTCGACCGTCGCCCTGTCCTGGCCCGAGGAGGCCACCACGGACCTGGTCGAGGACTTCATCGGCATCGTCCGCGGCCGCACGGTCAACAGCACGCGCGGCCGCCAGGCCGATCAGGCGCCGCAGGGATCCCAGGGCGGGCGGACGCAGCCGAAACGGCCACAGAAGGCGACCGCGGCGGGCCGTGGCGCACAGGGCCGGTCCGGGACCGGCGGAGCCAAGCGCACCCAGTCCGCCAAGCCCGCGAAACGCGGAAAGCCCCGCCGCCGGTCATGAGCCACGAGCCGGCGGGTGATGAGCGGCGCGTCGGCAGGTCGTAGGCCTCGGGCCGGCCGGTCGCCGGCCTCCCGCCAGGAGCCGGTCACGAGCCGCATTCCGGCCGGTCACGAGTCACACGTCAGCCGGTCATGAGATCCCGACCGAGGCGGTGGCCGCCTAGGAGAATCCCGGCCCGGAACACCCTGGGCTCAGTCGTCCTCCGGCACCCGCGACCGCTCGCGCAGGTCGGCGGTCGCCAGGCACAGCGCCACCAGGATCAGTCCGACGGACGTGAGCAGGCCCAGCTGGAGCGCCTCGGTGGCCCGGCCGCCGTTCGCGAGGTGGGCGAAGTACACGGAGCCCACCACGGCGATTCCGGCCGCCGAGCCGACGCGCTGGCCGGTCTGCAGCACCCCGCCGGCCGCTCCGGCCCGCTTCACCGGGACGCGGGTGAGCGTGAGCGTCGTGTTGGGGGAGACCGCGAGACCGGAGCCGATCCCGCCGACGATCATCGGCACCGCCGCGGCCCACCCCAGGTCCTCCAACGGCACCAGCCACGCCACCGCGGCGATCCCGAGCAGCCCCACGGCCACCCCGCTGAGGCCGATGACGACCAGTTTGCGTCCGTGCCGCACCACCAGCCGGCCCCCGAGGGCGGCACCGACCGCCGAGGCGATCGCGAACGGCAGCACCGTGAGCCCGGAGGCCAGCGCGCTGTATCCGGCGGCGTTCTGCAGGAACAGGGCGAGGACGAAGAAGACCGTGGTGAAGCCCGCGAAGTAGGTCAGGCTGATCAGCGCGCCGAGAGTGAAGGACCGCAGCGAGAACAGCTCCAGATCGACCAGGGGTGCCCGGCCGAGCCGTCCCTGCCGCCGTTCCCACACCCAGAACAGGCCCAGCAGCGCTCCGCCCACCGGCAGCAGCGCCCACTTCAGCCGCCCGGTCCACTGCTGCTCCTGCACCAGCGGCAGCATCAGCGCGAGCACCCCGGCGCCGAGGAGCACCACCCCGACGGGGTCGAACTCCTCCCGTCGGCCGGGCGAGGCGGGGAACCGGGGCAGCAGCCGCAGTCCGGCGGCGAACGCGGCCACCCCGATGGGCAGGTTGACGAAGAACACCCAGCGCCAGCCGTCGCCGGTACCGACCGCGTCGATGATCAGGCCGCCCGCCAGCGGACCGACCGCCGTCGAGACGCCGATGACACTGCCCAGCAGCCCGAATGCCTTGGCCCGTTCGGCGCCCTGGAACATCTGCTGGATCAGTCCCGAGGTCTGCGGGGCCACCATGCCCGCCGCCGCGCCCTGGATCAGCCGGAACACCACCAGCCGGTCGGGGCTCGCGGCGAGCCCGCAGGCCGCCGACGCCACCGTGAACGCGGCCAGCCCGAGGAGGAAGGCCTGGCGCCGCCCGCGCATGTCGCCGAGCCGGCCGGCCGGTACGAGCGCCAGCCCGAAGGTCAGGGCGTAGCCGGAGACCACCCAGGACTGGGCGGCCTCGGTCGCGCCGAGCCCGTGCTCGATCGAGGGCAGTGCCACGTTCACGATGGAGGTGTCGAGCAGCGAGATGAAGCCGGCCGCCAGACACACCCCGAGCGCCCGCCACCGCCGGTCCTCGGTGGCCGGTCGCTGCGGCTTTGCCCAGGTCGTGGTCATGCCGCCACGCTATGCAGGCACCACAGATGTCGCACGACCGGCGGAGCGAACGGCTGGCGGTACTGGTCCGTCCGGGTGAGTCCCGGCGGCCGCCCGCCGACGATGAGCGTGCGGCCCGCGGCCAAGGATGTCGTTACGCGCGTGCCGTCCGGCCGATCGACTCCACGAGTGGCAGCAGGCGGAACGGGACGCGTTCGCGCAGGGCCACCTCCGTGCGGGTGCGTACCACTCCCGGCAGGCTGATCAGTTTCTGGATCACGTCCTCCAGGTGGGCGTTGTCCCGCGCCACCACCCGGGTCAGCAGGTCCCCGCCGCCCGTGATCGAGAACGCCTCCACGATCTCCGGCACGGCGGCCAGCGCGTCCCCCACGTCGTCGAGGTGGCCCTGGGTGACCTCGATGTGTACGAAGGCCAGCACCGGGTGGCCGAGGGCGGCGGGGGAGAGGGAGGGGCCGCTGCCGGTGATCACACCGTCCCGCTCCAGCCGGTCCAGGCGGGCCTGGAGGGTGCCCCGGGCGACACCGAGGATCCGGGCGTACTCGCGCACGCTGGTGCGCGGCTGCTCCAGCAGCAGGCGCAGGATGCGGGTGTCGAGCTCGTCCACGCTCATGGAGTGCGACTGTACCAATGGCTCACAGTCGATCCGCGCTGAGCTGGGCCATTGGTGCCCCGAGTAGCCGGCCTCGTGGGTTGGGAGTGGGCCGATGGCTCAGTCAAATCGGGAACACTTGAGCCGGTCGCCCGACGATGCTCTCATGGGGGGTGTCGATGGCGCTGCGGATCCCCGCGGCGCCATTTCTGTGCCGTCCGCGCGGCGCCGTTCTGTGCGGTCCATGGGAGGGAAAGCAGTGCTGAAGAGGGTGTTCACGGCTCCGGACCCCGGGCGGGTGCGGCTGCGCTTCGCCGCCCGGGCCGTACTGGGCATCGGCCTCGCCGTAGTGCTCTGCGGGGCGGCCGGGCACTCCCTCACGGGCGCCGTCACCGGCGGGCTCGCCGCGCTGCTCACCCTGTTCACGGTCGCCGACGCGACCGTGCGCGGGCAGGCCTTCACCACGGCGCTGCTGCCCGCCGTGGGCCTCCCCGTGCTGACCGCCGCGGCCGGACTGCACGACGTGCCCGTCGCACGGGACCTGGTCTTCCTCGCCGTGGTCGGCGCGGGCGTGTACGCGCGCCGCTGGGGGCCGCGGGGCCACAGCCTCGGCGTGTTCGCCTTCATGACCTACTTCGTGGCCCAGTTCCTGCACGCCACGCCCGGACAGCTGCCCGAGCTGTACGCCGCCGTGCTGCTCTCCGTGCTCGGCGCGGCCGCCGTCCGCTTCGGCCTGTGGTGCTACGAGCGCCGCCTGCCCGCGGTGCCGGTACCCGCCCCGCCCGCCGGCAGCGGCCTCGCCCGGGTGACCACCCGGCAGGCGGTCCAGGCCACCGCGGGCGCGGGTTTCGCGCTGGTCGTCGGCCAGGCGGTGTCGGGCCAGCGCTGGTACTGGGCGGTCGGCGCCACCTGGTGGATCTTCGTCAACACCGCCTCGCGCGGCGAGACCCTGGTCCGGGGCTTCCGCCGGGTCCTCGGCACGGTCCTCGGCATCGCGCTCGGCCTGCTCGTCGCCGTCCCCGTGCACGGCGCGCCCGTCCCCACCGCCGTGCTGGTCGCGGTCGCCGTCTTCGGCATCTTCTACTCGGCCGCCGTCTCCTACACCTGGATGATGCTCTGGGTGACCTTGCTCGCCGAGCTGCTCTACGGCCTCCTCGGCGTCCTCACCCCCGGCCTGCTGGCGCTCCGGCTCACCGAGACCGCGGTGGGCGCCGTCGGCGCCGGGCTCGCCGTGCTGTTCGTGCTGCCGGTCACCACCCACCTCATCACCGACGCCTGGATCCAGCGCGCCCTGCGCTGTGTCCACGCCTGCACGGCCGAGGCCGCCGCCCGGCTCGCCGGGTCCGCCACCCCCGACCCGGCACCCCGGGTGGCCGAACTGGAGCAGCTGCTCGGCCGGGTACGGCTCTCGGTCGCGCCCCTCGTCCATCCGCTCACCCCGATGCCCGGCCGCAGGCGCCGCGCCCGCCGCGTCCTCGCCCTGCTGGACGACTGCGCCCGGGAGATCCGTGGCCTGGTCGCGGTCGCCGCCGACCCCGAGGCCTCCCACGACGCCCGGCTGGCCGCCGCCTGCTGGCGCGTCGAGGCGGCCGTGGAGGCGCTCACCCGGGGCTCCGCACACAGCACCGGCCCGGCCGAACCGCCCACCGAGCCCGCCCTGGCCCATCTGCACGGCCTGGAGCGCGCCCTGGCCGAACTCGCCGAGCCGTTGCGCGCCCCCTCGGGCTCACCCCTGGTCGGCGCCTGAGACGCGCCGCCCCGGACCTCTTGGTCTAGACCGCAAACTGCTACCGTCGGCCCGGGACTGGCTCGTACTGACTCGTACCGGCTCGTGGCGAGAACCGAGAAGACCGAGAGGGGACACCGGTGGCAGACGGCGGCAGGCGGCGGAGGGCGTTCATCGGATCGTTCACGGCGGCGGGCGGGCCGGGGGTCGTCACGGCGGCGGTCCATCCGCACAGCGGTGCCCTGGCCCTCCTGGAGGGCGTCGACGGCGTCCCCGACCCGTCGTTTCTCGCGCTCGCACCCGGCGGCCACACCCTGTACGCGGTCAGCGAGACCGCCGACGGCGCGGTGGCCGCGTACCACGTCCACGACGACAAGCCACGGCTCGCCGGACCGCCGGTCCCGGTCGACGCCAGCGGCCCCACCCACCTCAGCGTCTTCGACGGTCACGTCCTGACCGCCAACTACGGCTCCGGCAGTGTCAGCGCGGTCCCCGTCCGCCCCGACGGCACCCTCGCCGGCGCCCCCTCCGGAGTGCTCCCTCACACCGGATCGGGCCCGCACGAGCGCCGTCAGCGCGGCCCGCACGCCCACCAGGTGCAGCCGGACCCCAGCGGCCGCTGGGCGGTCAGCGTCGACCTCGGCACCGACTCGGTCCGGGTCTGCACCCTGAACGAGGGCACCCTCGCCGTCCACCGCGAGTTCGCCCTGCGCCCCGGCTCCGGCCCGCGCCACCTGGCCTTCCACCCCGGCGGCCGGTACGCCTACGTGGTCAACGAACTCACCCCGACCGTCACGGTCTGCCGCTGGGACGCCGGTACCGGCGCCCTGAAGCCCCTGGCCGAGACCCCGGTACTGCCCGGCGCCCCGGCCGGCGACGCCTATCCGTCCGGCATCGTCGTATCGCCCGACGGCCGCTTCGTCTGGACGGCGACCCGGGGCGAGGACGTCCTGACGACGTTCGCGGTCGACGGGGACCAACTCCACCTGACGGCCACGGTCCCGTGCGGAGGCCACTGGCCCCGGGACCTCACCGAATCCGGGGGTTTCCTCTACTCGGCCAACGAACGCTCCGGGGACATCACCTGGTTCACCATCGACCAGGAGACAGGCGTACCACGCTACGACGGCTCGGTGGAGCTCCCGGCGGCCTCCTGCGTGATCTTCGACTGAGCCCGGCCGGACAGCGCCCCGCAAGGGACGCGCGGCTCCGCCGCGTGGGCGCCCTCAGACCCCACCGGGCGCCGGTCGAAGACCCTCCGCGCCACTCCGGAAACGGCCGACGGGTCCCTTCCGGGAAGGGACCCGTCGAGGCACACACGTCAACTCAGCGAACCGGCGCACCCTGCGGCTGCTGCGGAGCGATCCCCAGCGCCGTCGTGTACTTGGCCAGCGCCAGCTTGCCGATCGCCGGGTACGGCCCCAGCGGCTCGGCCGTGGCGCACCCCGCCTCCTCGGCGGCCGCCGTCAGCAGGCCCCCGTCGATCTCGGGACCGATCAGGTACGGCGCCAGCGCCAGCTGCTGCGAACCCGACGCCCGCAGCTGCTCGGCGATGGAGGAGATCGAACCCTCCTGGTCCAGCGCCGCTGCCATCACCGGCACGGCCAGGCGCGCGGCGAGCAGCATGCCGGTGATCCCGGCGGCCTGCACGGCCTCCTCGCCGCCCACGGAGGCGAGGATGATGCCGTCGGCGGCCGTGGCCACGGTGAACAGGCGGGCGCGGTCGGCGCGGGCCAGACCGGCCTCCGAGAGACGCACGTGCAGCGCCTCCGCGAGCAGCGGGTGCGGGCCGAGGACGTCGGTCAGGTCGGCGGCGACCCGGCTCTCCATGACGGCCTGGCGGACCTGGCGCAGCAGCGCGCTGTCCGGGCCGGCCAGCAGCGGCACGACGACCGCGACCGGGCCGTCGGGCATCTTGACGCCCTCGACACCGGCGGCGACGGCCTGCTCGTAGCGGGCGGCGCGCTCCTCGGCGCCGCGGGCGAGCACGGACTGGAGGGTGGGGAACTCCGCGTCGTCCCCGTCCAGGTACCCGATGCGGGCGTCCAGGCCGGGCAGCTCGGAGCGGGCGATGCTCACGACCTCCTCGGCGAGGGAGCGCGTGACCGCGCTGGGCGTACCCGGCACCGCGAGGACGAGCGCGGGCGCGTCCTCGGGAGCCACCAGCGGCTCGGGTCGGCGGTGCCGCCCGGGCTGGCGAGGTCGCGGCATTCGTACTGGCAGGCCGGACGCGGGCCCAGTGGGGGAGCTCATGGCGACGCATGTTACTGGCTTATTGGGCTCCCCTGTTCGGGGAGGGTGCAGGTGAGCGGTATCCGTCCGGTTTTGTCTGATGAGTTACGCATGATTCGGAGGTGATCCCGTCAACTGTCGGACACTTCGTGTCCCAGTGGGATCAATCCCTTTTTGTATGTACTACGGAGAGCAGCTTTTCATCACCCGGCAGAGTGAGCCGTCCGGTGACCAGGTCAGTCGCGACGCGTACCGCTCCGTGCAGCGGACCGCCCTCCGCCGGAACCCGCCGGGCCCTCGGCAGCAGCCTCGCCAACTCCTCGGCCAGCGGCACCAGAAGCGGGTCGCCCAGCTTGGACAGGCCGCCTGTTAGCGCGACTCGGGGCGCACCGGCCGTGGGGCAGACGGCGGCGGCCGACTCCGCCATGTGCCGGGCCGCCGCGCGCAGGATCCCGGCGGCGACGGGGTCGTGGGCGGCGCAGTCGGCGACCAGCGGGGCGAAGGAGGCCAGTACGGCGGGCCGGTCGGCGCGCGGATAGAGCTGCCCGGGCAGCCCGGCCGGCGGCCCGAACCGCTCCTCGGCGCACGCCAGCAGCGCGGCCGAGCCGCCGTCCCGCCCGTCGAAGGCGCGCAGCGCCGCCTCCAGGCCCGCCCGGCCGATCCAGGCGCCACCGCCGCAGTCGCCCAGCAGATGCCCCCAGCCGTCCGCCCGGCGCCACCCGGCCAGATCCGTGCCGATCGCGATCAGCCCCGTACCGGCGGCGATCACCGCGCCCGGGTGCGGGCCCAGGGCGCCGACGTACGCCGTCACCGCGTCGGCGGCCAGGGCGACCGTCCGCACCCCGAGTTCACGGGCCAGCGCGTCCGGCAGGTCGGCCCGCAGGGCGTCCCCGAGACTGGCCAGTCCGGCGGCGCCGACGACCGCCGTCGTCACCCCGTCCAGGCCGTACTCGCCGATCAGCGCCCGTGCCATGGGTAGGAGTTGCTCCAGCAGATGCCCGGGGTCGAGGCCTCGCGCGCCCGTACGCACCGGCTCCCGGGACTCCCGCGGCACCGACGGCTCCCGCCCCGGTACGCCTACTACGGCTCGCAGCCCGGAACCGCCGGAGTCGACGGCGAGAAAGCCGGACCCGAGGCCCTCGGCGCCCCCGGAACCGACGGCGCGGCCCTCGACGCCGGGGACCCTGCCGCCGCCTGCGCTCACGGCAGACGCCAGTCCACCGGCTGTCCCCCCTGCTGGATCAGCAGGTCGTTGGCCCGGCTGAACGGGCGGGAGCCGAAGAAACCGCGGTCCGCCGACATGGGCGAGGGGTGCGCGGACTCCACCGCCGGCAACTGGCCGAGCAGCGGACGGAGGTTGCGGGCGTCGCGGCCCCACAGGACGGACACCAGCGGCTTGCCGCGCCCGGCCAGTGCCCGGATCGCCTGCTCGGTGACCTCCTCCCAGCCCTTGCCCCGGTGCGCGGCCGGGCTGCGCGGAGCCGTCGTGAGCGCCCTGTTGAGCAGCAGGACGCCCTGCCGGGTCCAGGGGGTGAGGTCGCCGTTGGACGGCTGGGGCAGGCCCAGGTCGGTGTTCAGCTCCCGGAAGATGTTGATCAGGCTGCCCGGCAGCGGGCGTACCTCGGGCGCGACCGAGAACGACAGGCCCACCGCGTGCCCCGGGGTGGGGTACGGGTCCTGACCGACGATCAGGACGCGAACGTCGTCGAAGGGCTGCTGGAAGGCCCGCAGGACGTTCGGCCCGGCCGGGAGGTAGGTGCGTCCCGCGGCGATCTCCGTGCGCAGGAAGTCGCCCATCGCGGCGATCTTCCCGGCCACGGGTTCCAGGGCCTTCGCCCAGCCCGGTTCGACGATTTCATGCAAGGGTCGTGGTGCCACGGCGTCACCCTACTGCCGTACACAGGTCGGTGATCAAGCCACGGTCGCGGGACGACCGAGGATGACCGGACCGTCGGCTCGTATGACAGAAACCGCGGCCTCCGGACCCTTCGTCGGCACAGGTCGCGGCCGCCGTGCCGACCCGGCCGAACAGGGTGCCGGGACTCGTTCCGGGAGACGCCTGCGCGAGCGGGCTCAGTCGTGCGACCGTCGACTCGGAGGTTCGCCGTGAGCAACGGGGCGGCCTCTCCCGTATGGGAGGGCGGTCCGGGCTGTCCGTGCGCGCGTGAGGAGGATGCCTTTGAAGGCGTTCCGTGGTCCGAAGGTCTGGTTGTGGCGCTGGCGGAGCAACCCGCTGAAGCGGCGCGCCGACACACTGGAGGCCTGGGTGCTGCTCGGCGCCTGGCTGTTCACCTTGCTGGCCGGGGTGCTCGGCGGGCTCGCGGCGGCCCGGTCGGTCGAGGACGGTCTTGCCCGTGAGCGCGCCGAATGGCACCCGGTCGTGGCCCATGTCATGGACAAGGCCCCAGGACGTTCCGGGCCGAAGTCCGAGTCCTCCGGCGGCGAACGGGTCTGGGCAAGGGTGGGCTGGACCGTCGACGACGGCTCCGCGCACACCGGCCAGGCCCGGGTCCCGGCCGGCAGCGAGGTCGGCACCCCGGTCACCGTCTGGACGGATCTCCAGGGGCATCTGGTCACCCGGCCCGCCACCGCGTCCGAGGCGCATTTCCGGTCCGCGCTGATCGGCGGTCTGGTCGGGCTGAGCGCGGCCGCCGTCCCCTTCGTCGCCGGACTCGTGGTGCGCGGCCGGCTGGAGCGGCGGCGGATGGACCGCTGGGACGCGGAGTGGTCGCGGCTCGGGCCGCAATGGGGCCGGACGATCGGCTGAGCCGGCGCCCGCTCCGGGGCTTCGGGGTCACTGACTCGCCAGCGCCGTCCGGCAGTTGGCGAGCAGCCGCTCGTCCCGGGCGATGTCGTGGCTGCCGTACCCGCCCGGCCGGGCCGTGTGCCGTCGGTCGGTGGCGAGTTCGGCCGTCAGCAGGTCGCGCAGCGGTGCGCCCGCCGGGCCCATCTCCGCCAGGCACTCGGCGATCGCACCGCGGGCGTACGGATTCTCCGCCCAGGCGGCCCGCAGCACCGGCAGTACCGGATCCGGATCCCCCTCGATCCGCCACCAGGTCTGCGCCGCCGCGGTCCGTTCCCACACCCGGCCCGATCCGGCCAGCCCGCGCAGCGCGGGCAGCGCGTCGCGGGCGGCGGCCCCGAGCCGCCCCAGCTGCTCGGCAGCCGTCCGGGTGCTGCGGCCGCGACCGTGCGTCAACTCCCGGATCAGCACGGGGAGTACGGCGCCGGCGTCGCCCTCCGCCGCCCACAGGGCCCCCGCCGCCAGGGCCGCGTGCCCGGTGTCGAGGAGCCCGCGCAGGACCGGCGCCGCCGCCCGGGCCGCCGTACCCAGGGCGTCGAGTGCCCGCACCGCCTGCCCTGCCAGGGCCTCCCGCGCCCCGAGTCCGTCCGGCGCGCCGCGCAGCAGCCGCAGCACCTCCGGCACCGCTGCCGGATCCCTGAGGGCGGTGAGCGCCGCCAGCAGCGGAGCGGCCAGTTCGGCGGTCTCGGGGGAGTCCAGCGGGACCTGGCCGAGCCGGTGCCGCAGCGCGGGGGCGAGCGGAGCCGCGGCCGGGCCCAGCCGGACCACCTCGAAGCCCAGCCCGGCGGGAGCCGCCGGGCCCGCCAGTAACTGGGCCAGGACCGGGACCGCGCGCGGATCACCGCTTCTGGCCAGCGCCTTGAGCGGTCCGCCCAGCGAGGGCCTGCCGCGCTCCCAGGTGTGCACCCACAGGTCGGGCCGCGCGATCACCAGCGCGTGCAGTTCGTCGGCGGCGGGCGCGGCCAGCCCGAACAGCTCCGCGAGCACCGAGACGGCCGCGTCGCGCAACTGATCCTCCTGGCAGCCCAGTTGGGCGCCGATCAACGAGACGGGCGCGCTGAAGTCCGCCCGCCACTCCCGGAACAGGCCGGCCGACATCCGCACCGCGTTGCACCGGTCCATCGCGTCCGGACTGCCCAACTGGCCCACCAGCAGAGCGATCCGGTCGGCCACCCGGTCGTCCAGCGCCCGGTGGAGGGTACGCAGCAGATACGAGCCCTCCTCGTCCGAGGGCCGCAGCCGCCGTATCCGGCCGACCAGCGTGTCCGGCTCCATCCGGTCCGGATGTGTGGCGCGCCGCTCGGACCGCTCCCGGAGCAGCCGGACCGCCGTCGGCACCAGGCCGGCGGGCAGCCGCTCCGGCGCACCGAGGGCCAGCTGGCCGAGCGCGGCGAGCCGCATCCCCGGAGAGTGCGGCGGCCGGCTCTGCGCGACCAGCAGCTCCACCGCCCCGGCCGCGTCGGCGGGATGGCGTCGTACGAACAGGCCGAGGGCCGCGGTCAGGGTGGGCAGCACCTGTTCGTCGCGCTCCACCGTGATCCGCCGGCGCAGCAGCTCCAGCACCCGCGCGGGTTCGTCCAGGAACCGGACCAGCGCGGCCGTGGCCGCCCGCCGTACCCCGGGGCAGGGGTCGTCGGCCAGCGGCACGAAGGCCTCGGCGCCCGCGCGCACCGCGGCCTGGGCCGACGGGCCGGCGCCCTCCGCCCCTATGCTGACCAGCAGTTCGACTATGGCGCCCCGGTCCGGCACCTCCGCGCGGGAGGCGAGCGCGAAGAGGAACGGGACGCAGGCGAGCGTCGAGTCGTACACGTTCCCCTGGTGGTGCACCGAGCCGTACATCCCGTCGAGCGCGACCTCTCGTTCGGCCGCGTCCGGCGAGGCCAGTGCGCGCAGCAGGCCGGGCACGTCCTCCGCGCTGCCGTACGCGTGCCGCAGCGAGGCCCAGTCGACCTCGTCGATCCCCGTGAACACGTTGTCCTCCCCGGGCGAGTACCACCTGATCAGGAGTCTGCACCACGGCACTGACAACAATGCGGAATCGGACGACGACTGTGTGCGGTCCGTCGACGGTCACCGGCCGACGACACTCCGTGGAGGGGTCAGTTCCCGCCAGGCAGCGCCCGCTCCAGGATCGCGTCGAGCCCGGCTCCGGCGGGCAGCGTGCCGAACGCGTATCCCCAGTCGCCGCCGAGCCGGGTCGCGCAGAAGGCGTCCGCGACGGCGGCCGGAGCGTACCGGACCAGCAGGGAGGCCTGGAGGGCGAGCGCCATCCGCTCGACCAGCCGGCGGGCGCCCGCCTGATCGGTTTCCGCCAATTCCGTCTTCAGCCGGGTCACGGTGGCATCCAGCCGGGCGTCCGCCCCGCTCGCGTGCGCGAGTTCCCCGAACAGGGCGTCGGCGGCGCCCGGTTCACGGGCGAGCGCCCGCAGTACGTCGAGCGCGTTGACGTTGCCGGAGCCCTCCCAGATCGACAGCAGGGGTGCCTCGCGGTAGTGGCGGGGCATACCGGAGTCCTCGACGTAGCCGTTGCCGCCGAGGCACTCCAGGGCCTCCGCGGTGAAGGCCGGGCCGCGCTTGGTGACCCAGTACTTGCCGACGGCCGTGGCGATCCGCCGGAAGGCCCGCTCCTGCTCGTCGCCGCGCACCGCGCGGTCGGCGGCGCCGGCCAGCCGCAGCGTGAGCGTGGTCGCGGCCTCCGACTCCAGCGCCAGGTCGGCCAGGACGTTGCGCATCAGCGGCTGGTCGACGAGCCGGGCGCCGAACGCGCTGCGGTGGCGCACATGATGACCGGCCTCCACGAGCGTCTTGCGCATCAGGGTCGCCGAGTTCATCACACAGTCCAGCCGGGTGCAGTTGACCATCTCGATGATGGTCTTCACACCCCGCCCCTCGGGTCCGACGAGCCAGGCCACGGTGGAGTCGAACTCCGGCTCGGAGGACGCGTTCGACCGGTTGCCGAGCTTGTCCTTGAGCCGCTGGATGCGGAACGTGTTACGGCTGCCGTCGGGCAGCACCCGCGGCACGAGGAAGCACGACAGCCCGCCCGGTGCCTGTGCCAGCACCAGGAAGACGTCGCACATCGGCGCCGAGGTGAACCACTTGTGCCCGCGCAGGGTGTAGACGCCCGGCTCGGTGGTGGGCGTGGCGGCCGTGGTGTTGGTCCGTACGTCCGAACCGCCCTGCTTCTCGGTCATCCCCATGCCGGCGAGCAGGCCCGGCTTCTCGGTCGGCACCCGTAGCTCCGGGTCGTACTCCCGGCTGGTCAGCAGCGGTTCGTACACCTTGGCCAGCTCGGGTGTGGCGCGCAGCGCGGGGACCGCCGCATAGGTCATCGAGGTGGGGCAACCGTGGCCGGATTCGGTGTGCCCCCACACCAGGCCGCCGGCCGTCCGCGCGACATGGGCACCCGGCCGGCCGTCCGCCCAGGCCGCCCCCGCCAGCCCCTCGGCCACGGCCGTCCGCATCAGGTGGTGCCAGCTGGGGTGGAAGTCGACCTCGTCGATCCGGTTGCCGTACCGGTCGTGGCTGCGCAGCTCCGGCTCGTGCCGGTTGGCCAGCTCGCCCCACTCCTGAGCCTCCGCGCTCCCGGCTCGCGCCCCGAGCCGCCGGATCCCCTGCTCGGCCCACTCGGCGCCCTCCCGGCGCAGCCCCTCCAGGAGGGCCGCATCGTCGGAGGCGTCGTACGGGGCGAGCGGCGGTGGCTGGTTGGTGACGTCGTGAGTGGCGTACTGCGGCTGCGGAAGCGCGGCGGTCGAGTCCATGCCCCCATGTTGCACTCTCGCTACGGCTGTAGCAATGATGCAATAACAAGCCGCACGTACAGTACGTGACCATGCGCATGAACGTGTCCGCCGAGCCCGCCGGCGTCGACCTGCGGCCGTTGTCCGCCCGGTCGGTCGTGCTGAGCCTGCTGCTGGGCACGCATCCGCCGCGGCTGCCGGTGAAGGACCTGCTCCGCCTCGTGGAGCCGTTCGGGGTCGGCGGCTCCGCGCTCCGGGCCGCGCTCAGCCGGATGACGGCGGCCGGCGACCTGCGCCGCACCGACGACGCCGTCTACGGCCTCAGCGACCGGCTCCTGGCCCGCCAGCGGCGCCAGGACGAGGCGGTACGGCCCCGCACACGCGCGTGGGACGGCGACTGGGAGATGCTGATCATCACGACCACGGGCCGCGGCCCCGCCGAACGCGCGGACCTGCGCACCCGGCTGACCGCCCTGCGCCTGGCCGAACTCCGAGAGGGCGTCTGGCTGCGCCCGGCGAACCTCACCAGACCCCTCCCCGACGAGGTGCTGGCGATCGCCGAGCCCTGCACGGCCCGCCCCTCCCGACCCGCCCCCGAACTGGCCGCCCAGCTCTGGCCGTTGACCACCTGGTCCGACACCGCCCGCGCCCTGCTGACCCGCGCGGCCGAATCCCCCCGTCCCCCCGACCGCCTGACGCTCTTCGCGGCGGTGGTCCGTCACCTGCTGACGGACCCCGTCCTGCCGTCGGAACTCCTGCCCGCCGACTGGCCGGGCGACCGACTGCGCACCGCCTACGCGGCCTACCGTGCGGAACTGGGCGAGCCGACGGGGGATCCGGCCGGCTGACGCCACCGGACGTCGGACCGGGCGCTGAAGAGCCTCGGGTTCCGGGGCTCCGAGGAACTCCGGCCCGGGGGACCCTTGAAGATCATGGAAGAGTGGGCCCATGACTGCATCACAGGCCACGACACTGGCGGTTGACGAAGTCGAGGGACTCGCGCTGGACGGGCTGCGCTGGCTGACCGAGTCCGCACGGGAGACCCCAGGAGGGGCACTCGCCTGGCCGAACCGCCGCTCCGACGACGAACTCAACCCCATGTTCTACAGCGGTACGGCCGGGCACGTCCTGGTGCTCCTGGAGGCGTGGCGGCACTTCGGCGACGACTCCTACGCCGACACCGCCCTGCGCACCGGCCGCAGCATCGCGGACGCCGTCGACGGCATCGACGACGACTCCCTGTACTTCGGCCGTACCGGAATGGCGCTCGTCCTGCGGGCACTTCAGCAGGTACTCGGCGACAACGCCGCCGGTGCCGCGGCCGACCGCGCGCTGACGGCCGTGCGGTCACGTTTCGACGGCACCCGCTGGGGCGACCTGTTCGAGCTGATGGGCGGGAACGCGGGGATCGGCCTCGGGGCACTCGTGGCCGGCGACCCCGAACTGGCCGTCCTGGCCGTGGAGCCGTACCTGCGGACGGCGGAGCCGACTCCGGCGGGCGTCCAGTGGCCCCATCGCACGGGTGTCGACTCCCGCCTGCACCACGTTTCCCACGGTGCGCTCGGTATCGTCCTGGCGCTGGCCCGGGTCGGCGGCGCCACCGGCCGTGCGGATCTGGTCGAACTGGCGCTGGCCGGTGCCGCGGACGTCGTGGCGCGTGACCAGGCGGGGCCGGAGGGTTTCCTGGTGCCGCACTCCAGCCCTCAGTTCCGCCCCGACGTGATCGAGCCCATCAGCTACGGCTGGTGCCACGGCCCGGCCGGCGACGCCCAGGCCTTCCGGCTGCTGCGGGACGTCACGGCCGACCCCGGCTGGACCGCCCTCGCCGACCGTTGCTGGCACACGGTCACGCACTCCGGCCTGCCCCAGCGGCTGCGCCCCGGCTTCTGGGACAACAACGGCCGCTGCTGCGGCACCGCGGGCGTCCTCGCGCTGGCCTGCGACCGGATCGCCGAACAGCAGGACCCGTACGACTTCGCCCACGTCCTCGTCGCGGACCTGGCCGCCCGCGCGATCCGGGACGAGGAGGGCGCTCGCTGGTCCAACGTCGAACACCGGGCCACCCCGAGCGACCTCGAACCGCGCACCGGCTGGGCGATGGGCAACGCGGGCATCGTCCGCGAACTCCTGCGCTTCGTACGGCTGAACCGCGGCGGCGATCCCCGGTACGCGTTCGCCTGGCCGGACCAGCCTCCGGTGCCCGCCCGGGCCACGGCCCACCACGGCGCCACCGACGCCGTGACGTGACGGGCCGGGGGTGTGGGCCCGGCCTGTCCGCATGACCTGCCGGGGCTCGACGTTCTCCGCCGTGATCCCCGACTCCCTCTCCCGGTCCCCTCGTTCGGCCCTCACACCGGTGAGGGTCCCCGCCCCGGAGCGGACACGGACCCGCTGCGGTGGAGCCGCCGCCCGGTAGGGGGCGACGACCCCACCGCTCGGGCTCACCTGTAGGTGATGTCCGAACTCGCGTACTTGCAGTACGTCCCGTCCGGCCCGCTTCCGTTCGTCGGAGGCTCCGCGCCCGTGTTGTTGCCGATGTACTTCTGGCACGGCACGATCTTCTTGCCGCTGTCCCCGACGATCGTGATGTTCTTCAGCGTCGCGCTGTCGCCGTAGTTGGTGTTGATCCCGACGAGCGCGCTGCCCTTGTAGGTCGCCTCGATGGTGTTGAGGTTGATCGTGCGCTTGTACTGCGTGGAGCAGTTGCCGCACGAGCGGACCAGCTTGCCGAAGTTCTGCACGGCGAAGCCCGACACGTTGAGCGTCCCGGCGCCGTTGAACTGGAACACCTTGTCGCCGGCCTCCTTCGCGCCGCCGCCGGAGACGGTGTAGACGTTGGACGAGGAGGAGCCGCGGAAGGTCGCCGCGTCCTCGCCGACGTCCTCCCACCACACGTTCTGCAGGGTGCAACCGCCCTCGCAGTGGATGCCGTCCGCGGCGGGCGTGCCGATGATGACGTTCTTCAGGACGGTGCCGGCCGCCAGGTCGAGGATCGGGTCCTGGTCCTCGCTCTGGCCACCGCTGCCCAGGTCGCCGCTGCCGTACAGGCGCAGCATCCCGTAGTCCTTCGTGCCCGACAGCTTGATGGTCGCGGTGACGGCCTGGCTGCCGCTCGCGGTCGGCCAGGTGGCCGCGTCCGCCTGTGCTCCGTCAGCCATGATCATGCCAAGTGAGAGTCCAAAGGCGGCCAGCCCGCCCGCCAGTGCCCGCGTGCTGGTTGGTGCTCGTGAAGTCATGTCCCGTATGCCTTCTGTCGAGTGGGGGGCCTTCTGGAGGTTCGACGAATGAACGCGTACGTGAACGACGTCCAAATGGCCAAACCGGAAATGCTGACGCCTGCCCGGTGGGGACCATTGCTGGGCTCGGTGGTCACGGTGCTGAACGGAACGTAGGATGCAAGCGCTTTCTAGTCAACGCCTCGCGCAGCATCAGTTCCCGTCCGGGCCTTGCCTCCCGAACTCGCGTGGGAGCGCTTCCATGGCGACCATGTCCATGCCACGATGCCGGGGGATCCCCGCACGACGAAGCCGCACCGAGCCGCGACCGGAAAGGGACAACGACGGGCAACAGCGCGCCCCCACCACAGACAGACACCCGCAACGGCACCACCTGCACGGTCAGTCGACGACGGCGCCCCCGTCGTCCCTCGTCAGGAAGGCTCCCGTGAAGCCGCAGTCCAGCAGAACACCGCTCGTCACGCTCCTCAGCGCCTGCGTCCTGGCTCTCGCCCTGGTGGTGACCGCCACGGCCGTCACCGCGCTGGTCCGGGGTCCCCGGCCGGCCGGCGCACAGCCGGACCGGGGCGGCCACTGGGTGAACACCTGGACCGGCATGCCGCAGCTCACCGAGGCCGGCAACCTGCCGCCCGCGCCCTTCACGGGGGAGAGGTCGGTGCTGGTCGACACCACCCTGCGCCAGACCGTCCGCGTCACCAGCGGCGGTCATCGGCTGCGGCTGCGCTTCTCCAACGCCTACGGCGACACCCCGCTCCCGCTCACCGCGGTGACCGTGGCGCTCCCGCGGGACGGGCGGGCGGGGGTCAGCGCGATCGTGCCGGGCAGCCTGCACCCGGTCACCTTCTCGGGCCGTACCGCGACCGTGGTCCCGGTGGGCGCCCAGGTCGTCTCCGATCCCGTCGACTTCGAGCTGGCCCCCGGATCCAACCTCACCGTCACCGCCTACACCGCGCAGGGCCAGCCCGATCTGGCGCTCACCTCGCATCCGGGGTCGCGCACCACGTCGTACCTCGTCAACGGAGACCACACCCGGGACCCGGACCTGACCGGCGCCGCCTCGGCCGACCACTGGTATCTGCTGAGCGACGTCGAGGTGGCGGCACCGGCCGCGACCCGGGCGGTGGCCGTGCTCGGTGACTCGCTCACCGACGGCCGGGGATCCACGACCAATGGCAACGACCGCTGGC
The DNA here is from genome assembly GCF_055567535.1 of Streptomyces sp. NPDC026538. Lineage (NCBI taxonomy): Bacteria > Bacillati > Actinomycetota > Actinomycetes > Kitasatosporales > Streptomycetaceae > Streptomyces > Streptomyces sp. NPDC026538. The sequence goes on from NZ_JBVHQG010000008.1 coordinate 121,033, forward strand.
CCGACCAGTTCTTCGACCGCCTCCAGGCCCGCCCGGCCACCTCGGACATCGCGGTCCTCAACCAGGCGGCAGGGGGCAACCGTGTGCTCGACGACGGCCTCGGCCCCAATGTCCTGGCCCGCCTCGACCGGGACGTCCTGTCCCGCAGCGGGGTCTCCTGGCTGATCGTCTTCGAGGGCGTCAACGACATCGGGACCACCGCGGCCACCCCGGACGCCCAGCGCGCCGTGGCCGACGACCTGATCGCCGCCTACCGGCAGATCGTGATCCGCGCCCACGCCCAGGGCATCCGGGTCTACGGCGCCACCCTGCTGCCCTTCGGCGGCAACGCGTACGACGACGGGGCGGGTGTCCGCGAGGCGGCCCGGCAGCGGGTGAACGCCTGGATCCGCGGTCATTTCGATGCCGTGGTCGACTTCGACCGGGTGGTACGGGATCCGGCCGATCCGAGCCGACTGCGGGCCGGCCTCCAGGTGGGGGACTGGCTGCATCTCAACCCGGCCGGTTACCGGGTCCTGGCGGGGGCGGTGCCGGCGGAACTGTTTCTCCGTGGCTGACGATTCGCGGGCGTTCGGCACCGTTGCCGTGCCGCGCCACCAGGGTCCGCCGAGGCGCGACGGCCGGTGCCCTCCTGGCCGCGGCGGCCGACCGGTGGTCAGGCCGCGTCCGCACCCCGTGCCGAAGCCGCGGTCCGCGCGCTGATCACGGCCCGTCCTCGCTCCGATTCCGAGAAGTGGCCGAGCATCGCGCGCAGTTCTGAGGCGCCGACGTCGGCGCCGAAGGGCTCGGTGCCCGGTTCGAGGCGTACCCCTTCGGCGAGCGGGCCCGCGATGACAGGAGTGAATCCGAACGCGTCGACGAGGCCGGCCACGGTGGCGAGGTCGTCCGGATCGTCGCCGGCGATCGCGATCGCCTTGCGGTCCGGGGCTCCCTCGGGCCGGGCCCCGTCCTCCAGGTCGTGGTAGCCCATGTGGTTGAACGCCTTGACCACGCGTGCCTCGGGCAGGTAGGCCTGCACGGTCTCGCTCGAAGAGGTGAGCGGGTCGGTGAGGTCCTCGCGGCTGCCGTCGACCTCCCACCAGTAGTTCATCGCGTCGATGACGAGTTTGCCGCGCAGGGCGTCGGCGGGCACGCTGCGGTACTTGCCGAGCGGAAGGGCCAGGATGACGGCATCCGCCCCCGCCGCGGCCTCGGCCGCGGTCACCGGGATCGCGCCGGGGGTGAGGACTTCGACGGTGAGGGCGATCCTGCCGGGGTCGCCCGATCCCGCGACGAGCACGCGACACCCGGCGGCCAGGGCCAGGCGGGCCAGCACGGTGCCGACCTTTCCGGCACCCAGGATGCCGACGGTGCGGACGGTGGTGGCGGACATCTCTTCTCCGTTCCTGGTGTCAGCCCGCGAGGAGGTCGCGGACCATCGGGATGACCTTGGTGCCGTACAGCTCGACGGCGCGCAGACGAGCGCTGATCGGCTGCGCGCCCGTGGTGTAGATGAGGTCGAAACGGCCGACGCCGAGGGCTTTGATCGTGCGGGCCATCTTGCGGGCGACCGTCTCCGGCGACCCGATGTAGAGGGAGCCGCGCTCGATCTCGGCCTCGTACTCCTCCTTGCGGACCGGCGGCCAGCCCCGCAGTGCGCCGATGCGGTCCCGGATGACCTTGTAGTGCCGCCAGTGCGCTTCCTTGGCCTCCTCGTCCGTGTCGGCGATGAAGCCGGGCGAGTGCACGCCGACCGGATGAGCGGTCGTGCCGAACTGCTCGGTGGCGCGCTGGTAGAGGTCGATGTACGGCGTGAAGCGTTCTGGCGCGCCGCCGATGATGGCGATCATCAGCGGGAAACCGTAGCGGGCGGTGCGGATGACCGACTGGGGTGAACCTCCGACACCGACCCAGGTGCTCAGGTGCCCGGACTCGGTCTTGGGGAAGACGTCGGCGTCCTTGAGCGCTGCGCGCTTGGTGCCGCTCCAGGTGACCGGCTTCTCCTCCAGCAGCTTGGCGAAGAGCTCGATCTTCTCCTCGAACAGCACGTCGTAGTCGGCGAGGTCGTAGCCGAAGAGCGGGAACGACTCGGTGAAGGAGCCGCGGCCCAGGATGACCTCGGCCCGGCCGTTCGAGAGCGCGTCCACGGTTGCGAACCGCTGGAACACCCTTACCGGGTCGTCGGAACTCAGCACGGTCACGCCGGAGGACAGGCGGATGCGGCTGGTTCGGGTCGCGATCCCGGCGAGGACGGTCTCCGGGGCCGAGATCGCGAACTCCGGGCGGTGGTGTTCACCGAGGGCGATGACGTCGACGCCGGTCTCCTCCGCGAGTACGGCCTCGTCGAGGACCTGCCGGATGGCGTGAGCGTCGGAGACCGGGGTGCCGGAGTCGTCTTCCGGCACATCGCCGAACGTGTCCAGGCCGAAGACGAGATCGGACATGGGTGGACTCCTTCGTGAGTGGTCGGTTCACCCGCGGGTGACTTCCATCCCCGAGGAATGTACTTGATATGTCAACCAAAGGGGAGGGCGTCGTGTCCGCGGCACGGTGCACGGCGTGTCCCGCCGGCCGGTGCTTGCGGTCGAGCGGGGCGTCGGTCGCAGCCCTGTGTCCCGTCGGGGCCGTGCTCATGGCATGATAGTTGATACGGCAACCAAAGTGTGCGGGAGATGGTCCCCATGAGCAACGTGGAAACCCGGCCTGGGGAAGTGCGGTGCGGTGCCCCGGCCGACGGGAACCGGCCGGCCGGAGCACCCCGGGTCGATGTGCTGTCTGCGCGCGAAGTGCCCCTGGGCGGCCCGCGTGCGCTGCTCGTACGTCGGACGCTGCCTCAGCGGGCCCGGACGCTGATCGGGGCCTGGTGCTTCGCCGACCATTACGGCCCCGTCGATGTGTCCGCCACGGGTGGCATGGACGTCGCCCCGCATCCGCACACCGGACTGCAGACGGTGAGCTGGCTGTTCAGCGGCGAGATCGAGCACCGGGACAGCCTCGGCACCCATGCCCTGATCCGTCCCGGAGAGATGAACCTCATGACCGGCGGTCACGGCATCGCCCACTCGGAGGTCTCCACCCCGGACACCACCGCCCTCCACGGCGTGCAACTGTGGGTGGCGCTGCCCGGGCAGCACCGTGGCGCCGACCGGGACTTCCAGCACCACGTGCCGGAACCCGCGCGTGTCGACGGGGCGGAGATCAGGGTCTTTCTGGGCTCGCTCGCCGGCAGCGCCTCTCCGGTGCGGAGCTTCACCCCGCTCCTCGGGGCAGAGGTCGTTCTCGAACCGCGGGCGACGGTCACCCTCGCCGTGGCGCCTGACTTCGAGCACGGCCTCCTCGTGGACAGCGGGGACGTCCGCTTGATCGACACCGTGATACGGCCGGCCGAACTGGGGTACGTCCCCTGCGGCGCGGACACCCTGACGCTGGTGAACGAGTCGGACGGCCCGGCGCGGACGATCCTGCTCGGAGGACCTCCTTTCGAGGAGGAGATCGTCATGTGGTGGAACTTCATCGGCCGGAGCCATGACGACATCGTCCGGGCCCGAGCGGACTGGGAGGCGGCCTCCGACCGCTTCGGAACCGTCGACGGCTACCCCGGCCGCCGTCTTCCCGCCCCCGCCCTGCCGAACGCCGTCATCACTGCGCGCGGGAATCCGCCACGCCGCTGAAATCCCGGCGCGGCGGTGCCTCCTCAAGGGGGCGCAAGGGGGCCCGTGGGGCGTGATGACACATCAACCAGACGTGAGGTGTCCACCACGGGACGAGGTCGGGACGACAGGGGGTCGGTGAAATGTCAACCACGCTTACACTCGACTCATGGGCGAGAGGGTGCGTTGGTTGACGGCCGACGAGCAGCACGCGTGGCGGAGCTTCCTCCGGCTGAACGACAGGCTGCGGGGCCGGCTGTCGCGTCTGATGTCGACGGAGTCGAATGTGTCGGCCGCGGACTTCGGGGTGCTGGTCGAGCTGACGGACGCACCGGACGGGCGGCGGAGGATCCTGGATCTCGCCCGGGCGCTGGAATGGGAGAAGAGCCGGATGTCCCATCACATCGCCCGCATGGTGAAGCGTGGGCTGGTGGTTCGGGACGAGTGCGCCGAGGACGGCCGCGGCGCCTTCGTGGTGATCACGGAGGAGGGGCGCGCGGCGATCGAGGCGGCCGCGCCGCGGCATGTGGAGGCGGTGCGCGAACTGTTCCTCGACCATGTCACGCCGGCGGAGCTGCGAATGCTGGCTCAGCTCTCCGACCGAGTGGTGGAGAGGCTGGACGAGGACCCGACCTGATCGGGCGGCCCGGGGTGGGCGGCGAGGTGCGAGGGAGTACCCGGGCCTGAGGGGCGTGGGCGCGGTCGGATGCGTTCCCTTGGGGGAGCGTCCCACCGGCGAGTGAACATAAAGATCGAGCTGGGCTGACCTGGCCCGGCAGGCAGGGCGGCCCGTGTGGGATCGACGGGCGCGGGCCGCGCGGCGCTCCCGGCCGACGCCGCGGACGGGCAGGCCGTCCGCGCGGCGGTGGGCGACCGGCCCGGACCCCGGGCGATCTCTTACGCGGCCTCCACCGCCTGCGCGCCCGGATCCGCCTTCGCCGGCAGGTGGTTGAAGAGCAGGTTCAGGACGATCGCCGTCAGACAGCCCGCGCTGATACCGCTGTTCATCACCGTCTGGAACCAGTCGGGGAACTTCTCGTAGACCGTCGGCACCCCCATCGGCAGCACCCCGACCGCCACCGAGACGGCCACCACGGTCAGGTTGTTGTTGCCGTTGAAGTCGACGGTCGAGAGCGTGCGCACGCCGCTCGCCGCGACCGTCCCGAACATCACCAGTCCCGCACCGCCGAGCACCGGCGCCGGTACGGCCGCGACCACCGCGCCCAGCTTGGGCAGCAGGCCGAGCAGCACCAGGATGCCGCCGGCCGCCGCGACCACCCAGCGGCTGCGCACCCGGGTCATACCGACCAGGCCCACGTTCTGCGCGTACGCCGTGTACGGGAACGTGTTGAAGACACCGCCCAGGACGGTCGAGAGACCGTCGGCGCGCAGACCGTCGGAGAGGGAGCGCGGCTCGACCTTCCGGCCGGTCATCTCGCCGACCGCGATCAGGTCACCGGTGGTCTCCGTCATGGTGACCAGGGCCACCACCAGCATGGAGACGATCGCGGACGCCCTGAAGGTGGGCGTGCCGAAGTGGAACGGCGTGCTGATGCCCAGCCAGTCCGCGTCGCCGACCCCGCCGAAGTCCGTGAACCCGAAGGGCACCGCCGCCGCCAGGCCGACCACGATGCCGATCAGGACCGCGATCCGGGCGAGGTAGGCCGGGGCGAACCGCTGGACGCCTATCACCACCGCGAGGACGAAGGCCGCCAGCGCCAGGTTCTTCGGCTCCCCGAAGTCCTTGGCGCCCGCGCCGCCCGCCGCCCAGTTGCCCGCGACCGGCAGCAGCGAGACCCCGATGATCAGGATCACCGTGCCGGTGACCAGCGGCGGGAAGAAGCGCAGCAGCTTTCCGAAGACCGGGGCCAGGAGCATGATCGCCAGGCCCGCGACGATCACCGAGCCGTAGATCGCGGGCAGTCCGCCGCCCGTCGTACCGATGAGGACCATCGGCGACACCGCGGCGAAGGTGCAGCCCTGCATGATCGGCAGCCGGACGCCGAAGCGCCAGAAGCCGACACACTGGATGAGCGTCGCGACCCCGCACACCAGCAGGTCGGCGGTGATGAGGTAAGCCAGGTCGGCGGGCGACAGCTTCATCGCACCGCCCACGATCAGCGGGACGGCGACGGCACCCGCGTACATCGCGAGCACGTGCTGCAGGCCGAAGGCGGCCAGTCGCCGTACGGGTGGGACCTCGTCGACGGGATGGACGGGGGAGGCAGCGGGGGCGGCGGTGGTGGACACGAGGACTCCAGAGCGGCGGCGGGGACGACATCCGGTCAGGACCAGACCGTAAGCGGATTGAACAGTTTGTTGATTTCCGCGGTGTTGCCGCTACGTGTCCTGCCCACCTGGTCGCGGTCGACTCCGCTATGCCCCCGACCGCGCCGCCGTCAGCAGCGTGTCCCAGTCGGCCAGCTTGACCACGCTGCGGCCGAGCCGGGCGCCGAGCGCCGCCTCGGCACGCTCGATCGCCTGCCAGCCCGACCACGCGACCGGCTCGATACCCAGCGCACGCAGCTCCGTGACCGGATCCTCCGGCACCGCCCTGCCGAGCAGTACGGGCGCGTCCGCCAGGAGCGACATCACCGTCTCCTTGGCGTCCGGCCGGTTGGTGCCGATGACGCCGGTCGGGCCGCGTTTGATCCAGCCGGCCACGTAGTCGCCGCCCGGGACTCCGGCAGGGCCGTGCAGGACACGGCCCGCCGTGTGCGGCACGGTGCCGGTCACCGGGTCGAACGGGAGCCCGTCCAGCGGTACCCCGCGATAGCCCACCGATCGCAGCACCAGCTGTGCGTCGACGGTCTCGTACCGCCCGGTGCCCCGCACCCCGCCGTGCCCGTCCGGCTCCGTCCGCTCGAAGCGCACCGCGCTCACCCGCCCGCCGTCCGCGAGCAGTTCGACCGGGCGCAGGAAGAACCGCAGCCAGATACGGCGCTCCGCACCACGGGCACCGGCCGCGCCCCAGCCGCGCAGCACCTCCACGTTGCGGCGCTGCGCGGCCGGCAGCGCGGACGGGTCGGCGAAGCCCGGGTCGAGCGCCAACTCGTCGGGATCCACGCGGGCTTCGGTGTCCGGCAGGGCGCCGAGCTCGCGCAGTTCCTTGGTGGTGAAGCGGGCCTGGGACGGGCCGCGCCGGCCCACCACGTGGACCTCTCTTATCCGGCTCGCCGCCAGCGCGGTGAGCGCCGCCTGCGGCATGTCGGTCGGGCTCAGCTCCGCCACGCCACGGGCCAGCATCCGGGCCACGTCCACCGCGACGTTGCCGACGCCGATGACCACCGCGGAGCGGGCGTCGCGCACGAAACCGGCGTCGATCGCGTCCGGATGCGCGCTGTACCAGGACACGAACTCGGTCGCCGACCAACTGCCCGGCAACTCCTCGCCCGGGATGCCGAGCCGCCGGTCGCCGGCGGCCCCCACGCAGTACACCACCGCGTGGTAAAGCTCGCGAAGCCGATCCACCGGGAGTTCGCCGGGGCCGCCGCCGATCCGGATCCCGCCGAGGAACCGGACCCGTTCGTGTTCGAGGACCGTGCGCAGATTGCCCTGCAGCGACTTGATCTTCTCGTGGTCCGGGGCGACTCCGTACCGCACCAGTCCGTACGGGCACGGCAGCCGGTCCAGGACGTCCACGACCACCGTGGGGTCGAGCTGGACGAGGTTCTGGGCGGTGTAGCACCCGCTCGGCCCGGAGCCGACGACGGCGACACGCAACACGGGGGAACTCCTTGCCCGAGGGGCTGGTGAATCCAGCATCCCACCGGCGTGGCCGCCTCGACAGGGGCCGCTGGGGTGAAGCGGACGCGTGTCCGTTCGCATGGAGTGTGATCATGCGGTTACGTTTCGTGTGTGCTAGAAGCATCCTTTCTTAATCTTTCTGATCGGCGTACGGAGGACGGCACGGTGTCCGTGTCGCCGGCCTGGGAGGTGCAGGAGCACACGGGAGCCACGTCCTGGTTCCAGGTCAGGCTGGCCTTCGGCGACGGCGCACAGGTCGACGCGCTCGCCGTGGTGGCCGGGGGGCGGGTGTCGATCGAGGACGTCAAGGCGCGGCCCGCGCTGTCCCTGGCCGATCTGACGGTGCTGGCCGACTGGATCGAGGAGCCGCTGTTCAGGGCGTGCGGGATGGAGTCGTACGCGGACGAGGAGCCCGCCGGGGAGGACCTCGAAGACGGCGCGGACGGCGCGGACGGCGCGGTGGGTGTGGAGGGCGCGGAAGGTACGGAGGGCGCCATGGGTCCGCGGCGCGCCCGGCCCGCCTGGCCGCGGGGTATCGAGGGGCGGTGGCTGGTCGCCCAGAAGTACCGGGCTGCTCAGGAGGAGGGCGCCGATCCCGTCCTCGCCGTGATGTCGGCGACCGGGCACGGCCGCCGGCGCTCGCTCCGGCTCATCGCCCAGGCGCGCGACGCGGGCTTTCTGACACCGCGTCACGCACGCCGCTGACGCGGCAGGTCACTCGGACCCGGTCCGGTCCTCCGTGGCGAAGAACCGGGACAGGTCCTGCGGCTCCGGCGCGGACCCCGGGGGAACGCCCAGCTCCCAGTCGAGCCCGTAGCGCTCGAACAACTCCGCCCGCAGCACCGGGATCGGCATCGGCACCCCCGGCACCAGCGCCGCGTACACCGCGCCCATCAGCAGGGCGCGCAGCATCGGGTAGTCGGCCGTGACGTCGTGCGAGCCGTACCGGGCGACGGTGTCGCCGAGCAGCTCCGACAGCCGGCGCTGCTCCGGGCACTGCACGAAGCCCTCCGCCTGGAGCAGGCCCGCCATGTGCTGGCGCATCAGCACCGGCCGGTCGCGGGTGAGACCCAGGATGGCGTCGATGGCCCGGGCCAGCCGCTCCCGGCCGTCCTCCGTGTGCGGCTCGCGCTCCAGTCCCTCCTCCAGCGTGCGGTGCATCAGCCGGTGCACGGCGGACTGGACCAGCTGGCGCTTGCCGGGGAAGTAGTACGACACCAGTCCGCGCGCCGACCCGGCCCGGTCGGCGATGGCGCCCAGGGTGGTGGCCTCGAAACCGTGCTCGTCGACCAGCTCGACCGCCGCCTGCAGAAGCCGCTCCCGGGAACGCCTCCGCAACTCTTCATTGACCGAGGCGCTGCGAGGGGACATGCTGGAACTCCTGCGTTGACTGGCTGCCAGCCAACTATAATCGACGCAGCGGGCACCGCTCTGCGCGGGGCCTGTTCAGGGCTGCCGTCCGTCCGGGACGACACGGGGGAGCGTCTCGGGCGGGCGGCGCCAACAGGTCAGGCCTGTGTGGGCGTGGCCGGTCGGCGGGCCACGCCCACCAGGCCCAGCACCGGCAGCAGCGCGTCCGGCCGTTCGGCCACCGGCAGATGGTCCACGAAGTGCACCCGGCAGCCCAGCGCCGCCGCCCCGCCGTCGGCCGGCCTGCTGTCCCCGACCATCAGCGTCTCGGCGGCCGCGGCCCCGAGCGCCTCCAGGGCGACCGTGAAGAGCCGCGGATCCGGCTTCTGCACACCGTGTTCGTACGACAGGACGTAGGCGTCCACGTACGCGTCGAGCCCGTGGGCACGGAAGACCGGGCGCAGGTCCCAGCCGATGTTGCTGACCACACCGACCGCGATCCCCTGCCGGCGCAGCGTCCGCAGCACCTCGGCGGCGTCCGGGTACGGCGTCCAGGCGTCCGGGTCCATGTGCCGCTCGTACAGCGCCTCGTGCAGGGCCGGGTCCGGCAGCGGCACCCGGCGGGACAGCCCGGTGTACGCGGCCCGGTGCTGTTCCGCGCTCTCGTCGCGCACCGCCCACACCCCGGCCAGTTCCGCGGGCAGTTCCAGCGGGTTCGCTCCGCCGGGCTGCGCCCCGGCCGCCTCCAGCGCCCGCGCGGCGGCGGCCAACTCCGAGTCGGCGAGCCGCGCCCCGGACTCCGCTCCGGACTCGGCGAGCACCGCCCGCAGCCAGGATTCGGTGGACTCGATACGGAAGAGGGTCCCGGAGAAGTCGAAGAGCACGGCAGTCATGCGCCGGACATTACCCGGGCCGTTGTCCGGCGCGGGCCGGCGCCTGGGGAGATCGGTTCCGTACTCGGGCCCGCGTCCGGTGCGGCGAGAGTGCGCGAAGGGCGTCGCGAGGCCGACGGGAAAGGTCGGGCAGGCCCTAGTGAGCGCGTCCCCGGCCGTCGCGCTCCCACTCGTACGCCACCACCGCCAGTGCCACCACCAGGGCCCCGAGCAGCCAGCCGCCCAGTACGTCCGAGGGCCAGTGGACGCCGAGCCACACCCGGGTCAGGCCGACGCCGACGACCGAGACACCGGCCGCGACCAGGGCCGTACGCCACAGCGCGCCGCCGGTGCCGCAGCGGTGCAGCAGCCACAGCAGCAGGCCGCAGACCACGGTGACCGTCATGGTGTGCCCGGAGGGGAAGGCCGCGTAGTGGGCGGAGTCGACCGGGTCGGGCCACTGTGGGCGCGGCCGGCCGACGGCGACCTTGAGGGACTGCTGGGCGACGGTGCCGAGCGCGCAGGTCACGGCCAGCCACAGTGCGGTCCACCACGCCGAGTGCCGCCACACCAGCCACACCGCGACCCCCGCGCACAGCAGGCGCATGGTCAGCGGGTCCCAGGCCCAGTCCGTCAGGACGCGCAGTACATGGGTGGTGCCGTGGTCCGCGACGGCCCAGCGATGAGTGGTGCCGGCGATGTCCTCGTCCAGCGCGACCAGCGGAGGCCACTCGCCGGCGACGAGGGCGAGCAGCAGCGCCGAGGAGAGGGCGAGGACGGCGGTCGCGAGAAGCGGGGCGGGACGGTCGCTGGGCGGGGGGCGCATGGCGTGATCTTTGCCGAATCATTGCTCGAAGGGCAATTCCCCTGCCGGATACGGCTTTACCCGAGCGCGCGCAGTCCGGGAACGAGCGCCACCAGCACCGGGATCACGGGAACCAGGGCGGCGGTCGCGGTCAGCCGCAGCCGGTGCCGGGCGGGGAGCCGGTCGGGGGCGGTGAGCAACCGGTCGACGCGCTGCGGGACATGAGCGTGCGGGGCCGGGCCGGGGCCGAACACGCCGCGGTGCTCGTTGAGTTCGACCAGGGCGAGCGCGGTGGTGAGACGGCCGTGACGCCGTGACGCCATGTCGTCCGCGGCCAGTTCGACCAGCCGGTGCATCTCGTCGCGGAACGCGGCGAACACCGGGATCTGCGGGAACCCGCCGGCCAGCGCGGCCGAGCAGTGCAGCAGCCAGTCGTGCCGGGCCTGGGCGTGCCCCTGCTCGTGGGCGAGGACCGCGTCCAGCTGACGCCCCTTCAGCCGGCGCAACGCGGCCGTGGTCACGACGAGTCGGGGCGGGGCGCCGGGCAGCCACCAGGCGTCGGAGCGGTCCCCCTCAAGCACCACGAGGCGGTCGGCGGACCTCTCCTCGCCCGGCAACAGTGGTGCCCGGAGCAGGAGTTCGGCCCGCCGCTGTCGGCGTCGGGCCCTGGCCCCCGCGATCTCCCGCACCAGCATCGCCCCGCTCCACAGTCCGGCGCGGGCCAGCGTCACCGCGGTCGCCGCCGCCCAGGGACCGGTCGCGACGAGCGGATAGGCGTCCGCCACCCCGCTCGGGGCGGTCGCGAACAGCTGTCCCCGTGCCGCCTGCCAGGCCGCCGCCGCGCTCAGCGTCATCGACAGCGCACAGCACAGCAGTACGGCCGCCACCACGCACTGCCAGACCCACAGGGCGACCACCGGCTCCCGGTCCGTCCAGTCGGCCCGGGCGAGCAGCCGGGGACCGGCCACGGCCGTCAGGGTGCCGAGCAGCAGCAGTGCCACGGGGACCATCATGGCCAGCACCCTATGAGCGGGGGACCGCCCAGGGGTACAGCCCATTGCGCCAAAGTGACGCAAGCAACGTGTGCGCCCCGAGTGCCGTCACCGGCTCACAGCCCCAGCAGCATCGCCACCATCCCGATTCCCATCGACAGCCGGCACGCCCGCGCCAGCTCGGGCCGGTCGCCCCATCCGGCCGTCCCGCTCCCGGCCGCCGCCACCGCGACCGGAACCAGACGCGCCCCGGACAGCAGGACGTAGCCGGTGAAGTAGAGGAGCAACAGCCCGGTCACCGCCGGTACTCCGGCACCGCCGTGGTGGTGGGCGCCGGGGGAGGCCGCCATGGCCACCGCCATGTAGGCCATCGCGGCCGTTCCCACGAGGTGGTGCAGATGGTGCATGCTGCCGCGGGCGCTCCACAGGGCACGCAGCGCGGCCGCGCCGAACACCGCCGCGTACAGCGGCCATGCCCAGAGCGGCGGGGTGAAGACGGTCGCGGGCACGGCCATCGCGGCCATGCCGAACCCCATCAGCGCCTCGCCGCCCGCGGCGCGCCGCTGTTCCTCGACGCTGCTGCGCATCCGCAGCAGGCAGTAGGCCCCGGTCGCCGCGCACAGCGCGACCAGCAGCCAGCCGGGCGAAGCCGGTCCGTGCACGCGCACCTCCCCGCTCGACGTCGCGTCGAGGAATGCGATGCCCCGCCCGCACGGCGCGCACGCGAGCGCAGAGATGTACACGGGGAGCACTCGGCGGAGCACAGCAGGTGAGGGCGGCCTGCTCGAGATATGGCCGACGACCGGCCGTGCGGCATGTTCGAGATTGTTTTACGAGTAAAACACATGCTAAATTGATGGATATGAGCACCGCGACCCCGACCACCCGCCGTCTGCCCCTCACCGGTGTGCTGCGCCTCGGCCGGCCCACCGACATCTGGTTCAAACCCGCATTCAGCGTGGTCGCCGCGGTCGCCCCGCCCAACCTGACCCTGCTCGCCCTCGGCCGCCTCGACCTGGCGATGTACATGATGGCCGGCTCGCTGTGCGCCCTCTACGGCCACAACCGCCCCTACCCCGCCCGCGCCCGCACCCTGGCCCGGGTCGTCCTCGGCATGACCTGCGGTCTCGCCGTCGCCCTGCTCGCCGCCTCGCTCACCACGAACGCGGTCGTCCTGGTCACCGTCGGCGCCCTGCTCGCGGCCGCGCAGAAGGCCCTGTGCGACGCCACCCGGGTCGGTCCCCCCGGGAACGTGGTCCTCACCTTCATCAGCTCCGCCTCCCTGTTCGCCCCGGGGACCCTCGGCCAGGTGCCCGGTCACGTCGGACTCGCCCTGCTCGCGGGCGCCTGGGCCTGGCTGGTCGGCATGGCACCCGGGCTGCTGCGCCCGCACGGCCCGGAGCGCCGGGCCACCGCCCACGCCCTGAACGCCACCGCCGCCCATGCCGCCACCTGCGGTACCGGGGCGGACCACGCCCGGACCCGGGCCGCCGCGGCCGCCGCCGTGCAGGCCGCCTGGCAGACCCTGCTCGCCACCGGCGCCCGTACCGACCGCACCCGCCGTGCCCTCGAACACCTCGTCGTCCGCGCCGAGGTCGCCCTCGCCGCGCCCGCCGACGCCGACCCCGGGCGACTGCGCGGCTGGGCCCGCGAACTGCGCGGCACCGGACGTGTCCCGCGGGTGGCCGGCGCCGACGACGAACTCCTCGGCGTCGACACCGAACGCGCCCTGCCGCACCGCCCGCTGTGGCGCCGGCTGGGCCCGCTCGCCCCGCTCGCCGCCCGTACCGCGCTCGGCTGCGCCCTCGCCGGATACGCCTCCCTGGCCCTCGGCGTCGGCCGCCCCTACTGGGCGCTGGTCACCGCCGCCTCCCTGTACCAGGCCAACGTCACCCTCACCTGGAGCCGCGGCGTCCAGCGCGTCGTCGGCAACCTGCTCGGCGTCCTGGTCTTCGCCGCCGTCGTGCCCCTGGCCCATCTGCACCCGGCCGTCCTGGTGCTGAGCTGCCTCGCCTTCAACTTCGGCGCCGAGGCGCTGATCGGCCGCAACTACTGGCTCGGCAGCGTCTGCGTCACCCCGATGGCGCTGCTCATCACCGAGTTCGCCCGTACCCAGGACTCCGGGCAGCTGATCACCGAGCGGGTCCTGGACACCCTGGTCGGCGCGCTCGTCGGCTTCGTCGCCGCCGTCGTGGTCACCAACCGGCGGGCCGGCGACCGCATCGAACACGCCCTGACCGCCGTCGAGCGGGCCCGGGAGGAGGCCGCCCGGCTGCTGGCCGAGCCGCATCCGGCCCCGCGCGCCCTGGGGACCGCCCGGCGCACCCTGTCCGCCGCCCTGGCCGAGCTGAGGGCCACGGCCGACGCCGCGTCCGGCGAGTGGTGGCAGCGCGCACTGCCCGAGGAGCGGGTCGTGCTCGCCGAGCAGTCCGGACACCGTACGCTCGCGGCGACGGTACGACGCCAGGGACCGCACTCCTGGGACGGCACGAGGACTACGGAGGACGTACGGCCATGACGGCGACCAACGGAGGACCGGCGGCCGGCGGCGACGCGGAAGGGGGGACGGGCAGAGACGACACGGTCGCCGGCGTCGTCCGGCAGTGGCAGGCCGTCCACCCCCAGCTGGACACCGGACCCATGGAGGTCATCGGCCGGATCAACCGCTGTGCCGCCCTCCTCCAGCAGGCCGAGGACGCCCCGCTGCGCCGGGCGGGACTCAGCCGCCCCGAGTTCGACCTGCTCGGCGCGTTGCGCCGCACCGGCCACGAACTGACCCCCAGCGAGCTGGCCAAGGAGACCTTCTCCTCCGGCGCCGCCGTCACCAAACGCCTCAAGCAGCTCACCGAGCGCGGCCTCGTCGAGCGGCGCGGCGACGCCCGCGACCGGCGGGTGGCCCACCTCCGCCTCACCGACGCCGGACGGGACCTGGTCGACGGCATCCTGCCCGAGCAACTCGCCTACGAGACGGCCGTGCTGTCCGTCCTCGCCCCCGACGGACAGGGCGAACTGGCCGGTCTGCTGGCCGAGTTGCTGGGGCGACTGGAGGGCCGGGCGGCCGCGTTGCGGGCCTGACCGCGAAACGCGACGGACGGTACGGCGACAGCTGGAGCGCCGGCCGCCGACCGGCTTCCGGCGGGCACCGTACGCGGCACGGGTGATCCCCGGCTCAGTTCTTCTCCTCCGCCCGGAAGACGCCGAACCCCGCACCCCGCGGATCGGCCAGTACGGCGATGCGCGGGCCGTCCGGGACCGTCATCGGTGCCGCCCGCACGGTCGCGCCCGCCGCCACCGCGACCTCGGCCGTGGCGTCCACGTCCTCGACCGCGAAGTACGGCAGCCAGTGCGGCGGCACCTCGGGCGGGAACCGGTCGCCCATGTCGGCCATCCCGCCGAACCGCCGCCCGCCGACGGCGAACTCCGTGTACCACTCGGAGGGCTCCGCGCTCCAGCCGAAGACGGTGGTGTAGAAGCCGCCGGCCCGCCCGGTGTCCCGGGTCGCCAGCTCCACCCAGCCCAGCGCGCCGGGCGCGTTGAGCAGCCCGGCACCGGGGAAGCTCCGGGCCTGCCACAGCTGGAAGGCCGCGCCGGTGGGGTCGAGGGCGACCGCGAAGCGGCCCACGTCGAAGATGTCCATCGGTCCGACCACCACCGTGCCGCCGGCCTCCTCCACCAGCCGCGCGGTCGCGTCCGCCTCGGTCACCGCGAACGACACGTTCCACGCGACCGGTTGGGACTCCTGGTACAGCGGGCTGATGGCCGCGACCGCCGCGTCCCCGAGATGCGCCACGGTGTAGCCGCCGGCCTCCTGCCGGGGATCCGTCTCCGGACGCCAGCCGAACAGCTCCGCGTAGAACCGCTTGGCGCCCTCCAGGTCGTCGGTCCCCAGCTCCGTCCAGCAGGGGCCGCCCGGCACCGGCTTGTCGAACTCCATGGCCACTCCTCCAGGGGGATCTCTCCTCCGAACGCTAGACCCCGCCACCGACAGCGGCCATCGGACACCGGCGCATCGTCAGATCCCCGGGCGGTACCGCATCGGATGGTCGGCCGGCACCTCCACCAGCACGATCCTGATGCCGTCCGGATCCGCGATCCACATCTCGACCAGGCCCCACGGCTCCTTCACCGGCGGACGTACGATCCCGACGCCCTTGGCCACCAGTTCCTCGTGTGCCGCGCCGGCGTCCGCGACCTGCAGCCACAGCTGCACGGCGGGGGAAGCGGGGGCGTCCGCGCGCCCGGAGACCTCCAGGAAGCCGCCGCCCAGGAAGTACACCGTGCCCCGCTCGGGGCCCGTGCCGAACTCGCGGTAGACGGGGAGGCCGAGCTGCTCGCCGTAGAAGGCCCGGGAGCGCTCGGGGTCGGTCGGGTGGACAAGGGTACGACTGCTCAGTACGTGCACCATGCGACCGGAGCGTAGTGCCGGCCGACGCCGGCGCCCCGCATCCGGGGGCCGCCTCGGGGACCACCGGTCCGCCGGCCGCCGAGCGGCGACGTTAGGCTCGTGGCCGGCTCAGCCCGCCCGAGATCGGAGAAACCGCCCATGGAGAACGCCGCCGCCGGACTGACCTTCCGCGACGCCACCGCCGCCGACGTGGACGCGCTGGTCGCGCTGATCGAGTCGGCGTACCGGGGCGACGCCAGCCGGGCCGGCTGGACCACCGAGGCGGACATCCTGGAGGGACAGCGGACCGACCCGGAGGGCGTCCTCGAGGTCGTCAAGGCGTCGGACGGCAAGCTGCTCACGGTCGAGCGGGACGGCCGGGTCGTCGCCTGCTGCCAGCTGGAACACCGCGGCACCCACGCCTACTTCGGCATGTTCGCGGTCAGCCCCGCCCTCCAGGGCGCAGGCCTCGGCAAGGTCGTCATCGCCGAGGCGGAGCGCCGGGCCCGGCAGGACTGGGGCGCCACGGAGATGCACATGACGGTGATCTCCGTGCGCGACGACCTGATCGCCTGGTACGAGCGACGCGGCTACCGCCGTACGGGAAAGATGACGCCCTTCCCGTACGGCGACGAGCGCTTCGGTATCCCGCTCCGCGCCGACCTGCAGTTCGAGCTGCTGGTCAAGCCCCTGGTGTGACGGCTCACGCGGTGAAGCGGGCGGTGCGTTTGATCTCCGGATAGTCGGTCGTCGCGCCGTCCAGCTGGAGGGCGCGCACCAGCCGCAGGTCGTCCTGGGTGTTCACCACCCAGCCGATCACCCTGAGGTCCGCCTTGCGGGCGTGCTCGACGACTTCCAGGGTCAGCCGCCGGATGTTGAGGCAGAGGGTCGCCGCGCCCGCCTCCCTGGCCCGCTCCACCACGTCGGGGCCGTAGCGGCTGGCGATCAGCGCGGTGCGCACGCCCGGCACCAGCCGGCCGATCTCGGCGACGGCCTCGTCGTGGAACGACGACACCTCCACCCGGGACACCAGATCCCGCCGCTGCATCAGCTCGGCCAGCGCGCGGGCCGCCGCCACGTCCTTGATCTCGGCCTGCAGCGGCGCCCGTACCGCGTCCAGGACCTCTTCGAACACCGGCACGCGCTCACCGCGGCCCGCGTCCAGGGTGCGCAGTTCCTCCAGGGTCTTCTCGGCGATCGGGCCGGTGCCGTCGGTCGTGCGGTCGACCTCCGCGTCGTGCATGACGACGAGGGCGCCGTCCTTGCTGAGGTGCAGATCGAGTTCGATCAGGTCGAGGCCGGCCTGCTGGGCGGCGACGAAGGAACGGAGGGTGTTCTCGGGCTCGACGCCCATGACTCCGCGGTGACCGATGGTAAGGAAGTTCAAGATTCAACTCGCTTCCGTCGACGGCGGCGGGGGATGCACGCGCGCGGACCGTTACGACGGGACGTCGCTGTCCACGCGGCTGGGCGCAGCCTAATGGCCGCCCGTCGCGATGAACCCGTACGTACACGGGGGATTGGTGCGCCGGGCGCGTGGTGCCTGGCTCGTGCCCCTGTCGGCGGTCACCCGGGGGTGGGCGCGTCCCGCCGTGTATTGACCGGCCGGATCCATGCGATGCCCGGGAACTGACACCTCGTCACCGCTCGTAGTGAATGTGAGCGCCTTCACGGTTTCGGACAGGAAAAAGCGCGGTGAAGGTGGAGCGCCGCAGGATAATTTCCCGAGGGGCCCCTTGCTGGGAGAAAGCACGTATGCATACGGTGTCCTAACGCGAGGTGCTCCCGTGGAGGATGGGTCATGACGGAAATTCTTGTGCAGGTGGGTTCGGAGGAGCGGGTTCCTCCCGTGACCAGGGTGGTCGAGCACCCGGCATGGCCCGTGCTCAAGGATGGCGTGGAACGGATCCGGCCATGGCAGGCCAAGGACGGGTCCATCGACTTCGACGCCGAGGGCGCCCCCGCCCGCGCCGACGTGGAGCGGGCCGTCGACACGGTGATCGCCGCCGTCGAGGAGCTGTCCCCGCTGCTCCCGCACGACGCCGAGTACCACCGTGCCCTGGTGACCGACCTGCGGCGATGGGCCGTGGGCGGCTTCCAGGTGCCCGACTTCCTCGACTCGCTGCTGGCCTTCCAGCCGGCCGCGGGCCGCGCGCACGGCCTCCAGCACCTGGTCGTCTTCCCGATGTACACCCAGAACGGCAACCCGGACCGCAACCTGGAGGCGGTCGTGCTGCGCATGGTCTGGCCCGACTGGCTGGCCGAGCTGGAGCGCACCCGGTATGACAACCCGCTGTTCTGCGGCATCACCTTCGAGGACTTCACGGCCGGCTACGACACCAACTCGGCCGTCCTCTTCCCCGAGACCATCGCCGTGCGCCAGGCGCCGGAACGATTCTCCTGGGGCGGAATCTTCTGCGACCGCGAGGCCGCCCGCTTCCGCCGGGTCACCGACGCGGCCGTGGACCTCCTCGGCCTGGAACTCCCCGAGGACATCGCCGCCATGGTCCACGACCAGAAGCGCTGCGAAGAGGCCTTCGTGCTGTGGGACATGGTCCACGACCGCACCCACAGCCACGGCGACCTGCCGTTCGACCCGTTCATGATCAAGCAGCGCCAGCCGTTCTGGATGTACGGCCTCGAGGAGCTGCGCTGTGACCTCACCGCCTTCAAGGAGGCCGTGAAGCTGGCCGACGACGGCGTTCCGCAGGCCCGTGACGTGCAGTACGCGGTGCTCTTCGACCGGATGTTCCGCTTCCCGGTCACCGGCGACCGCGTCCGCAACTACGACGGGCTCGGCGGCCAGCTGCTCTTCGCGTACCTGCACAAGCACGACGTGGTCCGCTGGACCGACAACAAGCTCACCATCGACTGGGAGCGCGCCCCGCAGGTCACCAACCAGCTGTGCGCCGAGATCGAGAAGCTCTACCGGGACGGCATCGACCGCCCGAAGCTGGTCCACTGGTTCGCCGGCTACGAACTGGTCGCCACCTACCTCGCCCCGCATCCCGGCTCCAAGTGGGCCAAGGGCCCGGACGCCCTTGACCTGACACTGCCGCCGCGCAAGCTCGTGGACGACGTGCTTCCGGACGAGTTTCCGCTGAGCATGTTCTACGAGGCCCTGTCCAAGAAACTGAAGAACGTGATCGCCGAGACCAAGGGCATCACGGCGGACAGCGCCGAGCCGGTCGCCGCGTGAGCGACCGCCTCCGGAACACGGCTCAAGAGGGGAAGCACATGGCGGGCAACGGGTCTCTCAGTGGTGCGGTGATCGCGGTGGCCGGGGCGGGCGGACCCGCCGGGCACGCGACCCTGGTCAGGCTGGCGGAGGCGGGCGCGACCGTCGTCGGCGCCGACAACAATCCCGAGCGCCTGGCCGAGGCCGTGGACGCGGCCCGCTACGCGGGCGGCGGCGCCGTGGTCACCGGTGAGACGGTCGACCTGCTCAACCTGGACTCGACCCGGGCGTGGGCCGACCGGATCGAGAAGGACCACGGCCGTGTCGACGGCCTGGTCCATCTGGTCGGCGGCTGGCGCGGCAGCGCGAACTTCGCCGAGACCGACCTGGCCGACTGGGACCTGCTGGAGAAGCTGCTGATCCGCACGGTCCAGCACACCTCCCTGGCCTTCTACGACGGCCTGCAGCGCAGCGACCGGGGCCGGTACGTGCTGATCAGCGCCGCCGGTGCGTCCAAGCCCACCGCCGGGAACGCCGCGTACTCCGCCGCCAAGGCCGCGGCCGAGGCCTGGACGCTCGCCATGGCCGACGGCTTCCGCAAGGCCGGGGGCGAGGCGGGCCCGGCCTCCGCTGCTGCCATCCTGGTGGTGAAGGCGTTGGTGCACGACGCGATGCGCGCCGAGCGGCCCAACGCGAAGTTCGCGGGCTTCACGGACGTCACGGACCTCGCCGAGGCCGTCGAGGGCGTCTGGAGCAGGCCCGCCTCCGAAGTGAACGGAAACCGTCTGTGGCTGACCGAGCAGCCGTGAACCCTCCGAAGACCGACGCGCGTCGCCACCACGATCCGGAGGTCCGCGGTTTCGCCAGTGACAACTACGCCGGAACCCACCCCGAGGTACTGGCCGCCCTGGCTCTCGCCAACGGCGGCCACCAGGTGGCCTACGGCGAGGACGAGTACACCGAGAACCTCCAGCGGATCGTCCGCGGCCACTTCGGCGCGACCGCGGAGGCCTTCCCGGTCTTCAACGGCACCGGTGCGAACGTCGTCGCGCTCCAGGCGGTCACCGACCGCTGGGGCGCGGTGATCTGCGCCGAGAGCGCGCACATCAACGTCGACGAGGGCGGCGCCCCCGAGCGCATGGGCGGCCTCAAGCTGCTCACCGTGCCCACGCCCGACGGCAAGCTCACCCCGGAGCTCATCGACCGGCAGGCGTACGGCTGGGAGGACGAGCACCGCGCGATGCCGCAGGTCGTCTCGATCACCCAGAGCACCGAGCTGGGCACCCTCTACACGCCGGACGAGATCCGCGCGATCTGCGAGCACGCCCACGCGCACGGCATGAAGGTGCACCTGGACGGCTCCCGGATAGCCAACGCGGCGGCCTCCCTGGACGTCCCGATGCGCACGTTCACCAATGCGGTGGGCGTCGACATCCTCTCCCTGGGCGGCACCAAGAACGGTGCCGTGTTCGGCGAGGCGGTCGTGGTGATCAACCAGGACGCCGTCAGCCACATGAAGCACCTGCGCAAGCTGTCCATGCAGCTCGCCTCCAAGATGCGCTTCGTGTCCGTGCAGCTGGAGGCCCTGCTCGCCAAGGACCTGTGGCTGCGCAACGCCCGGCACGCCAACGAGATGGCCCAGCGGCTCGCCGAGGGCGTCCGCGCCGTGCACGGTGTGGAGATCCTCCACCCGGTGCAGGCCAACGGCGTCTTCGCCCGGCTCCCGCACGACGTCAGCCTGCGCCTCCAGAAGCGCTTCCGGTTCTACTTCTGGGACGAGGCAGCCGGAGACGTGCGCTGGATGTGCGCCTTCGACACGACCGAGGAGGACGTGGACGCGTTCGTGGCGGCGCTCAAGGAGGAGATGGCGCGCTGACCGGGAATTGATGCATAGATATGCGGTCACCTGAAAAGTCATTGACGCTCGGGTGGTCGCATTTCTATGCTCTGCACCCATGGAGCTGATCCAGAGCACCCCCGACCTGTCCGCGTACTTGGCCGCTGACGAGGTCATCGACCACTATCATCCGCTGGTCCGGGAGGCGTCGGCCCGGCTGGCGTCGGATGCCGAGGACTCGTATGCCTATGCACAGGCCGCGTACGAGTTCGTACGGGACGCCATCCCGCACTCCGCCGACTCCGGTGATCTTCGTGTCACCTGGCGTGCGTCGGACGTGCTGGAGCTGCGCACCGGCATCTGTTACGCCAAGGCCCACGCCCTCGCCGCCCTGCTGCGTGCCGAGGACATCCCCACGGCCCTGTGCTACCAGCGGCTGGCGGCCGACGACGGGGCCGGCCACGTCGTGCACGGACTGGTCGCCGTGCGCTTCAACGGTGGCTGGCACCGGCAGGATCCACGCGGCAATAGACCGGGCGTCGATGCGCGGTTCTCCCTCGACGGTGAGCGGCTGGCCTGGATCCCTGATCCGGAGTCCAGTGAGATGGACTATCCGGTCCTGTACGCTGAACCTCACCCGGCTGTGCTCGGCGCGTTGAAAGCGGCGCCCGACCGTCCGTACCTGTGGAAGACGCTCCCCACCGCACTCTGAGGCAAGGCAGATGACTCTCACGCTCACCGTGTCCGACGAGGTGCGCGCACTCGCGCCCGGCTTCACGCATCTCGCGATCGAGGCCCACGGTCTGGTCAACGGGCCCAGCACGGAGGCGAGTTCGGCCCTCCTCGACGAAGCGGCCCGGCGGCTCGCCGCCCGCCTGGACGGGCGCGCCCCGCACGAGGACCCGCACATGGCGGCCTGGCGTGCGGCCTACACGGCGTTCGGCTCCAAGCCGTCCCGTACCCGGAACTCCGCCGAGGCGCTGGCCAAGCGGGCCCTCGCGGACGGCGGTCTGCCCCGTATCAACCTGCTCGTGGACCTCTACAACGCCATCAGCGTCGCCCACCTGATCCCCGTCGGCGGCGAGGACCTCGATCTCATCCAGGGCGGGATGCGCCTCGTGCGCGCCACGGGCGAGGAGGACTTCGTGACGGTCGCGGGCGGCGAGGAGGCCGTCGAGCACCCGGACGCCGGCGAGGTCGTGTGGTGCGACGAAGCGGGCGTCACCTGCCGCCGCTGGAACTGGCGCCAGGGCCCCCGCACCCGCCTGACCGAGCGGACCACCTCGGCGCTCTTCCTCCTGGAGAGCCTCGCCCCGATGCCGGTCGCCGACGTCGAGGCGGCGGGCGCCGAACTCGCCGAGCTGCTGGAGAAGTTCAGCCCCGGGGCGCGTATCGAGGTACGGGCGCCCGAGTCGGCGGGCTGAGACTCAGATCGCCTCGGCGGCCTTCAACTGCTCCTGCGTGGGCGCCGTACCCCCCAGGTGGGTCGGGAGCCACCAGGTGTCGGTCGTGTCCTTCGGGCGGGCCGGGTAGGCGCGTTGGGCCGCGTCCAGCAGGTCCTGGACGCGGTCGCGCAGGCGGCGGGTGATGGCGCCCGCGTACTGGTCGCGCGGGGCCTCGACCGGCTCGCCCACCCGGATGGTGACGGGGAGGTGGTTGCGCTTGAAGTTGCGCGGCTGGCCCTTGGTCCACAGCCGCTGCGTGCCCCACAGCGCCATCGGGATCAGCGGGACGCCGGCCTCCTGGGCGAGGCGCGCTGCACCCGACTTGAAGCTCTTCAGCGTGAACGACTGGGAGATCGTGGCCTCCGGGAAGACCCCCACGATCTCACCCGACTTGAGCGAGTCCAGCGCGTGCTGGTACGCGGTCTCGCCCTGCGTGCGGTCCACCGGGATGTGCTTCATCCCGCGCATCAGCGGACCGGAGATCCGGTGCCGGAAGACCGACTCCTTCGCCATGAAACGCACCAGGCGCTTCTGCGGGAGAGCGGCCAGGCCGTCGAAGACGAAGTCCAGATAGCTGATGTGATTGCTCACCAGCACGGCTCCGCCCGAGCGCGGGATGTTCTCGGAACCCTGGCAGTCGATCTTCAGGTCCCAGACCTTGAACAGCGTCTTGGCGAAACCGATGACGGGACGGTAGACCAGCTCGGCCATGGGCGGGGCGGACCCTTTCTGCTCTGCCTGGGAAAGGGGATCCCGGCGGGAAGTTACGGAGCCGTAGGTTTACGGCGTATCGCAGATCGTGCCCGAAGAACGGACGGGTAGCCAGCCCTGGTGCCCCGGAGTGGCGAGATCCTCGTCACGTCGGCCTATGATCCACCTCGTATTTTTAACCTGCCTTTACTCTGCGCGTACCCCTACTCGGCGGATGAGCAGGAACATCTCGCACCCCAGGCAGTACCCGAACGCCGCGTTCAGGAAGGCCGCGGCGAGCGCCATCCCGGTCGCCGCGAGACCCAGCCAGCCGGGTCCCAGCGTGAAGCCGACCAGACCGAGTCCCGCGAACACCAGGCCCACCGCCTGTGCGAATCGCGGGGGTTCGGGTGCTTCGAACTCCGTAGGGGGAGCGAGCCGCGGGCGTACGGCCGTCCGGAACGCCCAGCCGTACGGCGAACGGCTCACGCCGGCGGCCGCGCCGAGCGCGAAGACCAGCGTCTGCCAGGCGAGGATCCAGGGGCTCCGGGTGATCAGCGCGGCGGCCAGTACGACCGTCGTCACGGCCGCCGCGAAACGCGGTCCACGTGCGTCGATGTCCATGAACCCAGGATTCCGCCCCGAAGGCCGTCAGGGGAGCCGGGAATCTTTGCAGTCTCGTGAACGCTGGTCGAAAGGGCGGGCGGCGTCGGGAAAGCTGGTGCGCGTGATGACCGGACTGATGGTGTGCGCGGCGGTGCTCGCGATGGCGAGCGTCTACGGAGTGCTGCACAAGCGGCGGAGCGGGAGGGTGAGGGTGCGCGGGCGGGACGACGGCAAGCGGCTCGGAGCGGCCGAACTCGGCGGCGAACTGGGTGGACGGGCAACGCTGGTGCAGTTCTCCAGCGCCTTCTGCGCCCCCTGCCGGGCCACCCGGCGGGTGCTCGGCGAGGTCGCCGAGATGGTCCCCGGGGTCACCCACGTCGAGATCGACGCCGAGGCCCGCCTGGACCTGGTGCGCGAACTGGAGATCCTCAAGACGCCCACCGTGCTGGTGCTCGACGCGGACGGCCGGGTGGTGCGCCGGGCCACCGGGCAGCCCCGGAAGGCGGACGTCATCGCCGCGCTGGGAGAGGCGGTCTGACGGACGTGCCGATGACGGAGGGGCAGCTCCCATATCGCGGAACGTACTTGACTGGGCGTACCACCTATCGTCAGCCTGACCGTATGCCCCATGAACTCCTTCTCTTCGGGCGGGTCCACGTCGATCTGGCCCGCACCGCGAGCGCGCGCTGTCCGGGTCGCTGAACGCCCCCGGACCCGAACGCCGCCTCCCCCAGAAGGAAAACTCCATGACGGCCACGCCCGACCTCGGCACCTCCCGGCTCGCCTCTCCCGACCTGCTCCGCTCAGCCTTCCGGCGGCATGCCGCCGGAGTCGCGGTGATCACCGCGCGCGGGGCCGGCGGCCCGGTCGGCTTCACCGCCACCTCCCTCTCCTCCGTCTCCGCCGAGCCGCCGATGCTCTCCTTCGGCGTCGGCACGGGCGCCTCCAGCTGGCCCGCGATATCCACCGCCGAGCACATAGGCGTCCATATCCTCGGCGAGCACCAGGCCGAGCTCGCGGCCACCTTCGCGCGCAGCGGCGCCGACCGGTTCGGGGCGCCCACCAGTTGGCGCGAGGGTCATGCGGGGGTTCCGGTCCTCGACGACGTGCTGGTCTGGCTGGTGTGCCGGGTCGTCACACGGGTACCGGCCGGCGACCATCGCATCGTGCTGGCCGAGGTGGTCGTCGGAGATCCCTCCCGGGCCGGCCGGCCGCTCCTCTATCACCAGGGTGGTTTCAACGGATTGCGTGATTGATCACGCGCTCCTCGTTCTGCGGAGGCGTCGAGTTCCGGTTACGCTGCGTTGCGAAGGTCACAGTTCAAAGCGCTTGCTTAGCGGGTACGAACTGGGTGTACTGACGAGTAATATTTCGTTCGGAGCGCGCGGCCGCCCCGACCGGGATGAGCCGCTTGAGGCGCCTATGCTGCCTTCAAGAGGCAGGCCAGAAAAGACGATGCAGTAGGAGAGCCGGCGTGAGCCTGAGGATCGTTGTCACTGTGAAGTACGTGCCCGACGCCACTGGCGACCGGCACTTCG
Organism: Streptomyces sp. NPDC026538; assembly: GCF_055567535.1. Taxonomy (NCBI): domain Bacteria; kingdom Bacillati; phylum Actinomycetota; class Actinomycetes; order Kitasatosporales; family Streptomycetaceae; genus Streptomyces; species Streptomyces sp. NPDC026538. The sequence goes on from NZ_JBVHQG010000008.1 coordinate 146,106, forward strand.
CCGATGACCTGACCGTCGACCGTGACGACGTGGACGGTCTGCTCTCCGAACTGGACGAGTACGCGGTCGAGCAGGCGCTGCAGATCGCCGAGAACTCCGACGACGACGTCGAGGTCACCGTCCTGACCGTGGGCCCCGAGGACGCGAAGGACGCGCTGCGCAAGGCGCTGTCCATGGGTGCGGACAAGGCGATCCACGTCGAGGACGACGACCTGCACGGCAGCGACGTGATCGGTACCTCGCTGGTGCTGGCCAAGGCGATCGAGAAGGCCGGCTTCGACCTGGTGGTCTCCGGTATGGCCTCCACCGACGGCACCGCCGGTGTGGTCCCGGCCCTGCTGGCCGAGCGGCTGGGTGTCCCGCAGGTCACCCTGCTCTCCGAGGTCACGGTCGAGGACGGCACCGTGAAGGGCCGCCGTGACGGCGACGCCGCCAGCGAGCAGCTGGAGGCCTCGCTTCCGGCGGTCGTGTCGGTGACCGACCAGTCGGGTGAGGCGCGTTACCCGTCCTTCAAGGGCATCATGGCCGCGAAGAAGAAGCCGGTGGAGTCCTGGGACCTGTCCGACCTGGACATCGAGGCCGAGGAAGTCGGTCTGGAGGGTGCCTGGAGCGCGGTGGAGACCGCGACCGCCCGTCCGGCCCGCACGGCCGGCACGATCGTCAAGGACGAGGGCGAGGGCGGCAAGCAGCTCGCCGAGTTCCTCGCGGGCCAGAAGTTCATCTGAGTCCTGCAGTAGCTGACCGCCGCCCCTCAACTTTCGCAAGCAGGAGAGCATTCCCATGGCTGAAGTCCTCGTCTACGTCGACCACGTGGACGGTGCCGTCCGCAAGCCCACCCTGGAGCTTCTGACCCTGGCCCGCCGGATCGGCGAGCCCGTCGCCGTCGCCCTCGGCAACGGCGCCGCCGACACCGCCGCCGCCCTCGCCGAGCACGGCGCGGTCAAGGTCCTCACCCACGACGCGTCCGAGTACGCCGACTACCTCGTCGTGCCGAAGGTCGACGCGCTGCAGGCCGCCGTCGAGGCCGTCTCCCCGGCCGCCGTGCTGGTCCCCTCCTCCGCGGAGGGCAAGGAGATCGCCGCGCGCCTCGCGCTGCGCATCGGCTCGGGCATCATCACCGACGCCGTCGACCTGGAAGCCGGCGACGAGGGCCCGGTGGCCACCCAGTCGGTGTTCGCCGCCTCCTTCACCACCAAGTCCCGTATCACCAAGGGCGCTCCGGTCATCACGGTCAAGCCCAACAGCGCCGCCGTGGAGGCCGCCCCGGCCGCCGGTGCGGTCGAGGCCCTCGCGGTGACCTTCTCCGACAAGGCCACCGGCACCAAGGTCACCGGCCGCACCCCGCGCGAGTCGACGGGGCGTCCGGAGCTGACCGAGGCCGCGATCGTGGTCTCCGGCGGCCGTGGCGTCAACGGCGCCGAGAACTTCGCCATCATCGAGGCGCTCGCCGACTCCCTCGGCGCGGCCGTGGGCGCCTCGCGTGCCGCCGTCGACGCCGGCTGGTACCCGCACACCAACCAGGTCGGCCAGACCGGCAAGTCCGTGTCCCCGCAGCTGTACATCGCCAACGGCATCTCCGGCGCCATCCAGCACCGCGCGGGCATGCAGACCTCCAAGACCATCGTGGCGGTCAACAAGGACGCCGAGGCCCCGATCTTCGAGCTGGTCGACTTCGGCGTGGTCGGCGACCTCTTCGACGTCGTCCCCCAGCTCACCGAGGAGATCAACACCCGCAAGGGCTGATCACCGCGAGGCTGTCCGAGGCCCCCGTGACCGACACCGGTCACGGGGGCCTCGTGGTGTCAGCGCAGGCTCAGCGAGGCCTGCACGGGCAGATGGTCGCTGGGGAACTGGCCGTGCATCGAGAAGGTGTCGATCGTCGCCTGGTGCGTCGTCACACCCGGCGAGGTCAGGATCCAGTCGATACGGTCGCCGTCCTGCTTCAGCCGGTGGTAGCCGTGGAAGGTGCCGTACAGGGTGCCGCGCCGCTCTGCCGCGTCCCAGGCGTCCACGAGCCCGGAGTCCACCAGGGTGTCGTAGGCCGGGTTCTTGTGCGCGGCGGCGTTGAAGTCGCCGGTCACCACGACCGGCAGCGCGGGGTCGAACTCCGCGATCCGCTGGGTGAGCAGGGTCGCGCTGCGCTCGCGGGCGTACTGGCTCTTCTGGTCGAAGTGGGTGTTGGCGACGTAGAACTCCCGGCCGTCGTCGGCGAGATCGCGGAACCGGACCCAGGTGACGATGCGGGGGAAGGCTGCGTTCCAGGTGTTGGATCCGATGACCTCCGGGGTGTCGGAGAGCCAGAAGGTGTAGTGCTCCAGTGGGGCCAGGCGCCGGATGTCGTAGTAGATCGCCGTGGACTCGTCCCGGCTGCCTCCCTCGCGGCCGGTGCCGATCCAGTCGTAGTGCGGTCCCAGGTCGGCGTCGATGTCGCGCAGCTGCTGGTAGAGGCCTTCCTGGGTGCCGATGACCTGGGGGTGCGCGCGGTGCAGCAGTTCGCGCATCACGGGGCGGCGGTCGGCCCAGCTGTTGGGCTCGGCGTTGTCGGCGTACCGCAGGTTGCAGGTCATGACGTCGAGCCGGGGCGCGCGCCGCGACGGAGCCGAGGGGGCCGCCCGCCCGGCCCGCAGGGTGGCGGACGGTCTGGAGGAGGCGGACGAGGCGGAGACCACGGCGCTGGAAAGGGGCACGGTGACCGCCGCGGCCAACAGGACCTTCAGGCCCAGACGGCGGGTGACTCGGCGCTGGTTCGGCACGGGTGCTCCTTCGGTGGCGACGGCCGGGCGCGGCGTGCGTAAGGCGAGTCCTGCGCAGAGAGTGTGCTACCCAGGTGTGAGTCGAGCGTGAACATGTCCAGATGGGGGCGTGTCGCACGGTGGACATGGTGTTGACCATCCCGAAGGCGCCCGGATAACTTCATTCAACGGATTGTTGATTCCGTACAGTGGAAAACAGGAGGGTGTGGGATGGGTCAGGGCCAGCAGCAGAAGGTGGCGACGAGTCTCGCGGGCGCCGTCAGCGAGGAGATCAGCGCTTCCCTCGCGCCGGTCGACGCCGAACTGGAGCGTCGCTACCCGGGCGACCCCGGCACCCGTCAGCCCGTCCACACCGTGTACGTCCCCGGTGACGCCTTCGCCGCGGACACCATCCGCTCCTGGGGCGACCGGGCGCTGGCCGCCCTGGACGAACACGCCCCCGACGCCGCCTCCTTCGCCGCCGTCCTCGGCCTGTCCGACGAACTCGCCGAGCCTGTCCACTCCCGGGTCCGCGCCAAACTGGAGCGCGAGCCGATCGAAGACCTGCGCGTCGACTTCGAGGACGGCTACGGCCCCCGCCCCGACGCCGAGGAGGACGAGACGGCGGCCCGGGCGGCGCGGCTGATCGCCGACGCGTATGCCGAGGGTACGGCGGCACCGTACATGGGCATCCGGATGAAGTGCATGGAGGCCGCGGTGCGCGACCGGGGCATCCGCACCCTCGACATCTTCCTCACCGGGCTGATGGCGGCCGGCGGCCTGCCCGAGGGCCTGGTGCTGACCCTGCCCAAGGTGACCTACCCCGAGCAGGTCACCGCGATGGCCCGGCTCCTGGAGGCCTTCGAGAAGGTACACGGCCTGGAGCCCGGCCGGATCGGGTTCGAGATCCAGATCGAGACCAGCCAGTCCATCCTCGCCACCGACGGCACCGCCACCGTCGCCCGAATGATCCAGGCCGCCGAGGGCCGCGCCACCGGACTGCACTACGGCACCTTCGACTACAGCGCCTGCCTCGGCGTCTCCGCCGCCTACCAGGCCAGCGACCACCCGGCCGCCGACCACGCCAAGGCGGTCATGCAGGTGGCGGCCGCCGGTACCGGCGTACGCGTGTCGGACGGTTCCACCAACGTGCTGCCGGTCGGCCCCACCGCGAAGGTGCACGACGCCTGGCGGCTGCACTACGGGCTCACCCGGCGCGCCCTGGCCCGCGCCTACTACCAGGGCTGGGACATGCACCCCGGCCACATCCCGACCCGGTACGCGGCCGTCTTCGCCTTCTACCGCGAGGGTTTCGAGCAGGCCGCCGCCCGGCTCGCCCGGTACGCCAACCGCACCGGCGGCGACGTCATGGACGAGCCGGCCACCGCCAAGGCCCTCAGCGGCTACCTGCTGCGCGGACTGGACTGCGGCGCCCTCGACATCGCCGAGGTGGCCCGGCTGACCGGTCTGACCCGAGCCGACCTGGAGGGCTTCGCGGCACCCCGGCGCGGCGACCTGACGGCCTCCGGCAAGTAGCGGCCGGCGTATCCGGGTGCGGGAGATCCGGGCCGCCGGGAGACCCACGGCAGGCGTACCGACGTCCGGAGGGTCAGAGCCGACGGCAGCGGCGACACCGGCGGGTACATCAGCGACGTCTACGTCGACGGCGGCGCGGACGACGAGCCGGTCCCCGGACTTCCCGTCCGCTCGACGCGCAGGTACCGCTCCAGGCCCGACGCGACCGCCCACTTCCGCTCTGCGAACAACCGGGTACCCCGGCGGCACAGTTCGGCGTCGGCCCGCGCACGCGTGCAGAACTCCTCGGGGGTGACACCGAACAGCTCCCTCAACGCGGCTGATTCCTCCAGGAGTTCGGTGAGGAGGGCGTGCTCGCCGGGGTGGCGGCGAGGCGTGCCGGTGCCGTCGTGCAGGACGCCGTGCCGGTTGACGTAGGTGTGGACGCCGGGGAGCGTGGTGCCGTCCGCGAGGGCGACGCGCACGTGCGGGGCGGGCAGCCACGCCCGCTCGAAGTTGCCGCCCGGCAGCGGTACGCCCTCGCTCGCGTCGATCACCTCCAGCTGGGGCCCGTCCAGCCAGACGACGAACAACTCCCGTACCGTGTTGGGGGATTGGAGCGGGGACGCCGAGACATAGCCGAGCCGGCTGACGTGCGCGGAGACGCCCACGTCGAGGCCCGTCACCCGGGTGCGCACCATGGGGATCGGCCCGGGCACCCCGGACTCGGCCATCTTGTGCTGGAGTTGGGCGGGGGAGGCGTTGGAGCCGACCGCGAGCACCGGTACCCGGCCGTCGTCGTGCACCAGCCGGTCCAGCGGCAACAGCCGGTCGCCGTCGAGGAGTCCGGAGTCGGCGGGCCAGACGCCGGGGTAGGTCAGCGGGTGGTCGCGCGGTGCCTGGTCGAGGCCCAGCTCCGCGAGCGTACGGCCGCTCATGCGCCGCTCACTCCGCGGGCGGCAGCTCGCCCGAGCCGCGGGTGACCAGCCGGGTCGGCAGCTCGATGCGTTCCGGTGCCAGGAGAGTGCCGTCCAGCTGACGGAAGAGCCGCTCGGCGGCTGTACGGCCGAGCAGGGCCGCGTCCTGGGCGACGACCGTGAGGCCAGGATGCAGCAGATCGGCCAGCTCGATGTCGTCGAAGCCGACGAGTGCGACCGGGCGGGTCCGCTCGGCGAGAAGCCGGATCACGGTGACGGTCACCCGGTTGTTGCCCGTGAAGATCGCGGTCACCGGGGCGGGCCCGGACAGCATCTCCTCGGCGGCCCGGCGCACCCGCTCCGGGTCCGTCATGCCGAGGGAGGTCCACGCCGGCTCGACGGATATCCCGGCGTCCTCCATCGCGGCCCGGTAGCCGCGCAGCCGCTCCGCCGCCGTGTGGATGCGGGGCATGTCACCGATGAAGCCGATCCGGTGGTGGCCGTGCGCGATCAGATGGGCGACCCCGTCACGGGCCCCGCCGTAGTTGTCGGACAGCACCACGTCGGCGTCGATCTTTCCGGCCGGGCGGTCCACGAACACCGTGGCCACGCCCGCCCTGATCTCCGGCTCCAGATAACGGTGGTCGTCCCCGGCCGGGATCACCACCAGCCCGTCCACCCGCCGCGCGCACAGCGCGAGCGCCAACTCCTGCTCCCGGTCCGGGTCCTCGGCGCTGGAGCCGTTGATCAGCAGCGCGCCATGGGCCCGGGCCACCTCCTCGACGGCACGGCTGAGCGGGCCGTAGAACGGGTCGGCGAGGTCCTCCAGCACCAGACCGATGCTCGCGGTACGGCCCTTGCGCAGCACCCGTGCGCTGTCGTTGCGGCGGAAGCCGAGCGCGTCGATCGCCTCCTGGACCCGGCGCTCGGTGTCCGGGGTCACCCCGGGCTCGCCGTTGACCACCCGGGACACCGTCTTCAGGCCCACACCGGCGCGCGCAGCCACGTCCTTCATCGTCGGCCGGGTCCCGTAACGGGAGCCGGGAAGACGGTCTGCGCGGCGGGAGGTCTCGGGCACGATGCGGCGTCCTGTCCTGTCGTCCACGGTGGGATTCCTGTTGTCCACGGGGGATGCACAGGTCCATGGGTTTGTATGAGGATGTGGCGTCGAGCATAGAGCCTGGACAACGTTGTCAGATGCGAGGGAGACTGTCCACCGCAATCTCCGGCCCGCGCCCCCACCGCTGGACGGCTGCCTTTCACTCGGTTACTCATGGTTGACGGGGAGATCTGACTCTGATGCACACCGACCTCGTGGCGGCCCTCGACATCGGCGGCACAAAGATCGCCGGCGCACTGGTGGACGGTCACGGACGGATCCAGGCGCGTGCCCAGCGCGCGACGCCCGCCCAGCAGGACGGCGAGACGGTCATGGGGGCCGTCGAGGAGGTGGTCGGCGAACTCGCCGGTTCACCCCTGTGGGGAAGGGCCGGCTCGCTCGGGATCGGCAGCGCGGGCCCGGTGGACGCCTCCGCCGGCACCGTGAGTCCGGTCAACGTGCCGGGCTGGCGGGACTTCCCGCTCGTCGAGCGGGTCCGTGCGGCCGCCGGCGGGCTGCCGGTCGAGCTGATCGGCGATGGCGTCGCCATCACGGCCGCCGAACACTGGCAGGGCGCGGCCCGCGGCCACGACAACGCGCTGTGCATGGTGGTGTCGACGGGCGTCGGCGGCGGGCTGGTGCTCGGCGGGAAACTGCACCCCGGGCCGACCGGCAACGCGGGCCACATCGGCCACATCAGCGTCGACCTCGACGGGGACCCCTGTCCCTGCGGATCGCGCGGCTGCGTGGAACGCATCGCGAGCGGCCCCAACATCGCCCGGCGCGCGCTGGAGGGCGGCTGGCAGCCGGGTCCCGACGGCGACACCTCGGCGGCGGCGGTCGCGGACGCGGCCCGGACCGGCGACCCGGTCGCGGTGGCGTCGTTCGAGCGGGCCGCGCAGGCGCTGGCGGCCGGGATCGCGGCGACCGCGACCCTGGTCGAGATCGACATCGCGGTGATCGGCGGCGGGGTGGGCAAGGCGGGGGACATCCTCTTCACGCCGCTGCGCAAGGCCCTCACCGACTACGCGACCCTCTCCTTCGTGCAGCGCCTGACGATCGTGCCGGCCCAGATGGGCACGGACGCGGGACTGGTGGGCGCCGCGGCGGCCGCGCTGGCGCGGATGGGCACGGACGTGACGGCGGCCGGCGTCTGAAGCGGCCGCCATACTCGGCAGGAACGTTCAGGCCCGGTCGGCCGGGGTTCAGGACCGGCCGACCGGGCCGCTCGGGGACGGCCGGCCGGGACGTGTGACGCGGTGGCCGCGGACCGTCAGCAGGTGATCCGCGCGTCCGCCCAGTCGCCGTGGTCGGAGGTGACGCCGTTCCCGCTGTCGGTGACGACCAGGCTGACGACCTCGGCGCCGGTGACGTCGGCGGTGAGCGGCTGGGCGGGCATGTCCGTGGTCAGGACGCCGGTCGAGGCGACCTTCGTGCCGTCCGCCCAGACCTCGAAGGAGACGCTTCCGTCGGCGGCTTCCTCGTCGTCCACGCCGACCGCGGCGGTGACCTTCTCGCACGCCTTGCCGGTGTAGTAGTCGACCTGGCTCTGAGCATGGGTGCCGAGCCCCTTGGCGTACACCACCCCGCCGACGGTGATCGGATGCCCGTCGCCCGCGGCGGTCTCCCCGTTGCTGGTGTCGCGCTCCACGGGGCCCCAGCCGTTGTCGGCCGACAGCCAGGGTAGGTCGCTGAGATAGGAGCTTCCGGCCGGCGGCGGGTCCGCGACGGTCGTCGTGATCGTCATGGTGCTCTCGGCGCGCACTCCGGCCGGCGACCGGTAACTCGTCCGGAGCCCGAGGTCGTACGACCCCTTCGGCGTCCCCGCGGGAGCGGTCACCTTCCAGCCGGTGCGCAGGGCGCGGCCGGTCGGCAGTGCCGCGGTCCTGGTCGGCGAGGTCGGGGTGACGGTCCAGCCCCGGGGACCGGTGAGCGCCACGGAGACCTTGCGGGCGGTGCTGCGGCCGAGGTCGGTGACGGAGGTGGTGAGCGCGGCCGTGCTGCCCGGCTCGACGAACCGGCTGCCGGTCAGGCCGAGTTCGACGGCCGGCGGGTTGGCCGTCCAGTGCCGGTCGGCGGCGACCCGGACCAGGACGGTGCCGTGTGCCGGGACGACCGCGGAGAGGGTGCCCGCGGTGTTGTAGCTCCGGTGCCGCCACAGGTCGCGCAGGGTGTAGGCGGGCGCGTTCGGGAGGCCGGCCGCCTGGGCGGTGGTCGCGATGCGCTGGGGGGAGCTGGACTCGTTGAAGAGGGCGACCGCGCGGCTGCCGTCCTGCAACTGCTTGGCCACGACCCAGCGTCCGCCGGCAGAGGAGAGCACCGTGCCCTGCTTGCCGAGCGGGTCCTGGTCGACGGCGATGACCTCCTTGTTGTCCAGGATGTCGAAGGTCGCCGGGGAGGCCTTGCGCAGGTCGGTGCCGATGAGCAGCGGGGCGGCCATCATCGACCACATCGAGAAGTGCGAGCGGTACTCGGTGTCGGTCATGCCGCCGTTGCCGACCTCCAGCATGTCCGGGTCGTTCCAGTGCCCGGGGCCCGCGTAGGGCGCGAGCGGCAGGTTCTGCTTCAGGATCGACACCATCGAGCCCCAGCTGTCGCTGATGTCCCCGGTGGTGCGCCACAGCTGGCCGACGTCCGACGCCCACTCCCAGGGCTTGTTCTCGCCCCATTCGCAGATGCTGTAGACGATGGGCCGCCCGGTCGCCTTCAGCGCGTCCCGCATGGTGAGGTAGCGCTGCTTGGCGTCCACGCCCTGGTTGTTGCAGTTGTCGTACTTGAGATAGTCGACACCCCAGTCGGCGAACTGCCGGGCATCGCTGTACTCGTGGCCGAGGGCGCCCGGGAAGCCCGCGTCGTTGCAGGTCCTGGTGCCCGCGCTGGTGTAGATGCCGAGCTTGAGGCCCTTGGCGTGCACGTAGTCGGCGACCGCCTTGATGCCGTGGGGGAAGCGGGCCGGGTCCGGGACCAGCTTGCCGTCCGCGTCGCGGCTCGGCAGGGCCCAGCAGTCGTCGAGGTTGACGTACCGGTAGCCGGCGTCCTTGAGGCCCTTCGCCACGAAGAGGTCCGCGATGCCCTCGACCATGGTCTCGTCGAAGTCCGCACCGCAGTGCGTGGAGTTCCAGTTGTTGAAGCCCATCGGCGGGGTGAGGGCGAGACCGTCGGCGGGGGCGGGCGAGCCGGCAGGCCCGCCGCCGGCGGCGGCGGGTGCGGCGAGGCCCGCGGTACACAGCAGTGCCGCGGTGAGTGCTCCGACCACTCTTCGGCGGGTTGTGCGGGTGTGAGGGTGACGCATCGTTACGCTCCTCCGACTCGCGAAAGGTGGGATGACGACAGAGAGGCGTCATCGGTGCGCGCTTATGGTAGGAGCTGTTGAGCTGTGTTGGAAGGGAAGTGGTGAAGGTTGCTCCAGTTCCCGTACTGGCCTGGTTATGGGGCCTGTTGGGGATGGGGCGCCGTCGCGTGCGTTGGGTTGTGTTGACTGACGAACCCGGGAGACTATGAGGTCTCTTGGACCTGTCTGTGGGGTGGCCGGGTAGGACATCCGATGTCCTGGTGCGGCGACGGCACCCGGCCTCACCGGAACTCGTGGACCACGCCGATCGTGCCGACGATGTGCGCGTTGAACTCGTCCAGCTCCTCGGCCGGCACCCACAGCTCCAGGATCGTGCTGCCGCCCGCCTGCTGGACGGGGTAGCGGCGGACGAACTCCGTGTCGACCTCGAAGCGGGTCACGAAGCCGGCGCCGTCGTGCCTGACGTTCCAGTCGCGGGCGATCCTGATCGCGTAGTCCTCGTCGAGCACCGGGTAGAAGATCGGCTGCTCGGGCAGCCGGGGCGGCCAGGCGCCCCACTCCAGCTCCCGGACCAGTGCGAGCTCCACGGGGCCGGTGGGGCGCCAGAGGGTCGTGGTCGGTCGCGGGCTGGTCATGGCGCGCAGGTCTTTCCGTGCGGTCGGGAGATCGGGTCTCCCGAGGCTAGCCGCGCGGTGATCGCCGGGGCCATCCGGTTTCCGCGCGGGACCGACGACGAGGCGCCCACCGCGGGCCGTCGCCTGGTCACCGCCGCCGCGCCGACCCGCCGCGTTGCTCCCCTCGCGGGTCCGCCCGTGACCCCTGGCCGCCCGCGTAGTTGGACGGGGCATGAAGAAGCGCAGCATGCTCGCCATCGCCAGCCTGGCCACCGGATTCGTCGTGGCCGCCATCACTCCGTCGCACGCCGTCGCCGCCGACGGTCCGCTCGACGACCTGCACATCTCGGACACCCTGGAGCACGTCGGGCATCTCGTGGGCGAGGACAGCTTCCAGACCGATCGGGACTTCCTGGGCCAGGAGTAGCCCGGCGGGGCAGGAGCGAACGACGGTGCCGGTGTTCCGCCGAGGGAGCACCGGCACTCCGTTTTGCGCGCCCTCAACGGGAACTGGTTTCCGTGGCAGTGTGGAGCGGGCAAGCCTCAGGGGGCCAACAGAAGAGGGGGAGTCCGTGATCGTCTGGGTCAACGGCGCGTTCGGTGCGGGGAAGAGCACCACCGCACGTGAACTGATCGAACTGATCCCGAACAGCACGCTCTTCGACCCCGAGGTCATCGGCGGGGCACTGACACACCTGCTACCGGCCAAGCACCTCGCCGAGGCCGGCGACTTCCAGGACCTGCCGATCTGGCGACGACTGGTGATCGACACGGCGGCGGCGATGCTGGCCGAGCTGGGCGGGACCCTGGTGGTTCCCATGACGTTGCTGCGCCAGGAGTACCGCGACGAGATCTTCGGCGGCCTCGCCGCCCGCCGGATCGCCGTCCGGCATGTGTGTCTCACCCCGGCCGAAACGATCCTGCGCGAGCGAATAGCCGGGCGGGAGATCCCGTCCGGCCTGCCGGACGGCGAGATGCGCGTCCGGCAGTGGTCGTACGACCAGATCGAGCCCTACCGTGCGGCCCTCGCCTCCTGGATCGGCGCCGACGCCCATCTCGTCGACACCAGCGCCCTCACCCCGTACGAGACGGCCCTGTACATCGCCGAGGCCGTCGGCACGGGTGCCGCGTCCGTCTGCGACATCGTGCAGACCCCGGAGCCCACCGCCGAGACCCTCGCCGCCGGGGTGCTCCTCTTCGACGAGCAGGACCGCGTCCTGCTCGTCGACCCCACCTACAAGGCCGGCTGGGAGTTCCCAGGCGGTGTCGTCGAGCCCGGCGAGGCCCCCGCGCGGGCGGGCGTGCGCGAGGTCGAGGAGGAGACCGGGCTACGGCTGGAGAAGGTGCTGCGGCTGCTGGTCGTCGACTGGGAGCAGCCCGTGCCGCCCCGCTACGGAGGCCTGCGGCTGCTCTTCGACGGCGGCCGGCTGGACTCCGCCGAGGCCGGCCGGCTGGTGCTGCCGGGCCCCGAGCTGCGCGGCTGGCGCTTCGTCACCGAACAGGAGGCCGCCGAGATGCTGCCCCCGGTGCGCTACGAACGGCTGCGCTGGGCGCTGCGGGCCCGCGAGCGCGGTGCCGCGCTCTACCTGGAGGCCGGCGTCCCGATCGGTTGACATATTCTGACTGACTGTCACGTCACCGCGATCTTGGTCGAGTTGACGGGGAACCCTGGAGGACTTTGCCCCATGACCGGCCCCCTGCCCCCGCTGCCCGGCCACGGCGGCTCCGGCGAACCCGTCCTCCAGGTCCGCGACCTCGTCGAACACTTCCCGGTGATGTCCCCCCGGGCATCACCGCACCGGTGGCCGGCGCGGCCGCCACCGCGTCCCCGGTGAACAGCACACCGTACACGGGCAGATGGAGGGCGATGCTGCCGTGCGTGTGCCCGGGGACCTGGACCACCCGGGCACCACCGCCGAAGTCCAGGACATCCCCGTCGGACAGCTCCGTCACCTCCGCCGGGGGGACCGGCCCAACCGACGGGCAGCAGCTCGGCCGCCGCGGCGTGGATCGGCAGCTCCCAGTCCTCGAACACCGGCGGGGGACCCGGGAGTTCGCCCCGGATCACCGGGGCGTCCAGGCGGTGGGCCAGCACCTCGGCTTCGCTCAGCGCGGCGAACTCCGCCGCCCCGCCGACGTGGTCCTCGTGGAAATGGGTGAGGACGATCCGCCGTACCGCGGAAGGGGACCGCCCCAGCGCGGTGAGCGCGTCGGCGATCGGCCTGCCCGAGCCGGGCGGGCCGGTGTCGACCAGCGTCGAGGCGCCGGTGTCCGGGTCGTGCCAGAGGTAGGCCTGCCCGACCGGGAAGCGCAGCAGGTGCAGCCGGGGGAGCAGTTCGATGACGTCCATGCCCCGACCGTAGGAGGGCCCCCGTCCGCAGACGAGAGCCCTCTGCCGTGGGCAGAGCGGTTCAGCCCGCCGCGTAGTTCCGCAGGAACAGCGCCTCGGCCACCGACAGGCGTTCCAGTTCCTCGGGAGACACGCTCTCGTTGACCGCGTGGATCTGCGCCTCCGGCTCGCTCAGCCCGATCAGCAGGATCTCGGCGTGCGGGTAGAGGCTCGCCAGGGTGTTGCACAGCGGGATGGAGCCGCCCTGACCGGCGTACTGCATCGTCTCGCCCGGGTAGGCGACGGCCATCGCGTCGGCCATCGCCTGGTACGCCGGGCTGGTGGTGTCGGCACGGAACGGCTGGCCCTGGCCGACCGCCTCGGTCCGCACCCGGGCGCCCCACGGGGTGTGCGCCTCCAGATGGGCCTGGAGCAGCTTGCTCGCCCCGGCCGCGTCCACGCCCGGCGGCACCCGCAGGCTCACCAGGGCACGGGCGCTCGCCTGCACCGACGGGGTGGCGCCGACCACGGGCGGGCAGTCGATGCCGAGCACCGTGACCGCCGGACGCGCCCAGATGCGGTCCGCGACCGACCCGTCGCCGATCAGCCCGACGCCGTCCAGCACTTTGGCGTCCTTGCGGAACTGCCCCTCGTCGTACTCCAGCCCCTCCCAGCCGGACTCCGGCGCGAGCCCGTCGACCGTCGTCGAACCGTCCTCGGCGCGCAGCGAGTCCAGCACCCGGATCAGCGCGGCCAGCGCGTCCGGGGCGGCACCGCCGAACTGCCCGGAGTGCAGATTGCCCTGAAGTGTGTCGATCTGGACCCGGACCAGGGTCATGCCACGCAGGGTCGTGGTCACCGTCGGCAGGCCGACCCGGAAGTTGCCCGTATCGCCGATGACGATCGTGTCCGCCACCAGCAGTTCGGGGTGCTGCTCGGCATACCGCTCCAGGCCGCCGGTGCCCATCTCCTCGGAGCCCTCGGCGATCACCTTGACGTTGACCGGGACGCCACCGTTCGCCTTCAGCGCACGCAGCGCCAGCAGGTGCATGATCACGCCGCCCTTGCAGTCGGCGGCACCGCGCCCGTACCAGCGGCCGTCCCGCTCGGTCAGCTCGAACGGCGGCGAGGTCCAGGCGGCCTCGTCCAGCGGCGGCTGGACATCGTAGTGCGCGTACAGCAGGACCGTTTTGGCACCCTCCGGCCCAGGCAGGTAGCCGTACACCGACTGTGTGCCGTCCGGGGTGTCCAGCACGGCGACGTCCACGAAGTCCTCGGCGCGCAGCGCGTCGGCGACCCAGTTCGCGGCGCCCTCGCTCTCGCTCCTCGGGAACTGGACGAAGTCCGCCACCGATTTGAAGGCCACCAGCTCGGCGAGCTCCGCCTTCGCCCTGGGCAACAGGGCGGCGACGGTCTCGGCGACCGGATTGGACGACATGGGCACGCTCCTCGTGGGTGCGACGTTGAACTGGTGAGTACACCGATCCTCCCACAGCGGCCTGCGGCGATCTCCGCCGTAGGATGCGGGGGACAGGTGGTAGGTGCGCGGCTACGGACGGACAGGGCCTGACCCACGGGTCGTACGGCACTACGGCTTGGTTCAGCACCTATGGCTTGATATGGCATACGGCACCTACGGCTTCTACGGCTTGATCGGAGCAGCGGACCATCGTGAGCGGTGAGAATTCTTCGGCGGACGACATGCAGCGGGTGTGGGACGTCGTCGTGGTGGGCGCGGGACCCGCCGGGGCTTCGGCGGCCTATGCGGCGGCGGTCGCGGGACGGCGCGTGCTGTTGCTGGAGAAGGCCGAGCTGCCCCGCTACAAGACCTGCGGCGGCGGCATCATCGGACCCTCGCGCGACGCGCTCCCGCCCGGCTTCGAGCTGCCCCTCAAGGACCGGGTGCACGCGGTCACCTTCTCCAACAACGGACGGTTCACCCGCACCCGCCGCTCCAAGCAGATGATGTTCGGGCTGATCAACCGGCCCGAGTTCGACCAGCAGCTGGTCGAGCACGCCCAGAAGGCGGGTGCCGAACTGCGCACCGGCGCCGCCGTGCAGCGCGTCGAACAGCACGGCTCGGCCGTCCCCGACCGGCGCACGGTCGCCGTGGTTCTCCAGGGCGGCGAGACCGTGCTGGCCCGCGCGGTCGTCGGCGCCGACGGCAGCGCCAGCCGGATAGGCGCCCACGTCGGCGTGAAGGTCGACCAGGTGGATCTCGGCCTGGAGGCGGAGATCCCGGTGCCGGAGCCGGTCGCCGAGGACTGGAAGGGGCGGGTGCTCATCGACTGGGGCCCGATGCCCGGCAGTTACGGCTGGGTCTTCCCCAAGGGTGACACCCTGACCGTCGGCGTGATCTCGGCACGCGGCGAAGGTGCGGCCACCAAGCGGTACTTGGAGGACTTCATCGCCCGGCTCGGCCTCGCCGGCTTCGAGCCGAGCATCTCCTCCGGCCACCTGACCCGCTGCCGCGCCGACGACTCGCCGCTGTCCCGCGGCCGGGTGCTCGTGTGCGGTGACGCGGCCGGTCTGCTCGAACCGTGGACCCGCGAGGGCATCTCCTTCGCGCTGCGCTCCGGGCGGCTCGCGGGGGAGTGGGCGGTGCGGATCGCCGAGGCGCACGACGCGGTGGACACCCGCCGTCAGGCGCTGAACTACGCCTTCGCCGTCAAGGCGGGCCTCGGCGTCGAGATGAGTGTCGGCAAGCGGATGCTGGCGGTGTTCGAGCGCAGGCCCGGCCTGTTCCACGCGGTCCTGACCGGCTTCCGCCCCGCCTGGCGCGCGTTCAAGGAGATCACCCAGGGACGGACCTCGCTCGGCGAACTCGTCCGCTCCCACCCGCTCGCCCAGCGCGCTCTCACCACCCTGGCCCCGGAGCCGGCCGGGTCGGAGAAGACCGCCGAGGCGGACGCGGACGACACGGACAGCGAGGACTCGGTCACTTCGTGACGGCGATCCGGAAGACCGGGTGGTCGGGAGCGATGCGGCGCAGGTCGGCGTCGGGAGAGTCGGGGCCGACCCCGTTGAAGAAGACGCCGACCTCGGCCTTCCAACGCTTCAGGTAGGCCCGCAGCAGCTCGACCTTGTCGTCGTCGGCGACCTCGGTGGCGGTGAAGGCGTCCACGTTCTTGCCGAGCCGCAGCTCGCCGCCGCCGGCCGCGCGCATGTTGTGGGTCCACTGGACGTGGCCGCGCGGCGCGAGCAGGTACTGCTGCCCGTCCACCGTCAGCAGGTTCACGGGGGTGGTCCGCCACTCCCCGCTCTTGCGTCCACGGACGGCGAGGACGCGGGAGCCCCAGATGCTGATACCGCGCCGGGTGAGCCAGGCCACGGTCCGGTTGAAAACGTTGACGGTGAACCAGCCGGGCTTCTGGACGTGTGTCGACACGGTGACCCCCACTATTTGGGAGAGCGGTGCTCTCGCTTGACTCCAGTGTGGGGGAGATCGGCGATCCAAAGCAAGAGCAGTGCTCTCTTTTTTGTGCGGTGCACTTGTTCGGGATCGGTGCACTGAAATGGGTGCGGTGCTCACGTGCGAGTGCACTGCTCCAAATTGTGTGCACCGCTCTACATGCGTGGCAGACTGCTCTTCATGAGCACCGCACAGGGCGCCCGCGCGCGAGCCAGGATGGAAGTCACCGCGGCCATCAAGGACGAGGCGCGCAGACAGCTCGCGGCCGAGGGCGCGGCCAAGCTGTCGCTGCGGGCCGTCGCGCGCGAACTCGGCATGGTCTCCTCGGCGCTCTACCGTTACTTCCCGAGCCGTGACGACCTGCTCACCGCGCTGATCATCGACGCCTACGACTCCCTCGGCGAGGCCGCCGAAGCCGCGCACGCCGCCGCCGTTGCCGACGACGCCGTACCGGCGCAGCGCTGGGTCACCGTGTGCGAGGCGGTGCGCGGCTGGGCGCTGGCGCACCCGCACGAGTACGCGCTGATCTACGGCTCGCCGGTGCCGGGCTACTCGGCCCCGGACACCACCATCCAGCCGGCCGCCCGGGTCGCCCTCGTCCTGATCGGCATCCTGCTCGACGCGTTCGAGCGGCGCGGTCTGGCCCGTACCCCCGTGCCCGCCGACCTCGCGCCCGAGGCCCGCCGGATGGCCGACGAACTCGTGCCGGGCCTCCCGCCAGAGGTGGCCGTGGCCATGGCCGCGGCGTGGGCGCAGCTGTTCGGGCTGGTCGGGTTCGAACTGTTCGGCCAGTTCAAGGGGGTCGTGGAGGACCGTGACCGGTTCTTCCGGCATGCGGCGGCCCAGCTCGCCCACGGGGTGGGCCTGGTCTTCCCGTAGCGGGCTCCGGCGAGCGTGGCGACGAACCCGGACTCGCCGCCGCCTCGGCGCCGGCCCGTCCTCGCGGACGACGGGGCGTTCGCGAAAAGCGGTCGCCGGGCCGGTGGCCGTCACCGCGCCCCCGGCCGTCACCGTGCCTCCGGCCATCACTGCACCTGCGACCGTCGACGCGCCGACGGTGGTCACCGCACCGGGGCGGCCGACGTGCCGGCGCCGTCTTCCGGGACGAGGACGATCTTGCCCGCGACCGTCCCGGACTCGGCGAGCCGCAGAGCCTCGGCGGCCTGCGTGAGGGGCAGCCGGGCGGCGATACGGGCGGTCACCTCACCGCGCTGGAGGGACTCGAACACCTGGGTGAGGTCGGCGCTCAGCCGGGCCCGGAAGCGGTCCTTGCCGAGGGCGCGGCCCTCCCAGACGTTGAAGAAGTACGCGTGCCGGCCGTTGGGCAGCGCGTTCCAGAGCCACACCCGGCCGAGGATCTTCAGCACGGGCAGCTGCTTGGAGCCTGAGTCGTCCCGGGTGGTGGCACTGCCGTAGGCGACGAGGGTGCCGCCGGGGGCGAGGAGATTCCAGGAGTCGACGACACTGCGGCCGCCGAGGTGGTCGAAGACGGCGTCGATACCGCCGGGGGCCAGTTCACGGACCCGGGCCGGGACGTCCTCGGCGCGGTAGTCGACCGGGGTGACGCCCAACTCCCGCAGCGCGTCGTGATGGCGGGGCGAGGCCGTGCCGATGACGTGCAGGCCCGCCGCACGCGCGAGCTGGACGAGAACCGTGCCAACTCCGCCGTTGGCGCCGTGCACCAGGATCGTTCCGCCCTGCCGCACCCTGGCCTTGCGGTGGAGCATCTGCCAGGCCGTGATGCCGTTGACGACCAGCGTCTCGGCCTCCGCCGCGCCGACCCCGGCCGGCACCTCCACGGCGTCGGCCGCCTCGAGCACGACGTGACTGGCCCAGCCGCCCACCTTGACCAGGGACGCCACCCGCTTGCCGACGAGCCCGGGCGTGACCCCCGCACCGGCCGTGAGCACCGTGCCGACCAGGTCGTAGCCGGGGACGAAGGGGAACGGCGGCTGGTCGTAGTAGCGGCCGCGGCGCATCTGCTGCTCCGCGAAGGAGACGCCGGTGGCCTCCACGCGTACGACGATCTGGCCGGCGCCAGGAGCCGGGATCTCTCCGTGCCGGATCTGCAGCCCCTCGGGCTCCACGATGCCCGGCAGGACGACCTCGACGAGCTGGGTGCCTGCGGTGGTGCCCTGGGGGGCGGCGTTTCCTGCCGTTTCCATGATGATCTCCATGACGGTCTCCCGGTAGGTGCAGTCACAAGCGAGAGAGTCTCTCGCTTGCGTTAGAAGCTATAACTAAAATGACTGTGTCTAGCCAAGGTGTCAAGCTCTCGCGTCGCGGAGTGCTCTAACTACTGTTAGATGGCATCTCTAAACTGATAGGTTGAAACGGTCGAAATAGTCCTGAAGGTCAGAGGCTCGGAAACCCGGAGCCCGAAGCGCTCGAGGCTCTGGGACACCGGGGCTTCGGGAGACCGGGACGTCAGCAGCGAGAGGAGCGTGCAGGTCATGGCGGCAGATGCGGTGAGCCCCCGCGAGCGGTACCGGAGTCAGGTACGGGCCGACATCAAGGCGCGCGCCTGGGAGCAGATCGCCAAGTCCGGCGCGTCGGGCCTGTCCCTGAACGCGATCGCCAAGGAACTGGGCATGAGCGGCCCCGCCCTCTACCGCTACTTCGGCAGCCGGGACGAGCTGATCACCGAGCTGATCCGGGACGCCTACCGCGGCCTGGCCGACACCTTCCGCACCGCCGCCGACTCCCGGGCCGGCATCGAGGGCCTCGCGCGCGCCCTGCGCGACTGGGCCCTCGACGACCCCCAGCGGTACTTCCTCATCTACGGCACGCCGGTGCCCGGCTATCACGCGCCCGAGGACATCACCGCCATCGCCCGGGAGATCATGGCCGCACTGCTCGACGTCTGCGCGGCGGCCGAGCCCGAGGCGCCGGCCTCCGCCGGTTTCACCGCGCACCTCGCCCAGCACCGCGAGTGGGCCGGGGACCACCCCGCGTCGCCGGGGGTGCTGCGTCGGGCGCTGGCGTTCTGGACCCGGATGCACGGCGTCCTCTCCCTCGAACTCGCCGGGCAGTTCGCGGGCATGGGCTTCGACCCGGAGCGGCTGTTCGACGCGGAGGTCGCCGAACTCACGCCCGGCCGCTGACGCCACCGCGCGGCACGGTTTTGCAGGCCACTGGACCGCACGGGCACGGCGCCGCACGGGCACGGCGCCGCACGGGCATGGCGCCGCACGGCACGGCACGGCGCTGCACCGACCGGCGCCGCACCGACCGGGTACGGCACCGCACCGCACGCTGCGCCACCGCACCCGGCTGCCTACTTCCCTGGGAGTACGCCTGATCACCTCGGCGGGCTGACGCTCGCACGGGCCGGTGCCGTCTAGCGTGGCGGACATGGACGAGCAGCGGGAACGGGAGCGCGGCCCCGCGCAGTGGGGGCACTACGGCCCCCCGTCGTGGCACCGCGACGACGACGGCATGCATGAGCCGGCGCGCGGCCGGCTGCCCTGGCGCACCACCGTCCCGCTCGCCGTGCTGGTACTGGTCGGCTCGAACTTCGCCGCCCACGAGCAGCCGCACCGCGAACCCCTCGACGCATACGGCCGCCTGCTGCTCCTGGCCACCTGCGCACTGCTGCTGTGGCGGCACCGGCGCCCCGTGCCCGTGGTGTTCGGCACGGCGGCGCTCGTGCTCGTCTACGTCGGGGCCGGCTACCCGTACGGGCCGGTCTTCGCGGCCGTCGCCGTGGCCTGCTTCAGTGCCGTCGTCGCCGGGCGCCGCCGGGCCGCCTGGGCGGCCGTCGGCATGCTGTGGGGCGGCCACCTGCTGATCTCGCTCTGGCTGTACCGCCGGCTGCCTCCACCGGGTGACACGGGGGCGCATCCCGGCCAGGAGTTGATCATCGCTACCTGGGTGCTGATCGTCGTCTCCGTGGCCGAGCTGGTGCGGCTGCGGCGCGAGCAGTGGGCGCGGGAGCGGGCCGACCGCGCCCAGGCGGCCCGGCGACGGGCGGACGCGGAACGGCTGCGGATCGCCCGCGAGCTGCACGACGTGCTGGCGCACAGCATCTCCGTCATCAACGTCCAGGCGGGCATGGGGCTCGCGCTCCTGGACTCCGACCCCGAACAGGCCCGGACCGCGCTCACCACCATCAAGGCCGCCAGCAAGGAGGCGCTCGGTGAGGTGCGGCAGGTGCTCGACACCCTGCGCGCGCCGGGA
This sequence comes from Streptomyces sp. NPDC026538, assembly GCF_055567535.1. NCBI lineage: Bacteria > Bacillati > Actinomycetota > Actinomycetes > Kitasatosporales > Streptomycetaceae > Streptomyces > Streptomyces sp. NPDC026538. The sequence continues at coordinate 166,195 of NZ_JBVHQG010000008.1, forward strand.
GACGCGCCGCGCGCGCCCGCTCCCGGGCTCGGGCGGTTGCCGGAACTGGTCGAACAGGCGGCGAGCGCCGGACTCACGGTGACCGTGGAGGGGGAGCCGCCGCGGCTGCCCCCCGGCGCAGATCTGGCCGCCTTCCGGATCGTGCAGGAGGCGCTCACCAATGTCGTACGGCACTCTGGCTCACGGCACGCGCGCGTACGGCTCGAACCCGGGGGCGGGGAGCTGCGGTTGCGGATCGACGACGACGGCCCCGCGACCGGCGCGGACGCGGGCGGCAGCGGGAACGGACTGGCCGGAATGCGGGAACGGGCGGCCGCCCTGGGTGGCACGATCGAGGCGGGGCCGCGCGCCGACGGGGGCTTCCGGGTGCTCGCCGTACTGCCCCTGACCGCTGCCGGGCTGCCCCCGACCGACGTCGCGGTGCCCCTGACCGATGCCGGACAGCCCCCGACCGACCGGGAGGACCGATGATCCGGGTGCTGCTCGCCGACGACCAGTCGCTGGTGCGGGCCGGCTTCCGGGCGCTGCTCGACGCGCAGCCGGACGTCGAGGTGGCCGGGGAGGCGGCGGACGGCGAGGAGGCACTGCGCAAGGTGCGCGAACTGCGCCCCGACGTGGTCCTGATGGACATCCGTATGCCGCATCTCGACGGTCTGGCCGCGACCCGCCGTATCACCGGGGAGGAGGAGCTGAAGGACGTCAAGGTGGTGATGCTGACGACGTTCGAACTGGACGAGTACGTCTTCGAGGCGCTCCGCTCCGGCGCCTCCGGGTTCCTGGTCAAGGACACCGAGCCGGAGGAACTCGTGCGGGCCGTCCGGGCGGTGGTGGGCGGGGACGCACTGCTGTCGCCGGGGGTGACGCGGCGGCTGATCGCGGAGTTCGCGGCCCGTTCCAAGGAGCCGGCCGCCGCGGACGCCCTCGCCCGACTCACCGAACGGGAGAGGGAGGTGATGGCCCTGGTCGGCATCGGCCTGTCCAACGAGGAGATCGCCCGCCGCCTGGTGGTGAGCCCGCTCACCGCAAAGACCCATGTGAGCCGCACGATGGTCAAGCTGGGCGCCCGCGACCGGGCCCAACTGGTCGTCCTGGCCTATGAGTCGGGGCTGGTCCGGCCCGGCTGGCTGGGCTGAGAGGACCGCTGGAAGCGGACCAGCACGCTGACGACCCGGGCGAAGAACATCACGGTGGCCAGGGCCACGCCCACCGGTGGCAGCGCACGTTCGAGGCCGCCGGGCAGATCGAAGAGCAGTACCGGTCCCGCCACCGCTCCGAGGACCACCACGGCCGCGAACACCGCACTGCAGAGCGCGTATCCGATCTCCACGGTGATCGCGTCCCGCTCGGCCTGACCGCGCCGTTCCCCGTGACCCGTCATTCCGGCAGTTTCACGCCCGTGCGCCCGGCGGAGCAACCAGCCCCGCCGGGCGCACGTTCGGAGGCGTCCCCCTGTGGCCGCGCGTCGCGCGTCAGTCGCGCACGGACACGCGCTCCGCCTCCAGGGTGGTGGACTTGGCGATCACCACGCTCTGCTGCGGACGCCTGGTGCGCAGCCCGGTGAGGGTGATCAGGAGCCCGGCGAGGGCCACGCCCGCGACCACCATGAAGCCGGGGCGGTAGCTGTCGAGCATCGCCTGCGGCGTCGCATGCGCCGGGGCGCCCGCCGTGACCACGGCCGTCACGACCGCCAGGAAGATCGCGCCGCCCACCTGCACCGAGGTGTTGAGGAGCCCGGAGACCATGCCCTGCTCGTGGTCGTCGACCCCGTTGGTGGCCTGGATGTTGAGCGAGGGGAAGACCAGCGCGCAGGCGGCGCCGATCAGCAGCATCGAGGGCAGGATCACCGCCGCGTACACCGGGTCCAGGTCGATGCGCAGGAACAGCGCGTAGCCGAGGACCATGAACGCGAAGCCCGCCGCGATCAGCCGTGGGGTGCCGAAGCGGTCCACGATCGCACCGACCTTGGTGGAGGACACCGCCACCAGGGCGCCCGCGGGCAGGAAGGCCAGGGCGGTGTGCAGCGCCGACCAGCCGAGCAGGGACTGCATGTACAGGGTGGTCAGGAACTGGAAGCCGACGTAGGAGCCGAAGAAGGCGACCGCGCCGAGCTGGGCGCGGACCTGGTTGCCGGAGCGCAGCACGCCGAGCCGGATGAGCGGGCCGGGGGAGCGGCGTTCGACCTGGGCGAAGACGGTCAGCAGGACGGCGACCGCGAGGAAGGACAGCAGGGTGCGGGCCGATGCCCAGCCCACCTGCGGGGCCTCCACCACGGTGAAGACCAGGAGCAGCATGGACGCGGTGCCGAGGACCGCGCCGGGGATGTCGTAGCCGTTGTGGTCGCGTTCGCGGGCGCTGCGCGGCAGCAGCTTGAGGCCGGCGACGAGCGCGATCAGGGCGATGGGGGCGGGCAGCAGCATGGTGAGGCGCCAGCTGGCCTCGGTGAGCAGGCCGGACAGCACCAGGCCCATGGAGAAACCGGTGGCCGCGCAGGTGGTGTAGATGGCGAGGGCCCGGTTGCGCAGCGGGCCCTCCGGGAACGTGGTGGTGATGATCGAGAGGCCGGCCGGCGCGGTGAAGGCCGCGCTCAGGCCCTTGATGAAGCGGCTGGCGATGAGCAGCGGGCCCGAGTCGACCAGGCCGCCGAGCAGCGAGGCGAGGGCGAAGACGCCGAGGGCCACCAGGAACACCTGGCGGCGGCCCAGCAGGTCGGCGGTACGGCCGCCGAGCAGCAGCAGGCCGCCGTAGCCCAGGATGTAGCCGCTGACGATCCATTGCAGCGTGGAGGTCGACAGCTGCAGATCGGAGCCGATCGAGGGCAGCGCGACGCCGACCATCGACACGTCCAGGGCGTCCAGGAACATCGCGGCGCAGAGCACCAGCAGGGTGCCCCAGAGGCGGGGAGTCCAGCGTCCCTCGGAGACAGGGGCGGTGAGCGGAGAGGTCATGCCCACAGACACTACATGCACATGCATCGGATGCAAGTGCATTTAATTACGATGCAACAATCCTGTTTCTCTGCTACGGTGCGGGAATGGCGGCGAAGAAGCCCGAGCAGGCGCTCGTGGAGCAGTGGCGGGACATCCTGGCCCTGCACGCGCGCACCCAGTGCGAACTCGACCGCGCCCTGCACGGCCACGGCCTGTGCGCCAGTGACTTCGAGGTCCTCGACCTGCTCTCCGACGGTTCGGCGGCTGACGGCGGCTGCAGCTACCGCGTCCAGGAGATCGCCGAGCGGGTGCACCTGAGCCAGAGCGCGCTGTCCCGGCTGGTCGCCCGGCTCGAGAAGGACGGCCTGGTCGAGCGGGCCATGTGCCCGGAGGACCGGCGGGGCGTGCGGGTGGCGCTCACCGGCAAGGGGCGCGCGCTGCACGGCGAGGTGCTGCCGGTGCAGCGCGCGGTGCTCACCCGGATGCTGGCCGGCTAGAGCCGGCGGTCAGATCCCGGACCGGGTCCGCCACAGGTCGGCCAGTTCCGGGTCGCCGATCACCTTCGGCACCGGTACCCGGTTCCACAGTGCCAGGTACAACTCGTCGGCGGGGCCGGAGAGTTCGGCCGTCGCGCCAGGGAGCGCGCCGGGTTCCGTGACGGGCGGCTCCGCCGACAGCCTCACGGTCCAGGCCGCGTCCCGGTCCGCGGCGCGCACCTGGAGCACCCGCGGGTACTCGGAACGGAGCCGGCTGCGGGAGCGGGCGTGGAAGCCGCGCAGCAGTTCGTCGATACCGTCCACCGCGAAGTCCGTGGCGATCGGGGAGACCGGCCCGCCCCGGGCGGCCTCGGCGTCGTACCGGTGCACGGTCGTCTCGTGGGCCTGGCGGCGCAGCCAGAAGGTGAGTGGTGAGGGGACGGGGGCCGGATGGAAGGTCCAGCACGTCACGTTCCGCGGTGCGCCGGCCAGGGTGTCGACGAGGATGCGGTGGCCGTCCCGGAACCAGGTGGTCAACTCGGTGCCGTCGAGGTCGGGCGGGTCCGGGATGGGCCGGGGTCCGGGGTGGGCGTCGGCGACTACCCCGGCGGCCCACCGGTGGATGGTGCCCGTGTGCCGCAGCAGGTCGCGCACCTGCCAGTCCGGGCAGGTCGGCACCTCGGCGTCGAGGCCCGCCACCACGGCGGCCGCGGCCAGCGACCTGCCCTCCCGGTCCAGGATCTGAAGATACTCGGCAGTCTCCATGCCGCGAGTCTGCCCGATACGGCACGCGCCCGTACGGCGGGCCCGGTGGCACGCGCCGGCGCGGCAGGCTCCGGCGGTGTGCACCCGTGCGGCACGTACCACTGTGGCAGGCCCGGCGGTGCGTACCGTCGGCGTGGCGGCAAGCCCTAGCGCAGCAGGAACCCCACCGCGTAGCCCAGCGCGTTGACCGCCCAGTGCAGGGCCATCGGTGCCAGCAGGGAGCCGCTGCGGTCGCGCAGCCAGCACAGCAGACAGCCCGCCACGGCGGTGAACAGCACCGCCCCGATGTCCACCAGGACCGCCCCGGCGACCGACTGCCCGAAGACCGAACCCAGCGTCGGCTTGTCCTTGTTGAGGTTCAGCGAGGGCAGGATGTGCCAGAGACCGAACAGCACGGAGGACAGGACGGCGGCCGTCGTCGCCGTGCGCAGCCGGCGCAGCAGCGCGAACAGCACCCCGCGGAAGGCGATCTCCTCCAGCAGTACGGTCCCCACCGGCACCGCCACCAGCGCCTTGAAGGCGATCTGCGCCCCGTCCAGCGCATTGGTCCGCTGGTCGGTGAACAGCCCGCGGGTGACCGGGATCAGGGCCCCGCACAGATAGACCGCCGCGACGATCCCGATCAGGGCGACCGCCCAACGCACCCCGTCCGCGAGCGTGTTCCGGCCCAGTCCCAGCTCCGCCCAGCCGCCCCCGGCCCAGAACAGCAGCGCCACCAGGACCGCCGAGGCGGCGACCGCGGTCAGCAGGATCCAGGACCGTGCCCAGCGGTTGTCCAGCAGATTGGCCGCCACCAGTACGACCACCACCGCGACCAGGGCGGCCCGGGTGGGAAGCCGGGGGAGGGGCATCTCCGGGTCCGGGCCGGGGGGAGTCAGAACTCGACCGGGTCGCGCAGCAGCGGGCAGGTCCTGCAGTGCCCGCCGCCGCTTACCCGGCCCAGTTCGGCCCCGACGATGGTGATGACCTCGACGCCCGCCTTGCGCAACAGGGTGCTGGTCTGGGGGTTGCGGTCGTAGGTGAAGACCACGCCCGGCTCCAACGCGACCGCGTTGTTGCCGCTGTCCCACTGCTGCGGCTCGGAGGCGCAGACGTCACCGCCGGTCTCGACGACGCGCGGCTCCGGCAGTCCCAGCGCCTTGGCGACCACGTCGACGAACGGGGTGGTGGCCTCGTCGGTCAGCTCGATGCCGGGAGCCTTGTCGCCAGGGCGCAGCGGGAAGGTGTGCACCCCGTTCATGATCGCCGGGTAGCGGGGCACGAGGTCGCGGTCGGCGAAGGTGAACACCGTGTCGAGGTGCGTCGCGAAGCGCAGCTTGGGCATCCCGGCGACGATCACGTGCCGGGCCGCCCCCTGGTCGAACAGCACCTCGGCGGCCATCGGCGTCCACGCCAGATACGCGCCGAGCACCGAGACGATCAGCCCCACGCTGACGGTCTCCTCGGCGAACCGGCGCGGCAGCGGGAACGCACCGGCGCCGACCATCGAGCCGACCGCCATCGCGGTGAGCGTGGGCAGCGTCAGCTTGGCCGCAGGCGGCGAGGAGCGGGGACTCTCGGTCGTCTGGGCCTGTGCCATGCCCACCACGATGAGATATCCCGTACTGCTCTGCACCTTTTGCCGCCCAGGAGGGCGGGCTCGAGGGCGGGCTCGGCGACCTTCCGGATGCGGCGGCCGGTGCGGTGGCCGATCGTGGTCCCGAGGTGGCCAAGTGGGTGTTGCGGGCGATGCCGTGAATCGTACGAGGGACTGGACCCGTCGGGTGACGGAGCGGGTGCGCCGGCACGCGGGCCCCGACCGAGTGGTCCGGCGGCGGCCGTGCTGGTGCGGAATCGCCGTGGCGGTCCTGTGCTACTGCCTGTCCCTCACTCCTTCCCTGCTGCCGCGCGCCTGGTTGCTCCAGGGCCTTGTGGCCGGCGTCTCGGCGGTCGTCGGCTACGCCGTCGGCGCCGTACTGGAGACGCTCGCCCGGTCTCTGCTCCGCTGGGCGGGCTTCCGCATCCGCCCGCGGGTCCGCAGGATCGTGTGGGCGGCCCTCGGGGTCCTCGGGGCCGCCGCGGTCGTCGCCGTCACCGCCTGGAGCGTCCGCTGGGAGGGGCAGGTCCGCCGCGCGGTGACCCTGCCCCCGCAGGTGGTCTGGTGGCAGTGGGCGCTGGTCCCGGTCGTCGCCGCACTCGTCGGCACGGTGCTGCTCCTGCTCGGCCGTACGGTACGGCTCGGCACCCGCCTGGTCGCCCGCCCGCTCGGCGCGCACATCCCGCGCCCGGTCGCGTACGCCACCGGGGTCGCCCTCGTCGCGTTCGTGATCGTCGGCATCGTCCAGGGATTCCTGCTGCGCGGGGCGCTGGACGCGATCGAGAGCGCCGCGTCCCTCGCCGACCAGGGCACCGCCGAGGGCGTCCACCAGCCCGGCCTGCCCACCCTCTCCGGCACCCCCCGGTCCGCCGCCCACTGGGACACTCTCGGTGCCAGGGGCCGCGACTTCGTCGGTACGGCCACCACCCGCGCCGACATCACCGCCTTCACCGGCCGTCCGGCCAAGGACCCGGTACGCGTCTACGTCGGCCTGCGCACCGCCGACACCCTCGACGAACGCGCGGCCCTCGCCGTGCGCGAACTCGAACGCACCGGCGGCTTCTCCCGGAAGATCCTCGCGGTGATGGGCACCACCGGCACCGGCTGGATCAACGACCAGGGCAGCAAACCCCTGGAGTACATGTGGGGCGGCGACACCGCCGAGGTCGCGATGCAGTACTCCTACCTGCCCAGCTGGGTCTCCGCGCTCACCGAGGACGAGGCCGCCGACACCGGGCGCGCCCTCTTCGACGCCGTCTACGCCAAGTGGCAGACCCTCCCGGCCGACTCCCGCCCCCGCCTCCTCGTCTACGGCGAGAGCCTCGGCTCCTTCTCCATGGAGTCCGCCCTCGACGGCTCCCTGTCCACGCTCACCTCGGAGACCGGCGGCGCGCTGTTCGTCGGGCCGACCTACGACAATCCGCTGTGGAAGAAGGTCACCGCGCAGCGACAGCCGGGCAGCCCCGAGTGGCGGCCGGTGGTCGACGACGGTGCGCATGTGCGCTTCGCGCAGGTGCCGAAGGACTACGGCATCCCGCTCGCGCCCTGGGGAGAGCCCCGCGCGGTCTACCTCCAGAACGGCTCCGACCCCGTCGTCTGGTGGTCACCCGCCCTCGCCTTCCACCAGCCGGACTGGCTGGACCGCCCGCGCGCCCGGGACGTCTCACCGGCGATGCGCTGGCACCCGCTGCTCACGTTCTGGCAGGTGGCCTGCGATCTGGCCGGCGCGGACAGCGTGCCGGACGGCTACGGGCACCGGTACGGCACCATGCCGACGAGCGCGTGGGCCGAGATCACGCGGCCACCGGGCTGGACGGCCGCCGACACGGCGCGACTCTCCGGCCTGCTGGAGTCGGTACGGGAGCCGGGGCTGCTGGACTGACGGGGCCGCCGCAGGACTGAGAGACGAGGGTCCCGTACGGCGGCGCATCCCGTGCAGCCCCACATCCTGGGTCCGTCACCCGGGTCCGTCACCTGCGTCCGTCACCTTGTCGTCACGCCTATGAGGGTGGCTGCCCCCGCCAGCACCGCCACGCTCGTCAACGCAGTCGACAGGGATGTCCACTCCGCCATGAACCCGATCGCCGGCGGCCCCAGCAGCATGCCGCCGTAACCGAACGTGGATGCCGTGGCCACGCCGGACGGGCCCGCCAGGGCGCCCGCTCGCTCCACGGCCACGGGGAAGAGGTTGGCCAGGCCCAGTCCTGTGACGGCGAAGCCGATCAGCGTCGCCCACACCGAGGGCGCGAGCGAGCCGAGGAGCATGCCCGCCGCGGCCGTGCTGCCGCCGAAGACCACCGTGCGGGACCTGCCGAGCCGCTCCAGCAGCCGCGTTCCGCTCGCGCGGCCGACCGTCATGGCCAGGGCGAAACACGTGTAACCAGCCGCCGCGAGACCCGGCGAGGCATCCAGGTCCTGGCGCAGATGCAGCGCGCCCCAGTCGGCCATCGCGCCCTCGCCGTACGCCGTGCACAGCGCGATCAGGCCGAAGACGACGACCAGCCGGCGCGTGCGCGGGTTCAGGCGGCGCGGGGCGGTGAAGGAGTGCTCCGCGGCGTGCGGGACCGGCGCCTCGCAGCGCAGCAGGGCACGGCCGGCGACAGCGGTGACCAGCAGGCCGATCACGCTGAGGCCGAGCAGGTGCCGGGTGGGCGAGAGGTCCCCGGCGACCAGGCCGCCCAGCCCCGCGCCGGTCATGCCGCCCAGGCTGAAGGCCGCGTGGAAGCTCGGCATGATCGGGCGCCCCAGGGCGGCGACCAGGTCGACCGCCGCGCTGTTGAAGGCGACGTTCAGCCCTCCGTAGGCGGCACCGAAGACCAGCAGGACGAGGCCCAGGGCCAGTGCCGAGTGGGTGAGCGGAGGCAGGGCGACGCTCAGCGACAGCAGCACGCCGCACACCACGGTCACCGGGTGGCTGCCGTAGCGGCGGCAGAGGCGGCCGGTGACCATCATCGTGACGACGGCTCCGGCGGAGACGCCGAGGAGGGCCAGGCCGAGGGTGCCGGCCGAGGCGCCGGTCTGGTGCTTGATGGCGGGGATGCGGACGACCCAGCCGGCGAAGACGAAGCCGTCGAGGGCGAAGAAGGCCGTGAGGATGACGCGGAGCCGGAAGAGACGGTCGTCGGTGCCCGGCACGTCGTTGTGGGTTCGGGCTTTGTTTATTTGCGGCACAAAATCAGGCTAGGTGGGGTGCCGTCCTGGGGCAAGGCCGTCGGCGGGCGGGTCTGCCCCCAGGGTGCCCGTGTTCAGGTGGGCGATCGCGGTCGCGGTGGACGCTCAGGTGTCCCGTGGCTCCGCGCGCCCCACGATGACCGAGAGATAGCCGCGGAGTATGACCTTCGCCTCGTCGAGGAGGGCCGTGTCGCCCTCGGGGTCACGGCGGAAGGCCTCCTGGGCGAGGGCGTCGGCGACGAGGACGGCGGCGTGGCAGGCCCGGCCGAGCGCCTCCGTGTCGCCGACGATCCCGAGCGCGAGCAGTGTCCGGCGCACCCCGTCGGCCATACGGCGCTTGTGCTCGCGGTCCGCCTCCCGGGCCCGGTCGGTCAGTCCGCTGCCGAACCACAGGGCCCGGAAGCCGTGTTCGGCACGGTAGAGCGCGGCGAAGCCGTCGATGAGCACCCCCACGGGGTCGTCCCAGTGCTCGGTGCCCGCGGCGCGGACGAGATCGTCCATCGCCCCTTCCAGCCGGGAGAAGTACGTCGCCGCGAGCGCGTCGATGATCGCGTCCCGGTCGGGCAGGTACTGGTACAGCGAGCCGACCGACACCTTGGCCGCCGCCGCCACCCGGGTCGTGGTCAGCGCCGCCACTCCCTCGGCGACCAGAACCCGCTCCGCGGCCTCCAGTACTCGCGCCAACCGGGCTTTGCTGCGGGCCTGTTGGGGAGTTCTGCGCAGGGCGGCCCCGGTCGCCTCGGCGGTCGGCTCGCTCACTCACGGCTCCTGAATCTGAACGTGACTTTGTTTCAGGTTTACGTTACCGTCGCGGCCATGACGGTCTCAAGCTCCGCGCTGATCCAGGAGCGGGTAGCGGTGGCGGACGCCTGCAGTCGTCTGGGGGCGGCGGGCCTGCTCTTCGGCACGACGGGAAACGTCAGCGTGCGGGCGGGGGACCTGATCGCGGTCACCGCGACCGGGGCGGTGCTCGCCCGACTCACCGCCGACCAGGTGACGGTGGTCGACCTCGACGGAAAGGTCGTCGCCGGGTTCCTGCAGCCGACCTCCGAACTCGACCTGCATCTGGGGGCCTACCGGCGTTACGGCGCCGGTGCGGTCGTCCACACCCACGCACCGGTGGCCACCGCCCTCTCCTGCGTGCTCGACGAACTGCCGTGCATCCACTACCAGTTGCTCGCCCTCGGCGGCACCGTGCGGGTGGCGCCGTACGCCACCTTCGGCACCCCGGAACTCGCCGAGTCGGTACTCACCGCGCTCCACGGCCGCAGCGCCGCGCTGCTGGCCGGCCACGGGGCGGTCACCGTCGGCCCGACCCTCGACAAGGCCGTCGAGAACGCCCTGTTGCTCGAATGGGCCTGCGACGTCTACCAGCGTGCGGCGGCGATCGGAACGCCCCGCGTCCTCGACGAGCAGCAGCAACTCGCGGTGATCGAGGCTGCGATCGCCCGGGACTACGGCACCACCCGATCCCTGCGGAAGGGCAGGCCATGAGGGTCATCACGATGGGCGTGCACGTGCTGGACGTGCTGGTGCGGCCGGTGGTCGCGATACCCGAGGGGCAAGGCACCACGCTGGTCGAGGACATCAGGGTGACGGCCGCCGGGACCGCCGGCGGCACGGCGCTCACCCTGGCCAAGCTCGGCGCCACCGTGCAGAGCGCCGGGGCCGTCGGCACCGACGCGACCGGCGACCTGCTCGTACAGCTGCTGGCCAGGGCCGGAATCGACACCGGGTTCCTCGTCCGCCGTACCGACAGCGCCACTTCGGCCAGCGTGCTGCCCATCCGTCCCGACGGCGAGCGGCCCTCCCTCCATCTGCTCGGCGCCAACATCACCTACGGCGTCGACGACGTGCCCTGGGACGCCCTTGCCGAGGCCGGCCATCTCCACCTCGGCGGACCGGAGTTGATCGGCGTCGAGGCCGCCACGCGCATCCTGCGTTTCGCCAGGGAGCACGGGGTGACGACCTCCGTGGACCTGCTCGCGCCCGGTGTGCTCGGCAGCTTCGAGCAGATCGCCGCGGCACTGCCCTACGTCGACCACCTCCTCCCCAACGACGACCAGGTGCTGGGCTTCTCCGGCGAGGACGACCTGGTGGCCGGCGCGAGGAAGCTGGTCGGCGCCGGGGCCGGACTCGTCGCGGTCACCCGCGGCGGTGACGGCGCCCTGCTGGTCAACGCCGGGGGCACCGAGGCCGTCCCGGCCTTCGAGGTCGACGTCGTGGACACCACCGGCTGCGGCGACGCCTTCTCCGCCGGATTCGTCTACGGCATGGGGCTGGGCCGCGGCCCACAGGAGTCCGCGGTGCTCGGCAACGCCGTGGCGGCCCTCGTCGCCCAGGGCCTCGGCAGCGACCACGGGGACTTCGACCTCGCGGCCGCCGACGCGTTCGCGGCCACCGGTGCCAGACGTGCGTAAAACGTGACGTTCGCCACGCGAGTCCCGGACGTCCGAGAGATACCTTCCGTCCCTCGAACCGCTGAAATCCTGCGGATATTCACTCACCTCGGGCATCTGTGTTCGGACGGAGTCCGGCAACAGCACGGTTAATAACTGCTCGCTGGTTGGTTACCGGAGAGTGAGCGGTCCATGATGGCCCCATGACGTTGGCCTCGCGCGCGCTGGCGCAACTGGCGACCTGGCCCCACCTGACCCAGGCGGTACCCAGCTGTGGTCTTGGTCAGGCCGTGAGTTCGTCGCAGGGCGAGATCGCGCACTTCCACTCGGAGCGCGATGTGGACCTGCGTCTCACCACCCATGCCATCCGGCACTTCGCCAAGGACCTCAGGAGCACGGGGGCGATCCGCATCGTCCCGGGCTCGCAGTGGGTGACCATACGACTCGACGCCGCGAGCGACGTCGATCTGCTGCTGACCTTGGTGAGCGTCGCCCTCCAGGCCCACCAGAGCTGGCCCGACCCGGCCGACCGGCCCGTGTTCGGCTGCAACGACCAGCGGGGCACGGGCTTCGTCAGCGCGGACATCAGCGGTATCTGACTCGGCGCGGATGCCGGGGTGTCCGGCCTGGCGCGGACACGCCGGTGTCCGACGGGTTCCGCGGCCGGGTCACACGGCCATGACCCGGATCCCCGCCTCCTCGAACCGACTTACCGTCTCCGGCGCCGCCGCCGTGTCCGTCACCAGCGTGTCCACCAGCTCCGCCGCGCAGATCCGGGCGAAGGCCCGGCCGCCCAGCTTGCTGGAGTCGGCGGCGACGACCACACGGGCGGCACGCTCGCACAGCAGGCGGTTGATCGCGGCCTCCGCCTCGTCATGGGCCGCGGCACCGTGCACGACGTCGAAGGCGACCACCCCGAGCACCGCCACATCGAGGGTGATCTGACCCAGCACGCCGTCCGCGAGCGGCCCGATGAGCTCGTACGACTGCGGGCGTGCCACCCCGCCCGTCACCACGATCTTGAACTGGGGCCGTACGGCCAGCTCGTTGGCGATGTTGAGCGCGTTGGTGACGACGGTCAGGGCCGGCGTGCCGGTGGCGAGGTCGCCGCGCACGGCGAGGGCGCGGGCCACCTCCGTGGTGGTCGTACCGCCGGTCAGCCCCACCGCCTCGCCCGGTGCGACCAGTTCCGCCACCGCCCTGGCGATCCGCTGCTTCTCCGAAGCCCGCCGGGCGGTCTTGTAGCGCAACGGCAGTTCGTACGACACCCCGTGCACCACCGCCCCGCCCCGGGTGCGCACCAGCATCTGCTGCTCGGCGAGCTGGTCGAGGTCCCGGCGGATGGTCGCCGCCGACACCGCCAGCTCCGCCGCCGCCTCCTCGACCTCCAGACGGCCGCGCTCGACGAGCAGCTCGAGCAGCGCCTTCCAGCGGGCGTCGCGCGACATCAACCGCCTCCGTTCCTCGATCTCCCCGCGACCCTAACCCACCCCGTCCCCGTCGGAATGCTTGATTGTGCGCGAAAGTTGCCTCTATCTTGCAAGAACAATCAAATCTGGGGAGGGTGCGGCATGACCCATGTCGAGGACGAGCTGTACAGCCAGCCCGAGTGCTGGATACGGGCCGCTGAAGAGGCCGGGCTGCACGCGGGGGCGCTGCCGGCGGCGGGGGAGCGGGTCGCCATCGTCGGATGCGGCACCTCGTACTTCATGGCCCAGGCGGCGGCGGTACTGCGGGAGTCCGCGGGGCAGGGCGAGACGGACGCGTTCGCCGCCTCGGAGTTCCCGCACGGACGCTCCTACGACCGGGTGCTCGCCCTGACCCGGTCCGGAACCACCACCGAAGTGCTCGACCTGCTCGGGCAGTTGAAGGGGCGCGTGCGCACCTCGGCGATCACCGCCGACCCCGGCACCCCGGTGCGGCGGGCCGCCGACGACCTTGTCGTCCTGGACTTCGCGGACGAACGCTCCGTCGTCCAGACCCGGTTCGCGACCACCGCCCTCACCCTCCTGCGCACCCATCTCGGCCTGCACACCGACGCGGTGGTCGCCGACGCCCGCACCGCGCTCTCGGCCCCCCTGCCGTCAGGCCTGGTCGAGTCCACGCAGTTTACCTTCCTGGGGCAAGGCTGGACGGTCGGACTGGCCGGCGAGGCCGGGCTGAAGTTGCGCGAGGCCGCGCTGGCCTGGACCGAGGCCTACCCGGCGATGGAGTACCGGCACGGCCCGATCAGCATCACCACCCGCTCCACGGCCACCTGGATGCTCGGCCCGGCGCCCGCCGGACTCGCCGAACAGGTCCGCGCCACCGGGGCCCTGTGGATCGAGGGCGCCCTCGACCCGCTCGCCGAACTCGTCCGCGCGCAGCGCCTCGCGGTCGCCCTCGCCGCCGTCCGGGGCCTCGACCCCGACCAGCCTCGCCACCTCACCCGCTCGGTGATCCTCGCCCCGTCCGGGGAGGCGTGACCGTGCCGCTGGCAGCCACCGGTGAGCTGCTGACCCGGGCCGCCGAGGCCCGGTCCGCCGTCGCCGCGTTCAACGTCATCACCCTGGAGCACGTGGAGGCCGTCGTCACCGGCGCCGAGGCGTCCGGCTCACCCGTGGTCATCCAAGTCAGCGAGAACGCCGTCAAGTTCCGCTACGGACGGCTGCTCCCGCTCGCCCGCGCCGCCACCGCGGCCGCCGAACGGGCCCGCGTGCCCGTCGCGTTGCACCTCGACCACGTCCAGAGCGACGAACTGCTCCGGCAGGCGCCCGCGGCCGGCTTCAGCTCGGTGATGTACGACGCCTCCAGGCTGCCGTATGCCGAGAACCTCGCCGCGACCGCGACGGCTGTCGACTGGGCCCACACCCAAGGGCTCTGGATCGAGGCTGAGTTGGGCGAGGTCGGCGGCAAGGACGGCCGCCCGCCGGTGGACGCGCACGCGCCCGGTGCCCGCACCGATCCCGAGGAGGCACGGGCCTTCGTCGCCGGCACCGGGGTAGACGCGCTGGCCGTGGCGATCGGCAGCGCGCACGCCATGACCACCCGCACCGCGGCCCTCGACCACGACCTCCTCGCACGCCTGTCCGCCGCCGTGCCCGTACCGCTGGTCCTGCACGGCTCCTCCGGAGTCCCGGACGACGGCCTGGTCGCCGCGGTCGCCGGTGGTATCGCCAAGGTCAACGTCGGCACGGCGCTCAACATGGCGATGACCGCCGCGATCCGCGGCTTCCTCGCGGACCACCCCGAGGCGGTCGACTCCCGCAAGTACCTCAGCGTGGGCAGGGACGCGATGGCCCGGGAGGTCACACGGATCATCGGAGTCCTGCGGACTATCCCCGCCTGACCGCCTTCAGCACGACGAATTTCGGGTCACTGGCGACCAGTTGGCTGTTGCCGAACAGCTTGCGCAGTTTCACGTGGTAGCCCAGATGCCGGTTGCCGACCACCCACAGCTCGCCGCCCGGTCGCAGCGCCCGCTTCGCCCCGGTGAACATCCGCCACGCCGTGGCGTCGGTGGTCGCCTGGTGGGAGTGGAACGGCGGGTTGTTCAGCACCGTGTCCACGCTGCCGGCCGCGACCCCGGCCAGCCCGTCCCCGACCCGGAACTCGGCATGGCCGGGCACGCCGTTGGCCTTGTAGGTGGCCTCCGCCGAGGCCACCGCCTGGAACGACTCGTCGACGAACAGCACCTCGGCCGTCGGATCGGCCAGTGCCACCGCCGTACCGACCACCCCGTTGCCGCACCCCAGGTCCACGATCCGGCGCCCGCCCTCGGGCAGATGACGGAGGAAGAACCGGGTACCGATGTCGAGCCGGTCGGCGCAGAAGACACCCGCGTGGTTGACGACCGTACGCCCCGATACCGCGCCGACGCCGTCCGGGAGCTCGTAGCTGTACGGCCACGGGTTCACCGGCCGCCCAAGCGAGGGGTTTGGGGCGCAGTGGATCAGCCGGGCCTTCTGCTCGGCCAGCGAGGTACGGGTCGGGCCGAGGATCCGCTCGAACAGCCGCAGCGTCGAGGTATGGATCTCCTTCACCATGCCGGTGCCGATCACCACCGTGTCCGCGTGCACGGCGGGCGCCAGCCTGAGCAACTGGTCCTCCAGCAGCGCCAGGCTCTTCGGCACCCGCACCAGCAGCACGTCCACCCGCTCCGGCGGCGGGTCCTGGGTGGTGAGCAACCGCACCGTACCCGGCTCGACACCCGCGCGCGCCAGGTTCGCCCGGGTCGCCTCCTGGCTCAGGTACGAGTCGGTGATCTGCGTCGGCCGGTGCTCGGCCAGCGCCGTGACCAGCGCGCCCCAGCGGTCGCCGAGGACCACGACCGTGCCGGACAGCCCGGTCCGTTCCTCGGCCAGATGCCTCAGCAGATACGCGTCGGAGGCGTCCCAGGCACGCAGCCGGTCGCTCGGATCCTGGGGGAAACGGGACAGCTCGTACTCGCCCCACGCAGTCGTCATACGGTCGCTCATCGTGCGTCCAGGCTAGCGGAGCCGCAGCTCAGACCTGGTCGGGCAGGATGGGGGCATGGAGGACGAACTGTTCCCGAGGGTGTGCGCCCAGGTCGCGCCGGGCGCCGTGCACGTCCCCGACTGGCTGAGCGCGCCGCGCCAGCGTGAGCTGCTGGCCGCCTGCCGGGAGTGGGCCCGGCCACCCGCCGGACTGCGCACGGTGCGCACGCCGCAGGGCGGCACCATGACCGCGCGCCAGGTCTGCCTGGGCTGGCACTGGTACCCGTACGCCTACGCCCGCAGCGTCGTCGACGGCGATCACAGCCCCGTGAAGCCGTTCCCGGCCTGGCTCGACGAACTGGGCCGCCGCGCGGTGACCGACGCGCTGGGCCCGCAGGCGGTGGGCGGATTGTCGTACGACATCGGACTGATCAATTTCTACGACGCCGACGCCAGGATGGGCATGCACCGGGACGCCGACGAGAGGTCGAACGCACCGGTGGTGTCACTGAGCCTGGGGGACACCTGCGTGTTCCGCTTCGGGAACACCGAGACCAGGACGAAGCCGTACACGGACGTGGAACTCCGCTCGGGCGACCTGTTCGTGTTCGGGGGCGAGTCGCGGCTCGCCTATCACGGGGTACCCAGGGTGTACCCGGGCACGGGCCCGGCGGAGCTGGGCCTGACCGGCCGTCTGAACGTCACGCTGCGGGTGAGCGGCTTCGACGCGCCCGGGCTGTAGCGCCCCTTCGGGGGCGCGAGGCTGTATCGACATGCGGCTGCCGCCGCGTGGGCGCGACCAGCCCCAACGGCGCCGCACCTTCGATACGGCCCCTCGTGCGGATCATGGCAGACTCCCTCTCATGAGCGGCAAGGCGGCCCCCGGCCCGACGGGGAACGGAACCTCGAAACCCCGGTTGGACCGAGGACGCGGCGCACTCGGCCCCGCGCTGGAACTCGTGCACACCGGCCGCGCCCCCACCCGCGCCGTGCTCACCGCCGAACTCGGCGTCACCCGGGCCACGGCCGGCGCCGTCGCCGCCGAACTGGAGGCGCTCGGCCTGATCAGGGTCGACGCGCACCCGGGCGCCGCGGCCGGCTCGCAGGGCCGCCCCTCGCACCGCCTGGAAGTCGCCGAACAGGGCCCCGTCGCGCTCGCCGCGCAAGTCCACGCCGACGGTTTCCGCGCCGCGCTGGTCGGCCTGGGCGGCCGGATCGTCGCCACCGCACCCGGCTGCGAGACCGTCGACGCCGACCCGGCGAAGGTGCTCGGCTCGGTGGTGGAGGCGGGCGCCGACCTGCTCCGCACCACCGGCCTGCGCTGCGTCGGCGCCGGTCTCGCCGTGCCGTCCGCCGTCGCCGAACCGGAGGGCCTCGCCCTCAACCCCCTCCACCTGGCCTGGCCGGTGGGCGCGCCGGTGCGCCGGATCTTCGCGGAGTGCGTGCGCGCGGCAGGGATCACCGGCCCGGCCTTCGCGGGCAACGACGTGAACCTGGCCGCGCTCGCCGAGCACCGGCACGGCGCGGGCCGGGGCGCCCGCGATCTGCTGTGCGTGGCCACCGGGCACCGGGGCGTCGGCGGCGCGCTGGTCCTCGACGGCCGTCTGCACACGGGGAGTTCGGGACTGGCCCTGGAGGTCGGCCACCTCACCGTCAACCCCGAGGGCCGGCCCTGCCACTGCGGCAGCCGGGGCTGTCTGGACGTCGAGGCGGATCCGCTGGCGCTGCTCATCGAGGCGGGCCGCGAACCCGGCCCCGAGGTGTCGCTGCTCCGGCAGGCCGAGGACCTGGTCCGTGACCACTACGCCGACCCGACCGTGCGCAGGGCCGCCGAGGCCCTGATCGACCGCCTGGGCCTGGGCCTGGCCGGCCTGGTCAACATCCTGAACCCGGACCGCATCATCCTCGGCGGGCTGCACCGCACCCTGCTGGACGCCGACCCCGACCGGCTGCGTGCCGTCGTCGCCGACCGCAGCCTGTGGGGCCAGAGCGGTGGCGTACCGATCCTGCCGTGCACGCTGAGCCACAACAGCCTGGTCGGAGCGGCCGAGTTGGCGTGGCAGCCGGTCCTGGACGATCCGCTGCGGGCGCTGCAGTGAGGGCCCACCACTGAGCCGTGAGGCCTACCGCACCCACCCGGCCCACGAGGCCCTGTCCGCCGCCGCGAAGCCGCGGCCGCCGGTCGGCATCCCGGTGGGCTACCGCCAGTCGACGGCGAAGGCCCGGGCCGGGTTGTCGACGAGGACGCGTCGTACCTGCTCCGCACCCAGTTCCACCTCCAGCCGCGGCCGAATCCGCCGCAGCAGGTACGGCATGCCGGGGCCGCCGTCCACCGACCGCGCCTCCGCCACCACGGTGTCCCCGCCGAGCAGCAGCCGGTCCCCGAAGCCGGCCTCGGCCAGGGCCCGGACGGCCTCCGGCATCCGCCAGTCGGTGGCGTGGTTCGCGCGGGACGGCCCGTCGAAGGCCAGCCAGCAGCCGGAGGCGGCGGCCTGGCGCTGCACGGCCAGGTCGGGGGAGCGGTTGAGATGGCCGAGGATCACCCGCTCGCCGGGGACTCCCAACTCCCCGCACAGCAGGTCCAGTACGTCGAGCGCGCCGGTGCCCAGCTCCAGGTGCACGGCGATCGGCGCGCCCGTCGCGTGGTGGGCCTCGGCGGCGGCCGTCATCGTCCGGCGGGCGTGTGCGTCGACGGCGTGGAAACCGTTCGCCACCTTGATCAGACCGGCCCGCACCCCGGAAGTGCCGATGCCCTCGGTCAGCTCGGCGACGAAGACGTCGGCTAGCCGCCCGGCCAGCCCGTCGAGCAACTCCGGTGCGTAATGGGCTGCTTGGTGCAGTCCCGTCGCGCAGACCAGATGCACCCCGGTGGCACGGGACAGCGCGGGCAGGTCGGCGGCCCGCCGGCCCATCCCGTACGGCGTCCACTGCACGACGCTCGCCCCGCCGGCCGCGCGGAACGCGGCCAGCTCCGCCCGCGCGGCGGCGGCGTCGTCCAGCTCCTGCCCCGGGAGCCTTGGACTGCGGAGGAAGAGGTGGTCGTGCGCGTCGCACACACCGAGGTCCTCGGGCCGCACGTCACCGAGGACCGTACGGACGGCGCTCACCACTGGCGCCCGCGCGGCAGCCGGTCCCGGCCGGGTGCCGACACATGCAGCACCTTGAAGACGTCCCCCTCGGCCTTCGGGGCCTCGTGGGCCCAGAGCGAGAAGTGGACCAGCTCCCAGCGGGCGGTGTCCACGGCGGCCGCCGCCAGCACCGCGCCGTCTTCGCCCGCGACCCGCCGCGTCTCGCGCACCATGTCCGCCATGAGCCCGGACAGCTCGGTCCCGTCCGGCACCGGCTCCCGCCGCCGGACCGCGAAGGCCGCACCCGCGTCGGCCGCGCCGCCCTCCTCGTACGCAAGACCCGACCACTGCCGTGCCGTGGGCCGCCCGAAGTCGTTCACGAGTCCCTGGAAGGCGCCTCCCCACAGGAAGCGGTTCATGCCCTCCACGGTGTTCCACAGGTAGAAGGGCGCGTACTGGTTGACCGGCGAGCCGTGCACACCGCGCTCGCGCACCAGGTACGTCTTGAGGCCGAGGCCCTCCCAGTCGTCGAGCAGATGCCCGACGCGGGCCACCCGGTCACGGACGACGCCCATGTCGTAGTCGGCGGGCAGGGTCAGTTCGTACTGCAGGGCGTGCATCGCGGAAGCCTCTCTCCAGCGCTCGGGCGGGGGGTGGTCGGGCGGACACGTGCGCGGGTACGTCAGCTCCTCAGCAGTGACAGCAGTCCGCGCACGCCGGCGTCGAACGCGGCGGGCGAGCCGGAGGCGCGGGCGAGGACGTACCCCCCCTGCACGGTCGCGAGGACCGTCGCGGCGATCTCCTCACCGTCCACCCGCGGTCCGAACTGACCCAGCTCCTTGCCCTCTTCGACGATCCCGGCGATCAGCTCCTGGATCCGGTCGAGGGTCTCGTCGACGGGTGCCCGCAGTTCGTCGCTCGCGATGATGTCCGGGTCCATGGTCAGCCGTCCGACCGGGCAGCCGCGCAGCACGTCGCGCTCGCGCCGCAGATACGCCTCGATCCGCTCGTACGGCGTGCCCGGCCCGGTGAGCACGCCCTCCGCGGTGGCCAGCAACTCCTCGGCGGTCCGCCGGATCGCGGCCAGGGCCAGGTCCGGCTTGCCCTTGAAGTGGTGGTACATGCTGCCCTGGCCGGCGCCGGCGCGCTCCAGGATGGCCTTGGGGCTGGTGCCGACGTAACCGCGCTCCCAGAGCAGCTCACGGGTGGACTCGATCAGACGCTCCGATGTACTCACACCGTCACTGTACATACTAGTAGTTACAGTTGGCACCTGCGGGAGCAGCCCGGCCCCCGCCGAGTACTCCCCGGGGGGTACGGCGACTGCCGCCGGCCGCACGACGACCCGGACCCCTCCCGGGCGCCAGTCTCTAGGCAACACACCGAGACTTTCCGGCAAGGGAGTTGAACCGAGATGGAGACCCTGGCGAACTGGGACGGCGGGCCCGGCCCGTGGATCCTGTTCTTCCCGCTGATCTGGGCGGCCGTGGTGATCGGCGTCGTCACCGTTCTGCGCCGCACCGCGTGGCGCGGGCGCGGCAGCCCCTGGCGCCCGATGGACGCCGGGCGCCCGGCGGGCGACTCGCCGCTCGCCGTCCTCGGCCGCCGCTTCGCCTCCGGCGAGATCGACGAGGACGAGTACTGGCGGCGGCTGTCGGTTCTGGAGGAGCAGTTCGGCCGTATCGGCAAGGGCGGTGCGGCATGAGTACGACGACGGTGGTGCGGGCCCCGGACCGTGCCACGTGCCGGGCGGGCGCAAGGCGGTACCCACACCGCCGTGCGCGCCCTGGACGGTGCTGACGCGGCGTCCCCGAGTGGGACTCCGCCGCGTTCAGGGCCCGTCCGGTGCCGGCAGGTCCGCCCTGACGCACCGGGCGGTCTGCCTCGGCATCCTCACCTCGGGCGCCCGGCCGCCTCTGAGCACTGCCCGGGAAGGAAACTCACCGCCCGCTCAACTGGCGACAGCCGAGCGGGCGGGAGCGTGTGCGGTGTCCGGGGCGCCGGCGGTCGCGGGTACGACGGCGGAAGGGCCGGCGGTCGCGGGTGCGACGACGGAGGCACCGTCGGTCAGGTGTGCGGCAGCGGCGGTACCGGCGCCGACCTGTGCGGTGGCGGGGGCGCCGGCGGTCGCGTGCTCTGCGGGCCCCCCGGTGGCCACCGTTCCCGCCGCTATGACATGCCGGGGTGCCGGTTCGGCCGTAGGGGGTTGCGGTCGGGCCGCCTTCGGCGTGGCGATCGGCGCGGGCAGGGTGAACCACACGACCTTGCCGTCATCGTGCGGCCGCACCCCCCAGCTCTCGCTGACCGCGGCCACCATCGCCAGGCCGCGTCCGCAGGTGGCCATCGACGCGACGTCCGTCCCGTCCTCGACCACCGGTAGCCGCGGATCGTGGTCACGGACCGACACCGTGAGCCGGTCGAGCTGGAGCTCGATCTCCACGGTGCAGTTCTTGTCGGGCTGGGCGTGCCGGTGGACGTTGGTCAGCAACTCCGTCACACCGAGCGCGGCCCGGTCTATCAACGGATCCAGGCGCCAGTAGCGCAACTGTGCAGATACGATTCTGCGGATCTGGCCGATCCGCGAGGGCAGGGCTTGGAGCTCCACCGAGCAGTGTCTGCTTGGGTGTTCGATCACGACTGCGACTCCCCGACGTGAGGTCCGGAAGAACACGGAGAACGGATCCAGCGGGCGCCGCTGTCCAGGGGGCCGCCTGCTGTCGTGGCCGGCGGGCTGGTTCGCAGCGTTATCGCTGGTAAACCCAGAGTGACGTGAGACAAGCGTGACCCAGTGCGCACGGTCCCGCAACTCGCCGTGGTTCAGTGGTCACGCCCGGCGGCCCGCCGTACGGCCTCGATGAAGCGGCGCGCCGCGGGCGGCCCGGGCTCGCCCGGCGCCGGATCATGGTCGCCCAGTGTGAGTGAGTAGCGCTGGCCGTTGAGGTCGGCCAGGGCCCGGTCCTCCGACGCGAACCATGGCTTCGAGGCCCGTACCGCCTGCACGGGCGCGCTGTCGATCTCGCTGCCGTAGCTGGTCAGCAGCTGCAGCCTGCCATCGCTTATCCGGACCTGTCCGGCCCGGGTGAGCGAACGCAGCCGCTTGTCGATCCGCACGCCCTTCGCCGTGAACTCCGGCTCCGCCATCCTGCCCCGCCCCTTTTCGAGTACCTCGGTCACCGGCCCGCGAGCTCGCGGCTCCGGCCGGCGTGCTCCGGCTCGTGTTGTGACCAGTGTGCGCCCCCGTTCGGGACGTTCGTCCCGTCCGGTGGCAGTCTGCCCGCCCTTGACGAGGAGCACCAGTGCGCACGGGCCGCCGGGCAGGGGGCGCCCGGAGCACTCGCGACAATGCGCCCCCGAAGGATTCGAGCCACTGTTCCTCAGGGGGCCTTTGAGGCGCCCAAAGATGCGTTTATGCAGGTGAGAAGGGCTGAGAAAGGTGTTTATGATCGGTGCGTCGGCCCGGACGCCGTTCGGCGCCCAGCGTAAGGAGCCCGCCGTGAGCACCACCCCGCAGATCCGAACCGGCGCCACCCTCGACGTCGACCACAGCGACACCGAGTACCGCGACTGGCTCAAAGAAGCCGTCCGTAAAGTCCAGGCGGACGCGAACCGCTCGGCGGACACCCATCTGCTGCGGTTTCCGCTGCCCGAGGCGTGGGGCATCGACCTCTATCTCAAGGACGAGTCGACCCATCCCACAGGAAGCCTCAAGCACCGGCTGGCCCGCTCACTCTTCCTCTACGGTCTGTGCAATGGCTGGATCCGGCCGGGCCGTCCCGTGATCGAGGCGTCCAGCGGCTCGACGGCGGTCTCCGAGGCCTACTTCGCCAAGCTGATCGGCGTTCCCTTCATCGCCGTCATGCCCCGCACCACCAGCTCCGAGAAGTGCCGGCTCATCGAGTTCCACGGCGGGCAGTGCCACTTCGTGGACGACTCCCGGAAGATGTACGAGGAGTCCGCGCGCCTCGCGGTGGAGACCGGCGGACACTACATGGACCAGTTCACCTACGCAGAACGGGCCACGGACTGGCGCGGCAACAACAACATCGCCGAATCCATCTTCCGCCAGCTGGAGTTGGAGCGGTTCCCGGAGCCGGCGTGGATCGTCGCCACGGCGGGGACCGGCGGTACGTCCGCGACCCTCGCGCGCTATGTCCACTACACCCTGCGCGACACGCGGATCTGTGTCGCCGACCCCGAGAACTCCTGCTTCTTCGAGGGCTGGACCACCGGCGATCCGGACGTCACCTGCGACTGCGGGTCCCGGATCGAGGGCATCGGACGGCCGCGGATGGAACCGAGCTTCGTGCCCGGGGCCGTCGACCGGATGATGAAGGTGCCGGACGCGGCGAGCGTGGCGGCGGTGCGGGCGCTGGAGCGGGCGATCGGGCGGAAGGCGGGCGGTTCCACCGGGACCGGCCTGTGGAGCGCGCTGAAGATCGTGTCCGAGATGGTGGCGGCGGGGCGTACGGGGAGCGTGGTGACGCTGCTGTGCGATCCGGGGGACCGGTATCTCGACAAGTACTACTCGGATTCCTGGCTGGAGGAGCAGGGGCTGGACATCGCTCCCTACACGGCCGCGATCGAGACCCTGCTGACGACCGGGGTGTGGCCGCAATGACGGGGATGCCGCGGGCTGCCTGAAGCCTCGGGCCGTCCAGGGCTGGTCGCGGCCGCCCGGCGGAGCCGCAGTCCGGCACCGCCCCGCGTCCCCGAAGTCCCGCCCCCCGTCGCGGCGTTCACAGCCCGCTGTCCAAGGTGCGTATCCCTTCGCGGATCGCCCGGCCCATGCCCGGCGCCGCCAGTCGGCACATCGCCCGGAACGGCGCCGTACCGTCCAGTGCGAACGTCATCCGCACCCGCGTCCCGGTGTCGGACGGCACCAGGCGCCACTCCTCCAGCCACGCGCGCGCACCCGGTACGTTCGCCACGTCCACCCGGTAGGCGTACACCTCGGGCGCCTGCGACGCGAGCACCGTCTCCTCGAAACGCACACCGCCCCGGAGACGCACCTGACGGCCGTGCTCCGTCGGACGGGCCGACGTCACCCCGGTGAGCCACCGCGACCAGCCGGGCACGTCCTCCGCCAGGGCCCGGAAGACCGTCCGGGGCGCTGCCGTCATTTCCCGTCCGAACACGAGCCGTACGGGGGCGGTCTCGACGAAGTCGAGTCCCACCGGGCGTAGTTGGTGAGCCACCGGGCCGACCTCCTCGTGAGACGCTGTCCCGAAAAGGTAGCTGACGGCCCGTCAGCTGTCTGTACCCTCAGTCGGTTTCGCCCGCGACCACCAGCCGGCGCAGGTGCTCGGAGATCTCCGCACGCGCCCCGGCCGGCAGCCCGGCGTCGGTGACCAGCGTGTCGACCTGCTCCAGCTTGGCGAACGAACTCAGGCCCACCGTGCCCCACTTGGTGTGGTCGGCGACCACCACGACCCGCCGGGCCGACTGCACCAGGCGGCGGTTGGTCTCCGCCTCCGCGAGGTTCGGCGTGGACAGACCCGCCTCGACCGATATGCCGTGCACGCCCAGGAACAGCAGGTCGAAGTGGAGTGCCCCGATCGCCTGGTCGGCCACCGGGCCGACCAGCGAGTCGGACGGGGTGCGCACCCCGCCGGTCAGGACGACGGTCGCCGCGCCCTGCCGCTGCCCGGAGACCCGCTGCGCCGCGTGGAAGACGTCCGCGACCCGCACCGAGTTGGTCACCACGGTCAGGTCGGGGACCTCCAGGAGCTGATGGGCCAGCGCGTACGTCGTCGTACCGCCGGACAGGGCGATCGCCGTACCCGGCACGACCAGCTCCGCTGCGGCCCGGGCGATGTCCTCCTTGGCGGTCAGCTCCAGACCGGACTTGGCCTCGAACCCCGGCTCGTGCGTGCTCGCCTCGACCACCGGCACCGCACCGCCGTGCACCTTCTCCAGCACGCCCTGCCGGGCCAGCGCGTCCAGGTCCCGGCGTACGGTCATGTCCGACACACCGAGCTTGCGGGTCAGCTCGTTGACCCGAACGCCACCCCGGCGCCGGACCTCGTCCAGGATCAGGGCGCGGCGCTGCTCCGCGAGGAGGTTCTGGTTCTCGCTCACGTACGCTCCGGTCCTCTCGCCTCAAGCCGTCCGACAGGCCCTGCGTACCGGCTCCGACCAGGACATTCCGCCCGGCTCCGGTGCGTGGGCGCCCCATCCTTTCACGGGCCCCCACCGGTTGCGCCACTCCCTGTGTCGGTGCGCACATGTCATTCGGTCACCACGTGTTCCCTCAGGTGTCACACACATCGGGGAGATTCCGTGGCGAGTGGTGTGCGTCACACCGGAATCGGAGATCCTGAAGCCCGCACGGACACTGACCATCGGCGCGTGACGGGGGAAGTGCGAGAAGAGTGGAACGCGCGCAGGAACGCACCAACGGCGACCCCGCGGAGCGACCGGTGGCAACGGGGACCGAACCCGCCCGACCGCCCGACACCCCACGGCCCGACCCGGCCGGGCGGCTCGTCGCGCGGACGGCCGGGTCGGCCGGGCGGGGTGGTTCTGTCCAGCGGCTCACCGGCGGGAGCAGTGAATCCGTCGAGCGGTCCGCCGTGCCGGAGATCGACCTGGAACTGCTGGTGCACGGCGTCGGCGGCAGCACGCCCGAGAAGATGCTCGGTGACCCGCGCACGGTGCGGATCACCGGCGACGACACGGCAGCCGTCTTCCGGCGCGCCGTCGACGTCGACGCCGAGTCCCGGCCCGGCGACTACGGCGACCGCCCGGTGCCCGAGGCGTACGTCTGGTGCAACCTCACCTCCGGCAACGCCTCCCGCGCCCTGTGGCTGCTGCTCCTGCCGTTCATGGTGGTCAACCTCGCCCACTGGATGCGCCCCGCCGCCCAGGACCGGCCGCGCACCGTCCGCTTCTACGGCCTGCTGGTCCGGCTCGTCGGCCTCACCCTGACGGTGCTGCTGGTCGCGGCCGCCTGCGAGGTCGCCCTGGACCTGGCCGCCTGGCAGTGCGCGGGCGTCACCGCCTGCGCCGGCCGGCACTCCTGGCTCGTTTTCCTCTCACCCACCGGCTCCGCCGGCGGCTGGTGGAGTGCCCCCGGACGCCGGCTCGGCCTGGCCGCCCTGGTGCCCACCGCGCTGACCGGACTGCTCTGGTACCTCTCGCACCGCACCTGGAGCGCCTACGAGTCCACCCGGCCCCTGGCCCACGACGCCGAACCCGGGCACACCTCCCTCGGCAGCCCCGGCTTCTGGTACGGGCGCCGGCTGGTGGCCCGGCTGCGTGCCGCCCACACCACGGCGGGCCTGCTCACCGTCGCCGCCGCGGTCCTCGCACCGGCGGCCGCCTTCGACCGCCGGACCGGCGGACCCGCCGTACTCGACGCGGCCGGGTGGCTGCTGTCCGGTGCAGTGGCCGCCCTGGCGGTCGCCGCGGTGTGGGTGGTCTGCCGCCGGGGCCGCAGCGAGAACCTCCTCGACCAGGAGCTCGACCGGCAACTGGTACGCCGCCTGCCGCTCGGCGCGCTCGCCCTGCTGGTCCTCGTCGCGCTGTACGCCGGCTGGTCCCGGCCCGGATGGCGGTCCGTGGGGCGGCTTGCCGGGGATCCGGCCTTCGGCGGCCTGGTGCTGGCCCAGGGCGTGCTGGTGATCGTCCTCGGGGCCGTCGCCCACGACCTGCACCGCCGGCTGCCCGATCCGCGTGCCGCGATGCGCGGTCTGGGCGGCCCCGCGGTCGCGCTGCTCGCCTGCGCGCTGGGTGGGGTGATCTCGGCCGGGGTCGCCCAGCGGGTCTCCGACTGGCTGGACGGCACCGGAACCTCCATCGCCGGTCCGCCGGTCCTGCTGACCTGGCAGGCCTCGGCGATCCCGCCCGTCCTCGTGGTGCTGCTCGCCGCGGTCGCCTGGCTCTCCTGGCGGACCTCGCGGCTCGGCCACGCCGAACGAGCCGCCGTAGGCCTCGACCACGTCGGCGAGCCGGAGGACACGGCACGCACCCGCCGTATCGCCGGAGTCCGTGCCATGGCCGCCCTCACCGACCGGACGCCGCTCGTCGTCACCGTGCTGTGCGCCGCCACGCTGGTGCTGGGCGCCGGCGCGCTGGTGGGCGCGCTCGCCACCGGGAAGACCCCGGACGCGGCCGCCGACCGGACCTACGCCCTGGTGCACGGCGCGGCCCAGGTCTCCCAGGCACTCGGCTCCTGGCTGGTCGGGCTCGGCTTCGTACTCTTCGTCACCTGGGGCCGGCGTGCCTACAAGGACGCCGCAGCCCGGCGCACCATCGGCATCCTCTGGGACGTGGGCACCTTCTGGCCGCGCGCCGCCCATCCCTTCGCCCCGCCCTGCTACGCCGAGCGCGCGGTCCCCGACCTGACCTGGCGCATGGACACCTGGACCCGCCGCACCGGCGGCCGGCTGGTCATCTCCGGCCACTCCCAGGGCAGCGTCCTCGCGGCCGCGGCGGCCTGGCAGCTGACCCCGTCGGTGCGCAAACGGGTCGCCCTGCTGACCTACGGATCCCCGCTGGAGCGCCTGTACGGCCGTTGGTTCCCCGCCCACTTCGGCCCGGCCGAGCTCGGCTCCCTGCACCGTGAGGTCGCCTGCTGGCGCAACCTCTACCGCCTCACCGACCCCATCGGCGGCCCGGTGCGGATCGCCGACGGCGACGGTCCTGCCGTCGACCACACGCCCCTGAAGGACCCCCTCGCCTACGGACGCACCCCGGGACACCCGCTCCCGGCCCCGATCCTGGGCCATTCCGACTACCAGGCTGACCCGGCCTTCGCCGAGGAACGGGAACGGCTGCTGGTCCGGCTACGCCCGGAACTGCCCGGGCAGCGGCCGCAACCGGCGGGCTGATCAGGAGAGTTCCGGAAGGTCCTCCGCGTACAGCAGGGTGAGGTCGTCGGTGCTCGGGTCGGCGAGCTGGGCGACCCGGCTCGCGTGCCGTTCGACCATCGCCTCGAACGTCTGCCGGGCGGTACGGCCGTTGCCGAACGCGGGGCCCTTGGGGAGCACCGTGAAGTACGTCCGCAGCGCCTCGGAGGCGCCCGGTGCCAGGCGGTACTCGTGCTCGTCGGCCTGCTGTTCCACGATCCGCAGGAGTTCGTCCGGGCCGTAGTCGCTGAAGGTGATGGTCCGGGAGAACCGGGACGCCACGCCGGGGTTGATCGAGAGGAAGCGCTCCATCTCCTCCGTGTAGCCCGCGACGATCACCACCACGGCGTCCCGGTGGTCCTCCATCAGCTTCACCAGCGTGTCGATGGCCTCCTTGCCGAAGTCCCGCCCGGCGTCCTCCGGTGACAGCGCGTACGCCTCGTCGATGAACAGCACACCGCCGTGCGCCCGTTGGAACGCCTCCTGGGTGCGGATCGCCGTGGAGCCGATGTGCTCACCGACCAGGTCGACCCGGGACACCTCGACCAGATGGCCTTTCTCGAGCACTCCGAGGGAGGCGAGGATCTCGCCGTAGAGCCGGGCGACCGTCGTCTTGCCGGTGCCGGGGGAGCCCGTGAACACCAGGTGCCGCTTGACCGAGGCGGCCTTCAGACCGGCCTGCTGACGGCGCCGGCCGACCTCGATCATGTCGGTCAGCGCACGGACCTCACGCTTGACGCTCTCCAGGCCGACCAGCGCGTCGAGTTCACCGAGCACCGCCTTGGAGGTGCGGGCCGGCTCCTGGGTCGCGGCGGGGGTGAGAAGCGGTTCCTGTTCGGTGCTGCGCTGGCCGGGGATCGCGCCCAGCAGGCCGGCGGTCTGGTGCGCGGTCTGCACGGCCGGCTCGTGCGCCGCGGACGGGCGCAGGCTGCCGCTCTCGTCGCTGGTGCAGTCCTCCACCACCGGGCCGGTGCCGGAGCCCGCGTCCGGGCCGCCGTCGGCGAACTCGTAACCACCGCGCGCGCACCGCTCCGTACGGCACTTGCGCAGCGTCGTACGGCAGCCGTCGATCACATGGAAGCCGTAGCCGCCGCTGCCGGTGACCCGGCAGTTCTGGAACGTGCCGCGGCCGCCCGCCGACACATAGAATCCCGCCTCGGCGGGGGAGTCCACCGTGCAGCGCTCGAGAGTGGGGTCGGCGCCCTTGGTGACGATCACTCCGGTCTGGGTGCCGTCCACCGTACAGTTGTTGAGGGTGCCGCCGCTGCCGTGGTCGCGGAACCAGGCGCCGGTGGCCGCGTCCCGGATCCGGCAGTCGTCCAGCTGCGCGGTCGCCCCGTCGCTCACCGACACCGCCGTGTTGCGCACCTGGGAGAGGTCGCTGTCGACGACGTCCGCGCGGGAGCCGCGGTCCAGCACGAACAACGCGTCCGGTACGTCGTGCACCCGGCAGGAGTCCAGGACGGCGGTGGCCCCGTCGCTCACCCACACCGCCGGGTAGTCGCCCGTGCTGTCGAAGATCTCGCACTGGTTGGCGTCCACGCGGGTGCCCGGGTCCCACACCGACAGTCCGTTGCGCCCGAACTGGCGCACGGTCGTCCGCGTCAGCGTCAGCACCGAGCGCGAGCGCAGGTCGACCGCGTTCTCCGGGATGTCGTGGATCCGGCAGTCGGCGAGGGTGAGTACCGCGTCGGTGTCGAGGGTCACGCCGTCGGCGGTGGTGCGGTGCACATCGCAGTCGGTGAGGTGCGCCGTGGCCCGAGCGGTGACCTGCACGCCGGAGCCGCGCACCTCGTAGATCTCGCAACCCACGGCCTCCAGCGCGGAGTTCTCACCGGTCGCCGTCACTCCCGTGCCCGAGGCGTGGTGGATCCGGCAGCGCTCCAGGCGCGGGTGGCCGCCGCCGCGCACCGCGACGCCCGCCTGACCGGCCGCCACGACCTCGCACTCCTCGAACACGCCACCGCCGCCGTCGAGTACGGCGATGCCGATGCCGGCCGGGTTGTCCACCGTGCAGCGCCGCACGGTCGGCCGCGCGCCCCCGCGCACCTCGATGCCGGCGGCGGAGCGCGTGACGATCCGCATGTCCAGCAGCTCGGGGGTGCCCTCCTCGACGAGCAGCGCGGGCGCGGCCGCGTCCTGGCCCTCGACATGCAGGTCCTGTACGACCGCAGAGGCCCGCACGGTCAGCGGCACGCCGTCCGCGGGCGCGATGCGCACCGAGCCGGGCGAGCCCTCCGGGCCGCGCAGCGTCACCGCGCGCTGGACGACGAGGTTCTCCCGGTAGGTGCCGGGCGCGACCGTCAGGACGTCGCCGTCCGCGGCGGCCTCCAGGGCGGCGGCGAGCGACGCGTACTCACCTGTGCGGCGCCGCCACCTCGATGTGCCGGTGTGCGTCACCTGGACCGTGCCCTGTGCCATGGCGTTGCTGAGCCCCCACCTCGTCGTACAGATCGCTTGCTCGCCTCGGGGCGGCCACCTCGGAGGATGCCCGGCCCCTGCGGTCCGCTCGCGCGCGGGTCGATACCGAATGCGCTTCGGCCGGTCCACCGTAGCGTGCGCCGAGGTGGTGCACCGACCACAGAGAGAAAGGCCCTCAGCTGCCGGTGCCGGCCTTGCCCCAGTCCGGGCCCGCCCGGTCCCAGGCCTGGTCCCAACGCGCGTACCTGCGACGGACCATACGCCAGACGATCATCCTTCTGCCGCTCTCGACCAGACCCGCGGCGAGCAGGGTCGCGCCGAACCCCGCCAGCACGGCATGGGTCGTCGCGGTGGCGGAGTCCAGCGGGCGGGCCGTCAGCAGACCGTGCCGGTCCGTCCAGATGCCGAAGTGGTCGCCCTTGTGCGGGGACTTGATGGCCGTCAGGGTCGCGCCGTGCTGCCGGGTGCCGTCCGGTGCGGTCCAGTCGGCGAGGACGCGGCTGCGGGTGTCGTGGGCGCTGGTGGCGTCGGGGTCGGGTTCGACCAGGGAGCCGCCCAGCTTCCGTACGACGGTGGCCGTGACCAGGTGCCGGTCGTGGTGCTGCTGCCGGACGGACCGCTGAAGGGTGTCCTGGGCGGCCACCCCGACGAGCGAGCCGAGTACGGGCGCGGCCACCACGATCAGCAGCAGTGCCACCAGGGCCACCCAGGCCTCGACCAGGTCGGTCGCACGGCGCAGCGGATTGCGCCGCCAACGCCACAGGCCGCGGATCGCTCGCACCGTCCACCACCCCCTTCCGCTCCGTGATAACCCCCGCCCGAGCCGTTCATCCGGGAGCCCGGCCGAAGAGAGAGCGAAATCACCCCGGCAAGGGCTTTCAGGAACTACTCACGACGCCCAACGACCGGACTGCGGGCTTGGGTTCCCCCAGGGGCGGAGATCACTCGGGTCGCAGTCGAAGCAGGCTCGGGGGGGAGCTTCATGGGGAGCGGGCGGGCGCTCGTCGGCGTGGTCGCCTCGTGCCGTCAGGAAGGGGAGGGCGTCGAGCGGGCCCGGGGCCCGGGCGGTGATCAGCGGCGGACGGCCCTCGCGGCGCGGCGCACGGTCTCGCACGGCAGCGCGTGGTCCGGGCAGAGCGGGCGGCGGGGGCGTCCGTGCGGACGAGGCGGGCGGCGGCTGCCAGGTGATCGCCGCACCAGGCGTACGAGGCACCGGCCGCGAGGGCCGCCTCCTCGCACCAGGCGTACGAGGCACCCGCCGCGAGGACCGCCTCCCCCTTCGTACCTTCCCCTTCGTGCCGAAGACGTCCGCCGGCACTGCGGCCGCGGGCTCCGGGACCGGAGCCTTCAGCGGGCCACGCCCGGGGCCCGGGCGCGGACGGACGAATCCCGCCACCGGACGGCAACTGGGCGGCGGCCGGCGCTAGGCGTGGGCGCGTGCAGGCGCGGGTGCGTGCAGGCGTGGGTGCGTGCGCTGGGTGACGACCTTTCCCCCGTCGTCGATCAGAGCCCAGCGTCGGTCACCGGCCGGCCTCCAGGGCTCTGCGACGGCCTGCCGGGGCGGGAGGCCCCGGAGCGCCTTGACCGGGTGTACACGCGTCGACCGCGGTTCGGCGACCCCATGACGTCATCGTGCCGGGCGGCACTGACATCAGGGGGTGCCGATCAGTAGCCGCGGTACTGCTGCTGTTGCTGATTGTTGTACGGGTCCTGGTACGGAGCCGTCGGCGCGGGGCGCGGAGCCGCCGGGCGCATCGCCTCGTACCCGGTGCCGCCCATCATCGGGCGCGGCGGCTGCGGCTGCTGCTGGCCCGGGTAGCCACGCGGTGCCGTCGCCTGCTGGGGGATGTACGCCGTGGGCGCCTGCTGCAGCGGAGCGGGCTGCTGCATCTGCGGGTAGCCGTAGCCGGGGGCCGGCTGGGAGGGGCCCGCCGGGAGGGCGGGCAGTGCCGACGGGAGCGCGGGCAGGTTCAGGCTGCTGGGCGCGTCGTAGGCGGGGGGGACCCGGATCGGGGCGATCTGCGGGGTGCCCCGCTCGGCCACGAGGGAGTCGTAGATCGGAGTGTCCGGGAAGGAGGCGGAGTAGTAGCCGCCGCCATAGGTGGAGCGGGGGGAGGTCATGGCACATAAGTTAAGCCCACGATGTGCTGGTTGGGGAGACCGATAAGAGGGTTGTTTTCCGTGTCGGCAGTGACGCTGGATCCCCAATCCGAGCGAACTCGGCAAAAAAGGACGGCAATCGACGTTCTGATCGCGTAAAGGCCGAGTTCCGCGCTGGTTACCGGCGGTTGGCCAGGGATCTTCCTGTGCCGCTCATGGGACTTCCCTGTCCTCGGGAATAGGTTGTGCGGGTAGGGATGACCTGGGACCGCCGGGCGCGCCCGGCATGTCGACACGCGATGGGGGCGGACATGACAATGTCGAAAGGATCCAATACACCGGTGCCGACCACGGCACTGCGTGTCGAATTGGGCTGGCGCTCCGGTCCCGGTGCCCCCGACGCGGACGCCTCGGCGTTGCTGCTGGTCGCCGGAAAAGTGCGCTCCGACGGTGACTTCGTCTTCTACAACCAGCCCGCACACGCCTCAGGCGCGGTCCGCCACGAGGGCAAGCGGCACTCCGGCGGCCAGGTCACCGACACCCTTTTCGTCGACCTCGCGCGCGTGGAGGCCCCGATCGAGAAGATCGTCCTGGCGGCCTCCGCCGACGGCGGAACGTTCGGCCAGGTACCCGGTCTCTACATCGAGGTGCGGGACGCGGCGGACGGGAGTGTGGTCGCCCGGTTCGACAGTGCCGGCGCCACGGTGGAAACCGCTTTCGTCCTCGGTGAGTTGTACCGGCGCCAGGGCGGCTGGAAATTCCGGGCCGTGGGACAGGGCTACAGCAGCGGGCTCGAAGGGCTCGCCACCGACTTCGGGATCACCGTGGACGAACCGCAGCATGCCGCGCCCCCGCCCGTCCCCCAGGCCGCCCCAGCCGTCACGCCCACGGTGACCGCGCCCCTCGCCGCCCCGGTGCCCCCGCCGCCCGGTGGACTCCCCTTCCCGCAGCACCCGGCGCCGACCTCCGGCGGCCTGCCGGTCCCGCCGCCCCCGCCGGCCGCGCCCGTGCGCCTGTCCAAGGTGACGCTCACCAAGGCGGCGCCCGCCGTCTCCCTGGCCAAACAGGGCGGCACCTCGGGCTCGCTGCGCGTCAACCTCAACTGGCAGGTCCGCAAGCAGTCCCCGGGTGGCTGGGGCGGCCGGCACGGCGGCTCCGACCTCGATCTCGACCTGTGCGCCCTGTACGAGCTCGCCGACGGCCGCAAGGGCGTCGTCCAGGCACTGGGCAACGCCTTCGGCTCGCTCGGCAGGCCGCCGTACATCCATCTCGACGGCGACGACCGTACCGGTGCCGTGGCGAGCGGGGAGAACCTCACCGTCAACCTCGACCACAAACAGGACTTCCGGCGCATCCTGATCTTCGTGACCATCTACCAGGGCGCCAGGTCCTTCGCCGACCTGCACGCCACCGTGACCCTCCAGCCCCAGCACGGCGCCCCGATCGACTTCTCCCTGGACGAGTGCACGGTCCCCTCGACCGTGTGCGCGCTCGCCCTGCTCACCAACACCGGCGGTGACCTGGTCGTACAGCGCGAGGCGCGCTATCTGGTGCCGGATCGCGGGGTGAGCCCGCAGCGGACCGTCGACCGGGCCTACGGCTGGGGCATGAACTGGACCCCCGGCCGCAAGTGACCGTGACGGAGCGGGTCAGCCCTCGTCGGCCACGGCGCCCGGACGCGCGTACGTACGGCCCTTCCAGGCCGCCCCGCGCCCGCGGTAGTGCTGTACCGCCGAGTCGACCGTCATCAGGAGATAGAGGAACGCGGTGAACGGCAGCAAGGGGGCGAGCCACAGCGGCTGCCGGTAGTAGCGGAGCATCGGCACGTACGTCGCGGTCATCACCAGCCAGGCCCCCGCACCGACGAGCGCCGCCGCCGCGTCCCCGGTGACCGCTCCCGCCAACACCGCGGCCGGGGGCACCAGGTACACCAACGCGAGACCCGCCACCGTGCCGAGGAGCAGCAGCGGGTTGTGCCGCAGCTGCGCGTACGCGCTGCGGGAGACCATCCGCCACAGGTCGTGCAGGCGGGGATAGGGCCGCACGCTGTCCACCCGGTCCGCGAGCCCCAGCCAGATGTGCCCGTCGGCACCCTTCACCGCGCGGGCTAGCGCCACGTCGTCGATCACGGCGTGCCGGATCGCGTCCGGGATGCGCGCCTTCTCCGCCGTGTCGGCGCGCAACAGCACACAGCCGCCCGCCGCGGCCGCGGTACGCGCCCCCTTCCGGCCGATCCGGCGGAACGGGTACAGCTGGGCGAAGAAGTAGACGAACGCGGGGACCACGAGCCGCTCCCACAGGCTCGCCACCCGCAGCCGGGCCATCTGCGAGACCACGTCGAAGCCCCCGGTGCGCGCCGCCGCCACCAGCAGCCGCAGGCTGTCCGGCTCGTGCGCGATGTCCGCGTCCGTCAGCAGCAGATACTCGGGGCCACGCGCGCGTGCCAGCGAGATGCCGTGCCGTACCGCCCACAGCTTGCCCGTCCAACCGGCCGGGGGCTCGCCGGGCGAGGCCACGGTCAGCGGCAGCCCGCCGTGATGTGCGGCCAGTTCCCGGGCCAGCCCCCCGGTGCCGTCCGTACTGCCGTCGTCGACCAGGACCACCTCCGCCCGCCCCGGGTAGTCCTGCGCCAGCAGCGACGGCAGACTCAGGGGCAGTACCGCCGCCTCGTCCCGGGCGGGCACGACCACGCACACATCCGGCCATTCCCCGGGATCGCCCTGGGGCGGCAGCCGGACGTCGGTGCGCCAGAAGAAGCCCTGGCAGAGCAGCAGCCACAGCCAGGCGGCGAGGGATACGGCGGCGGTCCACACGATGGCGCTCACCCGCGCAGTCTGCCCCATGGGACCTGCCACCAACGGCCCATCGTCTATCGTGGCCGGGTGAAGATCGCGCTCATCGACTCCGGCATCGGCCTGCTGGCGGCCACCGCAGCGGTACGACTGCTGCGCCCCGACGCGGATCTCGTCCTCTCCTTCGACCCCGAGGGCATGCCCTGGGGGCCTCGCACCCCCGAGGGCATCACCGAGCGTGCCCTGGCCGTCGCCGAGGCCGCCGCCGCCCGTCGGCCCGACGCGCTGATCGTCGGCTGCAACACGGCGACCGTGAACTCCCTGTCGGCGCTGCGCGCCCGCCTGGAACCCGGCATCCCCGTCATCGGCACCGTCCCGGCGATCAAGCCGGCCGCGGCCGGCGGCGGCCCCGTCGCGATCTGGGCCACCCCCGCGACCACCGGCAGCGCCTACCAGCGGGGTCTCATCGCGGCCTTCGCCGACGGCGTGCCGGTCACCGAGGTGCCCTGCTGGGGCCTCGCCGAGGCCGTGGAACACGCCGACCAGGCGGCCGTCGACGCCGCCGTGAGCGCGGCGGCCGCGCTCACACCGGACGACGTGACGACCGTCGTCCTGGGCTGCACCCATTACGAACTCCTGGCGGAACGTATCCGCGCCGCCGTGCAGCCCCCCGGCGCCGCGCCCGTCGTCCTGCACGGCTCCGCCGGAGCGGTGGCCGCCCAGGCGCTGCGCCGGATCGGTGCGCAGCCCGCCCCCGACGCACCGGCCACCGGGACGGTGACGGTGCTGCTCAACGGCCGCGAGGGCGAGCTCCCGGAGGCCGCGCTCGGTTACGCCGAGGCCCGGCTGCTGCGAACGGCCAGCCACGCCGCCTCCCAGTGACCCTCCGGGGTCGCGGATACCGCCGATGTGAGCAGTCACCCTCCGCAACGCGGTGCCCGCGCAGCGAAACCTGAGTAATCTCGTAGACATGAGGGACCACCCCCACGACCGCTCCCCGGCCGAGGACGCCCCGCACCCGGATGTCTGGACGGGGCGTGCCACCAACCGGGTCCAGTGGCTGATGGCGCTGGTCGGCGCGGCCTGTATGGCGCTCGGCGTCGAACTGGCCGTGGACTCGGCCTGGACCTCGGGGATCGCGCCGCTGGTGATGTCGGTCGTGGGCTGCATCGCCGCCGGGCTGCTGGTCCTCTTCGGAACCCTCGCCTTCGTGCATGTCGATCTGAAGCTCGACAAGGAGTGCCTCGAAGTCCGGTGCGGGCATATAGGGGTACCGCGCCGTCGCATTCCGCTCTCCCATGTGGTCGGCGCCGACTTCACCCCGCAGATCACGCCGCGTCAGTGGGGCGGCTGGGGCTATCGCTGGCGGCCCGAGAAGGGCACGGCCGTCGTCGTCCGCCGCGGCGAGGGCATCGTGCTGCGCCTGTGGGACGGCCACACCTTCACCATCACCGTGGACAACGCCGAGTCGGCGGTCCGGGTCATCAGGGAACGCCTGCGGACGATCACACCCGGCACCGCGCACTGAGGTAGCCCACGGGACTGTGTGGCTCGGACACATGTGTGCCTGCCATTGGGATGTCGGCGTCCGCGCACGTCGGTTTCAACTCGGTGGGACACCCGCCACCCAGGGCCGGGCCGTCGCCAGACCCGCGAGCAGGCCCGCGCCCGCCGACACCGTCGTGAAGCTCAGGGCGTTGCCGACCGCGGAGACCGCGGCCAGTGCCGTGAGCGCCGCGCCCGCGGTGAGCACGACCGGCGTGGAGCGGGTCGATCGCCACAGCCCGTAGAGGATCCAGCAGAACGCGGCGGCCAGCAGGAGGACACCGACCAGACCCTGTTCGGCGGCCTGCTGGAGCGGCGCGGAGTGCGGCCTGCCGTCGGGCGGCAGGGCTTTGGACGCGGCGCCGCTCAGCTCGCCGAACCGCCCGGGGCCGACGCCCAGGGCGCTGTTGCGGCGGGCCAGATGCAGGGCGTCGCGCCACAGCTGGACGCGGCGCTCGGTGAGGGGACCCGCCAGGGCGGCGGTGAGGCCGGCGGGCAGGACGTTCGCGGCGACCGCCCACACCATGCCGGTCACCAGCGCGGCCGCCGAGCCCAGTCCCGCGATGCCCGCGCCCCGGCGGCGTATCCGGCCGGCAGCGAGGGAGCACAGCAGCACGGCGGCACTGGCGGCGCACCCCGTCGCCGAGCCCATGACGGCACCGGTCACCGCGATCCCGGCGGCCAGCGCCCGCAGCCCGAACCGCAGCTCCGTCACCGGTGTCGCCCAGGCGGCGCAGCACACGCCACCCGTCGCGAGGACCAGCAGCGCCGCGACGGCACCGGCATGGCCGAGCGGCGTGGTGAACTGAGAGCCCGTGGCCGCCTGCGGCATCGCCACCGCCGTCGCCAGTCCGGCCAGCGCGCCGACACAGGGTGCGGCCACCGGCCACAGCGACCCCGCCATCCGGCCCGCGGCATAGCCCGCGGCCACGGCCAGCACCGCCAGCAGTACGCCCTCGGGCCGTCCGTCGCGCCCGGCAGCCGAGAGCAGCGGCCACACGGCGCATGCTCCC
This sequence comes from Streptomyces sp. NPDC026538, assembly GCF_055567535.1. Lineage (NCBI taxonomy): Bacteria > Bacillati > Actinomycetota > Actinomycetes > Kitasatosporales > Streptomycetaceae > Streptomyces > Streptomyces sp. NPDC026538. The sequence goes on from NZ_JBVHQG010000008.1 coordinate 203,733, forward strand.
AGCACCACGACGCCCACCGCGTCAGAAACGTTTCGTCTGTCGTTGTCCGCATCCGTTCCGGCAGCGGACGTCATCTCGGTCGACCCCACCGTCGCCCCCCGTACCCGGTCCCCCGACCTGTGGCGGGCCCCGCCGCCCGCCTCGGTCACCGTAACCGGTGATGCCCGGTTTGTGGATGACTTGAGCGGGAACGGTGTGATTCCTGCATGCCGAGACCGTGCTGTCGGCCGCGAGGGCGGCCGCCGTACACTCCCGGAGTGACCGCCACCGCAACTTCCGTCGACCAGTCGGACCAGCTCACACCGCGCCCCGCGCCCCGGGCACGCGGCCTGCGGCTGCTGCTCCGTCTGGTCCCGGCCGCCACTGCCGCGCTCAGCGGAGTGCTGCTGTACGTCAGCTTCCCGCCGCGCACCCTGTGGTGGCTGGCCCTGCCCGCCTTCGCCGGACTCGGATGGGTGCTGCGCGGCCGCGCCTGGAAGGCGGCCCTCGGCCTCGGCTATCTCTTCGGACTCGGCTTCCTGCTGCCCCTGCTGGTGTGGACCGGCGTCGAGGTCGGTCCGGGGCCGTGGCTCGCGCTGGTGGCGATCGAGGCGATCTTCGTCGCCCTGGTGGGTGTGGGCGTCGCCGCCGTGTCCAGGCTGCCGGCCTGGCCGGTGTGGGCGGCCGCCGTGTGGATCACCGGTGAGGCGGCACGCGCGCGCGTGCCGTTCAGCGGCTTCCCGTGGGGCAAGATCGCCTTCGGTCAGGCGGAGGGCGTCTTCCTGCCGCTCGCCGCGGTGGGCGGCACCCCCGTCCTCGGATTCGCCGTCGTGCTGTGCGGATTCGGTCTGTACGAGGTGGTGCGCCTGGCCGTCGAGGGGCGCCGCACGCCGGAGATCCGGCGCGGTGCGGCGGCCGCGGCCCTGCTCAGCGTGGCCGTCCCGGTGGTCGGCGCGATCGCCGCGCGGACGCTGGTGAGCGACAAGGCGCAGGACGGTTCCGTCACCGTCGCGGTCATCCAGGGCAATGTGCCGCGCGCCGGTCTCGATTTCGCGTCCCAGCGGCAGGCTGTCCTCGACTACCACGTGAAGGAGACGCTCAAGCTGGCCGCCGACGTCAAGGCCGGCAAGGTTGCCAAGCCGGACTTCGTGCTGTGGCCGGAGAACTCCTCCGACGTCGACCCGTTCACCGACGCCGACGCGGCCGCCGTGATCGACGAGGCCGCCACGGCGATGGGTGTGCCCATCTCGGTCGGCGGGGTCGTCGAGCGGGGCGGCAAGCTCCTCAACGAGCAGATCCTCTGGGACCCGGCCAAGGGCCCGACGGCGACGTACGACAAGCGGCAGATCCAGCCCTTCGGCGAGTACCTCCCGCTGCGCGGTCTGGTCGGCGCCATCAACAAGAACTGGACCAGCATGGTCCGGCAGGACTTCAGCCGGGGCACCAAGCCCGGTGTGTTCGACATCGACGGCACCAAGGTAGGCCTCGCCACCTGCTACGAGGCCGCGTTCGACTGGGACGTGCGGGACACCGTCACGCACGGCGCCGAGATGATCTCCGTGCCGAGCAACAACGCCACGTTCGACCGCAGCGAGATGACCTACCAGCAGCTCGCCATGTCCCGGATCCGCGCCGTCGAGCTCAGCCGGACGGTCACCGTGCCGGTGACCAGTGGCGTCAGCGCGATCATCATGCCGGACGGGAAGATCACCCAGAGGACCGGCATGTTCGTGCCCGCCTACCTGGTCCAGAAGGTGCCGCTGCGCACCTCCGAGACCCCCGCGACCAAGCTGGGCATCCTGCCCGAGATCGCGTTGGTCCTGGTAGCGGCGGGCGGGATCGGCTGGGCGATCGGCGCGGGGCTGCGCTCCCGGCGCGCCGGTGACGCGTAGCCGTACACCCGCTGTACGCCCCGTGGCTTCGGCCGTTCGGGAGAACCGGGCGGTTAGGGTCGGCGCATGGCCACTCCTGACTTCATCCATGCGATCCGGGCCTCCGCCGGCCACCAGCTGCTGTGGCTGCCCGGGATCACCGCCATCGTCTTCGACGACGAGGGCAGAGTGCTCCTGGGTCGTCGTACCGACACCCGCAAGTGGTCTGTCATCGGCGGCATTCCGGATCCCGGGGAGCAGCCCGCGGCGTGCGCCGTGCGCGAGGTCTTCGAGGAGACGGCGGTGCGCTGTGTCGCCGAGCGGGTGGTCCTTGTCCAAGCGCTCAACCCCGTCACCTACCCGAACGGCGACGTCTGCCAGTACATGGACATCACCTTCCGCTGCCGGGCCGTCGGTGGCGAGGCCCGCGTCAACGACGACGAGTCGCTGGAGGTGGCCTGGTTCGACGTGGACGCCCTGCCGGAGCTGAACGAGTTCGGTGTGTTCCGGATCAAGCAGGCCATGTCGGATGCACCCACATGGTTCGACGCTACGACTTTCAGCTGAAGTATGTGCGCTGACCCTATGTGGTCCCGGGGGAGGGCCGCCTAGGGTCGGATCATGAGCTCGCCCAGCCTCCTCCCCGACCCCCACGCGCCCACCCTCGACCTGCGCGGCCGCACCGCTCTTGTCACCGGTGCCGCCGGCGGCATCGGCCGCGCCTGCGCGCTGCGCCTCGCGGCCGCCGGAGCCGAGGTGAGAGCCGTGGACCGGGACGCGGCCGGGCTGGCCGAACTGAGCGAGGCGGCCGGACGGGTCGCCGGCCCGGCGGCCGGTGCCGTCGAGCCGTACCTCCTCGACCTCACCGACCTGGACGCGGCCGAGCGTGCCGCCGCCGGCACCGACGTCCTCGTCAACAACGCCGGCATCCAGCTGGTGCGGCCCATCGAGGAGTTCCCGCCGGACGTCTTCCACACCGTGCTGACGGTGATGCTGGAGGCGCCGTTCCGGCTCATCCGGGGCGCGCTGCCGCACATGTACGGGCAGGGCTGGGGGCGGATCGTGAACGTCTCATCCGTCCATGGGCTGCGCGCCTCCGCCTTCAAGTCCGCCTATGTGGCCGCCAAACACGGTTTGGAGGGACTCTCCAAGACGGCTGCTCTTGAGGGCGCACCCCATGGTGTGACCTCGAACTGCGTGAATCCCGGTTATGTGCGCACCCCACTGGTCGAGAAACAGCTCGCCGACCAGGCCCAGGCGCACGGCATCCCCGAGGAACGGGTGCTGTCCGAGGTGCTTCTCACGGACACCGCCGTGAAGCGGCTCCTCGAACCGGAGGAGGTCGCCGAGGCCGTGGCCTATCTCTGCGGTCCCCAGGCGTCCTTCGTCACGGGCACCTCGCTGGTGCTCGACGGCGGCTGGACTGCCCACTGAAGGGCCGGCAGCCGCCGGTCCGCGAGTTTTCCACAGGCCCGACGGGCCGCGGTGGCGATGCGGAATCCTGTGACCATGTCGCGCAATCACGTGCAGTCCGCCAGGCGGCCGGCCCCGGCAGAAGCGGTCGGCGCCCTCGCCGAGGGTGCCGAGATGCTCTCCGGTGCCGAGTTCACCTACCTCGAACTGCTGGCCAGGGGCGCCGCGGCGGAGGCCTACGAGCAGCCGCTGCTGGTCGCCCGTGCCGAAGGCAGCCCGCCCGAGCGGATCGCCGCCCTGGAGCGGGCCAGACTCCTCGCGCTGCGGGTCCGCACCGAGCTGGAGGGCAGACGACGGCGTGAGGCCGAGCTGTCCGCGCTCTTCGAGACCGCGCACGACCTGGCGGGACTGCGGGACGTGGACGCGGTACTCCAGGCGATCGTCCAGCGCGCCCGCTCCCTGCTCGGCACGGACGTCGCCTACCTGAGCCTCAACGACCCGGCGCGCGGCGACACCTACATGCGGGTCACCGAGGGCTCCGTCGCGGCCCGCTTCCAGCAGCTGCGGCTCGGCATGGGGGAGGGGCTCGGCGGGCTCGTCGCACAGACCGCGCGGCCCTACGTCACCGACGACTACTTCAAGGACGACCGCTTCCAGCACACCCTCACCATCGACGCCGGGGTGCGCGACGAGGGCCTGGTCGCCATCCTCGGGGTGCCGCTCATGCTGGGGCCGCACGTCATCGGCGTGCTGTTCGCGGCGGACCGGCGGGCGCGGGTCTTCGAACGGGAGCAGATCGCGCTGCTCGGCTCCTTCGCGGCGCTGGCGGCGGCCGCCATCGACGGGGCGAACCTGCTCACGGAGACCCGTTCGGCCATGGCCGGCCTGGAGCGGGCCAACGAGATCATCAAGGACCGCAGCGCCGTGATCGAACGGGCCTCGGACGTCCACGACCGGCTTGCCGAACTCGTGCTGCGCGGCGGCGGAGTCCATGACGTGGCCGCAGCCGTCTCCCAAGTCCTCGGCGGCATCGTGGAGTTCACAGAAACCGCGGATGCCCGCTCGCTGGCGACCTCGCGCACGGAAGGGCACGCGGTCCGGCACGGCGCCGACTGGATCGCCGCGGTCGCCGCCGGCGGCGAGCTGCTCGGCGCGCTGGTGCTGCGTGGCCACCCCGGCCTCGACCCCGTCGACCAGCGCACCCTGGAACGCGCCGCCATGGTCACCTCGCTGCTCCTGCTGGCCCGCCGCTCCGCCGCCGAGGCCGAACAGCGCGTGCGTGGCGAGCTGTTGGACGACCTCCTCGACGCCCGCGACCGCGACCCGCGCCAACTACGCGACCGCGCCGCCCGGTTGAACGCCGACCTCGACGCGACCCATGTCGTACTGGCAGCCCGGCTGGACGGTCCGGCGGCCGCCGCCGAGGACGAGGCGGCCGCCCGCCGCCGGCTCTGGTCGGCCGCCTCCCACCTGGCCACCACCCGGCACGGCCTGGCCGCGGCCCGCGACGGCGGCACCGTCCTGCTGCTGCCCCTCGACCCCGGCGACACCGCCGCCGATGTGGCCCGGCGCACCGCCCGCCACCTCGGCACCGCCGTCCACCAGCCGGTGACCGTCGGCGCCTCCGCGCCCGTCGCCGATCTCGCCGCACGGCCCGACACCGTGGTCGCCGGCTATGCCGAGGGCCGCCGCTGCCTCGACGTGCTCCACCTCCTCGGCCGGGGCGGGGACGGCGCCGCGGCCGAGGACTTCGGCTTTCTCGGCCTGCTCCTCGCCGGCGAACGGGACGTCGCCGGATTCGTCGAACGCACCATCGGTCCGGTCGTCGCGTACGACGCACGGCGCGGCACGGAGCTGCTGCGCACCCTCGACGCCTACTTCGCCTGCGGGATGAGCCCGGCCCGGACCAAGGACGACCTCCATGTCCACGTGAACACGGTGGCGCAGCGGCTCGAACGGGTGGCCCACCTCCTGGGCGACGACTGGCAGAGCCCCGCACGTGTCCTGGAGATCCAACTGGCGCTGCGCCTGCACCGGTTGGTGGCACCGGCGGAGCGCCGCTGATCCCCGGGAACCAGCGGCGCACGCTCACCCGGTGTGCGCGTCGGCCCTGCTGCCCGCCGTCACGGTCCCGGTGCCGTCGTCGGCCAGGTCCCGCCGCCGGGTCTCCTTCGCCGCGGCCACCGCGACCAGGGTGAGCAGCGAGGCCGCGATCACGTACAGGGCGATCGGGGTCGAGCTGCCGTAGTCGGACAGGAGAGCGGTGGCGATCAGCGGAGCCGGTGCCCCGGCGGCGACGGAGGCGAACTGGGCGCCGACGGAGGCGCCTGAGTAGCGCATCCTGGTCGCGAACATCTCGGAGAAGAAGGCGGCCTGGGGCGCGTACATCGCGCCGTGCAACACCAGACCGACGGTCACCGCCAGCACCAGGTACCCGAACCGCCCGGTGTCCACCAGGGCGAAGAACGGGAACATCCACAGCCCGATCCCGGCCGCGCCCAGCAGGTAGACCGGCCGCCGCCCGACCCGGTCGGAGAGCGCGCCCCACGCCGGGATCACGGCGAAGTGCACGGCGGAGCCGATGAGCACGGCGTTCAGCGCGGTCTGCTTGGAGACATCGGCGGACGTGGTGGCGTACACGAGGATGAAGGCGGTGATGACGTAGTAGCTGATGTTCTCCGCCATCCGCGCGCCCATCGCCACCAGCACATCACGCCAGTGGTGCCGCAACACCGAGACGAGCGGCGGCTCTTCGGGCGCTCCGGCACTCCGGCGGGCCTCGGACCGTGCCAACGCCTCGCGGAACACGGGCGATTCGTCGACGGAAAGGCGGACCCACAGTCCGACGACCACCAGGACACCGGAGAGCAGGAACGGGATCCGCCAGCCCCAGCTCACGAAGGCGTCGTCCGACAGCACGGCGGTGAGCAGCGACAGCACACCGGTCGCGAGCAACTGCCCGGCCGGCGCCCCGGTCTGCGGCCACGACGCCCAGAACCCGCGCCGGCGCGCGTCCCCGTGCTCGGACACCAGCAGCACGGCGCCGCCCCACTCGCCGCCGAGCGCGAATCCCTGCACCAGCCGCAGCAGGGTCAGCAGCACGGGCGCCGCGCTGCCCACCGTGGCATGCGTGGGCAGCAGTCCGATGGCGAAGGTCGCCCCGCCCATCAGCAGCAGGCTCAGCACCAGCAGCCGCTTGCGCCCCAGCCGGTCCCCGTAGTGCCCGAACACCAGCGCGCCCAGCGGCCGGGCCGCGAACCCGACGGCGTAGGTCAGGAACGACAGCAGTGTGCCGACGAGCGGGTCGGAGCCTGGAAAGAACAGCTTGTTGAAGACGAGGGCGGCCGCGGAGCCGTACAGAAAGAAGTCGTACCACTCGATGGTGGTGCCGATGAGGCTCGCGGCGACGATGCGCTTGAGGTTGTTCGGGGCCGGTGGAGCGGTTGCGGGCGACGACATCGGCACCACTTCCTGGGGTGTGACGGGGACGTTTGCGTGTCGCCACACCGTAGGAATCCGCAGGTCACACGCACATGTGGCGGGGCAACATAGTTCGAGGGTTGGCTATGCGTGCGGCCACCATGCCGGCTCGTGGAAAGACGGTTCAGGGGATCGCTGGTGGTCGAAACGAGTGCCGTCCGGGACGCGTAGTTCAGGGTGATTTGACGGTGCGGTGCTGACTCCCGTGCTGGTTTGGTGCTGACTAAAAGCCCACGTCATCACCTGTGCTCACCGCTCCCGTGCTGACTACACTCCGTTGAACTCGGACATCTTGGGGCTGATCGGCTCAGGGCCGTTGCGCGGTAGGCGACCTGACTGATGGGCCGACCCGGCTTTGCCGTTCGGCTCTGCGGACACGGACAAAGCGCTGCGCCTGGGTGTGGTGCGCGTTCGTCCTTCGATGGACTCAGCTCGGGACACAAGTTTGTCCTGCTGACCCTGGCCCGGCTGGTGCAGCACACCACCGAACGCACCCTCGTCCTGATCGACGAACCGGAGGGGCATCTCCACCCCCCGTTGCTGTCTACGTTCGTGCGAACCCGGTTCGAGCTGCTGAGAGACCGCAACGGCATCGCGATCATTGCCACGCACTCGCCCGTAGTGCTCCAGGAGACGCCCCGGGAGGCCGTTCGGGCCCTACGCAGAGCGGGCGACGATATACGTGTCGATCGCCCCGAGATCGAAACGTTCGGCGAGAACGTAGGCAGATCCGTCTTCTGGCGTCCACGTGGTCCGGGTCGGGAGTGTTTGCCCTGGTCAGGGCCTTATGGTTCAGGTGCGTCGACACAGTTGGTGACACGCATGTGACCGCTGTGCCTGATGTTGACCCGCGGGGCGTCTCGCTCCTTCGGGGCGCGACGTGCGAGGCGGGAGCTCGGGGCGAGTTCAACGTCAACCCCCGACGGCGAGGGCACACTCATCCGCTGGACCTACGAGTTCAAGCCGCTGCCCGGCCGACGCTGGATCCTCGCCGGCCCCTTCGCCCCGCTCTGGCGCCGCTACATGGCCGCCGCCCTCGACCGGTGCGTCCACGTCATCGAAACGGAGAACAACAGCGAGCCGGTGCCACCCCGGGCCAGCTGACGGCCCGAAGCAGCACGACATCAGCCTCCCGACCGGCCCGACCGGGTCGTGCGAACCGAGCTGAGCCCGTGTCACAACCCGTAGGGGGCTGGCGTCCCGCCAACCTCCTACGGGTTCTTCGTTCAGGTGTGGTCGGGGGTGAGGAAGGCTGCGATGTCAGCAGGTGTGCGGAAACGGGCGGTGGAGGCCTTGACCTGGTGACCGTGGGCTTGCAGCCGTTGTGGCACGAGCGACACCAAGCCGATCTCGCCTCGCGCCCCCGTCGCCGGGCCGTGGGCGCCGGGGCGAAACACAAGCTGGTCTTCGTGGACCGGCTCCTGGCCGCCCTCGTCCACCTTCGTCATGGCGCCACACCTGACGTGCCGGCCTGCTGGTTCGGTGGTCTTGTCGCGGGTGACGGCGGCGTACAGGTGGGCGAGGTCCTGCACACCGTCGCCTGCCGTGACCGTGACGCTCGTTGGACGCTCCGGCCGCTCCAGAGACCCCCGAGGTGGGAGAGCCCCCGTTGAACTGGGGGTTTTCGCGCCTCCAGTCCATGGGACGTGTTCCCGATGACTCATCATCTGGAGTACGTCGCCACCCCGGCCTGCTGGGGTGGCGGGGCCGTGGCCGGAACCGGGGATCGTGCTGCCGTGCGGTGGCTCAGGCGTCGATGATGACCGGGATGATGAGGGGCTTGCGGCGGTGGGTGCGGAACGCCCAGTTCGCCACGGCGCGGGCGACGAGCTGTTCGAGTTGGTGCGCGTCCCCGACGCCTTCCTCGGCTGCGGTGGCCAGGGTCTTCTCGATGATGGGGATGACCGGCTCGAAGGTGGTGTCGTCGTGGACGAAGCCGCGGGCCAGGAAGTCGGGGGCCTCGGCGAGGGCTCCGGTGTCCGCGTCGACGATCGCCACCACCGTGACCACGCCTTCGGCGGCGAGAGTGAGGCGGTCCTTGAGGGACGCTTCGGTGGCGCCGCCGACTTCCATGCCGTCCACGTAGACGTTGCCGGCGGGGACCTTGCCGGTGATGGACGCGCGTCCGTCGACGAGGTCGACGACGACGCCGTCCTCGGCGATGACGACCCGGTCGGGGTCGACGCCGGTACGGATGGCGAGGTCGCCGTTGGCCCGCAGGTGGCGCCATTCGCCGTGCACGGGCATGACGTTGCGGGGTTTGACGATGTTGTAGCAGTAGACGAGTTCGCCGGCGCTGGCGTGCCCGGAGACGTGCACCTTGGCGTTGCCCTTGTGGACCACGTGGGCGCCCCACCGGGTGAGTCCGTTGATCACCCGGTAGATGGCGTTCTCGTTGCCGGGGATGAGGGAACTGGCGAGCAGGACGGTGTCGCCCTTGCCGATGCGGATCACGTGGTCGCGGTTGGCCATCCGTGACAGCGCGGCCATCGGTTCGCCCTGGGAGCCGGTGCACACCAGAGTGATCTTGTGGTCCGGGAGCTTCTCCAGCTCCTTCGTGCTCACGACCAGACCGGACGGGACCTTCAGATAGCCCAGGTCACGCGCGATGCCCATGTTGCGGACCATCGACCGGCCGACAAAGGCGACCTTGCGGCCGTGCTGGTGGGCGGCGTCCAGGACCTGCTGGATGCGGTGCACATGGCTGGCGAAGCTGGAGACGATGACCCGGCGCGGCGCGGTGCGCATCACCTGCTCGATCGCCGGATTCAGCTCACGCTCGGAGGTGGTGAAGCCGGGTACTTCGGCGTTGGTGGAGTCGGTGAGGAACAGGTCCACGCCCTCCTCGCCGAGGCGGGCGAAGGCGCGCAGATCGGTGATGCGGTCGTCGAGAGGGAACTGGTCCATCTTGAAGTCGCCGGTGTGCAGCACCATCCCGGCCGGGGTGCGGATCGCGACCGCGAGGCCGTCGGGGATGGAGTGGTTGACCGCCACGAACTCGCAGTCGAAGGGCCCGAAGCCGCGCCGGTCGCCCTCCCGCACCCGCACCGTGCGCGGCCGGATGCCGTGTTCCTTGAGCTTGGCCTCCAGGAACGCCAGCGTCAGCTTGGAGCCGACGACGGGAATGTCGGACCGCTCGCGCAGAAGGTACGGCACGCCGCCGATGTGGTCCTCGTGACCGTGGGTGAGTACCACGGCCACGATGTCCTCCAGCCGGTCCCGGATCGAGGTGAAGTCCGGCAGGATCACATCCACGCCGGGCTGGGTCTCCTCGGGGAACAGCACGCCGCAGTCGACGATGAGCAGCTTGCCCGCGTACTCGAAGACGGTCATGTTACGGCCGATCTCACCCAGGCCGCCCAGGGCGATGACCCGCAGCCCCCCTTCAGACAGGGGCGGGGCGGCTTTCAGGTCGGGGTGTGGGTGACTCATACCTTGACGTTACCGGGAGAGGCGGACGGCCCGCGCACGCACTCCCGGGCGCTGAAGTATCGAGGTTGAACGTTATGTCGACCTTCGCGGTCCGTTGTGGTCGGCCAGAGTCGCTTCCAGGGTGTTCCAGAGCTGGGATCGAGCAAGTCTGCGGTTTTGGGCCGGGGGCTTTGAGTGTGGGGAGAATTGGCGGGTGCTGTCCTGCGGCGGGGTCTGACTCTTGAGTGGGCACGCGACCAGGCCGAGTCAGGCGATGGACCGGTGCAGATCGCTCGGATGTACAAATTCGCCAAGGGGTCGGCGGTCAAGGCCCGCACCCCGGCGATCAACCACTTCAAGGCCGTCCTCGTCAGTGCCGGCCCGAACCTGCGGGAAGAACTGGCCGGGTTGCACAACGCAGAACTCCTCCGTACGTGCGCACGGCTCGCCGACGACAGCAGGAACGACGAGGACGGGGAAGGAGCGGTGCTGCAGGCCACCCGCATCACCCTCTGTCTTCTCGCCCACGATCACTTCCCGGGTGCCACTGGGCGGTGGCGTATGCACTCTCACACTGCCCGGTCGGCTGCGCCCCCGGTAGCCGGCCGGCCGGTGGCCCACGTCTCGCCGCCCTGCTCAGGCCGCCCGCGCCCCGCAGCATGGTTGCCTCGCTCCGTTCAGGCGATGCATCGGGGTCGATTCGTACGCAACACGGGCATGGGTGCAGGATGAAGGGGTAACCGCGGCGTCGTCGGCCGTTTCGGCGGGCAGCAGCGGTTGGCTCGACCTTTTGGGAGGGGAACAGTATGGCGCTCATCAGCACCCCGGTGGTGGACACGCGGACGGCCCGGTTGCCGGAGGTCGCCGACCCCTCCCGGGTGGCGCCGAAGGACGCCCGCGAGCTGTCGCGGTTGTTCTTCGATCAGCTGGCGGTGCTGGAGGAGGGCACGGCCGAGTACAGCTACGCGCGCAACACGCTGATCGAGATGAACATGTCCTTGGTCCGGTACGCGGCCGGCCGGTTCCGCAGCCGGGGTGCTGAGGAGATGGAGGACATCGTCCAGGTCGGCATGATCGGCCTGATCAAGGCGATCGACCGCTTCGACCTCTCCCGGGAGGTGGAGTTCACCTCTTTCGCGATCCCCTACATCGTGGGGGAGATCAAGCGCTTCTTCCGCGACACCTCCTGGGCCGTGCACGTGCCGCGCCGGCTGCAGGAAGCCCGCGTCCAGCTCGCCCGCGCCACGGAGGAACTCCGCAGCCGCCTCGGCCGCACGCCGACAGTCAAGGAACTGTCGGAGCTGATGAGCCTGCCCGAGGACGAGGTGCGGGAGGCCCGTCTGGCCGCCAACGGCTACAACTCCTCCTCCCTGGACGCCGCCCTCAGCGGCAGCGAGGACGGCGAGAGCGCCCTGCAGGACTTCATCGGCAGCGAAGACCAGGCGCTGGAACTGGTCGAGGACTTCCACGTCCTGGCCCCGCTGATCGCCGAGCTCGACGAGCGGGACCGGCAGATCATCCAGATGCGGTTCGTGGAGGAACTCACCCAGGCCCAGATCGGGGAACACCTCGGCGTCTCCCAGATGCATGTCTCCCGGCTCCTGTCGCGCACGCTCGCCCGGCTGCGCGAAGGCATGCTCACCCACCACTGAGCCCGACGGCCGCCGCCCTCTCGGAAGCCCGCCGCACACGCGGCGGGCCTCATTACGCCCGGTTGCCGACCTTGCCGGCATGGCAGTTGCGCCCTTGCCGCGCCGCATCGAACACCGCGACGGCGAGGCGACCGGCTCACGATCGAACCAGTCTGGCGCCAGCGGACCGTTTCTGTGAGGCACGCCCCGGTTGATCGGCGGTGCGGAGCGAACGCTTCAGCCCGTGGGACTGAACGTCGACTCCACCCGTAGGCCGGTCGCCAGGCGGCAGAAGGCACCTCTCTTTCGAAGTCGGCATGTGAAGGCGTCGGACGGAACGTGGAGGATCAGGGACCTTTTCGGAAGAACGGGCGGGGCCTGAGAGACTCGCGGGATGGATGTCGCCCGCAGGAACAACGTCACCGTCACCGGCAACCCGGATGGGCGGACGGTAATGCTGGCGCACGGGTTCGGCTGCGACCAGAACATGTGGCGGCTCACGTTGCCTGCCTTGACCGAGGACTACCGGGTGGTGCTGTTCGACTACGTCGGCTCCGGCCGCTCGGAAGGGTCCGCGTTCTCCGAGGACCGTTACGCCTCCCTGGAGGGCTACGCCCGGGACGTGGCCGAGGTCTGCGAGGCGCTCGATCTGCGCGACACGGTGTTCGTGGGCCACTCCGTCAGCGCGATGATCGGCGTGCTGGCCGCCGGCATGGCTCCGGAGCGGATCGGAGCACATGTGATGATCGCCCCGTCCCCCCGGTACATCGACGACGACGGCTACCGCGGCGGGTTCAGCGCCGGCGACATCGACGAGCTGCTGGCCTCTCTGGAGTCCAACTATCTGGGCTGGTCGGCCGCCATGGCACCGGTGATCATGGGGAACGCGGACCGCCCCGAACTCGGCGAGGAACTCAAGAACAGCTTCTGCGCCACCGACCCCGACATGGCCCGCGTCTTCGCCCGCACCACCTTCCTCTCTGACTCACGGGACGACCTCAAGAGCGTCAACGTGCCGACCCTGGTACTGGAGTGCACCCAGGACGTGATCGCCCCGCGCGAGGTCGGCGCCTTCGTCCACCAGGCGATCCCCGGCTCGACGCTTGTCACCCTCGACGCGACCGGACACTGCCCGCACCTGTCCGCACCCGAAGCCACCAACGCGGTGATAAATAGTTTTCTGGCGGACTTGCGATGATGTGCCGTACCGGGCAACACCCGGACCCGCACGAGGCCGACGACAGCAGCACCTCGAATGCGGTGTTCGCTTCACTGCTGGAGGACAGCGCGGAGGAACTGTACGACAACGCGCCCTGCGGATATCTGTCCACACTGATGGACGGCACCATCGCGAAAATCAACACCACGCTGCTGAACTGGCTGGGCCTGGAGCGGGACGCGGTGGTGGGCCGGATGCGGTTCACCGACCTCCTGACCGTGGGCGGCAAGCTGTACCACGAGACGCACTTCGCGCCGCTGCTGCGCATGCAGGGCGAGATCAACGGCATCGCACTGGAGATCAAGCAGGCCGGCGGCGTCCGGATACCGGTACTGGTCTCCTCCGTGGTCAAACGCGGCAGTTCTGACGAGCCCCTGCTGATCCGTACCAGCGTCTTCGACGCGCGGGACCGCCGCGCCTACGAGGAGGAACTCCTGCGTGGCCGCAAGGCGGCCGAAGAGGCGCGCAAGCAGGCGGAGACCGATCGCGCCCGGCTGCAGGACGCCCTCGCCGTACTCCAGCAGTCACTGCTGCCCGATACCCTGCCACCGGTGCCCGGAGTGGAGGCGGCCGCCTACTACCACACCGCACATGCCGACCGGCTCGGCGGGGACTTCTACGACGTTTTCCCCATCGACGGCAAACGGTTCGGGTTCTTCCTCGGCGATGTGTGCGGCAAGGGCCCCCAGGCCGCCGCGGTCACCTCACTGACCCGCTACACCCTGCGCGCCGCCGCCCTGCACGACCCCGACCCCATATCCGCCCTGACCACCCTGAACAAGGTGCTCCACCAGCGCTACGCCGCCAGCGGCGACCCGCGCTACTGCACCGCCGTCTTCGGCGTCCTCGAACCCGATCCCACGACCGGGCAGGTCGCCGTCCGTCTCGCCTCAGGCGGTCACCCTCCGGTCATCGTCGTGCGCGCCGACGGTACGGCTGACTTCCTGCCCACTCCCGGGGGCCTGCTCGTCGGCGTCCTGCCCTCCGCACCCTTCGCGTCCGCCGAGACCGTCCTCGCCCCTGGCGACGCCCTCCTGCTCTACACCGACGGCATCACCGAGGCCCGCACCGGCGAGGACCGCACCTGCCTGTTCGGAGACGAGGCGCTCCTCGCGTTCGCCGCCGGCCATGCCGGCAAGCCTCCGCCTGCCCTCATCGCGGCTCTGACCGGCCTGCTGCAGACCTTCGGAGACGGCCTCGACGATGACACCGCCCTGCTCGCCCTCGGCGCGCCGGCCCCCGACCCACAGACGAGAATCAGCGCATGAGCCCACTGGAGATCACCGTCCGGGACGCTGCCACCGGTCCCGTCCTGGAAATCTTCGGCGAGCTCGACTACTTCACCGCCGGCGAGCTGCGTGGACTGATCTCCACGATCACTCTCCGGCCGGGCCAGCGCCTCGTCCTGGATCTGAGCGGTATGGAATTCTGCGACTCCAGCGGCCTCGGCGCGCTGATAGCCGCCCACAACCACGCCCACGCCGCGCAGGCGGACATGGCACTCGCAGCCGTACCCGCCCACACCCTGCGCGTCCTGCGCATCGTCGGCCTCGACCAGATCTTCCCCGTCCACCCTGACAGCGGCACCGCCACCCAGACCTGACCGCAGGAGTTCTGGCTACGAGACGGTGCGCTCGCGTCGGCGACGGAAGACGGCCCGGCGGGAACCGGTCCTGGGCACGGAATACAGCGAAGGGCCTTCCCGCTCATACGCGGGAAGGCCCTTCGAGCAAAAGGAAAGAAAGCGGGTCAGCGCTTGAACGCGTCCTTGGCCTTTTCCTTGGCTTCGCGCGCGTCGCCCGTGCTCTTCTCCACCTGTCCTTCGGCAGCCATGCGCTCGTTGCCGACGGCGTTACCCGCAGCCTTCTTGACCTTGCCCTCGGCCTGTTCGGTCTTCGCCTTGGCCTTCTCGCCGGCAGTCATGGAATACGCCTCCTCGTAGCGTGGGTGCCATTTTCGCGTAGACCACTGGTGCCCCGGCTTTCCCTGCACAAACAAGGCGCAGCCGGGGAGTGAAGGAGGGGATACGGGGCATCCGGCGACTCAGGAGGTCGATAACTATGGTTCCCTTGCTGCTTGTTCTTCTTCTGGCACTGATTCTTTTCGGCGCCGGTTTCGCCGTCAAGATCCTGTGGTGGGTGGCGGTCGCCGTTCTGGTGCTGTGGCTGCTCGGCTTCGTCATGCGCTCCACCGACGCCGGCGGCGGCCGCGGCCGCTGGTACCGATGGTGACCTGACCCCGCTTCCGAGCACCCACCGGTAGGGCCCGGCCGTCGTCACGGCCGGGCCCTACGGACACGGCCGGGCGATCAAGCACACCGACCGCAACGGAACCGGGCGAAGGAGCCGCAAAGGGCAAAGCAGGGCTGCTTTCGGGGGCTGGACGGACATGCGTGAAGGAACCCGCGCAGCCTCCCGCCGCACGCGCCCCGGCTTCACCCGGAGCCGCATACGCCGGGCTGCGCGGGAGGCTGTAAGAAGGCGGTGACGTCTCTGCCGAAAGGACAGCGATGGGCGTACCTCGCCTTCGTCATCCCCCCGGCGTCACCTCGGGGATCACCGGGCTGCGGACCATGGAGCAGTTGGAGGCGTTCCTGCCCGCAACCGGCGTCACGCTCCCGGCCGACGTGCTCGACGCCATCGTGGCCCCGGCATTACGGTCAACCCGTTCGGCAACAGCTACAGCGACTTCGAGCCGCGGCCCGACCAGCGGCGTCGTGACACGAGGCGGGTTCGGGGGTCAAGGACCTTCGGAAGCAGTCGGGAGGCGAACCCCGATGACCAGCTTGTTCACCACTGTATGCGGGGAAGCTCACGGTGTCGCCGTCGATGACATCTCAGGGGCGGGGCGACACCATGCCTTTGAGGTCCTCGCTGCCGCTTAACACCGTGTCCTATGTGGTGAGGCAGACGAGTCGCTTGGAGCAGCACAGGGCGTCGGCGAGTCCGAGAAAGGCCAGGTAGTTGCGGGGATTGCGCTCGTAGCGGGGGCTGAGTCTGCGGTAGCCGGACAGCCACGACATCGTGCGCTCGATCACCCATCCACGGCGCCCCAGTCGTTCGCTGGCCTCGATGCCTTTGCGGGCGATCCGGACTCCAATGCGCTTGCCGCGTACCGACGTCGAGCCGTTGACATGGGGTCCCGTATCTTCTCCGCGCCATGGTCGTTGGGAATCTCGGTCGTGGTTAGTCCGGTTGTATGGGGGAGGCGGGCGTGGAGGTCAGGGGTGTGCATCATGCCTACCGTCAGCGTGTGGTCCTGCGGGGCATTGATATACGGCTTCGGGCAGGGACGTTGTGTGGGATCGTCGGGGAGAACGGCGCCGGTAAATCAACTCTGCTGAAGATCCTCTCCGGTGAGTTGCGGCCCTCACGCGGCACGGTCCGTCATGGTGGTCGGTTCGGTTACTGCCCGCAGCACGTGGTCCTCAACGACGCGCTGACTGTCCGGCAGCACCTGAGGTTCTTCCAGAGGACCTATCGTCTGACCGATCTGCGGTATGCCGAGCAGGTTATGGACGTGCTGGGGTTCGCCGGTTACGCCGATGAGCGGGCAGGGATTCTCAGCGGCGGGACGCGGCAGAAGCTGAACGTGACTCTGGCGCTGATGCACGATCCTCAGGTGCTTTTGCTGGACGAGCCGTATCAGGGGTTCGACTGGGACACCTACCAGCGGTTCTGGGATCTCGCTGTGCGGCTGCGTGATGCGGGACGTTCGGTCCTGGTCATCTCCCACCTGGCGTACGACACCGAGCGCCTGGACGAGTTGTGGCGTCTGGACGGCGGGGTACTCCGCCCGGACCAGGCGGTGGCCGCGTGAGGTTTCACTTGACTCGGTTCGCTCTCGCCACCGGATTCGCGCTGACCGAGCACGGCCGCAACCGGTTCGCCATAGTCCTTGTGACCCTGTTCGTCCCTCTGTGGACGACCCTTGCCTACCTGGCGATGCCCGACACCCCGGCGCACATGCGGCTGCGCGCCACCGGGGAGACGCTGGCCCCCCACGGCAACGAACTGACCGAGATCAGCGGCGCGCTCAACGCGGTCACCCTGATCACCGGTTTCATGATGTTCGCCGCCGCCTTCTCCGGTAACGGCTTCGACCGCCGACTGGCGATGGCCGGCTACCCCCGCGCCCACCTCGTCCTGGCCAAGGTCACCGCACTGGCTCTGGCCTCGGCTGCGGTCGCCGCCTACGCCACCGCGGTTACCTGCCTGGTCTGGACACCCCGGCAGCCTCTGCTGCTCGCCGCCGCGCTGTTCAGCGCCGGGCTCACCTACGGTGCCTTCGGCGTCGGCTTCGGCTCGGTGCTGCGCCGGGAGGTCGAGGGCATGTTCGCCATCGTGATGACCAGCATCATCGACCTCGCGCTGCAGAACCCGGTCACGAGCTCCGGAGCCGACAAGCCGGTCATGCGCTACCTGCCCTCCTACGGAGCCATGCAGGCCAGCACGGCGGCCGGATTCTCCACCAACCCCGTGCCGCGCCATCTGGCCATCCAGCTCACCTGGTTCGCCGGAGCGGCCCTGATCGCCCTGATGGGCTTTTGCCGCAGCACCCGCAGCACCCTGCCCGTCAACACACAGTCCCCTGAGCCTGTGCCGGGAAGCGGCGCTCCCTCCCTTCCCGCGCCGCGCCGAACTGTCGCGCCATCGGCTTCGGCGCCCGACACGGAAGCACCCTGAGGTCCACGTCCCAAGATGCGCACGAAAACACAGCCCACCCGTGCACCCCTCGACTCGGCCACGCACGCGTGGCGGGGCCGAGCGACCGCCCGTGCACTGATGGGTGAGGACCCCGCTCTGCGGGCGGCGTACCGGCTGTGCCGCCGCACCACACGGCAGCACGATCCCGGGATCTACGCCCTCATCCAACTGATGCCGGCCGTACTGCGCCCGGCGTGCTGGACCTTGTGGGCGGCTGCCAACGCTCTCGACGACCTGGGGGACGAACGCGGCGCGGAGCCAGCCGAGCGCGCGGCGCGCGTCGAGGCGTGGACCAGGGCACTGAAGCACGACCTGGGGGCGGGCACGAGCACCGATCCAATCCGGTACGCCTTGGTGGACACCGCCGGTCGATGGCATCTGGACCTGTCCAATCTGCAGGGCGCGATGGCCAGGACGCGAGACGACGCCCACGGTCTGCGTCTCCCCGACTGGGCCGCGTGGCGGGCCCGGTGCAACGAAGAAATCGTGCCCTGGGTCGACCAAGTACGGCAGCTGTTCGAGCAAGCCGGCGCGCCGATGACGCTACGGCTGGACCGGCAAGCCGACTACGAACACTTCGTCGACGGCGCCCAGCTCACCGACATTCTCACCGACCTGAGCACCGACCTCGCCGACGGCCACCTCCTCGTGCCACAGGAAGCGCTGGAACCCTTCCCCGGCGCGGAAGCGGACCTGGTGCAGGGGCGCTGGAGTCCGGCCGTGGCGGCGTTGGTCGCCGAGCTGACCGCCCTTGCGCGCCGACGGGTAACCAAGCCCGCCATGACGAAAGGAATGCACCCGGGCGCCGCCACCGTGCTCGACACGGCGGCAGAACTGATGCGCGCCCAACTCGACGCCATCGACGCGGCCGGCCCCACCCTGCTGAAACGCGCTCCGCGCCTCTCCGCCGTGGCCCGCACCCGCGTGCTGGGGCCCGCCCGCCTCCGCTCGGCCCTGGCCTGGAGCCTGACCCCCTTGACCGTGCCGGGCCCTCGACCACCTGCGGTGGGCGTGAGGGACCCGGCAGCCGGCGGCTCCGCCGGGCTCCGGCCTCCGCCACCGCACCGCGACGGCGTCCGGCCCCCGCAGATCGCCGCCCACCACATGCCCTGCCACGTGGCGGTCATCATGGACGGCAACGGCCGCTGGGCAGAGCAGCGCGGCCTGCCCCGCCATGAAGGCCATCGCGTCGGCACCGCCGTCGCGCACGAGATGGTTTACGGCGCCCTGGAGATCGGCCTGCGCCACCTGACCCTCTACGCGTTCTCCACCGAGAACTGGCAACGCGGCACAGAGGAGATCACTGCGATCCTGGAGGCAGTCCAACGCGAACTCGACGAGGGCCCCCTCCGTGACCTGGACGTGCGCCAGCGCTGGTCCGGCCGGCCCGACAAACTGCCCGAGGAACTCGTCCATGCCCTCAGGCGCGAAGAGCACCGCACCCGCAACCGCACCGGACTGACACTCACTATCTGCATCAACTACGGCGGACGCGACGAGATTGCCCGGGCCGCCGCGGCACTCGCCCATGCAGCCCGAGAAGGTGAAGTAGACCCCCACCTCCTCGGCGAGGACGATTTCGCTCGCCATCTGCCCCACCCCGACATGCCGGACGTGGACTTGCTGTGGCGCACCGGCAACGAGCAGCGCACCTCCAACTTCCTTCCCTGGCACGCCACCTACGCAGAGCTGTACTTCACCCCCGGCTACTGGCCCGACAACGACCGACGTGACCTGTGGCAGGCCATCACCGAGTACAGCCGACGCCAACGCCGCCACGGCGCCGTCCCCGCGCCCCTCGTCTCCCCCGAAAACCACAGCCCGTCCCCTCACGTCCAACCTGACCCCTGCCACTGACGTCCCAGCTCGGAGTAACCCGTTGTTCCACCCCGGAATCAGCGGTTGGTGTGTCGGGTGACGGCCGTAGAGGGCCGCATGCGATCTTTCTCCGCGCCGCACGTCCGCTCAGGCCGTCCTGAACCTCGAAGCCCGAGGCCCCTCAAGGGTGGCCGGGTGGGGTGTGGAGCGTAGATTGCGCCTGTTCCGGGTTCGCCTGTTCCGGCAGAGGCGGTGCCGGCGGGAAGAGGTGGTCTTCCAGAGCGGGCAGCCCGAACAGGATGAGAAGCGGTATCGCCGGGCCGAGCAGGGCTATCACGATCACGACGCCTCCCTGGAAAGCTGGCGATCACGGCTGAGACTTGACGGCAAGCCGGCCATGTTCACCGTGCGGCCGAACGGGGGAGGCCGCACACGGGGAAGGGTCCGCATAGGCCGAACGGGTGATGACAGGACGTACGGAGGCACGGCCTGGCGGCGGACCGCAGCGGCTTGTGCACTGCTCGGGTGCGGGCGGCCACGAGCCGGCACCTCACGCCTCCGCCCCGTTCGGCGCCTTTCTCAGCCGAAGGGGGCGCCGCCACAGGGGCGGCCCGGCCGAAGCGAGGGCGTATGCCAGCGCGTTCCGTACCCGGTGTGCTGCTCCTTCACAACCAGCCGCCCCAGTGTCCGAGGGTAATCAGAGGGTAACTCTGTGTCGTCCGCGTGATTATGCGATCCTCACCAGAGGGGCACATGAGCGAGCAAGAAGTCACCTTCTACACCCAGCCCAACTACACGGGCGACGCCCACACCTACGCAGTCGGAACCGACGAGAACCTGTACCCGGGCGGACTCAACGACAAGTTCAAGTCCGTCAAGGTCGGCCGGAAAGCCAAGGTCCTGGCCTGGCAGCACGGCAATCAGAGCGGCAAGTACCGGGAATGGGACCTCGACCAGCCGGACATCTCCGACATCGGCGGGCTGACCCGGTTCAAGGTCGTCGAGAGCACCACGCTGCCCGTCGCGGTCCGGCTCCAGGACCTCACCGGCGCTCCCGCCGGACGGTACAGCCTCAAGGCCGCTTCCTACGACGTCGGCGACACCATCGTCCGCTCCGGCGACCCGGAGTACGGGCTCGTCGGCGTCATGCCCGAGGACGGCCCGCCGGTCACCACCGCCATCTACGTCCGCGACGAGCACTCCGGCGTCTACGTCGCTGTGGGCGCCATCTACTTCGTCTGGAACTCCGACACCAAGTCCATCGACGTCGCCGACGCCTCGAATGTCCCCGAGAATCTGGACTACTCGCGAGACGGCCGCAACCAGTTCACCTTCAAGCTCACCGGGGACTAGGAGCCGACGGCGTCGCGCAGACGACGAAGGGGCCGGAGCGTCTCGCGCTCCGACCTCTTCCCGCAGAAGCCGAGACCGCAGTGGCCGAGTATCTCTGAAGAAAGCGGCCAACCGTCGTTACCGCCCCGGCAGCCCGCTGCGGTCGGTGATGGACGATGTGCTCGGCCTCAAGACCCAGCTCGTCCTGCCACTGCGGTTCGAGGCGCTGCACGAGGCCGTTTCTCCTTGCTGAGGGACGGACACGCGACATGTGGCGGGTCTTCGCCTCTCACGGACCAGGACGGCTCGGTCGTGTGAACCGTGGTCGCGGAAAGGTGGAACGGCGGCGTGTCGGACATGTCCCAGGTGGAAGCTGGCTGCGCCGGCCGCTTCCGCAAGGGGAACACATGCTGTAACCGCTGGACGAGCCTGGTTGGAGCGCCACAGGCTGTGTCCTGGAACGTCGAGTGGGTTTCTACCGGCACGGCACGATCCCGGTGCTGGCTCGAACGCCCGAGATCAGCCAAACCAGCTGGTCCTAGCTCTGTTCGAGTGAGTTGTCGTACCACTCGATGGTGGTGCCGATGAGGCTTGCGGCGACGATGCGGGGGAGGTGGGCGGGGGGGTGGGGGAGCGGAGGGTGCCTGGGATGCCATGTGCGCCACTTCCTTGTGTGCGGTGG
Organism: Streptomyces sp. NPDC026538; assembly: GCF_055567535.1. Lineage (NCBI taxonomy): Bacteria > Bacillati > Actinomycetota > Actinomycetes > Kitasatosporales > Streptomycetaceae > Streptomyces > Streptomyces sp. NPDC026538. Next base: position 225,275 of record NZ_JBVHQG010000008.1, read on the forward strand.
GGACGGGTACGTGTCGGCACACGGTAGAAACATGCAGGTCAGGCGCACATGTGGAGGGGCGACATAGTTCGAGGGTTGGGTATGCGTGCGGCCACCATGCCGACTCGCGGAAGGCAGGTTCGGGTGCTCTGCTGCTCCCCAAAAACGGACCGGCGGCTGGGGTTACCGTGACTGAGTGGAGATGTTCCATTTGCGATATTTCGTGGCGGTCGCCGAGGAGCTGAACTTCTCCGCGGCGGCCCGCCGACTGCACATGGCCACCTCACCGCTGAGCCAGCGGATCAGGGACCTCGAGCGGGAGCTGGACCAGCGGCTGTTCGAGCGCGACACGCATCGCGTCTCGCTCACGCCCGCGGGTGAGGCGCTGCTGCCGATCGCCCGGAACGTACTGGACGAGTTCAACTCCATTCCGTGGCGGCTGCGCGAGCTGACCCGGACCGAGCGCAGCACCATGTTCGTGGGCATCCCTCCCGGGGTGCACCCCGCACTCAGGTCGCGCGTCGACACGCTTGCCGAGCGCGTCAGTGAGAGGTGCGAGCTCCTGCGCTGGCCCGGCAGCTCCAAAGCCCTGGTCGTCGGTGTGCACGAGGGCAGACTCCCGTTCGCGTTGGTCCATCTACCGATCAGTGATCCGGCGCTGGATCAGCTGTCCGTCCTGTCGGAGCGGCTGGGAGCGTTGGTGCCGGCCGACCGGTTCGCCGGGCGGGACTCCGTGGCGCTGACCGAACTGACCGACCTCCGTTTCGTCGTCCCACCCAAGGAGATCGGCCTCGCCTATTTCGATCAGCTCGACCGGGAAATGGCTGAGCGGGGCATCAAAAGACGCATCACATTGAACGACACCGGGTACGGTGGAATCGCTGAAATTGTTTCCAGCGGGATTGCCTTCTATTTCACGATAATGGACCCGGAAAGCCCGATGCACGGCTACGCGAAGGCGAATACGAAGGTTCTGCCGTGCACGGACTTCAAGCCGCGGCTGGAGACCGTGCTGATCTGGCGCCGCGACCGGGCCCACGGCGGCGACCTCGATGAACTCGTCGAAGCGGCCCGCGAGGTCTTCGGCACCCCGCTCCACCTCTGAACCGAGTGGCCCGCACACGTCAGGCACCGGTTCCGCGCTCGTCGCCCAGGAGGGACCCTCGAACGCCGGGGGCATGCGCCGCCATTCGCGGTTGAGGCGATCTCCGCCCGGGCCGCCCGAATTAAGCTCCCAGTGGCCACCTATATCGGTGTGACCGCTGCGGTCACGCCGATATTCGCAACTCGATAATTCCGTGATCCGTTATTCGCGACTAGCGTTCTTTCCCATAGCCGACCAAGGCACGAAAGGACGCGAAAATGGCGGACGCAGAGACCTCCGGGCCGCTCGCCGGCGTGCGGGTCATCGACCTCGCGACCGTGGTGATGGGTCCGTACGCCGCCCGAATCCTCGGAGATCTGGGCGCCGATGTCATCAAGATCGAATCCCCCACGGACTCCCTTCGGGTGGGTGAGTACCGCAACACCCCGGGCATGACCCCGCTGCACCTCAACGTCAACCGCAACAAGCGCAGCGTGACCCTCGACCTGAAGGACGACGGCGAGCACGCCCAGGCCGTGAAGCTCATCCACACCGCCGATGTGCTGATCACCAACATGCGCCCCCGCGCACTCGCCCGACTGGGCCTGACCTACGAAGACCTCGCCGCCGCCAACCCCGGCCTCGTCTACGCGCAGGCAGCGGGCTTCCGCAGCGACTCGGACCGCGCCGACATCGCCGCCTACGACGAGACCGTGCAGGCCGCCTCCGGGCTGGTGGACATCGTCAACCGCACGCTGGGCACGCCGCTCTACCTGCCGACCATCCTCGCCGACAAGATCTGCGGCCTGACCATCGCCTACAGCGTGCTCGCCGCCCTGGTGCACCGGAACAAGACCGGCCACGGTCAGCAGGTCGAGATCCCGATGACCGACACCATGATCGCCTTCAACCTGGTCGAGCATCTCGCTGGGCACACGTTCGAGCCGGTGTCGGGACCCACCGGCTATCCGCGGTCGCTGGCGGAGCACCACACCCCGCGACGCACCAAGGACGGTGTGGCCGCCCTGATCCCGTCCAACCCGCAGAACTACCGCGACTTCTTCGCTGCCGCCGGCCGTCCCGACCTGGTCGCGGACCCACGGGTCAACGGCACCGTCATCGACCCGCTCGACGCCGACGACCTGTCCGTCCTGGTCGACGAGTGCGCCCCGGCACTGACCACGGCCGAGTGGGCCGAAACATGCGCGAAGCACAGCATCGCGATGGGACCGGTACTGGAGCTGGACCATGCGCACGAGGATCCCTACGTCCGCGAGGGTCACCTGATCGAGACCGTCGTGCACCGGACCGAGGGCCCGGTCCGCACCACCGGTATCCCGGTGAGGTTCTCCGCCACCCCCGCCTCGATCCGCCGCCTGGCTCCCGTGCCGGGCCAGGACACCGCGGACGTCCTCGCCGAGCTGGCAGCAGCCCGCTGAGCCCCACGAAGCATCAGGAGAAACACAGTCATGAGCACCAAGGAAGTCCGCGTCCAGCGGGTCGGATCCACTTTGCTGATCACGATCGACCGCCCCCACGCGCGAAACGCGGTGAACGCAGCCGTCGCGGCGGGACTCGCCGCGGCACTGGACGAACTGGAGGCCGACCCCGCGCTGCGGGCCGGTGTCCTGACCGGAGCGAAGGGCACCTTCAGTGCCGGCATGGACCTCAAGGCCGCCCTGATCGGCGAGTCGCCCGCGATCCCCGGCCGCGGGTTCGGCGGCCTGACCGAAGCCGAACCGACGAAGCCGCTGATCGCGGCCGTGGAAGGCCCCGCCATGGGCGGCGGGTTCGAACTGGCCCTGGCCTGCGACCTGATCGTCGCCGCCGCGGACGCGCGGTTCGGCCTGCCGGAGGTCAAGCGCGGTCTGATCGCCGGCGGGGGTGGCGTCATCCGGCTGCCCAAGCGCATCCCGTACCACCTGGCGATGGAGTTCCTGCTGACGGGTGAGCCCGTGAGCGGTGGCCGTGCCGGAGAGCTGGGCCTGGTGAACCGGGTCACCCCGCCGGGCGAGGCGGCGGCCGTCGCCCTCGAACTCGCCGACAAGGTCGCGGCCAACGCCCCGCTCGCGCTGGCCACGGTGAAGAGCGTGGTGAAGGCCGCCGAAGGCGTGCCGGAGTCGGAGGCTTTCGACATACAGCGCAAGGCGCTGGGCACGTTGATGACCTCGGCCGACGCACGCGAGGGCATGACCGCCTTCGCCGAGCGCCGCGCCCCGAAGTGGACGGGGAAGTGACATGAGGATCGAAGACGCGCGCCGTCAGGCCACCACCCAGCCGACCCGCCCGGCGATTCCCCGCTCCACCGCCTGGTCCTCGGCCGACCCTCGCAGGACCCGGAGGACCGGGAGCGAGTCCCAGGCGGTGGAGAAGGCGTACGCCTCCATGTCGTACACCGACGTCGCCGAAGCCCGCGACCACCGGCAGCTCGCCGTCCTGTCCGTTCCGGAAGACATCCGCCAGAACGAGAACCAGCTCAAGAACCGCAGCACGAAGGAGAACTGAGATGACCACCACCGCCGCACCCGTTGCTCAGCTTGACGACCAGCTCACCGCCGACTTCTACCTGTACGAGTCGCTGCTGTCGGACGAGGAGCGCAAGATACTGCTCAAGGCCCGTACGTTCATGCGTGATGAGGTCAAGCCCCTGGTCAACGAGGCCTGGAGCAAGGCCGAGCTGCCTCAGGAACTGATCGAGAAGTTCCGCGGCAGCGGTCTGGTCGCCCTGTCCTACGAGGGCTACGGCGAGCACCAGCCGGCCGTCAGCCACCTGCTCAGCGGGATGCTCGCCATGGAGCTGGGCCGCGTCGACGCCTCGTGCGCCACCTTCTTCGGTGTCCACAACGGGCTGGGCTTCTACTCCATCTACTACGGCGGCGACCAGGAACAGCGCGACCGGTTCCTGCCCGCCATGGCCACCATGGAGAAGATCGGCGCGTTCGCCCTGACCGAACCCGACGGCGGATCCGACGTCTCCGGCGGCATGCGCACCACCGCCAGGCGTGAGGGCGACACATGGATCCTCAACGGCGCCAAGAAGTGGATCGGCAACGCCACCTTCGCCGACTACGTGGTGGTCTTCGCGCGGGACGTGGAGGACAACAAGGTCAAGGCCTTCGTCGTCGAGAAGGGCACCCCCGGCTTCGAGCCGGTGAAGATCGAGGGCAAGATCGCGCTACGGATCGTCCAGAACGCCGAGATCACCCTGACCGACGTGCGCGTGCCGGAGGCGAACCGGCTGCAGAACATGAAGGGCTTCCGGGACGTCGGTGAGGTCCTGCGCCAGACCCGCAGCGGCGTCGCCTGGCAGGCCCTGGGTGTCATGATCGGCGCCTACGAACTCGCCCTGGACTACGCCAAGGAGCGCGTCGCCTTCGGCCGTCCGATCGCCCAGTTCCAGCTGGTCCAGGACCTGCTGGTGAAGAGCCTGGGCAACATCACCTCCTGCTGGGGCATGCTGGTGCAGCTCGCCCGGCTGCAGGACCAGGGCATCTTCCGGGACGAACACTCCGCGCTCGCCAAGGAGTTCGTCGCGGCCCGCATGCGGGAGGTCGTCGCCTGGAGCCGCGAACTCTTCGGCGGAAACGGCATCGTCGTCGAGTACGACGTCGCCCGGTTCTTCTCCGACGCCGAGGCCCTCTACTCCTACGAGGGCACCCACCAGATGCAGACGCTCATCGTCGGCAAGTCCATCACCGGCCACAGCGCCTTCGTGGGGTGACGACCGTGACCACCGAATCCGTCTTCACCGGCCTGAAGGTACTCGACGCGTCGACCTTCATCGCGGCGCCCGCCGCGGCGACCATGCTCTCCGACTTCGGAGCGGACGTCATCAAGATCGAGCCGCCGGGGACGGGCGACCCCCAGCGGCGACTGAGTTCCGTACCGCCCAGCCCCCGGGCCGAGGCCAACTACGGGTGGCACCTCGCCAACCGCAACAAGCGGGGCATGGTGCTGGACCTGAAGGCGCCGGCCACCACCGAGATCCTCAAGCGGCTCGTCGAGTGGGCCGACGTGGTGATCACCAACTTCCCGCACGGCACGCGCGAGAAGCTGCACCTCGGCTACGAGGAGGTCGCGGGCTGGAACCCGCGGGTCGTCTACGCCGACCTCACCGGCTTCGGGGACACGGGTCCCGACGCCCGGCAGCCGGGCTTCGACCTGACCGCCTTCTGGTCACGCAGCGGACTGCTGGCCTCCACCCGCGACGCGGGTGCCCCGCCGACCGTCCCGGTCTGGGGCAGCGGCGACTACACGACGGCGATCGCCATCTACGCGGCGATCACGACCGCCCTCTACCACCGCGAGCGGACCGGACAAGGGGCCAACGTCGGGACGTCACTGCTCGCCACGGGCGTCTGGGCCACCGGAACCCTGGTGGCCGGCGCGCTCGCCCACGGCACCCCCTTCGAACTGCACGACCGCAAGACCCCGGTGAACGCGCTGACCCACCCCTACCGGACCGCGGACGGCCGATGGATCATGCTGGCGACCTCGGCGGTGCACTGGCCGGCACTGGCGCGGGCCATCGGACGCCCGGAGCTGATCGGGGATCCCCGCTTCATGGATGCCGAGAGCGCCGTGAAGAACGCGGCCGCGCTCAGCGCACTGCTCGACGCGGAGTTCCGCTCCCGGCCCTTCGCCGACTGGGAGGACGCTCTGGCCCAGGAGCGCGTCACCTACGGCCTCATCCAGACACCGGAAGAGGCCGCGCGGGACCCGCAGCTGCGCGCGAACGACATCGTCGTCCCGCTGGAAGGGGTCAGCGGGCTCGAGTACACCGTCAGCAACCCCGTCAGTCTCCGAGGGGTGCCGAAGGTCCCGGCCAAGCGGGCCCCGGAGCTGGGTGAGCACAACGACGAGATCCTCGCCGAGCTGGGATTCGCCGCCGCCGACATCGCTCTGCTGCGGGCCAGGGGAGCGATCCCCGGCAGACCGGAAGCGGAAGCCGCGTGACGAGCACGGCGCCCGCAGCGGCCGGTGTCACGCGCCGCCAGCGCCGCGATGGCCAGCCGGCGAACACCGGCGACCGCCCGGCAACCGGCCATGGCCCCCCGGCCGGGCGGCGCACGAGACCCGGCTGACCGACAGCGCCGGCAGGAAAAGCCAACGGCACCTCCCCGCACGATGAGGGGGCAAGGTGCCGTTGCCGTGTCCGGATGGGGCGGCAAGGTGACAGCGGGTATGGGTTTTGACTGCTGCGGTCATACCGGTGGAAGCGAGTCGGTGATTCCCTCCCGCGCGGGAAGCGCGCAGGGTGGAGTCATCGAGTCCGGCTTCGCCGTGAGGTCGGCGCCACCCCCGGGAGCAGCGCATGCCCATCCTCCACCGTCAGGAAAACGTCTTCGTACTCGATCTCGGAGACGGTGAGAATCGCTTCCACCCCGACTGGCTCACCGCCGTGGACGCCGCTCTGGACGAGGTCGACAAGGCAGAAGGGCCACGGGCCCTGGTGACCGCCGCGACGGGCAAGTTCTACTCCAACGGCCTGGACCTGGAGTGGCTGAGCGCCCACCCCGACCAGCACGAGAGCTACACCACCTCCGTCCACAAGCTCTTCGCCCGCATGCTGTCTCTGCCGGTGATCACCGTGGCCGCCCTGCAGGGGCACACCTTCGCCGCCGGTGCGATGCTCTCCCTCGCGCACGACTTCCGTGTCATGCGCGCGGACCGCGGCTTCTGGTGTCTGCCCGAGGCCGATATCAAGATCCCCTTCACGCCCGGCATGTGCGCCCTGATCCGGTCCCGCCTGGCGCCGCAGACCGCGCACGAGGCCATGGTCACTGGTCGCCGCTACGGCGGGTCGGATGCCGCGGCCGTGGGCATCGTCGACCAGGCGGTTGCCGAGGACGCCGTGCGCTCCACGGCCGTGGCGATCGCCGAGGCACAGCTGAGCAAGGCCGGCGACACCCTCGGCACCATCAAGGCACGCATGTACGCCTCGGTCCTGGCCACCCTGCCCCGCACGGACGGCCTGGCCGACTGACCGCCCACGCACTCCGTCACCGCACCCGCGAACGCCTAGGCGGTCACGCGCCACCGGCGACGCTGAAGGGCTACCGGACCCGACCGGTTCGCCACACCGGTGTGTACGGTGATCGGCGCGCCGGTCATCCGGTGGGTGACGGCAACGGCTTTCAGGACGCGTCAAGGTGAAGCGCAGGTTGCCGTAGGCGGCGTGGCCGGCGGTCCCGGGGAGGAACCCGTGCCTGCCGAGCGGTTGTTGGAGGTCGTGGCGCCTCCGCTCCCAGGCCGACCAGCGCGGGTACCAGACGTGCCGCCGCGTCGACGGATTCGGTGGCGATCCACGTCACCGTCGTCAGCCCGGGTCGGGGAGGGTGTCCAACACGACCTCGGCCGTGAAGGCCAGGTTCCTTCCAACCGACGAGCAACCGGCGGAAGATCTCCAACGGCGTCTCCGCGTCGAGAAAGGGCACACGCCAGGAAAAGGCGGGTCAGGGTCGTCGTGCGACCGTTCCGCCCAGTTCGCGGGCGCGGTGCACGAACGTCTCCAGCAGATCCCGCGCCGCCTGCGGCACCGCCTCGGCCCGTCGGCGCTGGAGCGTCAGCACCACCTCGGTGGTGTCCCCGGCCAGCGGCCGGTACACGATCGTCCCGGCGCGCTCCAGCGGGTCCCCGATCACACTGAAGTCCGGCAGCACCGTCGCCCCGAGCCCCTCCGCGACCATCAGCTTCCCCATCTCGGCACCGTCGGTCGAGTACGAGAAGACGGGGGTACGGTCCGCCAGCAGCCGGTGCACATAGCGGTGCATCACATAGCCCGTGCGCATGGCGATCAGCTCCACGGTGAGCAGGTCCTCGACCGGGACCTCGGCCCGGCCGGCGAGCGGGCTGTCCGGCCGTACACACACCACCGGCCGGCCGCGCAGCAGCTCGGTGGCCTCGAAGCCGGCGGGTACGTCGTCGCCGTCGAGGTGGTTCACCAGTCCCAGGTCGAAACCGCCCTCGGCGAGGCCCCGGTGGATCTCCGTCTGCTGCGCGCCCACCACCTCGACCTGGGTGACCGGATGCCTGGCCCGGAAGTCCCGCAGCACCGGGATGAGCAGCGGCACGGTCGCCGCGTTGACCGTGCCGACCCGCACCATCCGGCTGATGCGGTGCTGCTCGCCCGCCGCCACCCGCAGCCGGTCCACCGCCTCCAGCACCTCGACGATGCGTGGCAGCAACTCCTGCCCGGCGGCGCTCATGGTCGCCCCGGTGCGCCTGCGCTCCAGCAGGTCGACGCCCAGCTCCCGCTCCAGGTTCCGGACGGTCTCGCTCAACGCGGGCTGCGACAGACGCAGTTCGTCGGCCGCCCGGCGCAGTGAGCCGAGCCGGGTCACGGCCGCTATGTATTCCAGCTGTTCGGTCCGCACCCCGGCAGAATGCGTCGCCATTCGGCGCGTGTTCAAGGGTTTCCCTGTCACACGTTCGTGAAATTCAATGGTCCGCGATACGAGACCGGTCGGGTTTTCCTTGACGGCTCTCGACGCCGACTGCCACCATCGACGGCATGAAGATGCGACTGGACCTCACGCGGCGACGCCACGTCGACCTCGCGCGCGTCTCCAGCGCCTCCTGTTGCGCCGCGGCCTGATCACCGGCCCACGATCCGCCGCACCCGCCTTCCGCTCCCTTCCGCCTGAATTCACCGTGCCTGCGCGCCCATCGCGTCGATCGTATTGATCGCATGGTGCGCCCCTTGAATTCCGGTGTGCCCGTAAAACTCGCAACAGGAGTTCCGTATGCCCGCCGCGCCCTTGAAATTCGCCTACTGGGTCCCCAATGTCAGCGGAGGACTCGTCACCAGCAAGATCGAGCAGCGCACCGACTGGGGGTACGACTACAACCGTGAACTCGCCGTGCTCGCCGAGAACAACGGCTTCGAGTACGCGCTCAGCCAGGTCCGCTACATGGCCAGCTACGACGCCGAGTACCAGCACGAGTCGACCGGCTTCAGCCTCGCGCTGCTGCTCGCCACCGAGCGCCTGAAGGTGATCGCCGCCGTCCACCCCGGCCTCTGGCATCCGGGTGTGCTCGCCAAGTTCGGTGCCACCGCCGATCACCTCTCGAACGGCCGGTTCGCCGTGAACGTCGTGTCGGGCTGGTTCAAGGGGGAGTTCACCGCGCTCGGCGAGCCCTGGCTGGAGCACGACGAGCGCTACCGCCGGGCCGAGGAGTTCATCCGCGCCCTGCGCCAGGTCTGGACCGAGGACCACACCGAACTCGCCGGCGACTTCTACCGGTTGCGGGACTTCTCCCTCAAGCCCAAGCCGCTCAACACCCCCGAGCGCCCGCACCCCGAGATCTTCCAGGGCGGGAACTCCACCGCCGCGCGCGCCATGGCCGGCCGCGTCTCCGACTGGTACTTCTCCAACGGCAAGGACTTCGACGGGGTGACCGAGCAGATCAACGACGTCCGCAAGTCCGCCGCCGCAACAGGCCGTACGCCACCGAGGTTCGGTCTCAACGGCTTCCTCATCGCCCGTGACACCGAGGCCGAGGCCCGCGACACCCTCCGCGAGATCATCGCCAAGGCCGACAGCGAGGCCGTCGAGGGCTTCGGAGCGGCTGTGCAGCAGGCCGGCCAGTCGAGCGCGGACGGCAAGGGCATGTGGCAGGACTCCACCTTCGAGGACCTCGTCCAGTACAACGACGGTTTCCGCACCGGGCTGATCGGCACCCCCGAGCAGATCGCCGAGCGCATCGTCGCCTACAAGCAACTCGGTGTCGACCTCTTTCTGCTCGGCTTCCTTCACTACCACGAGGAGGTCGAGTACTTCGGCAAGCGCGTGCTGCCCCTGGTCCGCGAACTGGAGGCCGGGCTCCCGGACCGCGCGCCCGAGCCCGCCCCGGCCCACGCCTGACCGTCCCCCGCCGGGCGCCCGTCCCGTACGGGTACCCGGGCTCCCAGAAAGAGGCACTCATGGCCACCGTCCTCTCCGTCTCCGGCAGCCCCTCCGCCTCCTCGCGCACCGCCCGGCTGCTGCGCCATCTGGACCAGCGGCTGATCGCCCACGGGCACGAGGTCATCCCGCTCGACATCCGCACCGTCCCCGCCGAGGCGCTGCTCGGAGCGGACTTCCGGCACCCGGCGATCGTCGAGGCGACCGAGCTGTTCGCCCGCGCCGACGGGGTCGTCGTCGGCACCCCGGTCTACAAGGCGTCGTACTCCGGTGTGCTCAAGGCCCTCCTTGACCTGCTCCCGCAGTACGCGCTCACCGGCAAGACCGTGCTGCCCCTGGCCACCGGCGGCTCCACCGCGCATGTCCTCGCCATCGACTACGCGCTCCGCCCGGTGCTCAGCTCCATGGGCGCCGCCCATATAGTCCAGGGCTGGTTCACCCTCGACAAGGACATCACCGTCCGGGAGGACGGCGCACTCGCCCTCGCACCGGCCGTCACCGAGGCGCTCCACCCGATCGTGGACCAGTTCTCGGCCGCGCTCGGCCGGCGGGCCGTCCTCGCCGCGGCGGGCTGAACCGATGACCGCGCATGTCATCACCGACGAGGCGGAGGCCCTCGCCGTCGCGGCGGCCCTGGCCGAGGAGTTCCGGTCAGGGGCGGCCGAGCGGGACGCCGAACGCCGCCTGCCCCGCGCCGAACTGGACCGCCTGTCGGCATCGGGCCTGCTGGCCGCGACCGTCCCCGCCGAGTACGGGGGAGCGGACATCGGCGCGCCGGCCCTCGCCGAGATCTTCCGGCTGCTCGGCTCGGCCGACGCGAGCCTCGCCCAGATTCCGCAGAGCCACTTCGTGTACGTCAACGTGATCCGCCGTCAGGGAACCGAGGATCAGCGGAAGTTCTTCTTCGCCGAGCTGCTCGCCGGCGGCCGTCTCGGGAACGCGCAGTCCGAGGCGGGGACCAAGCACGTCCAGGACATCCGGACCCGGCTGGAGCGCGCGGCCGACGGATCGTACGTGCTGCGGGGAGTCAAGCACTACTCCACCGGTGCCCTCTTCGCCGACTGGATCCCCGTACTCGCCCGCGCCGAGGACGACAACCTGCATGTCGCGTACGTCCCCCGGGACGCGCCCGGCCTGACCGTCGTCGACGACTGGGACGGCATGGGGCAGCGGACGACCGCCAGCGGGACGGTCCGGCTGGACGGCGTGCCCGTGCCGGCCGACCGGGTGCTGCCCCACCATCTGACCTTCCAGGGGCCGCAACTCCACGGAGCGGTGGCCCAGCTGCTGCATGCCGCCATCGACGTGGGGATCGCCGGGGCGGCGCTGGCCGAGGCGGCGGAGTTCGTGCGGACCAAGAGCCGGCCGTGGTTCGAGAGCGGCGCGGAGACCGCCGCCGAGGACCCGTTGCTGATCCAGCGGTTCGGTGAACTGGCCCTCCAGGCAAGGGCGTCCGAGGCGCTGCTGCGGGAGGGAGCCCGCGCCGTCGACGTGGCGGCCGCCCGGCTCACCGACGAGACGGCCGCCGAGGCGTCCATCGCCGTGGCCGCGGCGAAGGTGCAGGCGGCCGAGGCGGCCGTGGCCGTCGCCGGGGCACTCTTCGAGGTGTCCGGGACCCGCTCCGCGCTCAACTCCCTGAATCTGCACCGGTACTGGCGGGACGCCCGCACCCACACCCTGCACGATCCGCCGCGCTGGAAGCTCCAGCACATCGGCCGGTACGTGCTCAGCGGCACCCTGCCGCCCCGCCACGGCCTGCTGTGACGCCCCAGGGCCCCCTGTCGCTCGATCGGAGAAACCCCTCGTGTCCCTCACCTTTCACTGGTTCCTGCCCACCAACGGAGACAGCCGCCACGTCGTCGGCGGCGGTCACGGCACCCCGGCGACGGCCTCCGGCCGGGACCGGCCACCGACGGTCGCCTACCTGAGCCAGATCGCCAAGGCCGCGGAGGACCTCGGCTTCGCGGGGGCGCTCACCCCCACCGGCGCCTGGTGCGAGGACGCCTGGCTGACCACGGCCATGGTCAGCCAGCACACCGAACGGCTGAAGTTCCTGGTCGCCTTCCGGCCGGGCTTCGTCTCGCCCACGCTCGCCGCGCAGATGGCGTCCACGTTCCAGCGGCAGACCGGGGGACGGCTGCTGCTCAACGTGGTGACCGGGGGTGAGAGCCACGAGCAGCGGGCCTACGGCGACTTCCTCGACAAGGACGCGCGGTACCGCCGTACCGGAGAATTCCTGGAGGTCGTACGGAAGTTGTGGGAGGGAAAGACCGTCGACCTGGACGGCGAGCACCTTCGGGTCGAGGACGCGAAGCTGGCCCGGGTACCGGACCCGGTTCCCGAGGTGTACTTCGGGGGGTCCTCGCCGGTCGCAGGGGAGGTCGCCGCCCGGTACGTGGACGTGTACCTCACCTGGGGCGAGCCGCCGGCGCAGGTCGCCGAGAAGATCGCCTGGATCCGCAAGCTGGCGGCGGAGCAGGGGCGCACACTGCGGTTCGGGATCCGGCTGCACGTCATCACCCGGGACACCTCGGAGCAGGCCTGGGCCGAGGCGAACCGGCTGCTCGACGGGTTCGACCCGGAGACCGTGCGGTCGGTGCAGACCGGGCTCGCGCGCAGCGAGTCCGCGGGGCAGCAGCGGATGCTGGCGCTGCACGGCGGCCGACGGGACGCGCTGGAGATCCATCCCAACCTCTGGGCGGGCATCGGGCTGGTGCGCGGCGGCGCGGGCACCGCCCTGGTCGGCTCGCACGAGGAGGTCGCCGCGCGCATCAAGGAGTACGCGGCCCTCGGCATCGAGGAGTTCGTGCTGTCCGGGTATCCACATCTGGAGGAGGCGTACTGGTTCGGGGAAGGGGTGCTTCCCCGCCTGGCCGCGGAGGGGCTGTGGCGCCATCCCTTCGGGAGGAGCGACGCCCCGTCGGCACAGGTGCCGTTCGCGTCCTGACGGCCCTAGGCGTGCAGCACGGCGCGGGCGATGCCCGTGAGGTTGCCCTGTGCGGCGAGGATCTCCTTCCGGTCCGATCCGTCGAGGCCGGCCGCGTAGACGCTCCCGGCCAGGTCGGTCACATACATGTGGTCGCCGTCCGGGTCGAGGGCGATGCCGATGCCCTCCATGAGGTGGGTGAGAAGGATCTCGGACGTCCACCGGCCGTCCGGCGGATCGAGCGGGGAGCGGTTGACGGTGTTGCCCTTCGGCGGGTCCCCGCGGTCCGTCCAGTACAACGTCCGCTCATTGAGGTCGACTTCGAGGTCGATCGGTTCGGGCAGTTCCTCGAACAGCACCTCGACGTCGGTGCGCCGGGCCGCCGTCTGCCCGGCGGGCACGGCGAGTCCGGCCCGCAGGATCCTGCCGAGTCCCGCGTCGCTGGGGCCCTTCTGGGACCAGTAGAGGTTTCCGCCGACGGGATCGACGGCGACGCCCACGCACCAGTTGGTCTCGTCGCGGCTGTCCTCATCGCCCTGCCCGGCCTGTACGAGGGTCTCGATGTTCGAGCCGTCGAGGTCGCAGCGCATGACCCGCATGCCCTCGCGGTCACCCCAGTACAGCTTCCGGTCCGTGGCCTCCAGATGGAGTTGCTTCGGCGTGTGCGTGGCGCCCTCGGGGACGATCGTCGTCCGGTTGCCGCCGTCCAGGTCCACGCGCTCGATCGAGCCGTCGTTCTCCGACGGCACACCCATGTTCGTCCAGTAGATGTGCCCGGCCGACATGTCGACGGCCACCCCGTCGGGGATCCGGCACCCGGTGACGAGAACCTGCTTGTCGGAGCCGTCGGGGTTCACGGAGAACAGCCGGCCGCCGCCACTCGCCTCCAGCACGAACAGCCTTTCCCGGCCGCCCACCATGTTCCCGCCCGCCATGTTCCCGCCCATCACGTTCCCTCCTTCGCGTCCGGGGTGGCCGCCGTGTCGGTCGGACCCGACGGGTCGTGCTGCGCGCGCACGGCCAGCAGGGCCGAGAGCATGGCGTCACGCCGGCCGGCCAGGTCGTCGACCGAGTGGCCGTCAGCCTCCTTGAGGACACCGCTCACGATGGTCTCCTGGAGTTCGGGCGTGAACTCGGGGGTGCCCAACTTCTCCCAGGACTCGACCATCACCGGCATGAGGGTCTCCATGAAGTGCTGGATGCCGCCCGCGCCGCCCCCGAGGTGCCACAGCAGATGGGGACCCATGACGCCCCAACGCAGCCCCGGCCCCCAGGACACCGCGTCGTCGGAGTCCGCCACGTCGAGCACGCCCTCCTGGACCAGGTACACGACCTCCCGGTACAGCGCGGCCTGGATGCGGTTGGCGACGTGCCCGGGCAACTCCTTCTTCAGGTGGATCGGTTTCTTGCCGATCGAGGCGTAGAACTCCATGGCGTCACGGACCGTCTCCGGAGCGGTCCGCGTGCCGCCGACGACCTCGACCAGCGGCACGACGTGCGGGGGGTTGAAGGGGTGACCGACGACGGTCCGTTCCGGATGCCGGCACTCGGCCTGCATGACGCTCATCGTGATCGTCGACGAACTCGACGCGATGACGGCGTCCGGCGGTGCGGCATCGTCGATGTCGGCGAACAGCCTGACCTTGAGCTCCGGGCGTTCGGGGGCGTTCTCCTGCACGAAGTCCGCGTCCGAGACGGCCCGACGCATGTCCGTGGTGAAACCGAGGCGTTCGGGCGAGGCGCCGGGTGCGAGACCGATCGAGGCGGCCGTGTCCCACGCGCCTTCCACGTACGACCGCAGGCCCGCCTCCGCGGTCGGGGCCGGGTCGGTCGCCGTGACGTCGAAACCACGGACGAGATAGTGCGTCGCCCAGCTCGCACCGATCGTCCCGGTCCCGACGATCGCCACACGGTGGACGGGCCTGTGCGTTGCCATGAGTGATCACTGCTCCTGACGGTCCGAGAAGGGCGGTGTGCCTTAGGCAACCCTCGACCGACCGGAGGGCGGGCACATCGGGCCGCGCGCCCAGGTTTCCGACGCTTCCTTGGTACCGCGGCACATGGGGTGTTCCGTGTTGGTACCCGGACACCAAATCGGCGGGCAACGTGGTGTTCCGCGCCCAGTGGCTGTGCCCGCGCACCCTCCTAGCGTCGTTCGTACTGACTCCATCGGACCTCCGATCGGAAGGAACGGCAGATGAAGGCGGCACCGGGCGCACCGATCGGCCAGGGCCAGGCTCTCCCGAGCCCCAACGGCAACTCGTCCGGGATCGAACCGCCCGTGCTGGGCGGACCGGAGTACTCCGACTGCTTCCTTCTCGACAAGCTGCTCACGGACGAGCAGCGGGCCCTGAAGAAGAAGGTCCGCGAGTTCATGGACCAGGAGGTCATCCCGTCCGCGAACCGGCTGGCGAACGTCCACACCTTCCGTGACACCGAGAAGGTCCTGCTGGCCTCGCCCTTCTGTGTCGCCTGGGAGTCGATCGGCGCCGCCGTCGCCGGTTACGAGACAGCGCTGGCCTGCGCAAAGCAGCGCAAGCAGTTCGGGATGCCGCTGGCCGCGTTCCAGCTCATCCAGTACCGGCTGTCCCGGATGCTCGCGGACATCACCGACATGCTGTGCATGCAGTTCCGGCTGAGCCAGCTCCTCGACGAGGGCGAGTACTCGATGCCCCGGGTCGCGCTGGCCAAGATGCACTACACCGAACGGGCCCGGGCCATCCTCGCCGACGCCCGCGACGTGCTCGGCGGCAACGGGATCCTGCTCGACTACCACGTGGCCCGGCACCTGTGCGACATCGAGGCGATCGACACCTACGAGGGCACCGACACCGTGCAGGCGCTGATCGTCGGCCGCGACATCACCGGTTACAGCGCCTTCGTGCCCGTGGCGCCCGGCCACCACTGACCCGGCGCGTGCCGCGGCGCCCCGCCAGGGCGCTCACCCCCTCGGGGGCCGCGCGCGACCTGCCGAGGACACATCGAGGACAAGGAGTCGTCATGAGCAACACGCCCCTGCTGCAGGGACTGCACGTCGTCGACCTCGCGAGCTTCATAGCCGGGCCCGCCGCGGCCACCATCCTCGGCGACTTCGGCGCCGACGTCGTCAAGGTGGAACCACCGGGCTCCGGCGACGCCTACCGGTCGCTCAGCCGGATGCCACCGAACCCCCGTGTGGAGGGCGTCAACTACCCCTGGCAGCTGGACAACCGCAACAAGCGCAGCATCGCCCTCAACCTGAAGTCACCCGACGCCCGGGCCGTCCTGGAGCGGCTGGTGACCTGGGCGGACGTCCTGGTGACCAACTTCCCGCCGCACACCCGCGCCAAGCTGGGGCTGGAGTACGACGACCTGGCCCCGCTCAACGCCCGGCTGATCTACGCCGATGTCACCGGTTTCGGCGAGGGGGGCCCGGAGGCCCACCTGCCCGGGTTCGACGTGACCGCGTTCTGGGCGCGCAGTGGCCTCATGGACGTGACGCGCCAGCTCGACGCACCGCCGGCCATCAACGCGTTCGGATCGGGCGACCACCCGACGGCGATCAGTCTGTTCGCCGGGATCATGACCGCGCTGTACCGGCGGGAGCGGACCGGCGAGGGCGCACGTGTCACCGCGTCCCTGGTCGCCGAGGGCGCCTGGGCGGCGGGCATGTGGCTGCAGGCCGTACTGGTAGGCGGCAAGGCACCCCGTCCGATCGACCGGACCGACCCGCCGAACGCGCTCGCCAACACCTACCGCACCGCGGACGACCGCTGGCTGCTGCTGGCCTTCGCCAACGAGGACAAGCAGGTCCCCCTGTTCCTCCAGGCCATCGGACATCCCGAAGCCATCCAGAACCCGCACTACGCCGACTCGCAGAGCCGCCGCGCCCACGCCGCCGAGATCGTCGGCGTGCTGGACAAGACGTTCGCCGCCCGTCCGCTGGCCGAGTGGCGTGAGGTGCTCGACGCCGCCGGACTCACCTACGGAGTCGCCCAGACGATCGAGGAGTTCGCCCACGACCCCCAGCTCGTCGCCAACCGGATCCTTGTGCCGATCGACGACGGCAACACGGAACCGCACCTGACGATCGACAGCCCCGTGCGACTCGACCAGGAGCCGAAGGTGCCCCCGCGCCCGGCCCCCGACCTCGGCGAGCACACCGATTCGGTGCTCCACGACCTCGGCTTCGACACCGCCGGGATCGAGGAGCTGCGCAAGGCCGCGGCCGTCGGCTGAAACCGGGGTCCCACGGCGCGAGGGAACGTCACGGCCAGCAGCGTGAGGGACAGAAGGGAAACACGTCATGACCACGGACTCGAACACACCGACCGTACGGACCGAGGAGATCGACGGCATCTTCGTGATCACGATCGACCGGCCCCAGGCCCGTAACGCCATCGACGGGGCCACCGCACGGGCCCTCGCCGCCGCCGTCGACGAGCTCGAGGCCCACGAGGACCTCAGGGTCGGCATCCTCACCGGCGCCGGCGGTGTCTTCAGCGCGGGCATGGACCTCAAGGCCTTCGCGGCCGGAGACCTGCCCATCATCGAGGGCCGGGGCTTCGCCGGCATCACCCGCGCCAAGATCTCGACCCCGCTGATCGCCGCCGTCGAGGGCTACGCGCTGGGCGGCGGCACCGAGATGGCGCTCGCCTGCGACATGATCGTGGCCGCCCGGAACGCCACCTTCGGCCAGACCGAGGTCCGCTACGGCATCGTGCCGCCCGAAGGGGGCATGGTACGGCTGCCCGAGCGCATCCCGCACAACATCGCGCTCGAACTCCTGCTCACGGGCGAGTCGCTGCCCGCCGAGCGCGCCGAGCGGTTCGGCCTGGTCAACGAGCTCACCGAGCCGGGCCAGGCCCTGACGCGGGCCCTGGATCTGGCCAGCAGCATCGCGCTCAACGCACCCCTGGCCATCGAGGCCGTCAAGCGCGTCGTCAACGAACGGCGGGCCTTCAGCGAGCAGGACGCCATCGCCGACCAGGACCTGATCACCGCACCCGTGCTGGCCTCCCACGACGCCCAGGAGGGCGCACACGCCTTCGCGGAGCGACGCCAACCGCACTGGCAGGGCCGCTGATTCGGCAACAACCCCTGAGCGTGCGGCCACTTCAGTCCTTCAGTCCGCGCTCGTGCGCAGGAGCGCGGAGCCGAGGTACCGGACGGCGCGCAGAGCGATCTCCAGATCCGTGTGTTCTTTCTGTACCGGATGACCGATCATTTCCTCGGCTTTCCGGATGCGGTATTGCACGGTGTTCTTGTGCAGAATCTGCGCGGCGGCGGTGGCGGTGTAACTGCAGCCGCTGTCAAGGAAGATCTGAGCGGTCTCCCGGAGCCGCGCGCTGTTCTCGTCGTCGACGGCCAGCGGACCGAGAATGCACCACACCCAGGCGCGGATGTCGTCGATGTTCGTGGCCATCAGGGCGATGGGGGCGACGGTGGAGAACTCGGTGAACCGGGGGACCGGGTCGGCCACCGCCGCGAGTTCCTGCGCGCGCAGTGCCTGCCGGTGTGTGGTGCGGAATCCCTCGACGCCGTACCCCACGCTCCCGGCGCATATGTGCAGGGAGGGATCGGCGTGCTCCAGCACGTCCGACACCTCGCTCCACGGGACGACGCTGTTCGGGCCCAGCGGCAGCCAGGCCCAGGACACGATCGCGTCCCGGGGGACGAACAGCGGCCTGGAGGTGCAGCCGATCCGCTGGGCGATCTCGTCGGTGATCCGGTGCAGCCGGGCGAGTCCGGCACCCTCGTCGGTCAGGGTGGGCAGCCACGCCACCAGCCCGAGATGATTCTGCCGAAGCCGGTAACCGAGCGAGGGTTCCACCCAGTTGAGGTCGACGTCGCTCGCGGCGAGGATGTCGCGCACGCGGGCGGCGCGCGCCGCGGTCTGACTGAGCAGCCAGTTGTCCCGTTCATGTTGGTAGATCGCGATGACCTGCTCGGTGACCCGGTCGATGTAACCGAAGCTCACGTGCAGCATGCGCCGGTTGGTCGTGACGGCCAGCTCGTCGTCGGCGTTCTGCCGGTTGAGCTCGTCCAGACACCACTGCAGAAAACGCCAGTGCCCGATCCTGTAGGCCCTGATCAACGCACTGAGGGGAATGCCCCGCTGAGCCAGTCTCCTCGCGTACTCAAGCGCGGCCGCGGGCGCCTCCACCTTCTCCAGGGAGATGTCGTTCTCGAAGACATGCAAAAGCGTGCCGACGTTTTCCGTGACGCTCGCCTGCATCATTTTGACAATGGCCGAGTCGCCCCTGAGTTCCGCGATCTCGGCAAGAACATACTGCCCGATGTCGTTGCCGACCTCCGGGAGATGTGACCCTACGTTCGCCGCGACCACGGACAGTTGCCTTGCGGCTTCTGGATGCTCCGGAGTCATTCCTCAAAGCTACCCGCGGAATGTTCCAGCGGCACCAATTCAGGCCCCGGGGTCGTATCGCGGGCCCAGTGATTTCCGGGCGCCGCACGCCTAGCGTCGGCTCACATGAACCTCGCACACCACGTGGTCGACGGCGCTCGGACGTATCCGGACCGCCCCGTGCTCCGCCTCGGGGACGCCACCCTCTCCTACCGCATGCTGGACCGGCGGAGTGCGCGGACGGCGGAGCTGCTGCGCGATCGTGGCGTGCGGCCCGGCGACCGGGTCGCGATCATGCTGCCCAACGTGCCGGAGTTCGCCCTCGTGTACTACGGCGTACTCCGGGCCGGTGGCGTCGTCGTCCCGATGAATCCGCTGCTCAAGTCCCGCGAGGTCGCCTATCACCTCGGCGACTCGGGCGCCCGGCTGCTGTTCGCATGGCACGACTTCGCCGACGAGGCACGCGCCGGTGCGCGCCAGGCCGACGCGGAGGCGGTCGTCGTCGGTCCCGACTCGTTCGGCGAACTGCCGGACTCCGCCCCGCCGTCGGGGGACATGGTGGACCGTCATGACGACGACACCGCGGTCGTTCTCTACACCTCGGGGACGACCGGTCAGCCGAAGGGTGCCGAACTGACCCATGCCAACCTCGCCGGCAACTGCCACATCGTGGCCACCGAGCTGCTCGGTCTCACGGCCGAGGACGTGATCTTCGGCGGGCTGCCGCTGTTCCACGCCTTCGGGCAGACCTGCACCCTCAACGCCGCCGTGGCCTCCGGCGCGTGCCTCACGCTGCTGCCGCGCTTCGACGCGGCGCGGACCCTGGAGATCGTCGAGAAACACGGGGTGACGGTCTTCGCCGGGGTGCCGACGGTGTACAGCAGGCTGGTGCGGGAGCCCGGCAAGGAGGTCTACGACGTCTCCCGGCTGCGGGTGTGTCTCGCCGGCGGTGCCGAGTTGCCCGTCCAGGTGCAGCTCGACTTCCGGGCCGCGTTCGGCTGCGCCGTACTCGAGGGTTACGGGCTGTCGGAGACCTCGCCGGTCGTCGCGGCCAACACCCTGCGGGCCGGACCCAGGCCCGGGTCGGTCGGCGTCCCGATCCCGGGTGTCGAGGTGCGCGTGGTCGACGCCGACACCGGCCGGGAGGTACCGCGGGGGGAGGCCGGCGAGATCGCGGTCCGCGGGCCCAACGTGATGAAGGGGTACTGGAGGCGCCCCGCGGAGACGGCCGCCGCGATCAGGGACGGCTGGTTCCGCACCGGCGACCTCGGCCGGCTGGACCAGGACGGGTACCTCTGGATCGTCGGACGGCAGAAGGACGTGATCATCCGGGGCGGGTACAACGTGTACCCCCGCGAGATCGAAGGTGTGCTGTACGAGCACCCGGCGGTCGCCGACGCGGCGGTCGTCGGCATCCCCAGCCCCGATCTGGGCGAGGAGGTGGGCGCGGCGGTCGTGCTCCGGCCGGGGGCCCGGACGACCGCCGAGGAACTGCGTACGTACGTCAAGGGGCGGGTCGCCGCCTACAAGTACCCGCGGAAGGTGTGGCTCGTGGACGCCCTGCCCAAGGGACCCACCGGCAAGATCCTCAAGAAGGAGATCGTTCCGCCGTCCGGCGTCCTCGACGCGCCGGGCCGGCCTCGAACACCGCGATCACATGAAGGGGCAAGTGATCCGAGGTGATCGAGCGGTCCGTGCCCGGTCGGTGTGGCGCCGGGCTCGAACCGGTCCCGCGGCCCTCTGCCCGGCGCGCCGAAACCTGGGGAGTGATCGTCGCCCGGACCCCCGACGGCCGGTGGACCAACTGGTCCATCTCCCGGATCATGATGATCGACGGCCGGCACATGACCGGACTGGTACTGCCCGGCCAGCACCTCGGCATGATCTGGCGCGAGTGGGAGGCCCTCGGCCGGCCGATGCCCTACGCCCTGTTCCAGGGCGGTGACCCCGGCGCCGCCGTCGTCGGAGGCATGACCGTACCCACCGAGGTCGACGAGGGTGCCTACCTCGGCGCACCGCTCGGCCGCCCCGTCGACGTCGTCAAGTGCGAGACCGACGACCTCGAGGTACCGGCCTCCGCCGAGGTCGTCATCGAGGGGTACCCGTCCGCGACGCGGGACGCGGTCGAGCGTCCGTTCGCCGAGTTCCACGGCTGTCCCTCGTCCACCGGAACGGTCGGGACCGTGGCCCGCAGCAGGGAGCGGGAGGCGTTGCGGACGATCATCCGCAACCAGGCGCCGACCGCCCCCGGATCGCGGACGTCGCCGATCCGCCGCAGCGCGGTCAGAGCCGCCTCCTGCAGGACGTCCTCGGCGTCCGGGCCCGGTCCCAGGATGCTCAGCGCCACCGCGCGCATGCCCGCACGATGGCGTTCGAGCAGCAGGCCGAGGGCGGCCACCTCGCCGCCCTGCGCGGCAAGGGTGAGCGCCGCGTCCTCGGCGAGCGCGGCCTCGGCGGTCTCCCTGATCATGCGGGCCGCCCGGTGCCGGCGGAGCGCGCCGAACCGGCGGGGGTGTCCGCCGCGGGCGAGGCGTCGGTGTCTGCGGCGGTCCGCCGCGGGAAGACCACGCGGAGGCTCCGGACCCTTCTGTCGGGTTCGCGGATCATGAGCCAGGCGAGGTTCGCGGGGCAGGGATTCGGGATGCCGTCGGGGTTGGCGGTCGTCATTTCCCAGATGGTGATGTCCGGACTGGCCACCACGTGGCGCAGGTGCTGGGTGATCCCGCTCCGCCGGGTCCGCTCCATGGCCGGGAAGGGGTGGCAGCGTTCGCCCGGCGTGCGGAGTCCGGGCGGCCCCGGAGGGGGGTTGCTCCGCAGCCGCTCGGTGAACCGACGCGGACTAGATGCAGGGCGAGACTCAAAGTTCGACGGCTGAAGTGTGACCCTCGGCACAGCGTGGTTCCGGTGGCCAGGCGACGGCCCGGAAGGTGCCGCTGGGGCCCGGCGGATGCGTCCGCTGTCCTGTTGACCGGTGAGACGCGTGCGGGGTCACGGCTGGACGGCCTGGCGTCCGACGCTACGGCGGATCGCGTAACGGCCTTACACCTGCGCCGTGTTGATCGGTCTTCTCGGGGTCCCCGGGTCCGTCGCGGAGTCAGTCAGGGGGCACGGCTCCGTCCCCCGGATGTTCGCGGGCCCGCGCCTGCGGAGCCGCCTATGGCATGCAATTGGCTCTGTTCGTAGGGCTGTTCCGCCTGCCGACAGCACTACCACCGGTGTTTCCGCGCCCGTTGACGCTTGCCGATGTCGGCCGCCGCGCCCGGTGCGCGTCGCTTCCGCGGGCGGTCAGGAAGGCGGCCGCGGTGGCGATCGCGGCGAACGGGACGAGCGCGGTGCAGGCGCGCCGTGGTCGACTTCGGGGGCGGAGCCGGTCCCGTGAGGCCTGAGCCGGCCGCCCTGACCGCCGTGGGCGGGTCAGCCCTCGATCCAGCCGTGGTTCTTCGCGAACTGGGCCAGTGCGCCGCGGACCCGCACGATCTCCTCGGCGGTGAGCGTGGGCGCGGACGCGAGCAGCGTCTCGGTGACCTCGCGGGTGAACTCGTCGGCGCTCAGCAGATCGCAGAGCGAGTCGTCGTCAGGACCGAGCGTCCGGACGTCGGCTCCCCGGGCGAGCCGGACGCCGGACGCCTTCGGTCCGCGCTCGCCGCTCTCGATCTCGAACTCCACGGCCACGCCCGGGCGGACGTAGGACTCCGGCATCTGCATGTCGTTCACATGCAGGAAGACGTCCTCTCCGCCACCGTCCGGAGCGATGAACCCGTACCCGCGGGTGCTGTCGAACCGCACCACACGACCAGTAACCATGAGAAACCCCCAACCAAACCCGGACCACCTGCCCGGACACCTGGGCCAGATGGTAGCCAGGCCGGCCCGGGTCGGGCGACTACGCCACCGGCCGGTCGGGCGGGTGGCACCACCGGTGACGACCGTGACGTCGCGACAGGGGCGGACGCCGTGCGGTCCCCAGCCGGAACTCCGTGCACGAACACCGAAGTTGATATGGAAAGCTGTCGCCAGCCGTCGGTGTGCCAAGGGGGGCCGGGGCGGTCATCGAGAGGAGCGCACGTGACGCAGGACGGTAATCGCCTCGTGGAGATCGACACCAGCAAGCCGCATCCCGCGCGGATCTACGACTACCTGCTCGGCGGCAAGGACAACTACGAGGTGGACCGCAAGGCCGCTGACCAGCTCGCCGCCGTCGCGCCCGAGGTGTGGATCTCGGTGCGGGCCAACCGCGGCTTTCTGCAGCGCGCCGTCCGGCATGTCATCGACAGCGGGGTCCGCCAGATCCTCGACGTCGGCACCGGGCTGCCCACCTCGCCGAACGTGCACGAGATCGCCCAGAAGGCGGCCGCGGACGTCCGTGTCGCCTACGTCGACAACGATCCGATCGTGAAGGCGCACGCCGACGCGCTGCTCAACCGGGCCGGCACCACCAGCATCGTCCTCGCCGACCTGCGCGACCCGAAGTCCATCGTCGAGCACCCCGAGGTCCGCCGGATCATCGACTTCGACCAGCCCGTCGCCCTGTTCCTCGTCGCCATCCTGCACTTCATCCGCGACGCGGAGGAGCCCGAGCGGATCGTGGCCACCCTGCGCGACGCGCTCCCGGCCGGCAGCTTCCTGGTGCTCTCGCACGCCACGGACGACTTCGCCGACGACCGCAGCGAGGCCCAGGCCGTCTACAACAACGCGACCGCCACCATGAACCTGCGCCCCCGCCCCCGGATCGAGCAGTTCTTCGACGGCTTCGAGCTGGTCGAACCCGGCCTGATCCAGGTCCCGTTCTGGCGCCCGGACACCACCCCGCCGGAGGGCTCCCAGGAGATCGGCTTCTACGGCGGAGTGGCCGTCAAGAAGGGCTGACCCGCCCCCGGGGTGCCAGGCGCCGCGCCTGGTCTTCTTTTGACCTCCCCCACGGCCTTCGTGCTGGTCAGTGTGTCCTTGGTCGGAGCACGGAATCAGCCGAAGGCCGTGCCTCGTCCGGCGAATCCCCAAGTGAGTGATCAGGTTCGGTCATTGTCCGGCCCCCGGCGCAGAAGCCGTCGCGCCATCAGGTGCGTCCCGGCCGCGGCCGCCGTGGCCGCCGCAGCCGGCGCCGGCCCCTGCAGCGCCTCGCGTGAGCGTGTGGGACGGCAGGACACCGGCCCGCCGCAGCCGGCCGCGAGCCCACAGCGTGAAGGGGATGACCACCAGCGGTGAGGTGACCGCACCGGTCGTGTATCCACGGACGACGGCGGCCTGGGCCAGATGCGCCAGTGCGTGCAGCCCGAATCCGTTGAGAGCACCCTGATAGAAGCCGGAGCGTCCACCCGTGCGGTGCCCGTCGGCAGTTCCTGACACGGTGGGCTCCCCGGCAACGGGTCTCAGGTTGAGAGAGAAGCTCAGGACGCCGCGCGGCTTGTGTCAGACGAGGAACTCGGCCAGCGGGAAGGAGCGATGACGACGTGGCGGAACCAGATAGTTCTGCCGGTGGGTCGTGTTCAGGACCGAGTTGATGCCGGCGTGGGAACTGCGCGGTGCGACAGGGAGGGTCCTACCGGGATAGTGGCCGTCCATCGAGAGCCGAACGAGATTGAAGAACGCTGTCGTCGGCTGGAACTGAATGAAGTGCAAACCGGCCGCCGGCTTTTTGCTGTAGTGGTCTCCCGTCGGATCGGATGTGTAGTGGAACGGATTGTCCAGCGTGTCGAAATCGCCGCGCACGGGGATGGTCGTACCCGTGGGATAGGCCTTCCCGTAGTTGCTGGTCTGCGGCGACGTGGTGCTGTCCACCTCCGACATGCTCCCGGTGTGGCCGTACCCGTGGTACCGCTGGACCCCCTGTGCCACTTGGGCCTCACTCTGACCTGGCGGTTGGAGGGCGAGCGTACCCGGTGCGGGCGCGGGTGAGAGGCCGGGATGGAGCATGGCCTGGACGCGATCCGAGTACTGAGGGAAGTTCTGTTCGTACCAGGTCACCAGATCCTGGAACAGGTGCGAGAGATGCATGGTGGTCCCCTGCTTGAAGTACCCGTTGGGCCACTGATCGGTGAGGCCGGGCAGGGTCTCCAGATTGGCGATGACGCCAGGTCCCATATTCGAATCCAGGGTGGTAGCGAAGCCGAGGAAGCCCTGTGCCACTCGAGGAATCGACTTCGCACCGGGGATGTCGGCTGCCAGCGCCAGCTTGCTCGGCAGGCCCTGTTGCCCGTAGAAACCGCCCCCGGAGAATCCCTGGCGGATACTCGTCACCTTGAACAGGCTGCCCGCCCGGTTGCTTCCAGCCCCGAAAAGGGTGTTGCTGGCCGCTTTGATATAGGCGAGCGAGTCACTGCGGAGCAGCACGGCCACGTCGTTCTGTTCCAGGCGGACCGGTCCGAAGCCGGGCGGGGGCTGGTCGCTGGGGAACGTCCTGGCCTCCTGCACCGCATATACGGTACGGCCCTCCTTCTTGGAGGTCTCCAAATCGACCGGCAGATACGCAGGGTAGGAGGTTCCCGCTCTGAAGAAGTCCGACGTCTTTCCCAGGGTCGGGATGTAGTGGTGGAAGTAGGGAAGTCCCCAGGCTACCGTGATGCCCACTCCTGTGGGAGTGGGCGGGAACTGTCGTTCCAAATCCAGGAGGACGGACTCGAGGTGGTGCTGCGCCTCCTGCAACGCCTTGGCATTCGCCGACACATTCAGCCTTGCGGTAATGACATGATCGTGCAGGGCCGGCACCCGGACCGCAATCTTGCCATCGCTGCTCTTCACACCCGAGCCATTGACCATGACCACTTGCTCGTTCTGCAGGATATATTGTTCCTGGCTGGGCGGGCTGTCGGTGGCAGTGGGCCGGGATGGTGGTTCTGCAATGGTGTCGATCAACTCGTAGATGCCGGCGGATGCCAGAGCGGCACCGAAAGTGCCCGCTGTCCCTTGAAAGAGGCGTCGCCTACTCAGGATCCCGCGTGGTCGCCCCGTACGCTCGTTTTCGTCGCTGTCTTTCATGAAACGTATTCACCCTACTGGAGTAGACGTCCGCCATCAGCCGGCATCGAGGTCTGCGCGTCGGAGGAGGCAGGGGTTGAAACAGAAAGTGCGGACCGGCGCCCGATTAGCCTGGTGGGCTAATCGCCATCACCATCACCTTCGATGCCGCGATACAACCACACGCGGCCTGGGGCATTGAAGCCAACACGCGGCCTGGATTATTGAGCCAACACCGACCGGGCGCGGCTCAAAACCTATCGGCTCGTCCAGGACGAGCTTCCCCGCGGCCGCGTCTTCACCCCCTGGGCCGAGGCGAACCTCGCCCTCTTCGAATACGTCGACGGCTTTCGCAATCCCCGCCGCATCCAGAAAGGCTCGGTCATCTCAGTTCCGTCGAATTCGAGGAGAAGTACCACGCCGACCCGGCGACGACCGCCCCAGCATTTATGCCCCGCCGGCAGCGATTGGCTGCCGGAGACAGAAGGCACTCGGCGGCGATCAGGCCGATGTCCTACTTCCACAGGCCGAACTGCTCGACGCAGGCGTCGCCCGTGACCGGTCGCCCCTGGCAGGCGCCGCATTATGTGAAAGGCGTGGCCCCAAGGGGGGAGAGAGCCACACCAACTCCGAAGGCCGGACGCTCCATTGCTACCGGAACGGTCATGAGGTCAGCGGTTGCCGTCCGTGGAGCCGGCGGAGGTGGGGCCGAGGGCTGTGGGGCCGGCGGTGGTGTGCGTGGTGAGGTTTCGCCGTCCTGGGTCGCTTAGGACTCCTGACAAAAGTGCTGGGCTTGCCCTGGTCAGCGGTCGGTGTCGGGCACGAGGCCGCCGGGCAGCGGGGACGACAATTGTCGCTTTGTCACGAGGACTGGAACCGCCGTGGGTGACAGAAAGCCCGATAAGCCGGCGTATTTGAGGCCGGTCGTCACGACAGCGAGCGGGACCAGATCAACCGAGACGACGCCGACCATCCGCACTCCCGGGACCGGCGGGTGAGATTGTCCGCGCCCCGGCGCCGCTCGATCACAGCCCCCTATGGCTGAGTGGGTCCGGCTGACGGGACGCGTTGTCGGAGCAGGAGCAGCCCTGCGGGCCGCCACAGGGCGAAGGCCACGCCGAGGCCGAGCGGGATCTGCAGAAACTGCTGGATCACCGGAGGCCCGGGCTTGTCCCCCCGCCTGAGCGGGGCACTGCCCTGCGGATCGACGGTCACCGTGTAAGTGCCGCCTACCACCCAGTTCCAGCCCATGAGCCCGTTCTCCTCGAACGGAGCCAGCGGTGGGCCGTCGATGACGGTGACCGTGTAGCGGTGGACGCCCGGATCCATGCCGTCCCCGGCGGACCACTGAATCTGTCGGACCCTGACGTGTTCGGTACGCCCGTGCTGGTGCAGTGCCTGCTGCTCCAGCTCCAGGTTCTGCAGGATCAGCACCCCGAAAAGGCATACCGCACACAGCAGCCACCGGAGGTCCAAGTACCAGCACGTGCACAGGAACACGGAGCCGAGGAGGATCGCCAGCGCGCACAGCGCGTCGATCCACTGGGCGTGCGCGACGAAGGCTGTGCGCCCGATCAAACGCACGATCGCCCACAGCGCCAACGCCGCGCCGGTGCTTGCGGCGCCCACCAGCGCCCGCCGCCCCACGCCTGTCCGCCCTTTGCCTGCTTCCTCCGCGCTCACCCTCACCCCTGCTCTCGACGAGACCGCCGGCCTGGTGGTGCACGCATTCCAATGTATGGATTGTTCAACGATCCTTCAATAGGATGGTTCAACATCGAGTCGTCTGCTTCGCGGACGCGGAACCGCAACCAACCGAAGGGCTGCAGGAGATGAGCTGGTATCAGTTCGAACAGGTCGACGACCTCGGGCAGATCCTGTTCTGCGACGACCCCGCGCTGCAGCTCGAGTGCGTGCTGGGCGGCCTGGAGACCGCGGAAGGCACAGTCACCATCGATCCCGCACAGACGCCCCGCATGCCCACTGCCCTCTTCGAGTTCAGGCGTGCCGTGGGCGTGGGCCACTTCGGGTCCGTCGTGCCGAAGGGAGCCTCGCTCGACGAGATACCCGAGGAACCGCAGCTCGAAGGCGCCATCCTGTTCGGCATGAGGCGCCTACCGCCCGAGGTCTTCTGCGACCTGCCCTCGATCCCCGGATGGGAGCTGCACGAGATACCCGATGAACAGCCAAAACTGGCGCAGTGCTACGGATACACCTACTCCCGGCTGGAACTGCGGACGCCCGACGGTGAGATCTACTCCCGGACCTGGGTCCCGCACGACCCCGAGTGGGCAGCCGCCGCCCTGCGTCACGGCTACGTCGTGTGCCTGTGCGGCGTGGAACTGGGGATCCGCGCACCGTACGCGATGACCGACGCCCAGCACACCCCGCTCATGCGCTACGAGTCCTTCCGCCGCGGATGCGCGCTGGGCCTGACCATCGGCGGGCTCGTCGCCTACGTCGACCACCGCTGACGCGCAACACCGAGCCGGCACGCTTCGAGTACGAGCCGGGCCGCGACGCGGCGTCCGAGCGGGTCCTGCGGACGATGTGAGGTCGACGTACCGGCTGTGTGTCCCCGGTAGCGGGCGAGGCGGCCCGGCGATGGGCGATCACGTTCCTGACGGCACGATGAGTGCGCCACCGATCGATCTCTCGCACCCGCACACGCTCAGCCACGAGGACGGCATGACGGATGACGACTGTCGGCCACGGCCTTCAAATAGCGCGGCACTACAGGGCGAACGCCGTTTGACGCGGCACTAGCGCGTGTGCGACAGGGAGTTGTGCGCCCGGTCGCGCACGATCTCGGCCAGGCGGGCGGCCTGCTCATCCGCGGCTTGGGGTCCGTTGCCGGTCAGCAGGGAGTGGTCGGCGTCCCAGATCACCTTGGCGGCCGCGGGATTGAGGGTGAGGTTGACGTCGTAACCGGCCTCCTTGAGCGCCACGTCGACGTAGTAGGTCAGGCGCGTGCGCTCGCCGGGCACCTTGGGGTACTGGAACCCGAGCATCGCCCTTTCGCCGTACTTGGGCACGGTGGTGATCCGTGCCCCCTTGAAGGCATGGTCGAGATCGGTCGTGACCTCCCCGTCGCCGTCGACCCGGTAGCGCGCCGAAGTGAGGGCCACCGGGGCATGGCAGATGAGTGATATCGGGACGTCGGCCTCGCGCAGCGTGTGGAGCAACTCGCCCATCCACGGGTTGTCGTGGAAGTCGACCATCGGGGCGTGCCCGCCGGGCATGTGCACGAAGGCCAGGTCTGCCAGCGAGAAGCCGGACGCGGGATCGCGGTGCCGTTCGATCAGCTGCTGGATGGACAGGTACTCACGCTGGGGCAATGCCTCGAATCCGGTGACGACATCGCCTCGGATGGAGGTGGCCTCCGCGTCGGTCCTGGGAAGCGGGTCGGAGACCGGGATGCGGCCGAGAAGCCGGTGGGCCAGGGCGAGTTCGGTCTCACGACGCTTGAGGAGGTCCGGATTCTTCTGGCGCAGCTTCTCGGGGCTGAAGCGCTCGACTCCACGCTGCATGGTGGTGCGGGCGGTGGCGGGACCGAGGTTTCCGCCCGCCTGGAAGTTGAGAGCGAGCCCGTTGACGTCGAGCTGCGGCAGCTGTCCGTCCGGTGTGGCCAGGATGAAGTCGTAGTCGCGCTCGAACTCCGCCATCACGGCGGCGAGTTCGACGAGGAAGAACCCGGTCGGTATCCCCGGGTGGCCGACGGGCTCACTCAGCGGGAGCCGGCGCGCCGACGACAGGACGATCAGGGCCTTGGGCCGCGCGGGGGTGGATTCAGTCATGATCTTTCCTTTGCTCAGGAGTTGGTCAGAGGGGGGCTGTCACGCAGGCTCGGGGGCGGAGACCGATCCGGGGTGATCGGCGGCTGCCGTGGCTTTCACGGTGCGTCCGCCGCATGTCCGGCCGGCCTCCCGTCCCGAGAACGCGTGGGATCTGACGTCGAACCGGGTCCCACCTAACAGACCGGCGGCCTCTTCGAGGATAAGAGACCCTTGGTCTCTACGCAAGGGACCGCTGGTCTGTAACATGTGGATATGAACACGTTCCAGCGCGCCAGAAGCGAGGAGCAACGCGAAGTCCGCCGCCGGAGCATCCTGGAGACAGCGGCGACCATGCTCAGCGAGATGCCGGTCTCAGCCCTGAGCCTCAACGAGCTCAGCCGCCGCGTGGGACTGGCGAAGTCCAACGTCATGCGCTATTTCGAGTCGCGCGAGGCGGTCCTGCTGGACCTCCTGGAGAGCCTGACCCGCGATTTTCTGGCAGAGGTGGTCGATCAGCTGCCCGCCTGCGTCGACCGGACGGGTTCCGCGATCGCGAGAGCCGAGTCGGTGGCATCAGGTCTGGCCACATCGTTCGCGTCCCGGAAGATGCTCTGCGAATTGCTCAGCGCCCAGGCCGGCATCCTGGAGCACAACGTCTCCGCCGAGGTGGCCGCGAAATACAAGCGGGCGGCGCACGACGGTCTGGCCGGTCTGGCAGGCATGCTGCAGGAGGTCCTGCCCGAACTCGGCGAGCGAGAGGCCGCCGAAGCGGCCAGCATGACGATCGTTCTCGTCGGCGCGTTGTGGACGCACAGCCATCCGGCGGCGGCCGTGCGGGCCGCCTACGCCGCCGACCCGAGTCTCGTGTTCCTCCGTACGCCCTTCGCTGCGACGCTCGGACGTGCGATCACGATCTTCCTGATCGGCCTGATGGCCAATCCCGACCGGTGACCCCATCCGGACCGGCCGGGCGCGGGCTCAAGCGCTGTGCAACCGGAGGGGGTCGGCAAGCCCGATGCTCTTCGTGGCCTCCGCCGGAGAGACCTCGTCCGGCGGAGGCTGGTGAGCTGGTGAGCTGGTGAACCGGTGCCGGCGTGGGACGCGGCGCCCCGTCCTTCTCCCCTCCGTCTCTGAGCCGCCGGACACCCCCTAGGGCACCCCGAGTTCGAACAGCGCGTATCCCGCGTACGAGCCGGAGGCCAGGGCCGCGAGGCCCAGCACGAGGCACTGGCAGGGCGGGCCGACCCGGCGCAGCGCGACCGCGAGCGGCACGAACAGCGGGAAGGCGGGCAGCAGATAGCGCGAGACGTTCGCGAAGTACTGCTGGCTGCCCAGCACCAGCGCCAGGGTGAGCACCGTGTGCACGACCACCACCGCCGGCGGCCGCAGCCGGATCAGCAACGGCAGCAGTGCGAGGTCCAGCAGCACGACACCGACACCGATGACGTCCGCGAACGGGAGCGCGAACAGATAGCCGAAGTGGCCCACGGCGACCGACGTCAGGACGTCCAGAGTCTGCCTGCCGTAGTCGAACTCGTGCCCCCACGCGGCCGACTGGAGCCTGAAGTAGCCGCCGTAGTCGCCCATCCGGTGGCCCACCCAGCCGAGGTAGCCGAGCAGGCCCAGTGGGGCCACGAGCATCGCGGTCAGCGGACGGGCCACACCGTCCTCGCGGCGGCGCAGTGCGAGCAGCCCGGCCAGGGCGAGCGCGGCGATCAGGGCGGCGGCGGTGGGCCGGTTGAGCCCGGCCGCGAAGGTCAGCACACCGGCCGTCAGCCAGCGGCGGGTCAGTACCGCGTACAGGGCCCACGCGGCGATAGCCACGTACAGCGAGTCCGAGTAGACCGCCCACTCCACGCCGGAGCCCGGCCACACGGCCCAGAGTCCGGCCGCCGCCAGCCCCGCCCGACGGCCGCCGAACCACGCGGCGACGGCATGGATCCCCAGCGCCGCCACGAACGAGGCCACCACCGACACCAGCAGCCCGGCACCGAACGGGCCGAGACCGGTGGCCTCCATGACCAGCCGCATCAGCGCCGGGTACAGCGGGAAGAACGCGGCCGAGTTGCCCTGGAGGGTGATCAGGCCGGTGGCGCCGGGGACCGGGACCAGCGCGGGGTGGTAGCCGTGCAGGGCGATCTGCTGGTACCACCAGCCGTCCCAGGTGCCCAGCACGTCCCAGGTGCGCGCGCCGCCCCCGAAGCGCGGATGCTTCCTGCGGAAGTCCCCGGCCGAGTCCAGCAGATACATGAACGAGCCGAAGCCGATGAGCTTCAGGACCCCGTACACCGCGAGGACCGGGCCGTAACGGCGCAGCCACCGCCGGAGAACAGAGGTCTCCGGAGCACCCGGAGCGGGGGTCTCGGGCAGGACCGGGGGCGTGATGGTCACGAGTGTCGTCACAGGCATTTTCACGAGGCCGCGGACTCCGTCCGGTTCCGCCGGAGCGGCAACAGCGCCGGCATGAGGGCCAGATGGGCGGCGGCCAGTACGGCGAGTTCGGCGCGGTGCCCGGCGGCGGGCACGGTGTACCGCAGGGCGGCGAGCGAGCCGGCGGAGAGGGCCAGCCGGACGGCCAGGGCGGGCAGTGGAAGCGCGCCGAGGGCCGTCTGGGCGAGAGTCCAACAGGCAAGCAGCGAGAGGGAGTTGGCTACCTGCTCGCCGGTGACCGGGCGTACGGCCGCGTACAGCAGGAGATGCCCGAGAGCCGTGACGACCGCCGGTGTCGCGGACCGCCGTTCTCGCCGGGCCGTCGGCAGCGCGCCCCGGGCCAGTGCCCAGCCGACCCTCGCGACACCGCGCAGATCGGCCACCGCGGTGGACAGCAGCGCGACCCGGCTGTCCGGGTCGTCCACCCAGTCGACCGGCACCTCGTGGATGCGCAGCCCGGCCCGCTCGGCGACGACCAGCAACTCGGTGTCGAAGAACCAGCCGGAGTCCCGCACCAGCGGCAGCAGCCGCTCGGCGGCGTCCCGGCGTACCGCCTTGAAACCGCACTGCGCGTCCGAGAACCGGACCGAAAGGGTGCAGCGCAGCAGGACGTTGTAGCAGCGGGAGACGATCTCCCGCCGGGGGCCGCGCACCACTCGGGAGCCGGGCGTCAGCCGGGTGCCGATGGCCAGGTCGGAGTGGCCCGAGAGCAGGGGGGCGACGAGCGGCAGCAGCGCCGCGAGCCCGGTCGACAGGTCCACGTCGAGATAGGCGAGGACAGGTGCCCGCGATCGTGACCAGGCGGCCCGCAGCGCCCGGCCGCGCCCCTTCTCGGCCAGCCGTATCCACTCCACCTCGGGCAGTTCACCGGCGAGCCGGGCGGCGATCAGCGGGGTGGCGTCCGTGCTGGCGTTGTCGGCGACGGTGATACGGAAGGGGTACGGGAACGTCTCCCGCAGGTGGGCATGGAGCCGTCGCACGCTCGGCTCCAGGTCGGTCTCCTCGTTGAACACCGGCACGGCCAGGTCCAGGACCGGCTCGTCGTGGTAGGTCGGGAGTGGGGGAGCCGGGGTCGGCGAGGTGGCTTTGGGAGACATGAACTGAGTGCGTTTCATGATGTTTTTTCGCATTCGTACTCGTTCTCGGGGCGCGCCGAAGGCACACCCGGCGGGGTGGGATGAGAGACGGAGGGCTGCTCGCTATCCGGCCGAGCCGGCCGAGGTCGACGGGTCGGCTCCCTCGGTCACGGGCGGCGACGGAGGGGACGAGGTGGGCGTGGAGTCCCCGGACGTGTCCGTGGACGCGCTCTCCGACGAGGTCGCGCCCGAATCCTTGGTGGTCGTCCCGGACGGCGTCGACGAGGCCGAGTGACCGTTCGTGGCCGAGACGGGGGCCGAGGGCGTGGAGGTGTCCTCGGGTGGCAGGGCCGAGGTCGTGGCGCCGGTGACCGGTGCGGTGGGGGAGAGGCTCGGCCCCGGTGTCGTGCCCGTGCTCGGGCCGGGGCTGGTCGCGGGCCACGGGTGGGGCGCGCCGGGCTCGCCACGAACGCCGGAATGGGGCCACAGGAAGAGACCGAGGCCGAGCCCCGCGGCCGCGAGGACACCCCCGGCCGCCCGCCGGGCCGCGCGGGCCCGCCGCCGGGCCTGCACACCGGCCCGCAGCCGGTCCCGGTGCCTGGGCTCGAAGGCCGCCGGTTCCCGTTCGCCGTGCATCAACTGCGTCAGCTGCCGCTCGAAGTGATCCATGGCTTCTCCCTCACCCCACCGGCTCGATGACGTCGGTCAGCAGCCGGCGCAGCCGGGCCACACCGCGTGCCGCGTGCGACCGGGCCGTGCCCACCGGGCACCCCAGCACCTCGGCCACCTGCCGGTCGGGCAGGTCCTGGTAGTAGCGCAGGACGACCGCGGCCCGTTGGCGCGGGGTCAGCAGGGCGAGCGCGGCCTCCAGACGGGACCGCTCGGCGACGGCCGCCGACAGGTCGCCGGCCGCCGCGACCTCGGGCAGATCCTCGACGGGGCGCTCGCCCCACCAGCGGCGCCGTGCCGAGCGCGCGGCGGCACGCGCCAGCACCTTGCGGACGTACGCCTCCGGTGCCTCGTCGGCGATCTTCGGCCAGACGAACCACAGTTTGACCAAGGACTCCTGCAACAGATCCTCGGCCCGATGCCGGTCGCCACCGGTGAGCAGACGGGCCAGATGGAACAACCCCGACCAGCGGGCCGCCACGAACTCGTCGTACTCACCGGCCCGAGCCTGCTCCGTTCCCTCGGTTCCCACGGTCCCCGCTCTCCCCGGCTGCCTACACCTGGGAAAAGGCCCTGGGAGCGACGGAACGCTGCACTCGGCCGAGGTGATCCCCGTCACGTGCGGGCCGCCGCGTAATTGCGTGGCCGACCGGGGAGCCGCCGCCGTATGCTGCCCGCGATGACCACTCACTCTGATCACAGATCGGGGGTCCCGTCCGCGCAAGGTGAGTGCTGATGGCCACTCACCCCGTGTACGAGGACACCCGGCTTCTCCTCTGGCGGCGGGTGCGCGAGTTCGCAGTGCCGCCCGCCATGATCGAAACCGCGACCGCCCGGCGCGCTGCCGGGGACTGGGCGGGGGCGTGTGCCGCCGCCGGTTTCGACGTCGACCTCAACCTGCGTGACCTGGCCCGTACCCGGGGCCGGGACGTCATGGAACGGGTCCGTGCCGACCTGCGGCGGCTCGCCCCCGAACTGCTGCGCTGGCACCTGCCGAGAATCGCGCCCGACGGGCTGCTGCGGCCCGGGCTGACCATGCCGCTCGCCCGCTATGACGTCGGGCAGGGATCCGTGGAGCTCGTGGCCCGGACACCGCCGGCCTGGGCCGACGCCGGGCAGCGGGTCAGCCTCGCGCTCTGGGACGGAAACCTGCGCGAGCCCGCCGCCCGGGGGCATCCGCATCCGCGCCCCAGCCGCCGGTTCCGCTTCGACCTGCACCGCCATCTGTGGGACGCGGGCGCCGCCGGCGACCTACGGACCCGGTCCGGCGGCGAAGGGGCGCACACGGGCTTCGCCGTCGAACCGCGTACCCACTCGGACCTCGCCGTCGAACCGCGCACCCACTGGGACTTCGTCGTCGAACCGCGCACCTACTCGGACTTCGTCGTCGAACCGCGTACCCACTGGGACTTCGTCGTCGAACCGCGCACCCACTCGGACCTCGCCGTCGAACGGCGTCCGCACTCCGGTCCCGGTCCGTTGTCTTCGTCGTGTGCCACCGACCATTGGGCGGACGAGGGGCGGATCGTGCTGCGTGCCGAGGGGCGGGACAGCGGAACCGTCGCCGTGCACCTGCGCGGCCGGCAGCGGCTCGCCCTGCACCTCGCGGCCGACGGGACGGCGACCACGAGCCGCGGCGGGCACACCGGTTCACTGCCCGTGCTGCCCGACGCGGCGACCTGGACCCTCCCCGACCTGGAGCTGCTGCGCGCCGGGCTGATCGACGCCGGGCGGCTGCATCCGCTGGTCGCGGAGGCGCTCGTACCCGGATACACACCGGCCGCCCGTCTCCCGCACCCCGATCCGGCCGGGCAGCCACGCCTCGTGGAGTGCCGGGGCGTCCTCCACCGCATCGGACTGGTCGACGGGGTGCTGTCCCCGCTGGACCACGCCCCGGACGAACTGCGGCGTGAGGAACTGCTGGTGGCGCTCGGCGGCCCGCCACTGCCCTGCCTGCGCGTCATCGACGAGGCACACCGCCGCCCGGACTGCCTCACCGGCGTACGCGAACGGCTCGACCACGGGGACATCGCCGGTGCGCTCGCCGTCGTCGAAGGACTGCTGGGGCCCGAAGCCGTGCTGCGTGACGGGCCGTTGAAGGACGAACTGGAGTCTGCCGCGCGCCGGCGCATCGCGTACGGCCTCTACCGGGCGGGCCTCGCCGGACCCGGAACCGGCCCCGTCCGTACCCGGCAACGCCGGCGACCGCGCTCCCGCGACCCGCGCCTCGGCCCACGCCCCGCCACCTGGCGCTGACCCACACCCACTTGCTCACTCACACCCCAAGGTGATCAGACATGCCCATGCGCGTTTCCGCCCGACTCGACGTCGCGGAAGACCTGTTGAAGCTGCTCGGCGACTCCGCCACCGAACCCCGCCCCGACACCCAGCTGGAGGCGCTCACCCTCGCCGTGGCCGCCGACCTGCCCGTCCTCCTGTGGGGCGAGCCCGGCATCGGCAAGACCGCCGCCCTGACCCAGCTGGCCGACTCCCTCGACCTGCCGCTGACCACGGTGATCGCCAGCGTGCACGAGCCGTCCGACTTCTCCGGACTGCCCGTCGTAGGCGACGACCCCGCCGTCCAGGGCGTCCCGATGGCTCCGCCGGACTGGGCGGTACGGCTGGTGAAGGCCGGCCGGGGCCTGCTCTTCCTCGACGAGCTGTCCACCGCGCCGCCGGCCGTGCAGGCCGCCCTGCTCCGGCTCGTCCTGGAACGACGGGTCGGCGCGCTGCGACTCCCGCCGGGGGTACGGATCGTGGCGGCGGCCAACCCGCGGTCCTCGGCGGCCGACGGCTGGGAGCTGAGCCCGCCGCTGGCCAACCGGTTCGTGCATCTGCAGTGGGCCCACGACCACGAGGTCGTGGTACGCGGTCTGGGCGGCACCTGGCCCCGGGCGACCCTGCCCCGGCTCGACCCGGAAAGGCTCTCCGCCGCCGTGGACTTCGCGCGCCGCGCGGTGTGCGGTCTGCTCGCCACCCGCCCCACGCTCGTCCACCGGCTGCCCAGCGGCGAGACGCGCAAGGGCGGCGCCTGGCCCTCGCCCCGCAGCTGGGACATGACCCTGCGGCTGGTCGCCTTCGCGCACGCCGCCGGCTCCTCCCGGGACGTGCTCTCCCTGCTGGTGCGGGGCACCGTCGGGGACGGACCGGGGCTCGAACTCCTCGCGAGCGTGGACCGGATGGAGCTGCCGGATCCCGAGATCCTGCTCGCCGATCCGGGTGCCGCCGAGCTGCCCGAGCGCGGCGACCTGCGCCAGGCCGTGCTCGACGGCGTGGTCGCCGCCGTGCGCGAGCGGCCCGACCGGGCCCGCTGGGACGCGGCCTGGGCGCTGCTGGTCCGCGCGCTGGACACCGGTGCCCCGGATCTGGTGGTGGTACCCGCCGCCACCCTCGCCTCGCTCCGCCGGGAGGACTGGGACGTGCCCGACGCCGTCGAACGCCTCGCCGGAGCCGTCTCGGTGTCCCGTCGGGCGGAACGGGCCGCCCAGCGCGTCGCCGCGAAGGCCTCCCGATGAGCACCGCACCGGCCGGGACACTGGACCTGGAGAAGCTGTACGCGGCCCGGTTGCAGGCCGCCCGGGCCCGGCCCTACCTCGCCACCGCGCTGTTCGCCCTGCACGTGGTGGAGTCGCGGCAGGTGCCGACCATGGCCGTCGACGCCCACTGGCGGTGCTATGTCTCGCCGGCGTTCGTGGACCGGATGCCGGTGCAGGACCTGGCCGGGGTCTGGGTGCACGAGGTGTCGCACCTGCTGCGCGACCACCACGGGCGCAGCGACCGGGTCGCCGTGCAACGCGGGCTGACCGGGGCCGGCGAGCGGCTGCGGATGAACATCGCGGCGGACCTGGAGATCAACGACGACGCGTACGGCGACGGACTCGCCCGGCCCCAGGGCGCCGTCCGCCCACGCAACCTGAAGCTGGACGAGGGCCTGCTGATGGAGGACTACCTACGGCGGTTCCGGCTGGGACCGCTGACCCAGTCCCTCACCTGGCTGGACTGCGGCAGCGGCGCCGACGGCCGCGCACGGGACTGGGACCTGGGGCCGGACGGCGCGCACGGCCTCAGCGAGCAGGAGCGGGACGGGGTGCGGTTCCGGGTCGCGCAGGCCATCACCGGGCGCCCGGGGAGCACCCCGGACGGCTGGCGGCGCTGGGCGGAGGAGGCATTCCACCCGCCGCAGCCGTGGCGGGAGCTGCTGGGTGCGGCGGTCCGCTCGGCGACCTCCGCCACGGGTGCGGGCGACGACTACGACTACGGTCGCCCGTCGCGCCGTTCGGCAAGTCTGCCCGGCGTGGTGCTCCCCAGCCTGCGCCGCAGGCCGCCCCGGGTCTCCGTGGTCATCGACACCTCCGGCTCGGTCAGCGACGCCGAACTGGGCAGCGCCCTGCTGGAGGTGGCCGCCATCGCCCGCGCCGTCGGCGGCCGCCGGGACCTGGTCAGCGTGGTCTCCTGTGACGCGGCCGCCCGGACCGTGCACCCCCTGTGCCGTGCGGAGGGCATCGCGCTGGTGGGCGGCGGCGGAACGGACCTGCGCGCGGGCTTCGCCAGAGCGCTGCGGGCCCGCCCCGCCCCGGACGTCGTGGTGGCCCTGACCGACGGACAGACACCCTGGCCGGGGACCCAGCCGCCCTGCCGGACGGTGGTCGGCCTGTTCCCCCGCCACTGCACCGGCACGTCGTACGACGAGGACGACTCCGACTACGTACCGGACGAACCGCCCGCCTGGGCCCGGGTCGTACACATCGGATGACCCTGCCTTCGGGGCTACTCCGCCCGGGTCGCCGCCAGGTAGTTGTACGCGGAGGCGCGGGAGATGCCGAGCCGGGTGGCGATCTGCTGGACCGCGCCGCGCACCGCGAAGACACCCTGTCGGTCGAGGTCCCGGAACAGCTCCAGGCGTTCGTCGCGGGTGAGTTGGGGCCACGGCCTGGCCTCGCGCAGCTGGCGGGTGTCGACGATGGAGTCCAGTACGGCGGTGATGTCGTCGCCGAACGTCGTGGTCGGCGGTGTCCCGGGCAGGGCCGCGACCCCGGCCAGGTCGCCGACCAGCGCGTGGACCTGGGTCACGGCCGTGACGTCGAGGTTCACGCACAGCGCCCCGAACGCCGTACCGGCCGAGTCGCGCAGCACCATCGTGGACGACTTGACCAGCTTCCCGTCCCGGGTGCGGGTGAGGTAGTTCAACTCGTCGGTCGCCGCGTCGCCGGCCGCCAGCAGCTTCATGCCGATCTCGCTCATCGATCCGCCGACCCCGCGGCCGGTGACCGAGCCGGCGATCGCCACGACGGAGCGCTCGGGGCGGCGGAAGTCATGGATGACGACCTCGCAGAAGGCGCCGAAGGTCGCCACGATCCCCTCGACGACCGGGGCCAGCGCGGCGATGATCGCGTCCTGCTCGGCCCGCGCCGCCGCACCGCCCGCCGTCCCCGTCGGTTCCTGTGCCATCCGCTCGCCTCCGTGTCCCCGCCCGGACCGGGTCTGGACTTCACGTCCAGATGATAGACAATAATTCCATGCGGTCGGCGTCGAACGGCTGTGCTCGACGCCCAGCCGGCGCCCGGCGGCGCCCAGAACGGAGGACGAACATGCCCGACACCCCGCCCGTGACCCTTCAGAACGTGCAGGACGCGGCCGCGCGGATCAAGGGAGTGGCCCACCGCACCCCCGTGCTGCGTTCGCGCACCCTGGACGAACTGGTCGGCGCCGAGGTGTTCCTGAAGTGCGAGAACCTCCAGCGCATCGGCGCCTTCAAGTTCCGGGGTGCCTACAACGCCGCGTCCCGGCTCTCCGCCGAACAGCTGGCCAAGGGCATCGCCGCCTACTCCTCCGGCAACCACGCCCAGGCCGTCGCCCTCGCCGCCCGCGAACTCGGCACCACCGCCGTCATCGTGATGCCCGAGGACACCCCACGCGCCAAGCTGGAGGCGACCGCCGGATACGGCGCGGAGATCGTGACGTACGACCGGTACACCGGCGACCGCGTCGCCATCGGCGAGGCCCTCGCCGCCGAACGCGGACTCGCCCTGGTGCCGCCGTACGAGCACCCGCATGTGATCGCCGGACAGGGTACGGCCGCCCTCGAACTCATCGAGGAGGTCGGCGAGTTGGACGCCCTGGTGGTGCCGGTCGGGGGTGGCGGGCTGATCGCCGGCAGCGCCACCGCGGCGAAGGGCCTGCTGCCCGGGATCCGGGTCGTCGGGGTCGAGCCCGAGGCCGGCGACGACACCAGGCGGTCCCTGGAGGCCGGGCACCGGGTGTCCATCCCGGTGCCGAGGACCATCGCCGACGGCCAGGCGGCCGACATCCCCGGTGAGCTGACCTTCTCCGTCAACCGGCGTCTGGTGGACGACATCTCACTGGTGAGCGACGACCAGATCCGGGACGCGATGCGGTTCGCCTTCGAGCGGATGAAGACCGTCCTGGAGCCGAGCGGCGCCAGCGGTCTGGCCGCGCTGCTCGCCCAGCGGGTGGCGCCGCTGCCGCGCCGGATCGGGGTCATCCTCTCCGGCGGCAACGTGGGCGCCGAGCGGTTCGCCGAGATCGTCACCGGCTGAGCAGCCCCGCCGGCCCCGCCGGCCCCGCCGGCCGGGGCAAGGCGGAGGGCCTTTGACCAAGGGGGCTCGGAGGAGCAGGAGTCGGTGAGTTCCCGCGGAGGTCGGGTCGTCGCTTCCCGCCCGCCCGGTTCAGCAGTCGCGGAACTCCGGTGACTGGTTGAGGATCTGCGAGCGCGTCGAGGTGAAGCGGGTGTGCGTCCGGCCGCCCCGCGCCTCGGGCGGGAACACCGCCACCCGGTGGCAGTTCTGGAAGGCGAGGGCGACCCCGAAATGCCGTTCCAGGCTGGACCGGATCGCGTCGGAGGACAGCGCCCGCAGCAGCTGCCCGCGCTCCCTCTCGGACGGTGGCGGGGTCTGGTTGTCGGCGAACTCGCGGGTGCCGTCGCGCAGTTCGCCGGTCAGGCGGGCGATGAGGTGGTACGCGTACGGCAGCGACGTACGGACGGTTGCCACGAAGTCCTCCTCCCGTACCGCACCGTTCTCGGCTTCGGCGAGCAGCTGCGGGGAGACGTCGAGCGACATAGGGCTGTGTCCTGTTCTGTTCGAGGTGGGTGGATCGAGAGGGGAGCGGGCTTCAGGCGAAGGCGGGCAGGGCCGCCGGACCGTGCCGGAAGTCCGGGTCGACCTGGGCGGCCAGATCCCGGCCGGTGGCCGCGTTCGCCCAGGCGGTGGCGTTGCGTAGATGGAACTCCACGGCATGCCGCTGGAAGGCGTCCCAGTCCTTGGTCCGCGCGTCCACGGCGGCCCGGAGCCGGTCCATGGCCCGGGAGTTGTGCGGCTCCAGCGCACCGCCGGCCCGGCCCTGCTCCTGGGCGCGGACGTACGACGACAGCTCGCAGTGGGCCAGCAGGTCGTCGCCCACCCGCTCGCGCAGGAAGGCGAGGTCGTCGGCGCCGGTCACCTTGTTGCCGACCACGGCGACCGGAATGCCGAACTCGGCCGCGTGGTCCCGGTACTGCCGGTGGACGGAGAGGCTCTTGAGGGTCGGCTCGACCACCAGGAACGTCATGTCGAAGCGGGTGAAGAGGCCGGAGGCGAAGGCGTCGGCGCCGGCCGTCATGTCGACGACGACGTACTCGCCGGGCCCGTCCACCAGATGGTTGAGATAGAGCTCCACCGCGCCGAGCTTGGAGTGGTAGCAGGCCACCCCGAGGTCGCTCTCGGTGAACGCGCCGGTGACCATCAGCGGCACCCCGTCGACTTCCTGGACGTGGTGGGAGTGCACCTCGTCGTCGCCGAGCAGCCGTAGCAGCCGCGAGCCACGCCCGGGCGGGGTCGTCTTGACCATCGCCTCCCCGGATGCGATCAGGGGGTTCGTACCGCGCAGACAGTCC
This sequence comes from Streptomyces sp. NPDC026538, assembly GCF_055567535.1. Taxonomy (NCBI): domain Bacteria; kingdom Bacillati; phylum Actinomycetota; class Actinomycetes; order Kitasatosporales; family Streptomycetaceae; genus Streptomyces; species Streptomyces sp. NPDC026538. The sequence continues at coordinate 267,309 of NZ_JBVHQG010000008.1, forward strand.
TTGATCGCATCCGTCCGCGCGCTCAGCGGCGGCACCGTGAACAGCTCGTCCTCGCCGAGGCCGAGGGCGTGGGCCAGGTGCTGGTTGATGTCGCCGTCGATCGCGACGACCGGCGCGCCGGACCGCGCCAGCCGACGGGTGAAGAGGGCCGACAGGGTGGTCTTGCCGCTGCCGCCCTTGCCGACGAAAGCCACACGCATCGCTGGTCATCCCGTCCTGTTGAAAATGGATGTCATGATCATAGATTGGGGAGGGGGCCGGGTGCTGTCAAATCGGGGTGACCCAACCGGGTGGCGGCCCGGAGGAGTTGACGGAGCCCCAGATCCTGCCTTGACCCCCGTCGGCGGCAGACCTAGCCTCCAGCCAACACACCTGGACGGATGGTCGACGATGGCGGACACGCGGGAACCCGGCCGGCGGCTCCAGGTGGAGACCCACGGCCTCGACGTGATCGGCGACGCCGACCGCAAGGGCACCCCGCGCACGCTGTTCTGGCCCTGGTTCGGCGCGAACGTCTCCGTCCTGGGAATGAGCTACGGCGCCTTCGCGCTCGGCTTCGGCATCTCCTTCTGGCAGGCGCTGGCCGCCGGAGTCCTCGGCATCCTCGGCTCCTTCCTGCTCTGCGGCTTCGTCGCGGTCGCCGGGAAACGCGGGTCGGCACCCACGATGGTGCTCAGCCGGGCCGCGTACGGCGTGCGCGGGAACCGGCTGCCATCGGCGGTCTCGTGGGTGCTCACCGTCGGCTGGGAGACCGTCCTCATCGCCCTCGCCACCATGGCCACCGCGACCGTCTTCGCCCGGCTGGGCCGGGGCGGCGGCACCGGGACCGAGGTGGTCGCCCTGGTCGTGGTCTGCGCCCTGACCGTGATCGGCGGAGTGATGGGCTTCGACCTGATCATGCGGCTGCAGACCGTGATCACGGTGGTGACCGGCGTCCTCACCCTCGGCTACGTCGGGCTGGTGGCCGACCACATCCACTGGGCGACGGTGCGCGCGATCCCGTCGGGTTCCGCCCAGGAGTTCATCGGCGCGCTGGTGTTCATGATGACCGGGTTCGGACTCGGCTGGGTCAACGCGGCCGCCGACTACTCCCGTTACCTGCCCCGCGGCTCCTCCGGCCGGGGCGTGATCGGCTGGACCACCTTCGGCAGCTCCCTCGCCCCGCTCCTCCTGCTGATCTTCGGCCTGCTGCTCGCGGGCTCCTCCGACACGCTGGACAAGGCGATCGCCGCCGACCCCATCGGCGCGCTGACGACCGTCCTGCCCACCTGGTTCCTGGTCCCCTTCGCCGTCGTCGCCGTGCTCGGCCTGGTCGGCGGCGCGGTCCTGGACATCTACTCCTCGGGCCTCGCGCTGCTCTCCGCGGGCCTGCGGGTGCCGCGCTACCTGGCCGCCCTGGTCGACGGCGTCCTGATGACCGCGGGCGCGGTCTACATCGTCTTCTTCGCCGACGACTTCCTCGGCCAGTTCATGGGGTTCCTCACCACACTCGGCGTGCCGATCGCCGCCTGGTGCGGCATCATGCTCGCCGACCTCGCGCTGCGCCGCCGCGACTACGACGAGGCCGACCTCTACCGCCCGGCCGGCCGTTACGGCGACGTACCGCTGCCGCCCCTGCTGCTCACGCCGGCCGCCACGGCCCTCGGCTGGGGCCTGGTCACCAACACCGCCGCGAGCTGGCTGACCTGGCAGGGCTATCTGCTGGGCCCGCTCGGCCTCGGCGGAAAATCGGGCGCGTGGGCGTACGCCAATCTGGGCGTCCTGGCCGCCCTCGCACTCGGCTTCGCCGGCACCCTGGCGCTGAGCCGCGGCCGGATCCGCGCCCAGGAGACCCGCACCGCGACCACTCCGGCGCCGCCGGACTGACCACCCGGCCAGGCCCGCGGCCCGCGGGACCGTCCAGGCCGTCACCAGGCCGGAGCCGCCCTTCGGCCGTCCGGGGGCGAGAGCCCGGACGCATGGCCCGGCGCCGATCGGGTACGCGTGCCGTGGCCGCCCGGCACTCGCCGGTCCCTGCGGCCCGTACCACCACTATCTGGGGATCTGTCATGGAGACACCCGCACACGACGACTTTCCGACGCCGGCCCAGCGGGCGCTCGACACGCTGGCCGTGAACGCCGAGGACCGTGACGCACTGGACACGCTCGCGCACAGCGACGTGCTGGTCCCGGTGCCGGACGACGCGGCGGAGGCGGCCGACCCCGCCATGATCGCGCTGCCCGTCCTGGAACGCCCCGACGGCGACCCCGTCGTCCCCGTGTTCACCTCGGAGGGAGAGCTGACCGGCCTGTTGCCGACGGTCTCCCGCTACCGCCTGGTGCCGCTGGGCGCGCTCGCCCAGCAGTGGCCCGAGGACAACCTGTCGCTCGCCATCGACGGCAGCTCGACGCATGCGCTGACGCTCACCTCCGAGGGCGTGCGCACCCTGCTGGCCCGGCCGACGGGCTGACGACGGGTCCCGGTCACCGGGAGGCCGCCGTGCGGGTCAGAATGGCCCCATGGAATGGATCTCCGGGGTGGCCGGGGGACTGGTACTGATCCTGGTCCTGCGCAGCATCCTGCGCACTCTCGTGGTTCCCCGGGGCCTGTACTCCGTGCTGGTGTACCGGCTGTGGTGGACCCTGCGCAAGCTGCTCTGCCTCACCGTGCGCGGTCGCGACTACCGGGCGATCGACCGGGCGGAGACCTGGCTCGCCCCACTGATGCTGATCGGCATGCTCGCCGCCTGGCTCGCTGGGGCGTTCCTCGGCTTCGGCCTGCTGCTCTACGCGTTCTCCCCGCTGTCCTGGAGCACCGCGTTCCGGGAGGCCGGCTCCAGCCTGTTCACCCTCGGGTTCGCCAGCGGAGCCCGGCTGCGGCTGACCGCGCTCGACTTCGTCGCCGCCGCCACCGGCCCCGTCGTCATCGCCCTGCAGATCGCCTACCTCCCCACGCTGTACGCGGCCTACAACCGGCGCGAACTGGAGGTCACCCTCCTGCAGTCCCGGGCCGGCGAACCCGCCTGGGGCCCGGAGATCCTGGCCCGGCAGTGGCTGGTAGACACCGAGGTCGCGCTGCCCCAGCTGTACCGGGCCTGGGAGCGGCTGGCCGCGGACATGGGGGAGAGCCACGCCACCTACCCGGTGCTGCTGGCGTTCCGCTCACCCCGCCCCTACCGCAGCTGGCTGGTCGGCCTGGTCGCCGTCATGGACGCGGCCGCCCTGCAGCTCGCGCTCAGCCCGCGCGCCGCCCCGCCGGAGGCCCGCCTGGTGCTCCGCGCGGGGTTCACGGCCCTGCGCGACATCGCCGCCTCGGTACGGGCGACCTTCGACTCCGACCCGCCCCCGGACGCCCCGATCGACCTGACGTACGGCGAGTTCGAGGCGGCCGTGGCCATGCTGGAGAAGAGCGGCTTCCGCGCGGAACGCGGCACGCGGGAGGCCTGGCCGCACTTCCACGGCTGGCGGGTCAACTACGAGGCCGTGGCCTACGAACTGTGCCGCCGGTGCGACGCCGTACCGGCGCTGTGGACCGGCGGGCGCGACTTCCCGTCGGAACCGATCCCGCCGATGCGCCCGGTGGACCGGCAGCCCCCCGAAGGACAGCCGGAAGTTCCCCCCAGCCACGGGTAGCGCGGCCCATCCTGAGGGAAGATCCCAGCAGGGGCCGGGGAGACCGAGAGGGGCGGATCGTCGTGAGGGTCGTCCTGCTGGGCACCGCAGCCGGTGGCGGATTCCCGCAGTGGAACTGCGCCTGCGTGCTGTGCGCCGCCGCCCGGGACGGCAAGCTGCCGTCCCGTACCCAGGAGTGCCTGGCCCTGACCGGCAACGGCCGGGACTGGTGGCTGCTCAACGCCTCGCCGGACATCCGCGCCCAGCTCACCGCCACCGCGCTGCTCTGGCCCGGTCCGGGCCCCCGGGAGACCCCGGTGCGCGGAGTGCTGCTCACCGACGCGGAGGCCGACCATGTCACCGGTCTGACCGTGCTGCGCGGGGCACCGGACCTGAAGGTGTACGCGGCCCCGCCGGTGCGGACGCTGCTGGCCCCGGCCCGCGGCGCCCTCGACCGCTACGCCCCCTGGGAGTGGGCCGACAGCCTGGCCGACGGCGGTTTCGTGCTCTCCGGCGGCCTGGTCGTGACCGCCCACCCGGTGAGCGCCAAGGCCCCGAAGTACGTGCCGGCCGCACTCGCCGAGGCGGACGGCCGCTGGGTCACGGCATACCGCGTCGAGGACCTGGCCACCGGAGGAGTCCTGCTCTACGCACCCTGTGTCGGCGCCTGGAGCGACACACTCGACGACCTGTGCGCGGAGGCCGACTGCGTCCTGCTGGACGGCACCTTCTTCACCGCCGACGAGATGGGCACCACGGTCCGGTCCGGGCCCGGGCAGGCCGCCATGGGCCACCTCCCGGTCTCCGGTCCGCACGGCAGCCTCGCCGCCCTGTCCCGGCATCCCCGCGCCCGGCGGATCTACACCCACCTCAACAACACGAACCCCCTGGTGGACCCGGCCTCCCGGGCCCGCGCCCAACTGGCCGAGGAGGGCATCGAAGTCCTGCCCGACGGCATCGAGTTCGCGCTCTAGCCGGCGGCCGGACCCTCGAGCATCCGCTCCAGCGCGGCCCGCTGCAGCGGTCGTACCTCGGCGTGCACGGCGCGGCCCCTGGCGGTGAGCGCGACCCACACGCCCCGCCGGTCCTCGACGCACACCGACCGCTCCACCAGGCCGTCCTTCTCCAGCCGTCCGATCAGCCGGGACAGCGCGCTCTGGCTCAGATGCACCCGTCCCACCAGGTTCTGCACCCGGCAGTGGTCACCTTCGGCGGGCGACTCGGTCGCCAGCAGGTCGAGCACCTCGAAGTCGCTCGCGCCCAGCCCGTGCGGGTGCAGCACCCGGTCGATCTCGCACATCGTGCGCGCGTGCACCGACAGGATGTCCCGCCAGCGCTCCTCCAGCCGGGCCTCGGCCGTCTTGACTGCCATACCCGCACCGTAGCACCGATCCGGCCAATCGTTGAGTGTGCAACTAGTGCGGGTGCAAGCAGCGTTCCGTCGGGTCGTGCAAGGACGAGTCCGACGGTCAGGCCACCGGGTCCTGGAGCAGCCCCACCATGTTCCCGTCGGCGTCCTTCACGGAGGCGACCAGCCGGCCGTTGCCGACGTCCCGGGCGTCCTGGACCAGCTCCGCACCCGCCGCCAGCAGCGTCGCGAGCCGCTCCCGCAGATCGGTGACATGCCAGAACGGCGTCGGCCCGGTCAGCCCCTGGGCGTGCCCGTTCGGGTCCAGGCCGACGTCCTGCCCGGCGGCCTTGTACCCGATGTAGTACGGCTCGTCGGCGAACGGCTCGACGCCCAGCAGGGCGGTGAACAGGGCCTTGGCCCGCTCCGCGTCCTTCACGGGGTAGATGATCGTCTGGATGCCTGCGGTCATGGTCTTCTCGCTCCTCGTACCTGGCTGCCCGGCGCGGTCCGTCCGGTGGTTCCCACGCTAGGAGGGCGAGGGGCGGCACGGCTTCTCGAAAACTGACCGGCTGCCGGCCGCCCGTCCGCGCCTCAGGTCGACTCGCGCCGCACCAGCTCCGTCGGCAGGATCACCGCCGCCGGGTCCTCGCCGCCTATCTGGGCGAGCAGGACGCGGACCATCTCGGTGCTGATGCGGTCCCAGGGCTGCCGGATCGTGGTGAGCGCCGGCGACACCGCGGTCGCCACCGGGGAGTCGTCGAAACCGCCGACAGCGATGTCATCCGGGACCCGCTTGCCGGCACGTTGCAGCACCGTCAGCACGCCCTGTGCCATCAGGTCGGAGGCCACGAACACGGCGTCCAGGTCCGGGGCCTGCGCGAGCAGCCGCTCGGCGCCGGCCTCGCCGCTGGCCCGGCTGTAGTCCCCGGAGACGATCAGCGACTCGTCGATCCCGACGCCCGCCTCCGTGAGGACCTCCTTGTACCCGGCGAGCCGCTCGACACCGCCGGGGGTGTCCAGCGGACCGGTGATCATGCCGATCCGGCGGCGCCCCACGGCCAGCAGATGCCGGACCATGTCCCGGGCGCCGTCCCGGTCGTCGGCGGCCACGTAACTCACCTTGGAGCCGAGCCCGATGGGCTTGCCGCAGGCGACCAGGGGCACACCCGCCGCCCGCAGCTCCTCGGCGACCGGGTCGCCGGAGTGGCTGGACACCAGCAGCACCCCGTCGACGTGCCCGGCGGTGATGTACCGCGTGATGCGGCGCCGTTCGTCCTTGGTGCCCGCCAGCATCAGCAGCAGCGGGATGTCGTGCCCGGCCAGCGCCTGGGTGCAACCGCTCAGCAGCACGTTGAAGTTGGGGTCCTCGAAGAACCTCTCCTGGGGCTCGGTCAGCAGGAAGCCGACCGAGTCCGAACGTCCGGTGATCAGCGAACGGGCGTGCCGGTTCACCACGTACCCGGTGCGGCGGATGGCGTCGTTCACCGCCTGCTCGGCGGCGGGGCTGACGTAGTGCCCGCCGTTGAGCACACGCGAGACGGTCCCTCGTGAGACACCGGCCTCGCGCGCCACGTCGTGAATCGTCGGCGGTTTGCGCCGGCCCCCCGCATTACTGCCCATGGTCATGACTTTACGGCCCCGGACAGCAGGTCAAGGCTCCAGAAGCGCTGAATGACCAGGAACAGCGCGATCAGCGGCAGCACGGCCAGGAACGCCCCGGTGATCACCAGGGTGTACAGCGCGGGAGTGTTGGCGCCCTGTTCGAGAAGCGTGTACAGACCGAGCGTGAGCGGGAACTTCTCGTCGTCGCTGAGCATGATGTACGGCAGCAGGAAGTTGTTCCAGACGGCCACGAACTGGAAGAGGAACACCGTCACCATGCCGGGGATCATCATCGGCATCGCGATCCGGGTGAAGATCCGCCACTCGCCGGCCCCGTCCATCCGCCCGGCCTCGACCACGTCCGTGGGCACGGCCGCGGCCGCGTAGATGCGGGAGAGGTAGACGCCGTACGGGGAGAGGATCTGCGGCAGCAGCACGGACCAGTAGGAGTCCGTGAGATCGGCCTTGGCCAGCAGCAGGTACTGCGGGATGGCGAGGATGACCGGGGGCATCAACACGCCGGCCAGCAGCACGTTGAAGATCGACTCGCGGCCCGGGAAGCGGTAGGTGGCGAGGGCGTAGCCGCTGAAGGCGGAGACACAGGTCGACAGCAGGGCGCCCAGACCGGCGTACAGGGCGGAGTTGCCCATCCAGGTCCAGTAGACGCCATCGCGGTAGGCGTTCAGGTCCTTGAGGTTGTCCAGGAAGCCGCTGCCCGGCAGGAAGGTGAAGGTGGAGAACAGTTCGCTGCCGGACTTGGTGGACGCGATCACCACCCAGGCCACCGGCAGCAGGGTGTAGATCGCACCCAGCAGCAGGGTGAGCGTCGGGATCAGGGCGATCCGGCGGCGCAGCGGCGGCCCCTGGGCGGTACCGGGAGTCGTACCGGCCGCCGGGGCGGCCTTGCGGACGGCAAGAGAACTCATCCTGCTGCCTCCTGCTTGTCACGGCGGTTCGCGGCCCGCAGGAACCCGAAGGACAGCACCAGCGTGGCGAGGGCGATGAGGGTCGCCTCGGCCGCCGCCGAGTAGATGTCCCCCTTGCGGAAGGCGTCCTCGTACACCTTCATCAGCGGACTCCAGGTCGTGTTGACCGAGTTGGTGAGGGGCTTGAGGGTGGTCGGCTCGTTGAAGACCTGGAGCGTCGCGATGATCGAGAAGAAGAAGGTCAGCACCAGCGAGGGCGCCACCATCGGGATCTTGATCCGGAGGGCGGTCTGCAGCGGGGTGGCGCCGTCCAGCTTCGCCGCCTCGTAGACCTCGGCCGGGATGGACCGGAGCGAGGTGTAGATGACGATCATGTTGAAGCCGGTGCCGCCCCAGACCGCGATGTTGGAGAGGGCCAGGTAGAGCGGGCCGCCGTCCAGCAGGTTCGGCTGCGGCAGGTGCAGTGTGTCGAGCACGTAGTAGAAGGGGCTGACGTCCGGCAGGTACAGGAAGCCCCACAGCAGCGCGGCCACCACGCCGGGGATGGCGTACGGCAGGAAGATCGCGAGCCGGGTGAAGGGGGCCAGCCGGACCCGCTCGCTGTCGAGCATCAGCGCGAACAGCAGGGCGAGGCCCAGCATCACCGGGACGACGATGCAGCCGTAGCCGACGACGCGCACCGCGCCGGCCCAGAACTCGTTGTCGGTGAGGGCGTCCCGGTAGTTCTCCAGTCCGGCCCAGACCTCGCTGCGGGCGCCCGCGCCCAGGCCGAGCCCGGAGACGTGCACCTTGCGGAAGCTGAGCCAGACCGCGTACCCGATGGGCAGCGCGAAGAACAGGGCGAAGAGGGTGGTGGCGGGGAGGAGGAAGGTGTACGGGGCCCCCTTGACCCCGTACGACCTCCGGCTGGCGGGGCTGGTCACTGAGAGACCTCGAAGCCCTGCTTCTTCATGTCGGCGACCGTGGCGTCCTGCATGGTGTTCAGGGCGGTCACGAAGTCCGACTTGTTCTTGGCGGCGGCGCCGAACGCGTCGTTGAACGACGTGTAGGCGACGTTCACGTTCGGGCCCCAGGCGGAGGGCGCCGTGGTCTTCGCGATCTCGGCGGCCTCGGTGTAGAAGTCGGCCTGGTTGGAGAAGTACTCCGGCGGGTTGGCGAAGGCGCCGCTGAGCTGGGCCGAGGTGGACGCCGGGTAGATGCCGCTCTGCTTGGCCAGCGCGTTGAGCGCGTCGCCGTCGGTGTTCAGCCAGGCGGCGAACTTGGCGGCGGCCTCCTGGTGCTGGGAGTCGGTGGTGACGGCGGTGGAGGAGCCGCCCCAGCTGCCGGTGACGTCCTCGGACGTGGACCACTGGGGGAGCGGGGCCATCGCCCACTTGCCCTTGGTGTCCGGCGCCGCCGTGGTCAGCGTGCCCGGCGCCCACACCGCGCTCACCCAGGCGATCTGCTTGCCGGTGTTCAGCGCCTTGTTCCAGGCGGGGGTGTACATCGGCTGGTTGTCGATGGCGCCCTCCTTGACCAGGCCGCCCCAGAACTTGGCGACCTTCTGGGTGGCCGCGTCGTTGACGGCGACCTTCCACTTGTCGCCAGAGGTGGTCCACCACTTGGCGCCGGCCTGCTGGGCGAGGCCCGCGAAGAGACCGGAGTCGTTGGCGGAGAACGTGGTCAGGTCGGTGTCCGGCGCCTTCTTCTTCAGCGCGCGGGCGGTCTTCGCGAACTCGTCCCAGGTGGTGGGGACCGTCAGGCCGTACTTCTTGAAGAGGTCCGCACGGTAGTAGAACATCATCGGGCCGATGTCCTGCGGCACCGCGTACACCGCGTCCGTGCCCAGCGTGACCTGCTGCCAGACGCCGTCGGCGAACTTGGACTTCGCCCCACCGACGCTCTTCGATATGTCGGCGACCGCGTCGTTGCTGACCAGCGTCGGCAGCGCCTGGTACTCGGCTTGCACCAGGTCGGGGCCGTTCTTCGCCTTGTGCGCGGTGAGGATCTTGGTGACCAGCGTGTCGCCGGACGCCTGCTTCTTCACCGTCACGGTGATCTGGTCCTTCTTGCCCTCGCCCTTGTTCCACAGGTCCACGACCTTGTCCATACCGGGCGCCCAGGCCCAGTACGTCAGCGAGACCGGACCGGAGTCGGCCTTGCTGTCGTCGTCGGACGAGCCGCAGGCGGCGAGGGCGGTGGCGCCGAGCGAGACGGCGACGGCGGTTGTCACGAGGCGGCGGCGCTTCGTGTGCGGCATGGATCTCTCCCCTGACCTGGGCCCCCGCCCGACGCGGGGACCTTGCCATGCAGATGTGTGAGCGTTCTCAGACCTGGATGCTCGCCCGTCGCGAGTCCGTGTCATGCTCTGTGAGCGTTCACAGTAGAGAAACATCCCGGACACTTGTCAATGGTTGTTGCTGTGCGGTTATGTTGGGCTCACGCCACGATTGATGTGTGTGCACGTTCCCAAATGATCGACTAAACGGGAGAGACCCATGCCGGACACCACCCCCAGGGGCCTCACCAGGCTCGCCTTCGGCGGGGACTACAACCCCGAGCAGTGGCCGGAAAACGTCTGGCAGGAGGACGTCCGGCTGATGCGCGAGGCCGGGGTCACGATGGTGAGCGTCGGGATCTTCTCCTGGGCCCTGCTGGAGCCGGCGCCGGGGGAGTACGACTTCGGCTGGCTCGACCGGGTCATCGGCCTGCTGCACGAGAACGGCATCAGCGTCGACCTCGGTACGCCCACCGTGGTGCCGCCCGCCTGGTTCTACCGGGCCCACCCCGAGGCCCTGCCGGTGACCGCTGAGGGTGTGCGGTACGAGTTCGGCTCACGCGGCGCCATCTGCCACTCCAACGCCGACTACCGCGCGGCCGCCGGGAACATCACCACCCGCCTCGCCGAGCGCTACGGCGACCACCCCGCGCTCGCCCTGTGGCACGTCCACAACGAGTACGGCGTCCCCGTCTCGGCCTGCTACTGCGACTCCTGCGCCGCCCACTTCCGCCGCTGGCTCGCCGCCACCCACGGCACGGTCGACGCCGTCAACGAGGCCTGGGGCACGGCCTTCTGGGGCCAGCACTACACCGACCTTTCGCAGATCAACCCGCCGCGCGCCACCCCGACCGTCGGCAACCCGGGCCAGGCCCTCGACTACAAGCGGTTCGTCGACGCCACCATCCGGGAGAACTTCCGCGCGGAGCGGGACATCCTGCACCGCCTCTCGCCCGGCGTCCCGGTGACCACCAACTTCATGACCGCGCTCAGCCAGTGCGACTCCATGGACTACTGGGCCTGGGGTCGCGAGGTCGACCTGGTCACCAACGACCACTACCTGATCACCGACGGCCGCCGGACCCATGTCAACCTCGCGATGGCCGCCGACCTCACCCGCTCCGTGGCCGGCGGTACGCCCTGGCTGCTGCTGGAGCACTCCACCTCGGGTGTCAACTGGCAGCCGCGCAATCCGGCCAAGGCGCCCGGGCAGATGGCCCGCAACTCCCTGGCCCATGTGGCCCGCGGCTCCGACGGCGCGATGTTCTTCCAGTGGCGGCAGTCCCGGCGCGGCGCCGAGAAGTTCCACTCGGCGATGCTCCCGCACGGTGGCACCGGCACCCGAGTGTGGCGCGAGGTCGTCGAACTCGGCGCCTCCCTCGACTCGTTGGCCCAGGTCAAGGGCGCCCGCACGCAGGCCGACGCGGCCGTCCTGTGGGACTGGCAGTCCTGGTGGGCGCAGAACCTCCAGTGGCGCCCCAGCGAGGACCACGACCCGCGCGAGCGCGCCGACGCCTTCTACGAGGCCCTCTACGACCACCACCTCACGGTCGACTTCGCCCACCCGGAAAGCGACTTGTCGGCGTATCCCCTTGTCGTCGTACCGGCCCTCTACCTGATGACGGAGGCGGCCGGGAACAACCTCAAGGAGTACGTCGAGAACGGCGGCACCCTGGTCGTCTCCTACTTCTCCGGCATCGTCGACGAGCACGACGCCGTGCACGAGGGCGCCTACCCGGGTCCGCTGCGCGACGTCCTCGGCCTCACCGTCGAGGAGTTCTCGCCGCTCCTCCAGGACCAGCGGGTACGGCTGACCGGGCCGGAGGGCTCCGGGCCGACCGGCGACGTGTGGACCGAGTTCGTCGCCCCGCGCGGCGCCGAGACCGTCTGGACCTACGCCGACGGCCTCACCGCCGGCCACCCGGCGGTCACCCGGCACCGGTCGGGGGAGGGCACCGCCTGGTACGTATCGACCCGCCTGGACGCGCACGGCCTGGACGCGCTGCTCGGCCTGGCCGCCGAGGACGCCCGGATCGCGCCCCGCGCCGACCTGCCCCGCGATGTCGAGGTGGTCCGCCGCGCCGGCGAGCACGGCACGTTCCTCTTCGCGATCAACCACACCGCCACCGACGCCAAGGTGACCCTGGAGACACACGGCACCGAACTGCTGACGGGCGAACGCGCCGCCGGCCGCCTCGCGGTCCCCGCGGGCGCCGTCCGGGTCGTCCGGCTCGACGGCTGAGCCGAGGCCGAGGACCGGTCCGCCGCACCCGGTCCGCCGAGACTCCCCTCCGCCCGCGAGTGCCACGAGAGCCGTGGGCGGAGGGGCCTCCTCCGGCCCCGCCGGAGGACACCCCTCTCCAGTCACGTCGAAGGGACGACGGACGATGATGTTCCATCCCAGACGCACCATCAGAGCCCTGCTGCTGCCGCTGCTGGCCGGGCTCGCCCTCACCGCCCTTCCCGCGGGGACCGCCCAGGCCGCGAGCACCCTCACCAACGGCGGCTTCGAGTCGGACGGTGCCGGTGTGGCCGCACCCACCGGCTGGTCGGAGTACGGCGACACGGGCGCCTCCTACACCGAGTCCGGTGGCCACAGCGGCAGTTACCGCCTGAGCCACTACTCGGCCGCCGCCTACAAGGTGGAGACGTACCAGTACCTCTCCGGCCTGACCAACGGCACCTACACGCTCACCGCCTGGGTCCGCTCCAGCGGCGGCCAGAACTCCGCCTACATATCCCTGAAGAACTGCGGCAGTTCGGAGCAGCGGACCGACCTGCCGGTCTCCACCAGCAGCTGGGTGCGGATCGTCACCTCGGTGGCGGTCACCGGCAACCAGTGCACGATCAGCATCAACTCCGATGCCAACGCGGGCAACTGGATCAACGTCGACGACCTGACGTTCGCCTCCGGCTCGACAGGCCTGGCCATCAAGGGCGCCGACATCTCGTCACTCGCCAAGAGCGAGGCCAAGGGCGGCGTCTACAAGACCGGCTCCGGCACCACCGGGGACGCGGTCACCATCCTCAGGAGCGCCGGCATGAACTACGCGCGCCTGAAGGTCTGGGTCAACCCGGCCGACGGCTACAACGACAAGGCGCACGTCCTGGCCATGGCCAAGCGCGTCAAAGCGGCCGGCATGAAGCTGCTGGTCGACTTCCACTACTCGGACAGCTGGGCCGACCCGGGCAAGCAGACCAAGCCCGCCGCCTGGTCCGGCCACTCCTACAGCCAGCTCAAGACCGACGTCTACAACCACACGTACGACGTCCTCAACGCGCTGAAGGCGCAGGGCACCACCGCCGACATGGCCCAGATCGGCAACGAGATCAACGGCGGCATGCTCTGGTCCGAGGGCTCCACCGACAACTGGTCCCAGCTCGCCGGCCTGATCAACTCCGGCTACAGCGCGGCCAAGGCGGTCTCCTCCGGCACACTGGTCGCCCTGCACCTGGCCAACGCGGGCGACGACGCCACGGTCCGCTGGTGGTTCGACAACGCCAAGACCTACGGCATCAACTACGACGTGATCGGGCTGTCGTACTACGGCTACTGGCACGGCTCGCTGGCCGCCGCCCAGGCCACCCTCGACGACGCGGCCTCCCGCTACGGCAAGCCGGTCTACATCGCGGAGACCGCCTACCCGTTCACCCTCGCCCAGGACGACTCGCTGGAGAACCAGATCGACACCAGCGCTGAACTGGTCACCGGCTACCCGGCCACCGCGGCCGGCCAGCTGGCCTGGATGAATGCCGTCGCGAACATCGTCGAGGCGGTCCCGAACGGCCGTGGCCTCGGCGTCTTCTACTGGGAGGCGACCTGGACCGCCGTCACCGGAAACGGCTGGGACCCGACCGACGCCACCTCCGGCAACGGCTGGGAGAACCAGGCCCTGTTCGGCTACGACGACAAGGCACTCTCCTCCATGGCGTGGTTCAGCCACCGCTGAACCACCACTGACGGGGGCCCGGCCACAAGGGGACGGCCGGGCCCCTCAGCCCTGTCCCGGGCAGGCCGCGAGGGCAAGGCCCCCGTCGGCCGATCTCGTACGGCCGTGCGGTCTCGGACAAGGCTCGCCGACTCCCTGACGTGGGGGCTTCGGCTGCGGAACAGTGGGAAAACCAACTACGAGGAGGCAGCGGACGGACGGAGGCCGGTCGGATGCTGAGGAACTCCCAGAGCGTGAGCCGCCTGGACATTCTGGACTGGCTCAAGGACCCGGCGACCCACTTCCCGTCCCGCCGCCCCGCTGACCTCACCGAGAACGGCGTCACCGTCCGTGCCGTCGCCGCCAAACTGGGCGTCTCCCGCAAGGTCGCCGGCACCCATCTGGGCATGCTGACCCGGCTCGGTCTGCTGCGCACCCGGCGCATCCGGCACCGCACCTACTACCGGCGCGACGAGATCCGGATCGCCGAGGTGGCCCGGATGTTCGAGAAGGGCTGGTGAGACCGGTCATGCCTGTCAGTATGGGGTTCATGGACCGACCCGCGCGCCTCGTCCCGCTCCACTACGTCGCCATCGGCGGCCGCGGCCCGGAGGACGTGGTCACGGATCCGGACGGCGGGGTCCTGACCGGCGTCGAGGACGGCCGCATCCTGCGCCTGGACGGGCTCGGTGACCCGGACACCGCCCGGGTCCGGGAGCTGGCCAGGACCGGCGGCCGCCCGCTGGGCCTGGAACTCCTCCCGGACGGCGACCTGCTGGTGTGCGACGCGGAGCGCGGGCTGCTGCGGGTCGGCCTCGCCGACGGTGCCGTCCGCGTCCTCGCCGACTCGGCCGAGGGGGAGCCGCTGCGGTTCGCGAGCAACGTGGTGGCCCTGCCCGACGGCACCGTGTACTTCACCGCCTCCAGCCGCCGGTTCCCGCTGGACCGGTGGATCGGCGACATCGTCGAGCACAGCGGCACCGGCCGGCTGCTGCGCCTCGCGCCCGGCGCCCGCAGCGCCGAAGTGGTCTGCGACGGACTCCAGTTCGCCAACGGGCTGGCCGTGAGCGGCGACGGCACCTTCCTGATCGTCGCCGAGACCGGCGCGTACCGTCTCACCCGCTACTGGCTCACCGGCCCGCGGGCCGGCCGCGCCGAGTTCTTCGCCGAGCTGCCCGGTATGCCCGACAACATGTGGCGCGACGGCGAGCTGACCTGGGTCGCCCTGGCCGGGCCGCGCAACCCGCCGCTCGACCTCTTCCACCGCACTCCGGCCGCCGTCCGCCGGGCCGCCGCGCGAGCCGCCGTACACGCCCCCTACCGCCCCGCCGGCACCATCGCCGTGACGGCACTCGACGACCACGGCAGGGTCGTCCACCACCTCGCCCGGCAGCACTCCGGCTTCCGCATGGCCACCAGTGTCTGTGTGACCGGCCGCCACCTGGTCCTCGGCAGCGTCTGGGAGCCCGGTGTCGCGGTCTGTACGGCTCCCACCGCGAAGTGACCGCCGGGTAGACCCGGCGGTACCCTGGTGCACCCGTCGGGGCGGTGCCGAACAGGAGACCCACGACCCATGACAGCCCCGGAAGCCGAGAGCCTCCGTGTCCAGCCGAGCCCCCGACGCCGGTCCGAGTGGCGTGCCCAGGCGCCGGTCGTCGCGGTGGTCGCCGCCGGCGGCGCGATCGGGGCGGTGGCCCGTTACGCACTCGCCCTGGCGCTGCCCACGGCGGCGGGCGGATTCCCCTGGGCGACCTTCTGGACGAACGTCGTCGGCTGCGGGCTGATCGGCGCGTTCCTGGTCCTGGTCACCGAAGGACCGCCCGCCCACCGACTCGTCCGCCCCTTCTTCGGGACCGGCGTCCTCGGCGGCTTCACCACCTTCTCCACCTACGCCGTGGACATCCAGAAGCTGGTCGACCAGGGCCGGCCCGGCACGGGCCTGGCCTACCTCGCCGCGACCCTGTGCGCGGCCCTCGCCGCGGTGTGGTGCGCGGCCACCGCGACCCGCCGTGTCCTCACCCGGAGGCAGCGATGACAAGACCGGCCGGCCGCGCGGGCGCCGGCGTCTTGCGGGGCGCCGAGGGCTTCGTCACCCTGGACGACTGCGAGGTCGTCCGGTAGGTCGGCCGGAACGAAGAAACCGGCAAAACGGACGCGAAGGGTAAGAAGTCGTTGTGAACTGGCTGTTGGTCGCCGCCGGGGCCGTCGTAGGTGCTCCGCTGCGCTACCTCTCCGACCGCACCGTGCAGGCCGGGCACGACTCCGTCTTCCCCTGGGGTACCTTCGTGGTCAACGTCGTCGGCTGCCTGATCCTCGGCCTGCTGACCGGCGCGGCCTCGGCGGGCGCGGCGAGTCCCCACCTCCAGCTACTGCTCGGCACCGGACTGTGCGGAGCGCTCACGACCTACTCGACGTTCTCCTACGAGACCCTGCGGCTGACCGAGACCGGCGCCGGCCTCTACGCTGCGGCCAACGTCGTCGCGAGCGTGGCGGCGGGACTCGGGGCGGCCTTCGCCGGAGTGGCGATCGCCCAGGCGGTGTGGGCCTAGGACTTGCCTCACACCCGCGCGTTGTAAGACTGTCTACAGCACTGTCGACCAAACTCTGCAGAACTGGATCCCATGAGCGCCATCTCCGTCGGTCAGGCCGCCATCCTCGGGGTTGTCGAGGGGGTGACCGAGTTCCTCCCGGTGTCCTCCACCGGCCACCTCAAGATCACCGAGGGGCTCATGAACATCCCCGTCGACGACAAGTCCGTCGTCGGGTTCTCAGCCGTCATCCAGGTCGGCGCCATCGCCGCCGTGCTGGTGTACTTCTTCAAGGACATCCGGCGGATCGTCTCCGCCTGGGGCCGGGGGCTGGTCAACAAGGAGGAGCGCTACCACCACGACTACAAGTTCGCGTGGTGGGTGATCGCCGCGACCGTCCCGATCGTCCTGGTGGGCCTCGCCGCCAAGCCGCTGATCGACGGCCCGCTCGCCTCGCTGTGGGTGGTGGCCGGCTCGCTGATCGTCGGTTCCGGGGTGATGTGGGCGGCGGACCAGATGGGCCGCCACAAGCGCGGTGAGGACGACACCTCCTTCAAGGACGCGATGCTGGTCGGCAGCTCGCAGATCCTCGCCCTGCTCTTCCCCGGCTTCTCCCGCTCCGGCGCCACCATGTCGACCGCGCTCATCCTCGACCTGGACCGGGTCGCCGCCACCCGCCTCTCCTTCTTCCTCGGCATCCCGGCCCTGACCGGCGCCGGCCTCTACGAGCTCAAGGACGCCCTGGGTGCGGGCGTCGGCGCCGCACCGCTGGTCGTCGGCACGGTCGTCTCCTTCGTGGTCGCCTACGCCTCCATCGCCTGGCTGCTGAAGTTCGTCGCCAAGCACTCCTTCAACGCGTTCGTGATCTACCGGCTCGTCATCGGCCTGGCCCTCTTCGGACTGCTCGCCACGAACACGATCAGCGCCTGACCCGTTCATCGCACCGCCACGGGGTGTGACACCTGTCCATTCAGGTGTCGCACCCCGTGAATGTTTTCTTTCCGGACGCCTTGACAGTTCCGCCCCGCAGCCCGGAACATCTCACCCGTGAACCTGTCAGACAGCCGGACAGCCGGACAGCCGCCGCGGCGCGTGAGCGCCATGGAGGCGGTACTGGCGCACCTGCGCGGTGCCATCGAGCACGGCGAGTACGCCATCGGCGACAAGCTCCCCTCCGAGGCGGAGCTGTGCCGTTCCCTGGAGGTCAGCAGGCCCGTCCTGCGCGAGGCCCTACGGGCCCTGCAGACGATGGGCCTGACCGTCTCCAAGACCGGCAAGGGCACCTTCGTCGTCGCCAGCGCCGTCGAGGACCCCACCTTCGGCGACTACGCGGCCAGCGACCTGCTCGAAGTGCGACGGCACATCGAGATCCCGGTCGCCGGGTACGCGGCGCTGCGCCGCACCCCGGAGAACCTGGACCACCTGGCCCATCTGCTCGACCGCATGGAGCGGGAGACGGACACCACCGCGTGGGTCGCGATGGACACCCTCTTCCACCTCGCCGTGGCCGAGGCCGCCCAGAACCCGGTCTTCCGCCGGGTCATCGAGGAGATCCGGGACGCACTGGCGCGTCAGTCGGCCTTCCTCAACGAGCTGGGCGGCCGCCGCGAGCAGTCCAACCGGGAGCACCGGGCCATCGTCGAAGCGCTGACCGACGGTTCCGAACGCGACGCCGTGGACGCCATGAGCCACCACCTGGACCGCGTCGAGACGACCCTCACCCGCATCGTGCGCCCCGCGCGCACCGACGAGCACACGGAAGGCGGAACCGAGGCGTGAGCGAACAGCACCTCAAAGACGAGACGCGCCCCTCGTCCCGTCACATCGACGCCGGAGACCACGGCTACAGCAAGTCGCTGAAGCACCGGCACGTCAACATGATCGCCATCGGCGGCGCCATAGGCACCGGCCTCTTCCTCGGCGCCGGCGGACGTCTCGCCGACGCCGGCCCCTCCCTCTTCGTCGCGTACGCGGTCTGCGGGGTCTTCGCCTTCCTCGTCGTACGCGCCCTCGGCGAACTCGTCCTGTACCGCCCGTCCTCCGGCGCCTTCGTCTCGTACGCCCGGGAGTTCCTCGGCGAGAGGGGCGCGTACACCGCGGGCTGGATGTACTTCCTGAACTGGGCGACCACCGGCATCGCCGACATCACCGCGGTGGCCACCTACACGCACTACTGGGGAATGTTCTCCGACATCCCGCAATGGTTGATCGCATTGATCGCCCTCGCCGTCGTGTTGACCGTCAACCTCATCTCGGTCAAGATCTTCGGCGAGCTGGAGTTCTGGTTCGCGATCGTCAAGGTCAGCGCGCTGGTGATCTTCATGTGCATCGGCATCTTCCTTCTGGTCACCCAGCACCCCGTGGACGGCGCCGCCCCCGGCCCCTCCCTGGTCACCGACAACGGCGGCGTCTTCCCCAACGGCCTGCTGCCGATGCTGCTGATCATCCAGGGCGTCGTCTTCGCCTACGCGTCGGTCGAACTGGTCGGCGTCGCGGCGGGCGAGACCGAGAACCCCGAGAAGATCATGCCCAAGGCGATCAACTCGATCATGTGGCGGGTCGGCCTGTTCTACGTCGGCTCGGTGGTCCTGCTGTCGATGCTGCTGCCCTGGAACAAGTACACGGCGGGGGAGAGCCCCTTCGTCACCGTCCTCTCCCACGTCGGGATCCCGGCCGCCGGCGGTGTGATGAACCTCGTCGTCCTCACCGCGGCGATGTCCTCCCTCAACTCCGGCCTCTACTCGACCGGCCGCATCCTGCGCTCCATGGCCGTGAACGGCTCCGCCCCCGGGTTCACCGCGAAGATGAGCCGCAGCCAGGTGCCGTACGGCGGAATCCTGCTGACCAGCGGTATCTGTGTGCTCGGCGTGGGCCTCAACTTCGTCGTCCCCGCCGACGCGTTCGAGATCGTCCTCAACTTCGCGGCGATCGGCATCCTCGCCACCTGGGGCATGATCATGCTGTGTCACCTGCTCTTCTGGCGGAAGACCCAGAAGGGCGAGCTCACCCGCCCCGGCTACCGACTGCCGGGCTCCCCCTGGACCGAGATCGTGACGCTGGCGTTCCTCGCCGCCGTCCTGGTCCTCATGTACGCCGACGGCGGCGCCGGACGCACCACCGTGCTGTGCCTGCCGCTGATCGTCGCAGCGCTGGTCGCCGGCTGGTACGCCATCCGCGGCCGACTCGCGCGCCCGTCCGCCGGAACCGACGCGTGAACCGCGTACCGGTCCGCCCCGACTCACCCGAGACCAGGCAGTGATGTTCAGTAGTTCCCCCGCGGCCGCACCCGTCGTCCGCGAACCCCTGTACGCCCCCGTCGCCCACCTCATACGCGGCGGGGTCGTCGAGGGCATCCACTACGGCTCCGTCGTCGTCCTGGGCGCCGACGGCGAGGTCCAGTTCCAGCTCGGCGACATCGAGGCCGCGTTCTACCCGCGCTCGGCCGTCAAGCCCGTCCAGGCCGTGGCCATGCTGCGGGCCGGGCTGCCGCTCGACGGCGAGCTGCTCTCGCTGGCCGCCGCCAGCCACTCCGGCGAGGAACGCCACCTCGCCGGCACCCGGCGGATCCTCGACCTCGCCGGCCTCACCGAGGACGACCTGCGCAACGTCCCCGACCTGCCGTACGACCCCGCGGTCCGGGACACCTGGATCCGCGAGGGCCGGCAGCCCTCCCGGCTCGCCCAGAACTGCTCCGGCAAGCACGCGGCGATGCTGTGGACCGCGAAGCTCAACGGGTGGTCCCTGGACGACTGTCTCGACCCGGCGCACCCGCTCCAGCAGGCGATCGCCGAGATCGTCGAGGACCTGACCGGGCAGCGCATCGCGCGGACCACCGTGGACGGCTGCGGGGCGCCGCTGTTCGCCATCTCCCTGCACGGCCTGGCCCGTGCGGTGTCGCGGATCGTCAGCGCCGTGCCGGGGACGCCGGAGGCGCGGGTCGCCGATGCGATGCGCGAGCACGCGGAGATGGCGTCCGGCGCCGGCCGGGACGTGGCCGCGCTGATGCGGGCCGTGCCGGGGCTGCTGGCCAAGGACGGCTTCGAGGGCGTCGAGGTCGCGGCGCTGCCGGACGGGCGGGCCGTGGCCGTGAAGATCGCCGACGGGGCGAACCGGGCGCGGATCCCGGTGGCGGCGGCGGCGTTGGCCAGGGCCGGGGTCGATCCTGCTCTGCTCACGGAGTTCCAGGGCGAGGCGTTGCTCGGCGGGGGCCGGGAGGTCGGGTGCGTGCGGCCCGTCCGGTCGCTGGAGCCGGTTGCGGTTTGCGCCTAGTGGGCTGGGTGGCCAGGTCGTGGGCGGCTGCGGGTCGTCCGTGGCTGGTCGCGCAGTTCCTCGCGCCCCTGACGGGGCGCTGTAGTTCCGGGCTTGAAAGTTCACCACCTCCGAAAGAGGAATTCCTCCCCTCATGACCACCGCCCTCGTCACCCGCAGCGAGCACGATCTGCTCGGTGACCGTGATGTGCCCGTCGACGCCTACTGGGGTGTGCACACCCTCCGTGCCACGGAGAACTTCCCCATCACCGGGACGCCGATCTCCGCCTACCCGCATCTGATCGACGCCCTGGCCGCCGTCAAGGAGGCCGCTGCCCTCGCCAACGAGGAACTGGGGCTGCTGGCGCCGGAGAAGGCCACCGCGATCGTGGCCGCCTGCCGGGAGATACGGGCCGGCAAGCTCCACGACCAGTTCGTCGTCGACGTCATCCAGGGCGGTGCCGGGACGTCGACCAACATGAACGCCAACGAGGTCGTCGCCAATCGGGCGCTGGAGCTGATGGGGCACCGGAAGGGCGAGTACCGGTACCTGCATCCCAACGAGGACGTCAACCTCGGTCAGTCGACCAACGACGTCTATCCGACGGCGGTCAAGATCGCGACCGTTTTCGCGGTGCGCGGGCTGCTCCGGGCGATGGCCGTGCTCCAGGACGCCTTCGGCCGGAAGGCCGTCGAGTTCCGTGACGTGCTGAAGATGGGCCGTACGCAGTTGCAGGACGCGGTTCCCATGACGCTCGGGCAGGAGTTCTCCACCTTCGCGGTGATGCTCGACGAGGACCGCAGCCGGCTCGCCGAGGCCGTCGAGCTGATCCACGAGATCAACCTCGGCGCCACCGCCATCGGCACCGGCCTCAACGCGCCCGCCGGATACGCCGAGTCGGCCCGCCGGCACCTCGCCGAGATCACCGGACTGCCCCTGGTGACCGCCGCCAACCTGGTGGAGGCCACCCAGGACTGCGGCGCGTTCGTCCAGATGTCCGGCGTGCTGAAGCGGATCGCGGTCAAGCTCTCCAAGAGCTGCAACGACCTGAGGCTGCTGTCCTCCGGCCCGCGTGCCGGGCTCGGCGAGATCAACCTGCCGCCGGTGCAGGCCGGTTCGTCGATCATGCCGGGCAAGGTCAACCCGGTGATCCCCGAGGTCGTCAACCAGGTGGCCTTCGAGGTCATCGGCAACGACGTCGCCATCACCATGGCGGCCGAGGCCGGGCAGCTCCAGCTGAACGCGTTCGAGCCGATCATCCTGCACTCCCTCTCGGAGAGCATCACGCATCTGCGGAACGCCTGCCTGACGCTGGCCGAGCGCTGCGTCGACGGCATCACCGCCAACACCGAGGTGCTGCGGGCGACGGTCGAGAACTCCATCGGCCTGGTCACCGCCCTCAACCCGTACATCGGCTACACGGCGGCCACCGACATCGCCAAGGAGGCCCTCGTCACCGGCCGGGGAGTTGCCGAACTCGTCCTGGAGAAGGGGCTGTTGCCCGCCGAGCGGCTCGCCGACCTGCTGCGTCCCGAGGTCGTCGCCGGCAGCGGATCGCCCCTCGCCTGACCTGCGAGTACGCACCAGGACCGGCCGGGAGGCACAATGGTGATCATGACAATGACGTCGTCCCCGGCCTTTCTGCCGGTCCTGGAGCGGATCGCGGAGGAGATCGAGCGGACGCCCGGCCGCGGGCGGCCCGCCGACTACATCCCGGCGCTCGCCGCCTGCGATCCGCGCCGCTTCGGCATGGCCGTGGCCGAGCTGGACGGTACGGTCTACGGCGTCGGCGACTGGCGGCAGCCGTTCTCCACGCAGTCCATCACCAAGGTCTTCACCCTCGCCCTCGACCTGGCCCGCGAGGACGACGAACTCTGGGAGCACGTCGGCCGGGAGCCCTCCGGCAACCCCTTCAACTCCCTGGTCCAGCTGGAGTACGAGCAGGGCATCCCGCGCAACCCGTTCATCAACGCCGGTGCCCTCGTCGTCACCGACCGGCTCCAGACCCGTACCGGAGACGCGGCCGGCGAGCTGCTGGCCTTCCTGCGCGCCGAGAGCGGCAACGCTTCGCTGGAGTTCGACATGGAGGTGGCCGCCTCCGAGTCCCAGCACGGCGACCGCAACGCCGCGCTGGCCCATTTCATGGCGTCCTACGGCAACATCGACAACGAGATCCCGGTCCTCCTCGACCAGTACTTCCGCCAGTGTTCCGTCGCCGCATCCTGCGCCGACCTCGCCCTGGCGGCCACCTTCCTGGCCCGCCACGGCATCCGGGCCGACGGCACCCGCCTGCTGACCAGAAGCCAGGCGAAACAGGTCAACGCGGTGATGCTGACGTGCGGGACCTACGACGCGGCGGGCGACTTCGCGTACCGGGTGGGACTGCCCGGCAAGAGCGGGGTGGGCGGCGGCATCGTCGCCGTGGTACCGGGGCGTTGCGCGCTCTGCGTGTGGAGCCCGGGGCTGGACGAGCGCGGCAACTCGGTGGCGGGAGTGGCGGCGCTGGACAGGTTCACGACCCTCACCGGCCTGTCCGTGTTCTAGTCCCACCGCTTCACCGAAGCCTCTGTCCTTCTGCCCGCCGCACCCGGACGTTCCCGGCGGGACACCCCGTGCGCGGCGGTGAGCCGAGAACCCGGGTTGTCACTCACTGCGGGGGGGTCGGCTGAGCGGCAGGTCGGCCTGTGGCCTTCGGCGGGGTGGCGGCCGTCGGCGTGACGGCGACCCTGCCGGCACTTCTCCTCGCCGTGACCGAGCGCCCGAACGCGGCCGCGGCCGCCGCGAAATCCGCAGGCTCCCTCGACGAGGCCGGCCAGGCCTGACCACGGTCCACCACCCACAGGTAACAACCAGGCCCCTCCCAAGAAAACACCCCGTCGCTTTCCGGCCACCCGCAATTGACACGCTGAGCCAGTGTTGGCCATGGCTTTCCCCGTCGATCTACGCCGCTGCCAGGTGCTTGGCCTGGCCGGCACCGCCTTCCTTGCCCTGGGAGGTGAGACAGCCGGTGCCCTGCCCGTGGAGGATCTGCTGGCCCCCAGCTCCGTGCAAGCGGCGTTCGGCCTGGTCGGCGTCTACTTCGGCGTCGTGCTCCTGATCGCGGCGTGGCTGCTGCTCGGCCGCCTCGTGCGCAGCGCCGAACCGCCCACCCCGCGGCAGCTGTTGCTGGTCCTCGCCGTCTGGGCGGCCCCGCTGCTGCTGGCGCCCCCCCTGTTCAGCCGGGACGTGTACAGCTACCTCGCGCAGGGCGCCATGGTCGACGCGCACATGGACGTCTACACGTCGGGCCCCGCCCAGCTCGGCGGCCCGCTGGCCGACGAGGTCGCCCCGGTGTGGCAGAACACCGCCGCCCCCTACGGCCCCGCGTTCATGGGCGTGGCCTCGCTGCTGTCCGGGCTGACCCGCGGTGAACTCCCGGCCGGGCTCTTCGGGATGCGGCTGGTCGCCCTGCTCGGCGTCGGCCTGATGGCGGCCGCGCTGCCCCGGCTCGCCCGGCACAGCGGCGCCGACCCGGCCGCCGCGCTGTGGCTCGGCGCCCTCAACCCGCTGGTGCTGCTGCATCTGGTCGCCGGCGCCCACAACGACGCGATCATGCTCGGTCTGCTGGGCCTCGGCCTGGTCGCGGCGCTCGGCCGCTGGCCGTTCCTCGGCGCCGTGCTCGTCACGCTCGCGGCGCTGGTCAAGGCGCCCGCCGCGCTCGGGCTGCTCGCGGTCGTCGTCGTACAGGCGCACAGGGGCCGCAGTCCCGTGCGGGCCACCCTGACGACGGCGATCGCGTCCGGAGCGACGACGGTGGTGGCCACCGCCGTCGCCGGGACGGGGTACGGGTGGATACGGGCACTCGACACGCCCGTCTCCCCGCACAACTGGGCGCTCAGCAGCCTGCTCGGCCGGGCCACGGGCGCGCTCCTCGAACACCTCGGCAGCGATCTGGCGCCGCTCGCCGTCCCGGTCTGGCATCTGCTCGGGCTGGCGCTCACCGCGGTCACCGTGCTGCTGATATGGGTCCGGCTGCGGCCCCGCCCGGTCTACGCCCTCGGCCTCAGCCTGGCCGCGGTCGCCGCCTTCGGGCCGGCGATCCGCCCCTGGTACGCCATCTGGGGCCTGTTCCTGATAGCGGCCGCGGCGCCCAGCACCTCGGTACGGCACCGGGTGGCGGCCGTCACCGGCGTGCTCGCCCTCGCCGTGCTGCCCAGCGGTGGTCCCGCCGACATCGGCCAGCTGGTCCTCGCCGTCTCCGGCGGGGTGCTCGGCGTGGTCGTGCTGTGGCAGGCCCACCAGGCCGCGCAGGCCCCGGCCGTGGGACGTACGGCATGAGAGGCCCGAGGGGACCGCAGACCGACCGGGGGAGGCTGCTGCTCGTCCTGGTCCTGGTCGCCGCCGTGACCGTGTTCACGGCCACCGTGCCGCTGCTGCGCGACTGGTTCGACCTGCGCGTGTACTACGGCACCGTGCACACCTGGGTGCATCACGGCGGCCGGATCTACGACTACCGGGTGCCCGGGACGATGTACGGGTTCACGTATCCGCCGTTCGCCGCCGTCGGCATGCTGCCCATGGCGCTGGTGGGGCTGCACCTGGCCATCGCCGCCTCGCTGCTGCTGAACCTGGCCGCGCTGGCGTTCGTGCTGCGCATCCTGGCCGGTCCCGGCTGGCGGCGCTGGGGCTGGTACCGGTGGGCCCTGGCCCTGTGCGCGCTGGCGTTGTTCGAGCCGTTGCGGGACACCTTCAGCTTCGGCCAGGTGAACCTGGTACTGCTGGCCCTGGTCCTCGCCGACTGCTGCCTGCTGCGCAGCGGGCGGAGCCGCTGGGCCGGGATCGGCATCGGGCTCGCCGCCGCGGTCAAGCTCACTCCCGCGCTGTTCATCGGCATGCTGCTGATCGGCCGCAGGTGGCGTGCGGCCGGTGTCGCCACGGCCGTGGCGCTCGCCGCGACCGGGCTCGCGGCCTGGGCCGACCCGAAGGCGTCCCGCTTCTACTGGACGCAGGCGCTGTGGGACACCAGCAGGGTCGGCCGGCTCGACTACGTCTCGAACCAGTCGTTGCAGGGCGTACTGGCCCGGCTCGGCCATCCGGACAAGCCGCTGTGGGCGATCGTGGCCCTGCTCACGCTGGCCGTGTGGGCGTGGCGGACCCGCAAGGCCGTGACGGCCGGCGACTGGACGGCCGCCTTCGCGCTCACCGGTCTCGCGGCCTGCCTGGTCAGCCCCATCACCTGGGTGCACCACCTGGTGTGGGTGCTGCCGTCGTTCGCGCTGCTGGCCCGCGCCGGGCACCCGCGGATCGCGGGCGCCCTCTACGCGGTGATGTGCACCAGCGTGGTGTGGCTGTGGTTCGACGACGCGTCCGGCATCGACGGGTTCATCGGCAGCAACATCTACACCTGGATCACCCTGGGCCTGCTGCTGGGCCTGCCGGTCGGTCAGTCCCGTCCGGAGCGCTCGCTCCTGAGCCGCAGCGCCAGGGTGACGGCGCCCGCACCGAGTACCGCGAAGCCCGCCGCGATGGCGGTCCCCGACCAGTCCGAGTCGTCCCCCGGCGCCGTGGCCGCCGCCACCGGTACGGTGCTAGGGCCCGGCCGGGGCCGCGGCTTGGCCCGCAGACCGTCCAGCGAGCCCACCGGGTCGACCCGTCCGGCCGCCCCGAAACCCCAGTCGAGCAGCTGACGGGCCTCGTCGTACACGCCGCCGTCCTGGGGGTTCATCACCGTCACGAGGAGGGTGCGCCCGCCGCGCCGGGCGGCGGCGACGAGGGTGTTGCCGGCGTTGCTGGTGTAGCCGTTCTTGATCCCGATCAGGCCGGGGTACCGCCCGACACCGTCCTCGCCGGTCAGCAGCCGGTTGGTGTTCTCGATACCGAACGACCAGCCGGCGCCGTCCGGGAAGCGGGCCTCGGCGGTGGAGCAGTACCGCGCGAAGTCGGGGTTGCGCAGCCCCTCCCGGCCGAACACCGCAAGGTCGAACGCGGAGGAGACCTGCCCCGGTGCGTCGTAGCCGTCGGGGGACTCGACATGGGTGTCGAGGGCGCCCAGGGAGCGGGCGTTGGCCTGCATCCGGGTGACGGTGCGGTCCCAGCCCCCGTCGAGCGCGGCCAGGACGTGCACGGCGTCGTTGCCGGAGCTGAGGAAGACTCCGCGCCACAGGTCGGACACCCGGTAGGTGTGGCCCTCCTCGACGCCGACCAGGCTGCTGCCCTCGGCGACGTCCGCCAGTTCCTCGGACGTCACCCGGTGCTCGAGGTCCGCGGGCAGGACCGGCAGCACGGTGAGCGCGAACAGGGTCTTCAGGGTGCTGGCCGGCGGCAGCTTGCGGTGCGCGTGGTTGGCCGCCAGCACCTGGCCGGTGCCCGCGTCGGCGACCAGCCAGGAGAGTGCGGAGAGCTCAGGCAGTTCCGGGGCCCCGACGTGCGGCCGCACCTGTGTGCCGGAGTGGTAGAGCAGCGACGGCCCCGGCACCACCGCCCTCGGGGGCGGGGCCGGGTCGAGCGCCCCGGTGCCTGCGGCGGCCGTGCCGGGTGTCAGCGCCAGCAGGGCCGCCAGGCAGACGGAGCAGGTCGACACCGCCGCTCGCCGAGGAAATCGGTCAGGGAATCCGATCGTCATATGATCAACGTAGGAACGGAGGCGGTGTACGGCGCGCTGCCTGGGCCGGTCGGGCGCCGTGAGCAACCCGGATGCCGCACGCCGGGCCCCGGTGTGGGCCCACCGGAGGGGTGGCCCCGCCCTCAGCCCGCCGGCAGGGTCGGCTGCACGCGCCGCAGGAAGGTCGCGTTGTCCGGGGTCTCCCGCAGCCGCTCCAGGAGCGTCTCCAGACCGCCCTGGGTGCCCTCGCGGCTCTGCAGGGCCCGGCGCAGTCCGCGTACGGCGGTCAACTCCGCCGGAGCGAGCAGGAGTTCCTCACGGCGGGTGCCGGAGGGGGCGATGTCCACGGCGGGGAAGACCCGCCGGGAGGCCAGCTCGCGGTCCAGGCGCAGCTCCATGTTGCCGGTGCCCTTGAGCTCCTCGAAGAAGTAGCCGTCGGCCCGGGAGCCGGTGTCCACCAGGACGGTGGCCAGGATGGTGAGCGAGCCGCCTTCCTCGGCCTTGCGGGCGGCGCCGAAGAACCGCTTGGGGCCGAGCAGCGCGCCGGCGTCGACACCGCCGCTGAGGGTACGGCCGTTGGAGGCGGCCGCGTTGTTGTGGGCCCGGCACAGCCGGGTCAGGGAGTCCAGGAGGATGACGACGTCCTGGCCGTCCTCGACGAGCCGCTTGGCACGCTCGACGACGAGTTCGGCGAGGGCGATGTGCTCCTTGGCGGGCCGGTCGAAGGTGGAGGCGTACACCTCGCCGCGCACCGAGCGCCGCATGTCGGTGACTTCCTCGGGGCGCTCGTCGAGCAGCAGCACCATCAGATGGCACTCGGGGTGGTTGCCTGCGACGGCGGCCGCGAACTGCTGGAGCAGCACGGTCTTGCCGGTCTTGGGCGGGGCCACGATCAGCCCGCGCTGCCCTTTGCCGACCGGCGCGAACAGGTCCGCGACCCGTCCGGCGAGCCCGGCGGCGGGATGTTCGAGCCGGATCCGCCCGTGCGGGTGCAGCGGGGTCAGATCCCGGAAGTGACGCCGGCCGCGCAGCGCGTCGGGCGTACGGCCGTTGACGCGCGTGATCTCGGTCAGCGTGCGCCGGTCGCCGCGGACGCCCTCGACGAGGTCGCCCTTGCGCAGGCCGTGACGGCGGATCAGCGCCGGGGAGACCTGGAGGTCGGCGGGGGAGGGCAGGCAGTCCGGGGCCCGCAGCTGGCCCTTCCCGCCCGGGTCGATGTCGAGGACACCGGTGACGGGCCGGGCGGCGGCCCGGTCCTGCTGCTGTACAGGGGGTTCGAGTGTGGTGGTCATGAGTGGTGGTCCTTTCGAGGACGGAAGACATGAACGAAGGGGGGAGTGGGCCGCGAGCGGGAGGGCGTGTGCGCAGGCCTCCGTGCGGCGGGGAACGACACCTCGGGAACGGCAGAAGGTCCCAGGTCACGAGGTGGTGCTGAGAAGCCGGTGAGCCGGTCGGAAACGACGGGCGATGCGGCTGGAGGAGTGGAACCGGCACTCGGCGCCCGGCAGTGGGGCGGCCACACGTGCTGCTCGCACTATACCCACGGTTCCACGATCGACAACATGGCACCGGTCACCGATATTCCCGTCCCCGGCGCGCAAGTGACACCGGGTCCCGCCCCCGAGGCCGACGCGCCTGGCCGGGAAACGCACCTTCCCAAGGGCCCGCCGGCGCCTACGATCGGCCGTGTCCGCGTCGTACCGCTGTCAGGAGCCGCTGGTGGAGACCCCGTCCACGCCGCATCGTCCGGACCCCGCCGGCGGCTGCCCGCACGCCGACAACGCCAGGCTGCTGGCGCGCGGTGCCGTGGCCCCGGTCGTGCTGCCCGGTGATGTCGAGGGCATGGTCGTGCTCGGGCACCAGGCGCTCAGGGAGTTCCTCCAGCATCCCGAAGTAGCCAAGGACGCACAGCACTTCACGCGGCTGCGGGAAGGCCGCATCCCCGCGGGCTGGCCGCTGCTGACCTTCGCCACCGTGCGGGGCATGACCACCGCCGACGGCGCCGACCACCGCAGGCTCCGCGGGCTGGTCAGCCGGGCCTTCACCCCGCGCCGGGTCGAGGAACTCCGGCTCAGGATCGAGGAGTTGACAGGAGCCCTGCTCGGCGACCTGGAGCGGGCCGCGGCCGACGGCGACGGTGTCGCCGATCTGCGCCGGCACTTCGCGCTGCCGCTGCCCATGGGCGTGATCGGAGAACTCCTGGGCGTGGAAACCGAGTTCCGTGACCGGCTGCACCACCTGTCCAACCAGGTCGTGGCCACCGACCTCGGACCGGCAGAGGCCGTCGCCGCCAACCGGGAGCTGGTCGCCGTCCTCGCCGCCGTCGCCGCCGCCCGCGCCGAGCGTCCCGGCGACGATCTGACCAGCGCCCTGATCGCCGCCCGGGACGAGGGCGGCGACCGGCTCGATCAGGAGGAGCTGATCGGCACCCTGGTCCTGATGATCATCGCCGGGCACGAGACCACCCTCAACCTGATCACCAACGCCGTGCGCGCCCTGTGCGGCCATCGCGACCAGCTCGAGCTGGTCCGCAAGGGCGACGCGAGCTGGGCGGACGTGGTGGAGGAGACGCTGCGCTGGGACGCGCCGGTCAGCTATTTCCCGTTCCGCTACCCGGTGCGGGACCTGACCGTGGACGGCACGCTGATCCCCGCGGGCACCCCGGTCCTGGCCGGCTACTCCGCCGCCGGACGCGACCCGGCCGCGCACGGCCCGGACGCCGACCGGTTCGACGTCACCCGGCCCGCCCGCCCCGACGCCGTCCGCCATCTCTCCCTCGGGCACGGCGCCCACTACTGTCTGGGCGCCCCGCTGGCCCGGCTGGAGGCCACGGTCGCCCTGGAGCGGCTCTTCGACCGTTTCCCGGCCCTGGACCTCGCCGTCCCCGAGGACGCCCTGGCCCGGCAAGCCGGCTTCGTCGGCAACAGCGTGCGCGCCCTCCCGGTACGGCTGCGGTCCCGGACCGGCGGCTGAGGCGCATACCAGCCATACGGACCCCCGATGGCCCTTCCCCGACGCATTTCCTGTTCTGGCCGTAAGCCCTGCCTACGCTGCCACCACCGCACTTCGGCGGCATGGGACAAGGGACGGTCGTAAGAGGCTGCTGGCGCTCGGTGAACTCCTCAGCGCCCCATCCCAGAACATCACCATGCTCTGGATCGGTCAGGCCCTCGCCGACATCGGCGCCGCCGCCCTGTTCCGAGTTCCCTCGAGGGGTCGTGGCACTGCGGCAGATGTCCGCAATCGATAACGGTCGCGACCGGATGGGGACTTGATGTCGGGTAATGCCTTATCTTCACGACATGTCCACGCCACCGCAGCCGCCGTCCTCTCCGCAGCAGCCGCCGTCGACTCCTCAGCAGCCCCAGCAGCCCTCGGCGCCCCCGCAGCAGCCTTTGCAGCAGCCGGACCAGCCGTCGGCTACACCGCCCCAGCAGCCCCAGCCGACCGCGTACCCGTACCCGAACCCGCAGTCGCCGCCGCAGAACCCCTACGCCCAGCCGACCCTCGTCAACCAGCCCGGGCCGCCGCCGCAACAGGGCACGCAGCAGGGCAACCCCTATGCCGTGCAACCCGGTTACGGCTACCCGCCCGCCGCCGCACCGCCGTCGGCCGGCGGGAACACGGCCGGAAGAGCCGTGCTGTGGGCGGTTCTCGGCGCCGTGGTCGCCTCCGCGGGCTGGGCGGCAGGCCTCTACCTGACCGGCGGTCTCGGGAACGGCGCGGACCTGCGCGGCTACCAGGCGCCCGCGAATCTCTGCTCCAGCGCGGACTACTCCTCGTTCAAGGACGAGTACCCCGTCGACGACTCCTCCCCGACGAAGAACGTGCTGAAGGACCCGGCGCTGGACCAGAGTTACTGCAGTATCAGTCTCAAGAAGACCGGCTCCAGCTACGGGGACGCCTATCTCTCCATACAGGTCGACCTGCACAAGAAGACTGACCCGGGGCCGGAGTTCACGGCCACCTGGAAGAAGTACGGCGACAGCCACACGGACTACGACGTGAGCCCCGTGAGCGGCATCGGCGACGAGGCCTATCTGGTCACGCAGGACACCAGCAACGGCTCCACCACCAGCGGCTCGCGGTACGCCACGCTCGCGGTGCGGGACGGCTGGATGACGTACACCATGTACTACAGCGCGTACTTCTCCTCGTACGACAGCGACACCGACCCGCCGACGCTCGACGACGTGACGGGCTGGCTGAAGACGGACACCAGGTCCACGCTGGAGCAGCTCAAGGACTGACGTTCAGTTCTGGTCGAGGGCGTCGGTGATGGCCTTCACCGGACCGTGCGCCGAGTAGCCGCCGTCGACGGTGATCTCCGCGCCGTTGACGTACGACGCCTCGTCGGAGAGGAGACAGACGACGAGCGCGCCACCTCGTCGACCGTGGCCGGGCGGCCCTGGGCCCGCACTGTCGGCTCCACCTACACGGGCGCCCTGACGCTCACCGTGGCGTGACGCCATCCGGCCGAAGGTGCGGCCCGTCGTACGGGCCGCGCCTTCGCCGTGTCCGGCGGCGGTCACTCCCGTAGGCTGGCCGGATGTTCAGCCCCGATGGCCCGAGTCTCCGCGAGCTCACCGTCCAGGCCCTGTCCTCGGTCGAGCGCGGCTACGACCTGCTGGCCCCGAAGTTCGACCACACCCCCTTCCGGACCTCGGACCGGGTCCTGGAGTCGGTCGCCAAGGCGCTCACCCCGCTCGGCCCGTTCACGGACGGCCTCGACCTGTGCTGCGGTACCGGCGCCGGCCTGGACGTGCTGGCCCAGGTGTGCCGGACCAGCGTCACCGGGGTCGACTTCAGCGCCGGCATGCTCGACATCGCCCGGCGGCTGCCCCCGCCCGACGGGCCGGACGTCCGCTGGGTGCGCGCGGACGCCCGGGTCCTGCCGTTCGGGCCCGCCTTCGACCTGGTCGTCAGCTTCGGGGCGTTCGGGCACTTCCTGCCCCGGGAGCTGCCCGGCCTCTTCGGCCAGGTCCACTCGGTACTGCGGCCGGACGGCACCTTCGCCTTCCCAGTGCCGGCGCCGCCCCGCCCCACCGGCCTCGGGTTCTGGATGCTGCTCGGCTTCGACGCCGTGATGCGGGTGCGCAACGCCCTGTGGCGGCCGCCGTTCGTCATGTACTACCGGGCCTTCCGACTCGGCTTCGTGCTGGAGGAGTTGGAGCGGGCGGGGTTCTCGGTGGAGCTGTGCGCGCTGCCCGATTTCGGCCGGCGCGAGGACGGCAGCCCGCGCGCCCGGCTCGTCGTGGCCAGGAAGGCAAGCGGAGGTCAGCCCGCGGCCGGGACCGTGAACTCGTAGACCAGTGTGTCCTGCTGGGCGTCCACCACGAGGTCGGTGATCTCCAGCGGGCGGGCGTACTGGTCGTGCACCCGGCGGGTCACCAGGACCGAGGCCGCGTCCGCGACCTGGCTGATCGAGTCCCGGTGGTGCAGGGTGAGGCCGGCCTTGCGCATCCAGTCGTAGGCCCGGCGCAGTTGGGCGGCGGCCGTACCGTCGGCCCGGTCCCGGTAGCGGCCGAGTTCCTCGACCTCGGTCAGGGCGACGGCCGAGAAGGAGGTCACCGCGGTGCGCAGGGCGCGGCCGTCGGGGGAGGCGGACTCGTAGCGGTGGACCAGGGTCGGCCGGTGCGGGGCGAGGCCGAGTGCCGCCGCGTGCTGCGGCGGTGGCTCCTCCCAGGTCACCGTGGCGCGGTCGACCGCGCCGTGCTCCGTGGCCCCGGCGCCCACCGGGAACGCCAGGGAGACCGGGCTCTCCACCGGCCGGCCGTGCAGCCTGGCGTGACTGCCGCGCCGGTCGGTGGCGACCAGGCCGCTGTGGCGCAGCACCTCCAGCGCCTGCCGGACGGTCTCCCGGCTGACGCCGAAGTGCTGTGCCAACTGCCTTTCCCCCGGCAGCCGTTCACCCGGCGGGATGGTACCGGCGCGCAGCTCGCCGAGCAGCTGTGCGGCGATCCGCCCGTACAGGGGCTGCCCTTCGCTGTCGCAGTGGTCGTGCTGGGTGGTGCGGACCATGCCGCGCCTCCTGTTGGTGACAAGACGTAGCCGTGCGGGCTCATTGCGCGACCAGATCTAGCATTGGTCTAAACCATCAGGGAAGGGCGGCTCGCAGGTTCGGCCGAAACCGAACCGGCCTCACAGGCTCGCGTAGAGGGCGTTCACCAGGGCCGTCTTCCGGGGATCATCCGCGATCCGTGGCCCCATCCGGTTCATCACGTACCCCAGCGAAACCCCTGCCTCCGGATCGGCCAGCCCGCACGAACCGCCGAACCCGTCGTGGCCGAATGCCCGCGGGTTCGGTCCGTAGGAGCCGTTCGCCCCACTCAGCCACAGGCCGAGCGCCACCTCGGTCTCGTGCGCGAAACCCGCCCCGAGCACCAGGTCACGGCAGCTGCCCTGCCCCTCGCGCACTCGCTCGGCCGCCTCCGGCGACAGCAGACGCAGGCCGCCGTACTCGCCCCGGCCCGCGAACACGCCGTACAGCGCGGCCACCGCCCGGGCCGTGCCGTGACCGTTGGCCGCCGGGATCTCGGCCGCCCGCCACTGCGGTGTGTTCGCCGCGGACGCGCCCACCCCGGGGTTGGCCAGGGCCGCCACCGCGGCCGGCGCCAACTGGCTGAAGATCGCGGCCTGTTCACTGTCGGACATGACCCGTGGATGGTCCAGTACCGCCGCCCGCCCGGACTCCTTCTCCGGCAGCCCGACGGTGAAGTCGATGCCCAGCGGCCCGGTCACCTCCCGCTCCAGGAACGCCCCCGGCAGCAGGCCCGACACCCGCCGCACCACCTCGCCGACCAGGAAGCCGTAGGTCAGCGCGTGATATCCGGACCGGGTGCCCGGCTCCCACCAGGGCTCCGTCGCCGCCAGCCGGGCGGTCGTGAGCTCCCAGTCGTACAGCTGCTCGAGCGAGTGCGGCTCGCGCAGGCCGGACAGTCCGGCGCGGTGCGAGAGCAGATGCCGGACGAGGACCCGTTCCTTGCCCGCCGCCGCGAACTCGGGCCAGTAGTCGGCCACCGGCGCGTCGAGGTCCAGCAGCCCCCGGTCGGCGAGGATGTGCGCGCACAGGGCCACCGGGCCCTTGGTCGTCGACCAGACGTTCACCAGGGTGTCCCGCTCCCACGGCCGGTCGCGCCCCGGGTCCGCCCAGCCGCCCCACAGATCCACGACCGTCTCGCCGTCGACCGTCACCGCCACGGCGGCGCCCAGTTCCTCCCGGTCCCGGAAGTTCTCCTCGAAGGCCTCCCGCACCGCCGCGAAACGCGGCTCGCAGTGACCGTGGACCGGTGGCTCGTGCTCGGACATGCGTCCTCCGTCGTACGCCGGAAAAACCCGGACCGCGACGCTGCGGCCCGGGCACCCTGAACGTACCGACTGGTCGGACTGGAGGGAAGGTCAGTGGCGGAAGAGACCCCCGTACGGCTCCTGGTGCCCCTCAGCGGTGTGCCAGTAGTCGCGGCTCTCCACCGCCAGACCCCGCCCGTCGAAACGCACGAACACACACCCGGCCAGCGTGACCGCCGTACCGCTCTCCTCGGAGAACACCCGGAACTCGGCCACCGCGACCCCGTCCGGCCCGACCAGGGGTGCGGAGAACCGCACGTCCGTCACCCGTTCCCCTTCGAACGACCAGCGCAGATACGCGGCGAGCGCGTCCCGGCCCCGGTGCGGCTCGCGGAACGGCATCGAGCGGTGCGCGCACTCCTCGGCGTACAGGGTGAGCAGCAGGTCCACGTCGTGCGCGGACCAGCCCCGCTCCCAGGCCCGGACGAACCGTTCGGCGGCCTCGCGCGTGTCCATCTCCGGCGCTCCTCCGGCTCTCAGGCGTAGGTGCGAAGCCAGCTCAGCTTCGCCGCCTCGTGGTACGGACCGCCGCCCTCGTGGTCGTTGAAGTCGTACACCTCGATCTCCTTGTCCTCGTGCGCCCAGGCGTTGAAGGCCGAGAACACCGTGGACGGCGGGCAGGTCTGGTCCTCCAGGGCCGCCGAGAACAGCGCCGGGGCCCGGCCGCGCGCCGCGAAGTGCACACCGTCGAAGTAGGACAGAGTGCGCTGGACGTCCGCCGAGCGGCCGCGGTGCGTCTTGAGGAACAGGGCGATCTCGCGGTACGGGTGACGGTCCGTCAGGGAGACGGCGCGCGGGAAGTCGCACAGGAACGGCACGTCCGGCGCCACCGCGACCAGGTCCGGCACCAGGCCGCCGACCGCGATGGTGATCCCGCCGCCCTGGCTGGCCCCGAGCGCCACCGTCCGCGCCGCGTCGGTCAGCGGGTGCGAGCGGGCCGCCTCGATCGCCCGGACCGCGTCGGTGTACACCCGGCGGTAGTAGTAGTTCTCCGGCGCGTCGATGCCCCGCGTCATGAACCCGGGGAACGCCGGCGCGCCGCCCACCGGGTCGGCGGTGCCGCCCCCGCCGCCCCAGGCGCTGCCCTGGCC
Source organism: Streptomyces sp. NPDC026538 (assembly GCF_055567535.1). Taxonomy (NCBI): domain Bacteria; kingdom Bacillati; phylum Actinomycetota; class Actinomycetes; order Kitasatosporales; family Streptomycetaceae; genus Streptomyces; species Streptomyces sp. NPDC026538. The sequence continues at coordinate 302,760 of NZ_JBVHQG010000008.1, forward strand.
GCGGGTGTCCATCACGAAGTGCGCCCGCCCGGTCGACGCCCACAGCAGGTTCTCGTGCGCCAGGCCGCGCCCGCCGCCGTAGCCGATGAACTCGACGATCAGCGGCAGCGGTCCGGTGGCCCCGGCCGGCAGCCGCAGCCAGCCCTTGACCGGGTGGCCGCCGAAACCGGCGAACGTCACGTCGTACACGTCGACCGTGGACAGCCCGGTGTCGACCGGCTCGAAGCGGGCGTCGAGATCGTGCTCGCGAGCCTCCTGAAGCGTCTTGGACCAGAAGGCGTCGAAGTCCTCGGGCGCCACCGACGCACTGCGGTGCTCACGGAGTTCGTCGAAGGGAAGGTCGAACAGAGCCATCAACAACCGCCTTTGGCGAAGGGATCGTGCGGATGATCACACCGTACGTCGGTCATCGGACCAGTCGCCAGGCTTCCGCACCACCCGGCGCCTACCGTGAGCCCCTGCCCTCGGCCGTCGATCCGCTGGTCAGAGGCGCCAGCCGCTCGTCGACGACGACGCCCGGGAGCTCCCGGGCGGCCGGGCCGCCGGCACAGGTGGTCGGGTCACCGCGGCTGCGGATGCGGATGCTGCTGCGAGTGCGGGGTGGTGCGGGGTGGGGTGCGGACGTCGTACGCGGACAGCGCGGCAGGGGATCTGCGGGGCGGGGGTCTCCGGGGGCTCAGGCGCGTCCGCGGGTCCAGTCCGGGCCGGTGCGGGCCCACTCCTGCTCCCACTCGGCGAGCCGGTGCCGCAGCGCGACCCGGCGGACGACACCGTGGCCGAGCAGTACCACGGCCGCGGCGCCGCCCGTCCCGCACAGGCCCACGGTGACCGTGTGCTGCCAGACGGCGACCTCGTCGGGCGGCGGGGCGACACCGTGCCCCCGACGGTCGAACCACACGTCCACGGTGTCACCGGCCCGGGTCCCGGCCGGTACCCGGGCCAGGACGGTCTTCGTCCCCTTGCCGGGTTCGGTCCAGCGGACGTCCGTCTGATAGGCGTGCTCCCGGTCGCCGCCCTCCGCCGTCGGGAGCTGCTCCGGCGTGCTCCCGACGACCACCGCCCGGACCATGTGCCGCTCGGCCCGCTCCACCGTCGCCACCGACCGCGCCCGCTCATGGGCCCACAGCCCCGCCACCGCCCCCACCAGGGGCGCACCCACGCACAACAGGACCGCCACGGACAGCGCGATCCATGCCTCCACCAGGTCGGACCTGCGCCGCAGCGGGTTGTGCCGCCAGCGCCAGCCACGCACTCGGGTACGCATGTCGACCTCCTCGCCGCCACGGGAGCCGTAGGGCCGGACAGCCGGTCCGCAGCTCCCAGCGTGCCCCCCTTGCACGCGAGCGTCCACACCGATCTGTTACCCCGTACGGAGTACCTGGCCCACCTGCCGGAGCCACCAGGGCGACACCGGCCGAAGCGCACGTTCCGCCACGCGCCGCGTGCCCGTCCCCGGCGCCCCGGCCCGCCCGGCCGGCACGCCCCCCAGCAGGCCCTCCACCAGGCCGCCGGGCAGGCCGCTCTTCGGCCGATCCGCTCGGTCCGGCCCAGGTCAGGACCCCGATCATTGCGGCCGTATGAACGATTCGAGGGCACGGGAATAGCGGCCGGACGATCGTCCTTGGCCCAGAGTGCCGGTACCGGGACACCGGTGACAGCATCCGAGAGCGAGGAAGAACGATGCCCAAGGCGTACGTCTACACCAGCCACGGCGGGCCCGAGACCGAGGCCTTCGCCGATGTGGACCGGCCCGTTCCCGGCCCCGGTGAACTGCTGGTCGCGGTGCGGGCGGCGGGGGTCAACCCCGTCGACTGGAAGCTGCGCACCGGCTTCCGTCGCCCGGGCGAGGGCGAGGCGCGCTTCCCGGTCGTGCTCGGCAGCGAGGCCGCCGGAGTGGTGGAGGAGCTCGGCGACGGCGTGACCGGGTTCGCCGTCGGCGACGAGGTCTTCGGCAACACGCCCGCCGGCGCGTTCGCCGAGTACGCCTTGCTGACGGCGTCCGTGACGGCGCACAAGCCGGCCGCGCTGTCCTTCACCGACGCCGCCACCCTGCCGGTCGCCGCGGCCACCGCCTACGACGGGGTACGCCAGCTCGACCTGCCCGAGGGCGCCACCCTGCTGGTCACCGGCGCGGGCGGCGGAGTCGGCGCGGCGGCGGTGCAGATCGCCCGCGCCTGGGGGCTGCGGGTCGTGGGCCTGGCGAGCGAGGCCAAGAAGGACTTCGTCGAATCGCTCGGCGCCGTGCACGTGCCCTCCGGGCCCGGCCTGGCGGAGCGGGTGCGGGCCGCCGCGCCCCGGGGCGTGGACGCGGTGTACGACCTGGTCGGCGGCGAGGTGCTCGCCGAGGCGGCCGATCTGCTCGCCGACCGCACCAAGCTGATCACCGCGGGCGCCGCCCCGGACACCGTCGCCGCGCTGGGCGGCAGCCGGGTCGAACGCGCCCGTACCGCGGCCGTTCTCGACGAGGTGGCCGAACTGGTCGTCGGCGGCGAGCTCGACCCGCAGGTGTCGCGGACCTTCCCGCTCGACGAGGCCGGCCAGGCGCTGCGCACCGTCGAGGACGGGCACGCGCGCGGCAAGGTCGTGATCGAGGTCGCCGCATGAGCATCCCGACTCCCCGCGAGAGCGCGCCGCACATCCTGGACAACCCCGCTCTCGCCTCGCTCACCGGCCCGCACGCCCTCTTCGCCGAACGGCGCGGACGGATCCTGCGCTACCCGGTCGACGTCTCCCCGTGGCTGGCGCTGCCCGACGAGCCCGACGCCGACGACTGGGCCGATCTCGCCGCCCTGGCCGGGCCCGGCACGGAGGTCGGACTGCCCGGCTACCGCGGCGACCTCCCGGACGGCTGGGAACTCACCATGAACATCGCGGGCGTGCAGCTGGTCGACGAGGGCATGGACGCCGTCCCGGAGCCGCAGGCGATCCGCCTCGGCCCGGCCGACGTACCCGAGATCCTCGACCTGATCGAGCGCACCCGGCCGGGCCCCTTCCTGCCCCGCACCATCGAGCTCGGCACCTACCTGGGCATCCGCCGGGACGGCAGGCTGATCGCGATGGCGGGGGAGCGGCTGCACCCGCCGGGCTGGACCGAGATCAGCGCGGTCTGCACCGACCCGGCGTACCGGGGCGAGGGCCTGGCGACCCGGCTGATCCGCGCGGTCGCGTACGGCATCCGGGCCCGCGGCGAGACCCCGTTCCTGCACACCAGCGCGGGGAACGCCACCGCGATCCGGCTGTACGAGTCCCTGGGCTTCCGGCTGCGCCGCCGTACCGCCTTCCTCGCGGCCCGGGTGCCGCAGACGCTCGGTCAGTCCTCGCCGGTGCCCGCCGACGTACCGGCGTTGTAGCGCTCCAGGTATCCGGCGAACCTGACCAGGTCCTCCTCCGGCCAGTCCGCCAGCCGCTCCCGGAACGCGGCCCGGCGGCTGCCCGTGACCTGGGCCAGGATCTCCTGGCCTGCCGCAGTGAGATGCAGTACCTGGACCCGGTGGTCCTCCGGGTCCAGGCGCCGCTCGATCAGCCCCGCCCGCTCCAGCGCCCCCACCTGCCGGCTGACCGTCGACTTGTCCAGCGCGTAGTGCGCGGCGAGGTCGGTCGCCCGGCAGCCGCCGCGCTCCTCCAGATGCCCGAGGAGTGTGTACGACACCAGCGACAGCTCGGGGTGCATGCGTCCGGCGGACGCCCGGGCCCGGCGCGCGAAGGCCGTCATCTCGCGCTGGATGGTCTCGACAGCCACCTCGGCGGCCGTCATGGGAGGACCTTCGACGGCGGCACCTGCCCCAGCAACACCCTCATGGGAATACCTCCTCCGACGTTCTAGTTGTATAGTACAACTTGAATGTGAGTTGTATAAGCCAACCAGTTTGGCCGGAAGATCCAGTAGACCGGAAGATCCGGAAGATATGGAGGTCGTACGCGATGAGGTCACCGGCACTGCGCCATGTGCTCACGCACCTGATCACCCCGCTGCTGATGTGCCTGGGCATGGGACTGGCGTACCTGGGTGCGTTCGTCCACCCGGCGCCCCACCAGATGCCCGTCGCCGTGATCGGCGCCGGACCGAAGGCGAAGGTGTTCGCGCAGACCGTCAAGGACACCGCCGGTGACCAGCTCGACGTCCGTACCGTCCCGACCCGCGCCGCGGCCGTCGACCTGCTGATGTCCCGGACCGTCACCGGCGCCTATGTGCCGAGCGCCAAGGCACCCGAGCTGATCGTCGCCAGTGCCGCCTCCGACATGGACGCCACCGCCGTCGAGAAGGTCTTCACCCCCGTCGCCGCCCAGGAGGATGCCCCGCTCAAGGTCACCGACGTGGCCCGGCCGGTCGCCGACGACCCCACGGGACAGGGCCTGTTCTTCCTGCTCATCGCGGTGAGCATCGGCTCCTACGCCTCGGTCGCCGCCCTCGGCGCGGCCGGCGGAACGCTCCCCATGCGGATCCGCGCCCTGCTCGCACTCGGCGTCTCCGCCGTCGTCAGCGGCATCGGCGCACTCCTCGCCGGACCGGTGTTCCACCTCGCCCGCCACGACCTGGCCGGCGTCTGGGGCATGGCGTGGCTCTACTCGGCGGGCATCCTGCTCATCGGCGTCGGGCTGCACACCTTCCTGAAGCGGTGGACCACGCTGGCCATGATGGTGCTCTTCGTGATGCTCAACTTCACCAGCTCCGGCGGGTTGTTCCGGCCCGACCTGCAGAACGGGTTCTTCGGCACCCTGCACGCCTTCTGGAACGGCGCCGGCTTCGTCGAGGGCGTCCGCAGCCTGCTCTACTTCGGCGACGACGGCCTGGGCCACCACGTGTGGACCCTAGCGGTCTGGCTGCTGGCCGGCCTCGCGGTCACCGCTCTCGCGGCGGTGTACGAACGGGCCAAGGCCCCGGCCGCGAGCCTGGTCGTACCGGACTCGCCCGCCGGGCTCACGGCGCAGGTGGCCGAGGCCGACGCGGAGGCGGAGGAATCGGTCGGCGTGTGACCGTCGGAACGGCGGCCGGATAGGCTCTCGGCGATGCCCTCACTCTCCGACACCACCGCCGTCGTCTCCGCGCTGCGCGCCGCGGGCTGCGTCTTCGCCGAGGACGAGGCCGACCTCATCCTCGCCACCGCCCGCACCCCGGACGAACTGGCCACGATGGTGGACCGGCGCACCGCCGGACAGCCCCTCGAACACGTCGTGGGCTGGGCCCGCTTCCACGGGCTGCGGGTGCTCGTGGAACCGGGTGTGTTCGTGCCCCGCCGCCGTACCGAGTTCCTGGTCGACCAGGCCCTGGCGCAGGCCCCGGACGCGTCCGTCGTCGTGGACCTGTGCTGCGGCTCCGGCGCGGTGGGCGCGGCCCTCGCCGCCGCCCTCGGGGACGCCGAACTGCACGCCGCCGACATCGAACCGGCCGCGGTCGACTGCGCGCGGCAGAACATCGCCCCCTACGGCGGACACGCACACCTCGGCGACCTGTTCGACGCCCTGCCCGCCGCCCTGCGCGGCCGGGTCGGCATCCTCGCGGCCAATGTGCCCTACGTCCCCAGCGGCGAGGTGGGCCTGCTGCCCGCCGAGGCCCGCGACCACGAGCCGCTGGTCGCCCTCGACGGCGGCGGCGACGGCCTCGACGTGCTGCGCAGGGTCGCCGCCGGTGCGCCCGAGTGGCTCGCGCCCGGCGGCTGCGTCCTCGTCGAGACCAGCGAACGGCAGGCCGAGGCAGCCGTCGAGGCCTTCGCCGCATTCGGCCTGACCGCCCGGCTCGCGGTCTCGGACGAGCTGTACGCCCACGTCGTGGTCGGCGTACGGGACCAGGACTAGGCCGTCGCCCCGCTGCCCGAGGGGCTCGGGCACGGTGAGCGGTCGCCCGGGCGCTGCCACGGACCGCCGTGGTCGTGCATACCGCCCCGGCCCATGAAGTCGCCCGAGAAGGCGGCCGAGGCGGTCAGCTTGCCGTCGTCGCCGCGGGTGCCGACCAGGAACGCCGTCGCGTCCTTCTTGAGCGAGTCGGCGTCGCCGCGCACCTTGACGTCCGAGCCCACGGTCCACGTCCACGACGCGCCGTCGTCGCTCTTCACGGTGACCTGGCCGTCGGCCACCTTCCCGACCGTGCCACGCTGCCAGACCCGTACCACGTACTTGCCGGTGTCCGGGTCCTTGACGGTCGCCTCGCCGTGCACGCCCATGACGCCCATGCCGAACGGGCCGTGCCCGGGACGGTGCCCGTCCGGGGCCGAGGACGCCGACGGCGCACCCAAGGCCGCGGGCGACGTGTCGGAGCCGTTCCCGCCGGAGCCGGCGGCGAACGCCGCGGCGCCGCCCAGGGCCAGGGCCCCGACGGCGAAGGCGACGGTCACGGCACGCGCGCGGGCCGGCTGCCGGCGCCACAGGGCGAGCGCCCGCGCACCCGGCTCGCGGTCCGGTCCCGGTCCGGCGAGCACTTCCCACCCCGGGTCGGCCCGCGGGGGATGGTCCGGCATCGGCGGGATCGACGGCTCGGTTCCGTCGCCGTCACGGCGGTGTTCCTGCTCGGGTTCGTGCGTCACGGCTCGCTCCCATCGGCGAACGGCACGGGGCACAGCGATGCCTGCCTCTGTGTGAATTGTCGGAGTTCGCCGATAAGAGCCGGGTAAGTTCGATGAACCCGCGGGCGGCCGGCCCCGCTGCCGCCGGCCTTCGCGGCTACGGCAGTTCCAGCGCCCGTGCGATGAGCAGCGCCACGTCGTCGTGGTTGTCGGGGTGGTGCAGCTCCCGCAGCAGCAGGTCGCAGACCTCCTCCAGCGGGCGGGCGGAGTCGTCCAGGAGGGCCAGCAGTGCGTCCAGCCGCTCGTCCAGCGAGTGGCTGCGGGTCTCCACCAGACCGTCGGTGTAGAACACCAGCTCGTCGCCGGGCTCGAAGTCCACGGTCGTCGTGGCGAAGGGGATGCCGCCGACACCCAGCGGGACCCCGGTGGGCAGGTCGAGCAGTTCCGGCGGCCGGCCGGGGCGGACCCGGGCCGGCGGCAGATGGCCGGCGTTGGCGATCCGGCACTGCCGCAGCCGCGGATCGTGCACGGCGTACACGCAGGTCGCGATGGAGTGGTCGAGGCCGGAGGTGGTCTTGTCCAGGTGTTCGAGCAGGACGGCCGGGTCGAGGCCGAGGGAGGCCAGCGTGTTGGTCGCGGTGCGCAGCCGGCCCATCGTCGCGGCCGCGTTGATGCCGCTCCCCATCACGTCGCCCACCACCAGGGCCGTTCTGCCGCCGTCCAGCGGGATGACGTCGAACCAGTCGCCGCCCACCTCGACGGTGGCGCCGGCCGGCTGGTAGCGAGAGGCGACTTCCAGGCCGTTGGTGACCCGGGGGTGGGTGGGGAGCAGGCTGCGCTGGAGGGTGAGCGCGGTGGTGCGGGCGTTCTGGTACCAGCGGGCGTTGTCGATCTGCACGGCCGCGCGGGCGGCCAGTTCCCGGGCCAGCAGCAGATCGTCGTCGTCGAAGGGCGCCGGATTGCGTGTGCGCTTGAGTTCCAGGGCGCCCAGTACCTCACCGCGGGCGATCAGCGGCACGGCCAGGTACGAGTGCAGTCCGGCCCGGGCCAGCAGCTCGGCGGCCTCGGGGGAGCGGGCGATCCTCGGCAGGGCCTCGTCCTTGACCTGCGGCACCAGGACCGCCTCACCGGTCCGTACGCACAAGGTGACCAGCAGGTCCGGGGCGTACCGGGCGACCGTGCCCGGCGCGTCGGCCGCCTGCACCGCGTCCGCGTCCAGCTCCGCGCGCACGGCCAGCGCGCGGAGCATGGCCGGCTCGGCCGGTCCGAGCGTGCTGCGCCGGCCCTCGACCACCGTGTCCAGCAGGTCCACGACCGCCACGTCGGCCAGCTCCGGGACGGCGACGTCGGCCAGCTCGGCGGCGGTGCGCTCCAGGTCCAGGGTGGTGCCGATCCGGGTCGAGGCGTCGGCGATCACGGCCAGGCGCCGGCGCGCGTTGTCGGCCTCGACACCGGCCCGGTAGGGCTCGGTGATGTCGACCACCGAGGTCGCCACGCCCAGGACGTTGTCCAGCGCGTCCTCCAGCCGGTAGACCGACAGCGACCAGATGTGCTCCTCGTCCGGGTCGGCCGGCGTACTGCCCACCGCGGGCTGGTCGATCACCGGCTCGCCGGTCCGCAGCACCCGCAGGTACGCCGATTCCAGGGCGTCGGCATCCATGTGGGGCAGCACCTCGCGGAGCGTCCGCCCCACGTGCTCCTCGGCCGGGACCCCGTTGAGCCGCTCAAGCGCCGGGTTGACCGAGACGAACCGCAGCTTCGTGTCGAGGACGGCCAGCCCGATCGGCGACTGCTTCACGATCCGCTCGGACAGGGCCACGTCCTGCTCCAGCCGGCGCACCGTCGTCTGGTCGGCGGCCAGACCCAGTGCGAAGACGTCGCCGTGGGCGTCCATGAGCCGCATGTTGCGGAACTCCACCACATGGGTGGAGCCGTCCTTGTGCCGGATCGGGAAGCCGCCCGCCCAGCTCTGCCCGGTGCTCATCACGTCCGCGAACAGCTTGCCGACCAGACCGATGTGGCGTTCGTCCACCATCAGCCGGGCCGCGTACTGCCCGAGCGCCTCGTCGGCCGAGTAGCCGAACAGCTCCTCGGCCTGGGGGCTCCACAGCACGATCCGCCCCTTGGCGTCCAGCACGACCGAGGCCATGCCGAGGACGTCGAGCAGCCCGCCCGGACGCACGGGTCCGCGCACCGGCTCCTCGCCCTCGGCCACTGACGCCTCGGCTGGACTCATCCCACGCACCGCCTTCGAACCTGCGCACGGCACGCCGTCCCCCGTGCCGACTCCCCTTGTTCTATCGCGCTCACACCTGACTCTCCGACGCCGCCGCCGACTTTTCCACCATCTCTCAACACGGCGGGTTCCGTACGGCGAAACCACCACCGGTGCGGCAGGGGCGTGAGTTCACCTCCCCGTTCCGTCGTTGGTCTGTACATGCCTGTCAGGGGCACGCCAGACTGACCGCCGCACGCGCCTCCCACCCCCCGAACCGAGGAGTAGGCTTCCATGCCCGCGTCCACCCGGCAACGTTGTCGCGCAGGCCTGACCGCCCTGGTCGCCCTCGCCGCGGCCCTCGCCCTCTCGACCGGCCCGGCGTCTGCCGCCGACACCTGGACCGAGACCGGCTCCGACCGCGCCGACCCGCTCACCGAGAGCCAGGGCCTGACCTCGGTCGAGGTCCCCGCCAACAGTGCCAACCGCTACACCGGCGTCGGCACCATCCCGATCGGCGTCTCCAGCCGCGGCTGGAACCACGTCGGCGACCCCGACGAGTCGTACGACGGCTACTACGTCGAGCCGTACCAGGCCGACTCCGGCACCGCCAAGATGTACCGGGTGCAGGCTCCCGGCGGCGCCTGGTCGGAGTACGTGCACACGCTCGCCTCCGGCGAGGCCCTCAACAACTCCTGGGACGCGATCTCACCCGACGGCCAGTACATGCTCTCCGGCGAGTACGGCACGATGACCCGCTTCCTGGTCTTCCCGACGCCCGGCGTCAACAAGAGCACCTCGCCGTCCGCGAACCTCCCGCTGGCCTCCGTCGTCAACCTGGACCACGCCGTGCGTGACGTCCAGGGCTGCGACTTCTCCGGTGCGACCACGCTGCTGTGCTCCTCGGACGACCCGGACGGCAGCCTCTTCGGCTACACCAAGCCCCTGCTGCAGATCGATCTGTCCGCCCAGCCGGGGTCGAGCGACGTCACCGGTCATGTCACCGCGCTGCGCCAGCTCCCGCTGCGCAGCTCCTGCTCGGGCACCTTCGAGGCCGAGGGCATCGACTACGACCGGCGCACCGGCACCCTGCGCGTCATCGTGATGTCGCCCGGGTTCTGCATCCTCACCGACAGCAAGACGTACAAGTTCACGCGGGGCTGACTTCCCGGCCCGGGTGGTGAACCGGGTTCTGCACCACGGGGAAATCGGTGCTTTTCTGTTGGCATGGCGCGGTTCGCGGGGGAACCCGTGACACCGCGCCATCGCCATCGAGAGGAGCGATCGCCATGGGTCCTGAGCGACTGCACGAGGAACCCGTCTCGCTTGAGATCAGCGGATGCAGCAAGGAAGACGCCCGGATCGTTTTCGACGCGCTGTGCCAGTGCTTCGAGTCCGACCGGGAGGCCGAGGACGTGCCCCAGCAGCTCCACGAGAGCCGCCCGATGGTGTGGCTCGGCACGTTCGAGGTCACCGACGCCCACGAGTGCACCCCGCCGCCCCGGCTCGCGGCCTCGGTCGAGGCCGACGCGCAGGGCGGCTACTGGGCGATCGACCGGCTCCGTAACACCCTCGACTCCCTGTTCACGGTGCGCAACCTGTCCTCCGCCTCGGGCGACCAGGAGAAGGAACTGCACGTCCTGCTGGAAAGCCGGTGATCGGTGGTCTGTCCGGTGATCTCAGACACGTAACCCCGGAGCCTTTGTGCAACTAGTTGCACAATCCGTGCGCGGTCCTCTAGAACTGGTGCGACGACACCGCGCACGGAGGCCCCGATGAGCCGTTACCCGCACCTGCTGAAACCCCTCGACCTGGGCTTCACGACCCTGCCCAACCGCGTGCTCATGGGCTCCATGCACGTGGGCCTGGAGGAGGCCGAGCGCGGCTTCGAGCGGATGGCGGAGTTCTACGCGGCCCGGGCCCGCGGGGGAGTGGGCCTCATCGTCACCGGCGGCATCGCGCCCAACGAGGAGGGCCGGCCGTACGAGGGGGGCGCCAAGCTCACCACGGAGGAAGAGGCCGGACAGCACCGCGCCGTCACCGAGGCCGTGCACCGCGAGGGCGGCCGGATCGCGATGCAGATCCTGCACTTCGGCCGGTACGCCTACCACCGGGACCTCGTCGCGCCCAGCCCGCTCCAAGCCCCGATCAGCCCCTTCCCGCCCCGTGAACTCACCGACGAGGACATCGAGCGGACCATCGAGGACTACGTCCGCGCCGCCCGCCTCGCCCGGCAGGCCGGCTACGACGGCGTCGAGATCATGGGCTCCGAGGGCTACCTCGTCAACGAGTTCATCGCCGCCCCGACCAACCACCGCACCGACCGCTGGGGCGGGTCCTACGAGAACCGGATGCGGTTCCCCGTCGAGATCGTCCGGCGGGTGCGCGAGGCCGTCGGCACGGACTTCATCATCGTCTACCGGCTGTCCATGCTGGACCTGGTCCCAGGCGGTTCCTCCCTGGACGAGGTGATCACCCTCGCCCGGGCCGTCGAGGCCGCCGGGGCGACCATCATCAACACCGGCATCGGCTGGCACGAGGCCCGGATCCCCACCATCGCCACCTCGGTGCCGCGCGGTGCCTACACCTGGGTCACCAGGCGGCTGATGGGCGAGGTCTCCGTCCCGCTGGTCACCACCAACCGCATCAACACCCCGGAGCTCGCCGAGGAGTTGCTCGCCGGAGGCGGCGCCGACATGGTCTCCGTGGCCCGCCCGATGCTCGCCGACCCCGACTTCGTCGCCAAGGCCGCGGCCGGCACCCCCGAGGCGATCAACACGTGCATCGGCTGCAACCAGGCCTGCCTCGACCACACCTTCAGCGGCAAGGTCACCTCCTGCCTGGTCAACCCGCGCGCCTGCCACGAGACCGAACTGGTCCTCGCCCCGACCCGGCGGCGCAAGCGCGTCGCGGTCGTCGGCGCGGGTCCGGCCGGCCTCGCCTGCGCGGTCTCCGCCGCCGAACGCGGCCACCAGGTCACCCTGTTCGACGCGGCCGCCGAGATCGGCGGCCAGCTGAACGTGGCCCGCAAGGTCCCCGGCAAGCAGGAGTTCGACGAGACCCTGCGCTACTTCCGCCACCAGCTGGACGCCCACGGCGTGGACGTACGCCTGAACACCACCGTGGAGCCCGAGGACGTCACCGGCTACGACGAGGTCGTGGTCGCCACCGGCGTCACCCCGCGCACCCCCGACATCCCGGGCGTCGACCACCCCCGCGTCCTCGGCTACCTCGACGTGCTGCGCGACGAAGCCCCCGTCGGCGACCGGGTGGCGATCCTCGGCGCCGGCGGCATCGGCTTCGACGTCGCCGAGTACCTCACCGACGGCGGCGACAAGGCGAGCGAGGACCCGGCGACGTACTTCAGGCACTGGGGCGTCGACATGGACTACCGGGCCCCCGGCGGCCTCACCGCCCCCGAGCGCCCCGCGCCCCCGCGCACCGTCCACCTGCTCCAGCGCCGGACCGGCAAGGTCGGCGCCGGCCTCGGCAAGACCACCGGCTGGATCCACCGCGCCGAACTCAAGCACCGGGGCGTCACCATGGTCCCGGGGGTGCGGTACGACCGGATCGACGACGCCGGACTGCATGTCACCGTCGACGGGGAGAGCACCGTCCTGGAGGTCGACACCGTCGTGCTGTGCACCGGGCAGGAACCGCGCCGGGACCTGTACGAGGAGCTGGTCGCCGCCGGCTGCAGCGCGCACGTCATCGGCGGTGCCGACGTCGCCGCCGAGCTGGACGCCAAGCGGGCCATCAAGCAGGGCACCGAGCTGGCGGCCGCCCTGTAGGGGCCGTCCCTAGGATGAGCCCATGTCACTCCCGCACGCGATCCTCACCGCCCTGCTAGAGAAGCCGTCGTCGGGGCTGGAGCTGACCCGCAGGTTCGACCGGTCGATCGGCTACTTCTGGTCGGCGACACACCAGCAGATCTATCGCGAGCTGGGAAAACTGGAGGCCGAGGGCTACATCCGCACCCTGCCGGCCGAGCAGCCGGCCCGCGGGCAGAAGAAGAGCTACGAGGTGCTGCCCGCGGGCCGCGCCGAACTGGCCCGCTGGACCGCCGCCGCCCAGGACCCCAAGCCGCAGCGGGACGTGCTGCTGCTGCGGTTGCGCGCGGCGGCGGTGGTCGGCACCGATGGACTCGAAGCCGATCTTCACCGTCATCTGGAACTGCACCGGCGGCAGCTGGCCGAGTACGAGGAGATCCAGCGGCGCGACTTCCCGCCGGGCAAGGACGCCCCCGAGGACCGGCTGCGGCATCTGGTGCTGCGGGCCGGCATCGACCTGGAGTCCTTCTGGACGCGGTGGCTCAGTCAGGCTCTGCGGGAGTTCGGCGAACTCCCGGAGACCTGAGCGGGGTCAGAGCCGGTACGGCTTCGAGCGCTTGCGCAGGTACCAGCCGGTGGCGATGACGCCCGAGCCGACCAGCGCCGCGCCGACGCCCAGCGTGAGCGGGCCGTAGTCGCGGGCGGCACCGCCCAGACCGCCCATCACGCCCCGGGAGGGCGCGGCCGACCTGGTGGTGGAGGAGGTCGTCGGCGTCGTCGGTGCCGCGGCGGTTCCGGACACGATCACCGACTGGGTGCCCGCCGTCCCGCCGTTGGAGCAGACGACGACCACCGTGTAGGTGCCCGGCGACACCCCCGACCAGGCGGCCGACTGGCTCACCGTGGTGCCTGCCAGAGCCGCCTGCCGCCCTTGGGCGAAGGCGGTCTGACCGCTGTTGAGCAGCGAGGCGTTGCCCCAGCTGCCGCCGCTCTGCGTGCAGGCGCTGGTGACCACCGAGACCGTGGTGCCGGTGGTGCTCACCGAGATGCCCGAGAGCGCGGCGGACGGCCCGGCGAGCCAGGTCGGGAGCGCGGCGGCGGCCGCCAGGGTCAGGCCGGAGCGGAGGAGAAGTCGTGAGTTTCGCATGTGGCTGCCCTCCGGCGGCACGGTAGGCGGAACGTCCCTTGCGCCGCCGAGGATCGGAGACTCCCGTGCTGCCTCAGGGTCAGCCAAAGCGGCGTCGGCCCGCGCCGCACCCGGGGGCGGCCGTCCAGGTGATCTATTCCTCCGTGCAGCCCAGGCCGGGACGCCGTTCACGCCCCCGTCGTGACGGCGCGCCGCGCCGACCACCCGCCCCAGGTCCCGTCCGGCAGCCGGGCCCGTAGTCGCACATGGTGCAACACCCCATGGTCCCGCCCGACATAGAAGCTATAGGTCGAGTGGCCTTTGGGTGGGATGCCGCCCCAGACCAGCGAGGTCGTCGTACCTCCGTCGAGCCGGATCTGGTACTCCGTGATCACTCCGTCCACGCGCGGTGGATCCCAGGCCAGGTCGAGATAGTACGCCCCGCTCTCCTCATGACTCCCGGCCGTGAACGCGGTCGGCGCGGTGTTCCGGCCGTCGTCGCTGCCCGGTGTGGTCAGGCGCACCGCCGCGCCGGCCGGCGAGAGGTTGTCGGCCGCGTCCCGGGCCCGGACGGTGAACACATAGGGCGTACCCGGCCGCAGCCCCGTGACCACGGTCGCGGTCTGGTTTCCGCCCACACTGTGGATCTTCGCACCGCCCTGGTAGATGTCGTACGACACCACCGCCCGGTCGTCCTTCGCGGCGTCCCAGGACAGCTGCACCGCACGGCTGCCCACGGTCCGGCCGCTCGGGTGCGCCGGCCGGGTCGGCGCCGAGCGGTCCGCCGCGACCACCGCCGGGGTCGTCGCCCGCACCGCACGGCTGCGCGGGCCGAGACTGCCGTCGTCGCCCCGCGCCCGGACGGTGAACGCATACATGGTGGACGGCCTGAGCCTGGTGACGTCCACCATGTGCTGTGACCCCGGCACTTCAACGACCTTCGTGGTGCCGCGATATACCTCGTAGCCGCGGACGCCCGAGCCGGCCGGCAACGCGTTCCACATCACGTGCACACTCGTCGCGCTCCCGGCCGCCGCGGTGACCCCCGTCGGGGCGCCGGGCAGCCGGCCGCTGTCGCCGTCGGCGGTCCCGCCCCAGCCGCAGGACGTCATGAACAGCAGGGCGCAGACCAGGACGACAACACGGCGCACGGTTCCGCCTCCCCGGGGACGGCAGGACGGCAAAGGTCCGGACCAATATGGCCTGCCCGGGATGCGGACATCAAGAGGGCCGTATTGGAGACAGTGGGGGAGAGTTACGTATGCTGAGGGCTCTGCGGCCGAACTTCCCGAGAGGAAAGGGGAGTTCGCGCCCGTGGCGCGGAACGCTGTCGTCGCTGATCCCGCGCCGACGCGGGCGGCCGGGGCGACCGGGCTGACACCGGCTCAGCGCCCCGGCCCCTGACGGATGCTCACGGAGTGTCACTTCGTTGCTCCGTACGGCCCTGTACGGCCCCCTCTTCCTGGCCCGGCCGCCCCGCCCCCACCACATTGGTCCGGTTGACTCCATGTCCCCCACGGAGAGGGTCCCTCATCGTGCGTCTCCAGACGCTGACGCTGGCCACCGCCGGCGCCGCCCTGCTCGCCCCGACCACACTGCCCGCCCCCGCCGCCTCGCTCACCGCCCCCGGAGCCCGGCACCGGATCACCGCCACCGACCTGCTGCACCGACTGGACCGGCTGCGCGACTGCACCGAGGTCTCCAAGGCCCGTTATCGCACCGACGCCGGAACCGCCGCCACCGTCCCCGTGTGCGGCGGCGACCAGGCCGTCTTCTGGGAGGCCGACCTCGACATCGACTGCGACGGCCAGGTCACCGCTCACTGCAACCGCACCGCCGACCCGGCGTTCTACGCCGCCACCGCCTTCCAGCAGTCCGACGGCAGCTACCTCAACGCCGAGACGCTGCCCTACGTCGTCGTACCGGGCCCCAGCAGCCGCTGGGACTACCGGAAGTCCGGCATCCAGGGCGGTGCGGTCGCCGCCGTGATCTACAAGGACCGGGTGCAGTACGCCGTCGTCGGCGACACCGGACCGAGCGACATCATCGGCGAGGCGTCGTACGCCACCGCTAAGGGCCTGGGCGTGAACCCCGACCCACGCGTCGGCGGGGTGCCGTCCGATGTCACCTACATCGTCTTCAAGGACTCCGTGGTCAAACCCATCGAGGACGGCGACGCGGCGCAGGCGGAGGGGGAGCGCCTGGCGGCGCTGTTCGCCGAGGGCGGCTGACAGGCCGCCCCCGGCGGGGGCAGACGGCCGCGCAGCCGTTGTCCACCGGCAGGATCGCGCCGTTGATGTCGCCGGCCGCGTCCGAGGCCAGGAAGACGATCACGGCCGCCTGCTCCTCGGGTCTGCGCGGCAGCGCGGCCGGAGCCGCCTACACGGCCTCGAAGCACGGTGTCGTCGGTCTGGCCATGAGCCTGGCGGTGATGTACCGCACCAGGGGCATCCGGGCCGACGCGGTGGGTGTACCGGTCCTGCGAGGGCGCCCCGCGTCGCCCTCGCCGGCCGGCTGACCGCACGGCGGTGGGGACCGGCGCCGGGGGACAGGCGGCAGCGCCGTCATGAGCCGCCGGAATCCCCCAGGGGGTGTCAGACCTTGCGGTAGGAGTACGCCTCCGCGGCGGCCGCCTCCACGGCGCCGAGGTCCGCGCCGGTGGCCGCCGTCACGACCGCGGCGACCGCGCCCTCGACGAACGGGGCATCCACCAGGCGGGTGGCGTCCGGGAGTTCGTCGCCCTCGGCGAGCAGCGCCTTCACCGTGAGCACCGCGCTGCCCAGGTCGGTGAGGACGGCGACGCCCGCGCCCCGGTCCACGGACGCGGCGGCGGCCGCGATCAGCTCCGCGCTGGTGCCGAGCCCACCGCCCTCGGTGCCGCCCGCCGCGGCGACCGGTACCGCCGTACCACCGCCCGCCAGGCCCTTGGCCAGCTCGGCGACGGAGGCGGCGACCTCCGCGCTGTGCGACACCAGCACGATCCCGACCAGCTTGTCGTCACTCATCGGCTGCCTCCTGAAGTCCCGCGACGAGCAGCGCCGACGAGGTGGCCCCCGGATCCTGGTGACCGATGCTGCGCTCCCCGAGATAGCTCGCCCGGCCCTTGCGGGCCTGCAGCGGTGTGGTCGCCAGGGCGCCCTCCTCGGCGGCGGCCCGCGCCGCGCCGAAGCCGTCGCCGAGCGCGTCCACCGCCGGCACCAGGGCGTCGATCATCGTCTTGTCGCCGGGCGCGGCACCGCCCAGCGCCATGACCTTGTCCACCCCGGCCCGCAGCGCTTCGGCGAGCTGGGCCTCGCTGACCTCGGCCGCATCGCCGAGCGCCTTGCCGGTACTGCGCAGCAGGGTGCCGTACAGCGGCCCCGACGCGCCGCCGACGGTGGAGATCAGCCGGCGCCCGGCGAGCGTCAGCACGGCACCCGGGGTGTCGGGCGCCTCCTCCGCCAGCGCGGCCACCACCGCCCTGAACCCGCGCTGGAGGTTGCTGCCGTGGTCCGCGTCCCCGATGGGGGAGTCGAGGGCGGTGAGCCGCTCGGCCTCACGGTCGACGGAGGAGGCGGTCGCCGCCATCCAGCGGCGGAAGAAGTCGGCGTCGAGCACGGGATCTCCTTGCTTTTGCTACGGGCGCGGGTCGCTGCTTTTCCTCGCTCACATGCCCCAGCGCAGGGCCGGCGTGTTCACCGGGGCGTCCCACAGCCGCAGCAGGTCCTCGTCGACCTGGCAGAGGGTGATCGAGGCGCCGGCCATGTCCAGGGAGGTGACGTAGTTGCCGACCAGCGTGCGGGCGACGGTGACACCGCGCTCGGCGAGCACGCGCTGGACCTCGGCGTTGAAGCCGTACAGCTCCAGCAGCGGGGTCGCGCCCATGCCGTTGACCAGGACGAGCACCGGGTTGCGCGGCGACAGGTCCTCCAGTACCGCGTTGACCGAGAAGTCGGCGATCTCGCCCGAGGTCATCATGGCCCGCCGCTCCCGGCCCGGCTCGCCGTGAATCCCGATGCCCAACTCCAGTTCGCCGGGCGGCAGGTCGAAGGTGGGAGTGCCCTTGGCCGGGGTGGTGACCGCGCTCAGGGCGACACCGAAGCTGCGGGAGTTCTCGTTGACCTGGCGCCCGATGGCCTCCACCCGCTCCAGCGGCTGTCCCTCGGCCGCGGCAGCGCCCGCGATCTTCTCCACGAAGAGGGTGGCGCCGGTGCCGCGCCGGCCGGCGGTGTAGAGGCTGTCGGTGACGGCGACGTCGTCGTTGACGAGTACCTTCCCGATCTGGATGCCCTCGTCCTCGGCGAGCTCGGCGGCCATGTCGAAGTTGAGCACGTCGCCCGTGTAGTTCTTCACGATGAACAAAACGCCGGCGCCGCTGTCCACGGCCGCGGCGGCCCGGGCCATCTGGTCCGGGACCGGTGAGGTGAACACCTCACCGGGACAGGCCGCCGACAACATCCCGGGGCCCACGAATCCGCCGTGCAACGGCTCGTGCCCGGAACCCCCGCCCGACACGAGTCCGACCTGCCCGGCGACGGGAGCGTCCCGCCGTACGATCACCCGGTTCTCCACGTCGACGGTGAGATCGGGATGAGCGGCCGCCAGGCCCCGCAGCGCATCCGCCACCACGGTTTCCGGGACGTTGATCAGCATCTTCATAGCTGTCTCCCATGTAGCTTAGCAAGTAGTTCCCTGACCGGCATTTTCCCTGCTCAAGCGAGGTGTAACCGGGTGTTGACCTCGGCGGTCCCGGACGCTTGGCGGCGGGTCCTGGCGGCACTGGTGCTGACCAGCTGCTGACTCAACTGACGGGTCATCAGTCTCTCCGGGGATCCCTTGAGGTCGGTGGCCGGGCATCCTGCTCATCAGTATCGACCTTGCGGCAGCGAAGGTCATGTGCGCTGCGGGTCCTTCGTTCCGCCGGCGCCGGCGGTGTCGCTGCCGGGGCCCCACGGCTTCCCGAGGCGGATGTGCAGGGCGTGTACGTGAACCGGAGAGCGACGTGCGCCACGGTTGTCGGGAGAGCCTGCCGCCGGTGTCGGTCGAGCACGCCGGCTCCCGCAGGGTGCCCGCCGTTTTGACCGAGGTGGCGCCGAGAGCCGGGAACCACGACGGAGCCGGCGGAGGAAGCACCACCTTGGCGAACAGCAGCAGCACGGCAAGCCACGCGAGGGTCAACTCCCCGGCACCCCAGAGAGGATGACGGATGACGTGGCCTTTCCACCGTCCCCTCACGGGCCGAGCGTAGCCGCAGGTACCCCGGACGCGCCCCCTGTCTTCGGGAGCCGGACGACCCGCACTCCACCGGCGCCGACAGACGCATCCGCCGACAGCCGGCGGCGCCGTGAGCGGAGCCGCCGGCTGTCGAAGACGCTCGTCGCTCAGGCGCTGCTGGGCGGGCCCGCCCAGCGCTGGTTGTAGCGGCGTGCCGCCCGGTCGTTGAGCGCGCTGCCCGCTCGGCGGAGTGTCCGCAGCCAGGCGGGTCCAGCGGAGACGTCCAGGGCGTGCCCCTGCTTTGTTTCCGTGCGCTTCCCGGTCTGCTCGGCCGCATCGTCAGGTGCCGGAGGCAGCACTCGGGCGGCCAGTCCGCTCGCCCGCGTCACCAGGCGGGGTGCGACTCCGTGAGCGAGTGAGGCGATGCGGGCCACCGGGGTGAGCACCAGCCGGGTGCGCCTGCGTTCCACGGCGCACACGATCCTGTCCGCCGCGCGCTCGGCGTCCATCGACAGCAGCGGGGTTCCCGCCAGCGCCGAGAACCAGGCGAACTCGGCTTCCGACCGGCCGCCGAACTCCGCCTGCAGGTGGGAGCCGGTCCGCATCAGCCCGGGATGGACCGTGGTCACGCTCACCGCGCTCCCCGCGGTTTCCTCCTGGAGTCCCTCGCCGAGCGCGCGCACCGCGGCCTTGGCGCAGGAGTACGGCACCAGATGGGGGACCGCCAGCAGTCCGCCGACCGAGCCCACCAGGCCCAGGCGACCGCCCGCGGGGCTGCGCCGCAGGTATGGCAGGGCGGCGAACGCGGTGTGGAGGGTGCCGTAGAAGATGGTTTCCATGGCGTCCCGGAACGCCTGCGGTCCCGCCGCCTCGGCGGGCGCCACCTGGATCACTCCGGCGTTGGCGATCACGAGATCGAGGCCGCCCTCCTGCTGTGCCGTCTGCCGCACCGCGGCCGTCACCGCTCGTTCGTCCCGCACGTCGCACACCATGGCGCGCGCGGCGCGGCCGGTACGGCTCTGTATCCAAGCCACGGCCCGGTCGAGTTCGTCGGTGTCCCTGGCCAACACGGTCACCCGGTAACCGCGCCGGGCCAGCCGGGCCGCTATCAGCAGCCCCAGACCGCGGGAGCCGCCGGTCACCAGGGCCGAGAGGCCGTCAGGCACGGGTCGGTCGGTCGCCGTCATGTCGTCACCTCGCTTTTCGGAGAGAGGCAGAGAGCCCGTTGGCCAGTTGAGGCCGCGCGGCCGGTGGCGCCCAGAACGCGCCGGCGCACCTCTGCTCACGACCGCAGGACATGTGCTGCTCAGGGCTGCATGAGGATCTTGACCGCGCCGTCCTGCTTGCGCTGGAACATGTCGTACGCGTGTGTGGCGTCCGTGAGGGGAAGCCGGTGCGTGGCGAAGTCGTCGACACCGAGCGGGTCCCCGTCCGCGAGGTAGGGGAGGATCGAGTCGGTCCAGCGGCGGACGTTGGCCTGCCCCATGCGCAGCTGGATCTGTTTGTCGAACAGGGTGAGCATCGGCATCGGGTCGGCCATACCGCCGTACACACCGCTGAGTGAGATCGTGCCGCCGCGCCGAACCAGGTCGATGGCCATGTGGAGGGCGCCGAGACGGTCGACGGCGAAGCGTTCGGCGAGCGGTGCGCCGAGCTTGCGGGGCAGCAGCCCGGTAGCGGTCTGGGCCAGCTTGGCGGCCGCGCCGCCGTGGGCTTCGGTGCCGACGGCGTCGATGACGGCGTCCGGGCCCCGGCCTCCGGTCTCGTCCCGGATCGCCTGGACCAGTTCCTTCTCGTCTTCATAGACCCGCAGGTCATAGGTGTCGGTGCCCCTGCGATTGGCCCGGGCGAGCCGCTCGGGCACGAGGTCGACGCCGAACACCCGCTCCACGCCCTGGGCTTGGGCGATGCGGCAGCACATGTCGCCGATGGGGCCGAGCCCCAGGACGGCGAGAGTGCCGCCGGGCGGCACCGCGGCGTACGCCACGGCCTGCCAGGCGGTGGGCAGCACATCGGAGAGGTAGACGAAGCGGTCGTCGGGGGGTCCGTCGGGTACCTTGATGGGCCCGAACTGCGCCTGTGGGACGCGCAGGTATTCGGCCTGGGCGCCGGGCACCGCACCGTACAGACGGGTGTATCCGAACAGGGCGGCGCCCATTCCCTCGCCGGTCACCTGCGTGGTCTCGCACTGGGTCATCAGGCCCGCCGAGCACATGAAGCAGTGCCCGCAGGAGATCTGGAACGGCACCACCACGCGGTCGCCCGGGCGCAGGTTCGTGACCTGCGCGCCGGTTTCCTCGACCACGCCCATCGGTTCGTGGCCGAGGATGTCGCCCGGGGTCATGAACGGCGTGAGCACCTCGTAGAGGTGCAGGTCCGAACCGCACAGACCGGTCGAGGTGATACGGATGACGGCGTCCGTCGGCTGCTCGATGCGTGGGTCGGGTACATCCTCCACCCGGACGTCCCGCCGACCTTGCCAGGTCACTGCTTTCATGGCTCACGCTCCCTTTCTCACCGAACGCGCAGGTCGCGTCGCGGTGTGTGGGTCGGGCCGGTTCCTGCCGGGTACCCGCTCCGGGGGGATGAGAAGCCGAGGCCCCGGGCTTCCCCGGGGCCTCGGCTTCGGGGGCCCTTGCTGTCGGACCGTCGGCGGGTTGTTCCGAATGGGTCCGGAGGGAGCCCCGCCGCTGCCGGGAATCAGCCGCTCAGGCGGCTGCGCAGCATTGCCTTGCCCAGGTCCGCGCCCTTGCGGCTGTCGGCCTGTGCCTTGGTGAACAACTCGACGAGTTGCGCGTCCTTCTCCCGCTCGGCGTCCTTGATGTAAGTGTCCAGACGCAGAGCGTTATCCATGCAGCTCTCGACGTACCAGAGAAGGTTGTAGTCCTTGTCGGCGGTTCCGGTGATCTTTCCGGTCTCCGTGGCGCTGGCCATCGTCGTCACTCCGTCCGCTGGGTTGAAGCGGGTGTCGACCCGCCGGCCTTGTCGGCCGGACTGGCCGAGTACCCCGCAGGGACACGACGCACCACGGGCGCCGGTCACCATGGCCGGGTGCTGCGCGCGGAAGCGCGGGCGGCGCGGAAAGCCGGGCTCCCCGCCGGCGTCTGGCTGCTCCGGCGCGGCTCGCCCGGGTCCAAGCTCGTGGGCGCCGCGTACACCTCGACCGGAGTCGAGGGCTGAGGTCGACCGGCGGCGGCGGACGTCGCTCCGGATTCGCGGGCGGCCGGCCCGAGGGGACGCGGACCGACGAGCCCCATGCTGAGGGCGCATCCTTCGCTCTTGCGGGAGCTGGTCGAACGGTGTGACAGGTGTCAGATCGGGTCGGGACTCGCCGCGGCCCGTGACGGATGTCAACGCTCTCCGTGTGACGGCGGTCAGTCCTCGCCCCGTACGACGTTCCAGTCGTCCTTGTGCCGCAACCGTCCCGCGTCGTTGTCGAGCTTCGCGCGCACGCACGTGCGTATGCCTGGCCCGCGCAGGCGGCGCGCCCGTGCCCAGCCCGTTTCGGGGCGGCGAACAGCGGTCGGTTTGCTGGCTTCCGCAGTCACGGCGGATCATCTTCCTTCCGGGTCCGGCCTGTTGAGGTCCGGTTCGTCCTTACACATCCCTGTTCTTCTTCTTGTCCCGAGTGTCCAACGAGCCCGGCGTGAAACCTGGTTCGGCCCCGCGGGGCGGGGCCGGCACGCCGCTTCGCCAGGCGGACGGGCACGTCGTCGTCAAGCTGGTCCGCATGGTGTTCAGCGACTGCGGGTATCGGCCGACGCGGGGTCTCGCGGAGTGTCCGACGGTCGGAGTGGTGGCGGCCGATGAACTCGACGAGGCGGTCCCGCCCGCACTCGCGGTCCTCCGCGTCCCGGGCTTCGACGATGCCGTCGGTGGGGAGCAGGAGCCGGCCGCCGGGCCGGAGCCGGTGGTGGCGCACGGTGATGCTCTCACGCAGGGCCCGGGAGCACAGGGGGGTGCGGCGGGGCATCGCGGAGTTCGCCGGCGTGGCCGGCCAGGTCACGCGGGGCCGCGAGGAGGCGCGCGGACGTCGGCGGCTCATCCGATCGGGTAGCGAAGCCCTGCCGCGCGGGTGTTTCACGGCGGCGGGGCACTCGCCCCGCGCCTTCCGGGCAAGGGATGGCCAGAGTGCGAGACACACGGTCCTGAGGAGGGTGTCACGTGAGGTCAGTGCGATGCGCGCGAAGCGCCACGGCCGCCGCATGAGGGGGACCGGACCGGACGAGGGCGAGGAACGCCACCGCGGGGAACGGTTCGCGGACGCGGTGGACGCCCGGCTGCCCGTTCACGACGGGGCCGGCCGGCTGCTACGCAAGTCCTTTCCCGACCACTGGTCGTTCCTGCTCGGCGAGATCGCCCTCTACAGCCTGACCGTGCTGATGCTGACCGGCGTCTGGCTGACCTTCTTCTTCAAGCCCGAGATGCGGGAGGTGGTCTACGAGGGCTCCTACGAACCCCTGCGCGGGACTCTGATGTCCGGCGCGTTCGACTCGACCCTCCACATCAGCTTCGACGTCCGCGGCGGCCTGCTGATGCGGCAGACCCACCACTGGGCCGCGCTGGTCTTCGTCGCCGCGATCGGCCTGCACCTGCTGCGGGTCTTCTTCACCGGCGCCTTCCGTAGGCCGCGCGAGCTGAACTGGGCCATCGGCGTCACCCTCTTCTCACTCTCCCTCGCCGAGGGCTTCGCCGGCTACTCGCTCCCGGACGACCTGCTCTCCGGCACCGGTCTGCGAATCGCCCAGGGCATCATGCTGTCGATCCCGGTCGTCGGGACGTACCTCGCCATGTTCGCGTTCGGCTCCGAGTTTCCCGGCCACGACATCGTTCCCGAGCTGTACAGCCTGCACATCCTGCTGCTGCCGGGCGCGCTGATCGCCCTGGTCACCGTGCACCTGATCCTGGTCTTCCACCTGAAGCACACCCAGTGGCGCGGCCCCGGACACACGAACGAGAACGTGACCGGCAAGCCGCTCTACCCCCAGTTCGCGGCCTCCTCGATCGGTCTGTCCCTCGCCGTATCCGGGCTGCTGGTGGTGCTCGCCGGTGTCGCGCAGATCAACCCGGTGTGGGTGTACGGCCCCTACCGGCCGGACCAGGTGTCGACCGGCTCCCAGCCGGACTGGTACGTCGGCTTCCTCGAAGGCTCGCTGCGCCTCGTCCCGCCCTGGGAGACGAACTTCGCCGGGCACACCCTCATGTGGAACGTCCTGCTGCCTGCCGTCGTGCTGCCCGCGCTGCTCTTCCTCGTCCTGTACGCCTACCCCTTCGTCGAGCAACGGCTCACCGGGGAGGACGGCCAGGAGCAGCACTTCAGCGACCGGCCACGCGACCGGCCCGTGCGTAGCGGCCTCGGTGCCGCGGGCGCCACCTTCTACGCCGTGCTGCTGCTGGCCGGCGGCAACGACATCATCGCCCAGAGCTTCCGGATCTCGGTGAACGCCCTGACGTGGATCTTCCGGGTCGCCCTGATCGCGGCCCCGGTCGCCGCCTTCTTCGTGACCCGCACGGTGTGCCGCGCACTGCTGCACGCCGAGCAGGACCTGCTGACCGAGGGCGAGGAGACGGGGGAGGTACGGCAGACCCTGGCCGGTGGTTACGAGAGCGGCCACCGCCCGGTCACGTCGTTCCGGCCGGGCGCCCCGCGCCGGCCGGTCAGTCCTCCTGACCGGCCCCCCGGCTCGCGTACTGGAACACCAGCCCCGCAACACCCCGAGCCAGAACGCCGAAGCCGATGAGGAACAGCCACAGACCGAACACCACCCCCACCGCCGCGACGGCGAACCCGAACGCGGTGACGATCGGCCAGGAGCTGTGCGGCGGGAAGAACTCCAGCGGCCCGGCGGAGTCCGCCACCTCCGCGTCCGTGCGGTCCTGCGGGCGCGGACCGCGCCGGACGTAGTGGGTGGCGCAGAAGAACGACACCAGCGCGGCCATCCCGAACGCCACGATCAGCGCCGCCGTACCGGCCGGATCGGCGTCGGACCACACGCCGTAGAGCGCGGCGGCCGCACCGAAGAAGACGGCCACCCCGCCGAAGAGCAGTGCCTCGACCTTCACCGGGGACCCTCCTGCGCCGTCTGCCGCGCGATCTCCGGGTGGTGCAGGTCGAACGCCGGGGACTCCGACCGCACCCGGGGCAGCGCCACGAAGTTGTGCCGGGGCGGCGGGCAGGAGGTGGCCCACTCCAGGCTGCGTCCGTATCCCCAGGGATCGTCCTCCTCGACCCGCCGCCCGCGTTGGGCCGTACGCCAGACGTTGTAGAGGAACGGCAGTGTGGAGATCCCGAGCAGGAACGCGCCCGCCGAGGACAGGGTGTTGAGCAGGGTGAACCCGTCCGCCGGCAGATAGTCGGCGATCCGTCTCGGCATCCCCGCCTCGCCGAGCCAGTGCTGCACCAGGAACGTCAGCTGGAACCCCGGGAAGAGCAGCCAGAAGTGCGCCTTGCCGAGCCGTTCGTCGAGCATCTTCCCGGTGAACTTCGGCCACCAGAAGTAGAACCCGGCGAACATCGCGAACACGACCGTACCGAACAGCACATAGTGCAGATGCGCCACCACGAAGTACGAGTCGGTGACATGGAAGTCGAGCGGGGGCGACGCGAGGAGCACCCCGCTCAACCCGCCCAGCAGGAACGACACCAGAAAACCCACCGACCACAGCATCGGCGTCTCGAACGAGAGCGAACCCCGGTGCATCGTCCCGATCCACGCGAAGAACTTGATCCCGGTCGGCACCGCGATCAGGAACGACATCACCGAGAAGAACGGCAGCAACACCGCCCCGGTCGCGAACATGTGATGCGCCCACACCACCGCGGACAGCATGGTGATGGAGGTCGTGGCCCCGATCATCGGCAGATAGCCGAAGAGCGGCTTGCGCGAGAACACCGGGATGATCTCCGAGACGATCCCGAAGAACGGCAGCGCCACGATGTACACCTCCGGATGCCCGAAGAACCAGAACAGGTGCTGCCACAGCAACGCCCCGCCGTTGTGGGCGTCGAAGACGTGCGAGCCGAACTTCCGGTCGCACTCCAGCGCCAGCAGCGCGGCCGTGAGCACCGGGAACGCCGGCAGCACCAGGATCGACGTGAACAGCACGTTCCAGGTGAACATCGGCATCCGGAACATGGTCAGGCCCGGGGCGCGCAGACACAGGATCGTCGTGACGAAGTTGACCGCGCCCAGCGTGGTCGACACGCCGGTGACCACCAGCCCCATCACCCAGAGGTCGGCGCCCGCGCCCGGGGAGTAGTACGCGCTGTTGAGCGGCGCGTACGCGAACCACCCGAACGACGCCGCGCCCCCCGGCACCAGAAACCCGGAGACCACCATCAGCCCGCCGAACAGGTACATCCAGTACGACAGCGCGTTCAGCCGCGGGAACGCCACGTCCGGGGCACCGATCTGCAGGGGCATCACCGCGTTGGCGAACCCCGCGAACATCGGGGTCGCGAACAGCAGCATCATGATCGTGCCGTGGATGGTGAAGAGCTGGTTGTAGACGTCCTGGTTCATCAGCTGAAGCCCGGGGCGGGCCAGTTCCGCACGCATGCCGAGGGCGAGCAGGCCGGCCAGGAGGAAGAAGCAGAAGGACGTCACCATGTACAGCCGACCGATCACCTTGTGGTCGGTGGTGGTGGCCCAGCCCAGCAGTCTGCGCCCGAGCGGCGCCGGAGCGGCGGAGGCCCCGGCCTTCCCGCCGACCCGCTGCGACAGTTCGGTCATGGTCCTCCTCAGCCGGGCCGAGCGCGGAAAGCGCCTCGCGGGCGCCCTGCCCGCCGCCCGGGAAACCGCCGGCTCCCGCGGAGGGGTGACACTCGCCGGAATGACCGATACGCGGTGTCTGCCCGCTCCGTCGCGACGCTACCGGTGACCAGGCACGGGCCACGTCAGCCACGCCCCGTGGGCCTGGGATTCGCTGCCGGGTGGTGGGTGGCCGGCGCCATGCACACGAGGAGTCCCCACCCTCACGCCGCGGGGACCACCCCCCGTCGGCTCCTGGCCGCCCGTCCCGCCTCCGGCGGCGCCCTCGGCCTGGCACTGACCGAGGCCCAGGCCCGGCAGGCCGGCACGCTCGCCGGCTACCCTGCGTTACCCCACGCGTGTCGAGGTGCAGCTGCCCAGTTCGCGCCGGTAGGCAGCGTCGCGGTGCGGCATGTCCGGGGGCGGCTGCCGCCGGTCCAGGAGTGGCGGCGGATCGTCGGCCCGTTCCGCGCCGACGCCGGCGGCTGTCATCGTCGGCTCCCGTCGCCCACCGCGGCGCGCAGACAGCGCCGCAGTTCCTCGGCGTACGGCAGGGCGACACCGCCCGCGATGATCGCGGCGAGCCCCGCGAGGTACGCGGCGGGCAGCGGATGCTCCTTGGGCAGCAGCCGCCAGTCCTGCGGGTCCGGGCCGCCCCGCAGGGTCTTGTGGACCTGGTCGGCGTGCAGACAGGCGGTGAAGGCCAGCGCGGTGAGCGGCAGCACCTCCAGGAAGCTGTGGATGTGCTGCTCGATCGGGCGCACCTCCCGCTCGCCGACGGCCAGCGACACGTCGTACAAGGCCGTCGCGCCGTGGGCGACGGCGGCGCCGCCCATCACGCTGAGCACCAGTGGGTTGACGCGGGCCAGCAGGCCCATGACCACCGGGATCCCGGCCTCCGTCATCATCAGCGCGTGGACCGCGGACTCCTTGGTTCCGCTGGTGTGCTCGATCCGGGTCCGCCGATGCATCCACCAGTCGGCCAGACCCGGCACCACCCACAGCGGGAGGGCGCCGAAGAGCAGGAAGCGGCGGCTCGCGTCCTCGACGTCGGTCGAGCCGGCCGTGATCCGCAGATCGTCGCCGCGTCGCCAGTTCCGCCAGGTCCGCATGCTCCTCACGGTCTTCCGGGGCAGTGCGCGCAGTGCCATGGACACCTCCGTAACATCGCCGTGGCCTGGGCTTTCGTACCCGCGAAGGCACTTCCTCCCCGGTACCCCTTCTCCTGCCGGCGACACCGTGTACAACCCGGCCGCCACGGGGTACTCGGCAACGGTCACCCAGACGGACGCGGTTCAGGAGGCACGATGGCGGACTTCGGATACTTCCTCTCGTGCGAGGAGCACAGCCCGGCGGAACTCGTCGAGCAGGCGCGGATGGCGGAGCAGGCCGGATTCGACTCGCTGTGGATTTCCGATCACTACCATCCGTGGCACGACGCCCAGGGCCAGAGCCCCTTCGTGTGGTCGGTGATCGGCGCTCTCTCGCAGGCGGTCTCGCTGCCCGTGGAGACGGCCGTGACCTGTCCGCTGGTGCGTATGCACCCCGCGGTGATCGCCCAGGCGGCCGCCACGAGCGCGGTCCAGTTGGAGGGGCGCTTCCGGCTGGGCGTAGGCACGGGCGAGGCGCTGAACGAGCACATCCTCGGTACCGTCTGGCCCGAGGCGCCGGTGCGTCTGGAGATGCTGGAAGAGGCGCTGCAGATCATCCGGCGGCTGTTCACCGGAGAGCAGATCAGCCACCACGGCAAGCACTACACGGTGGAGAACGCCCGCCTCTACACGGTGCCCGACGAGCCGGTGCCGATCGACGTCTCGGCCTTCGGCCCGCAGGCCGCCGAGGTCGCCGCACGGATCGGCGACGGGCTCATCACGATGATGCCGGACGAGTCCGTGGTGGAGCGGTTCCGGCGCGGTGGCGGCGGTGCGAACCCGGTGTACGGCGGGCTCAAGGTGTGCTGGGGCACCGACGAGCGGGAGGCGGTCCGTACCGCGCACCGGCTGTGGGCCAACGAGCAGCTGCCCGGCGAACTCCCGCAGGTCCTGCCCACCCCACGCCACTTCGAACAGGCGTCCCAGCTGGTCACCGAGGAGCAGGTGGCCGAGTCGGTGCCGTGCGGCGACGATCCCGACGCCCATGTGAAGGCGCTGTCGGAGTTCGTCGAGGCGGGGTTCGACACGGTGTACGTCAACCAGATCGGCAAGGACCAGCAGGGCTTCTTCGACTTCTACCGCACCAAGGTTCTGCCCCCGCTGCGGGGCTGACCGCACGAGGCGATGGTTCACCGTGCCCGGGCCCGGACAGCGCGACGGCAGCGCACTCGTCGTGATCGACATGATCAACACGTACGACCACGAGGACGCGGAGCTGCTGGTGCCCGCCGCCGAACGGGCCGTACCGGTCCTGGCGGAACTGATCGGCCGAGCCCGGACCGCGGACGTGCCGGTCGTCTACGCGAACGACAACTTCGGACTGTGGCGCTCCCACCACGGTGAACTCGTCGACACCGCGCTCTCGCGCCCGCACGCCGGCCTGGTCGAGCCGGTCCGCCCGGACGACGACTCCCTCTTCGTCGTCAAGACACGCCACTCCATCTTCCACGACACGCCCATGGCGTATCTGCTGTGGGAACTGGGCGTCGGCACAGTCGTGCTGACCGGCCAGGTCACCGAGCAGTGCGTCCTGTATTCCGCCCTGGACGCGCACATCCGCCATCTGGACGTCACCGTGCCGACCGACGCCGTCGCCTCCATCCACCCCCATCTGGAGGCCGCCGCCCTGGAAATGATGGAACGCAACATGGGTGCCACGATTCTCCGGGCGAAGGAAGTGGACTTCCGGGGTACCCGGTGACGCGTCCCGGAGGGAACTCCGCACGAGCCCGGAGGCCGTAAATGAGCGAACGCGTCCACGGAGAGCCCCTCGGCGACCTGGTGGCGGCCCTGGGTGCCGAGACCGACGCCGAGGTCCGCTTCGATGCCGGCAGCCGGGGCGCCTACTCCACGGACGGCTCCAACTACCGGCAGATCCCGCTCGGCGTGGTCGTCCCCCGGACCGTCGAGGCCGGGGCGCACGCGGTGGAGGTCTGCGCCCGCTTCGACGTGCCCGTGCTCTCGCGCGGCGGAGGCACCAGCCTGGCCGGGCAGACGACCAACGCGGCCGTCGTCATCGACTGGAGCAAGTACTGCGACGCCCTGGTCTCCGTCGACCCCGAGGCCCGCACCTGTGTGGTGGAGCCCGGTATCGTCCTGGACGAACTCAACCGCCGGCTGTCCGGTCACCGCATCCAGTTCGGCCCGAAGCCCTCGACGCACAGCCACTGCGCGCTCGGCGGGATGATCGGCAACAACTCGTGCGGATCGTCGGCGCAGGCGTACGGGAAGACCGTCGACAACGTCCGCCGCCTCGAGGTGCTGACGTACGACGGGCTGCGGATGTGGGTGGGGCCCACCACGCCGACCGAGCGAACCCGGATCGCCGCCGCGGGCGGCCGCCGCGCCGAGCTCTACGACGGGCTCGAAGGCCTGGTCACCGAATACCTCGCGGACATCAGGCGCGGCTACCCGAAGATCCCGCGCCGGGTCTCCGGCTACAACCTCGACTCGCTGCTGCCGGAGAACGGCTTCGACGTGGCCAAGGCCCTGGTCGGCAGCGAGGGCACCCTGGTGACCGTCCTGCGCGCCGAGCTCGACCTGGTCCCCGTACTGCCGTGCGAGTCGCTGCTGGTCCTCGGGTACGACGACATCTGCCGCGCCGCCGACGACGTGCACCGGCTGCTTGAGCGCTGCTCACCCGGCCAACTGGAGGCCCTGGACGGGCGGATGGCGCAGCTGATGCGCGAGGAGCACGCCTATCTCGATTCTCTGCGCACCCTGCCGGAGGGGGACAGCTGGCTGCTGGTGCAGTTCACCGGGGACAGCCAGGAGGACGTCGACGAGCAGGCCCACGCCCTGCTCAGGGACATCGGGCGGGCGGAGAAGGACGCCGGTGTGGCCTTCTCCGACGACCCGGCACGCGAACGGAAGATGCTCAGGGCCCGGGAGGCCGGGCTCGGCGTGACCGCGCGACCGCCGGACGACCGGGAGACCTGGGAGGGCTGGGAGGACTCCGCCGTACCGCCCGAGCGGCTGGGCGACTATCTCCGAGACCTGAAGGGGCTGTTCGAGGAGTTCGGCTACGACCATCCGTCCCTGTACGGGCACTTCGGTCAGGGGTGCGTGCACACCCGGATCCCGTTCGGGATGAAGACGGCGCAGGGCGTCGCGGACTTCCGCGGGTTCCTGGAACGGGCCGCCGACCTCGTCGTCTCCTACGGCGGCTCGCTGTCCGGCGAGCACGGCGACGGCCAGGCCCGGGGCGAGCTGCTGACCCGGATGTTCGGTGAACGGCTGGTGGGCGCCTTCGGTGAGCTGAAGGCGCTGTTCGACCCGGGCAACCGGATGAACCCGGGCAAGGTGGTGAACCCGCACCCCGTGGACGGGCAGCTGCGGCTGGGCGCCTCCTGGCGGCCGGCCGCCCACGACACGCACTTCGGCTATCCCGAGGACGACCACTCCTTCACCCGGGCGGTGCTGCGCTGCGTCGGCATCGGCAACTGCCGCTCCCAGCAGGGCGGCGTGATGTGCCCCTCGTACCGGGCCACCAAAGAGGAGGAACACTCGACGCGCGGCCGGGCCCGGCTGCTGTTCGAGATGCTCGACGGTCATCCCGACTCGGCGGTCAAGGACGGCTGGCGGTCGGCCGAGGTCCGGGACGCCCTGGACCTGTGCCTGGCCTGCAAGGGCTGCAAGTCGGACTGCCCGACCGGCGTGGACATGGCCAGCTACAAGGCCGAGTTCCTCGCCCACCACTACGCGGGACGCCCGCGTCCAGCCGCCCACTACTCGATGGGCTGGCTGCCGCTGTGGGCCCAACTCGGTGAACGTGTGCCCGCGTTGGCGAACAGCGCGTTGCACGCGCCGGTCCTCGGCCGGCTGGGCAGGAGGCTCGCCGGCGTGGACACGGACCGGCAGGCTACCCTCTTCGCCGAGCGGTCCTTCGTACGGTGGTGGCGCGCGCTCGGCATCGAACAGCCGGACCCGGCGCATCCGGCGACGGTGGTTCTGTGGCCGGACACCTTCAGCAACCACTTCCATCCCTCGGTCGCGAAGTCGGCCGTCCGGGTCCTGGAGGACGCCGGCTTCCGGGTCGCTGTACCCGAGGCGCCCGTGTGCTGCGGGCTGACCTGGATCTCGACCGGGCAACTGGCCACGGCCAAGCGCGTGCTGCGCCGCACCCTCGATGTCCTGCGGCCGTACCTGGACGCGGGCACCCCCGTCATCGGCCTGGAGCCGTCCTGCACCGCCGTCTTCCGGTCCGACGCCCCCGAACTGCTGCCCGACGACGAGGACGTACGGCGGCTGGCGCGGCAGACACGGACCTTCGCCGAACAACTCGTCCACCACGCACCGGACGGCTGGCGGCCACCCGCACTGGCCCGGCAGGCGACCGTACAGACGCACTGCCACCAGCACGCGATCATGAAGTTCGACGCCGACCGCGCGCTCATGGACCGCGCCCGCATCGACGCCGACGTCCTCGACGAGGGCTGCTGCGGCCTGGCCGGCAACTTCGGCTTCGAACGCGGCCACCACGAAATGTCCATGAAGATCGGCGAGTCGGGCGTGCTGCCGGCGGTCCGCGAGGCCGCTCCGAGCAGTCTGCTGCTGGCCGACGGCTTCAGCTGCAGAACCCAGATCGAACAGGGCGCCACCGGACGCCAAGCCCTGCATCTCGCGGAGGCGCTGGCCCTCGCACTGGACGGCCCGCTGCCGAGCGACCGTCCCGAACGCCTGGCCCGGCGACCCGCCGCCCCCTCCCGCTCGGCCCGCTGGGCCGCCACCGCGACCGCCGGCACCCTCACGGCCACGGCCGCCCTGGCAGCCGCACGACGGCTGCGCCGCGCATGACGCGTACCCCGGCCCAGGAAGGGTTTTCCACCATGTCGACGAAGGTCTCCGAGCACATCCTCCGGCGGCCGCGCGACCGGGACGTGGAGCATGTCTTCGCCCGCACCCGGTTCCTGCCCGGCGGCCGCAGGTGACCGACGTGTGGAGGGTGGAGCGGGTGGACAGCGCCGTGTACACCGTGCCCACCGACACCCGCGAGGCGGACTCCACCCTGGGCGCGCCGACGAGCGGGCGGCGCGCTACCGAACCAGCTGACCGCACGACAAGGAGCCGACCATGACGCAAGTCGTCGTCATCACCGGAGCCAGCGCCGGCATCGGCCGCGCCACGGCCCGGCTCTACGCCCGGCGCGGGGCACGCATCGCCCTCATCGCCCGTGGCCGCGACGGACTGGAGGCGACGGCCCGGGAGGTGGCGGAGCTCGGCGGGCTGCCCTCCGTCCACCAGGCCGACACCTCCGACGCACACCAGGTCGAAGCAGCCGCCGACGCCGTCGAGGAGGCACTCGGGCCCATCGACGTGTGGATCAACTGCGCCTTCACCAGTGTGTTCGCGCCCTTCACCGAGATCGCCCCGGACGAGTACGAACGGGTCACCGCCGTCGCCTACCTCGGGTTCGTCAACGGCACCAGGACGGCACTCGCCCGGATGCTGCCGCGCGACCGGGGCACCATCGTGCAGGTCGGCTCCGCGCTCGGCGAGCGGGCCATCCCGCTCCAGTCCGCGTACTGCGGCGCCAAGCACGCGATCAACGGCTTCACCTCCGCCGTACGCGTCGAACTCCTGCACAGGGGCAGCAACGTACGCATCACCATCGCCCAGATGCCCGCCGTGAACACCCCGCAGTTCTCCTGGGTGCGCTCTCGGCTCCCGCACCAACCACAACCCGTCCCGCCCATCTACCAGCCCGAGGTCGCCGCCCGAGGCGTACTGCACGCCGCCGACCATCCCCGGCGCAAACAGCGCTACATCGGTGCCAGCACAGCCGCCACCATCCTGGCCAACCGACTGGCCCCGGCCGTCCTGGACCGCTACCTGGCCCGGACCGGCTTCGACTCCCAGCAGACGGACGGCCCCCGCCCGGCGGGCCCGGACAACCTCTTCACCCCGGCCGACAACCAGCCGGCCACCGACCACGGCGCACACGGGTCCTTCGACGACCGTGCCCACCCCCGCTCCTGGCAGGCCGCCCTCGCCCGCCATCCCGCCCTCGCGTCCGCCACGGCGACGGCGGTGGGAGCGGCGGCGATCGGCATCCGGCACCGCATCAGAGGCCAGCGCTGAATCCGCGGGCGCGTGCTTCACGATGCCGGGCGGTCCTTGCCGGCCGTGCCGGATGCACCGGGCGCCCACCGCGTGAAGCCCTCTCATCCGTCCAAGGACGCTGCGTTTACCACTCACGCGCAGGGGCAGGCGGAGTTCAGTGCTTCGGACCGGAGGCGCATGCCCAGCGGGATACCCCTCACGCTGTCCGCACCCTCCCGGGCCAGGACGCCTTTCCGTTGCGGCACCCCCAGACAAACCTTCAGGACGTGTCCGGAACCTGAGTTCCGGACTTTCTGGAAAGACAGTCCAGGAGTGATATCCGCATGGTCTCCACCATTTCGTCCGGCCGCGTCCCCACGCCCGCCCGCACCGCGCAGGCCACCTCCCGGCGGACCCACGACGACGCTCCCGTGACAGCAGACCTGTTCGCCCGGCTCGCCGCGCTCGGTGACGGTCCCGAGCGGGACGCCCTGCGTGAGGAACTGGTGGCCGCGTGGCTGCCGATGGCGCACCGTATCGCCGGCCGTTTCCGTGACCGTGGTGAGTCCGTGGAGGATCTGCGGCAGGTCGCGGCGCTGGGTCTGGTCAAGGCCGTGGACCGCTACGATCCCTCGCGCGGTGCCTTCGAGAGTTATGCGGTGCCCACCATCACCGGTGAGGTCAAGCGGCACTTCCGTGACCGGATGTGGGCGCTGCGGGTGCCCCGGCGGGTGCAGGAGCTGCGGAACCGGGTGCGGGTGGCGCGCCGTGAACTCACCGAGCGCCCCGGCAGCCCGGAGCCCTCGGTGGCCGACCTCGCCGCCCACACCGGGCTGAGCGAGGACGAGGTCCAGGCGGGGATGGAGGCGCTGGAGAGTTTCAGCACCCTGTCCCTGGACGCCGAGCTCTCCGCCGGCGAGGACGGTCACCGCCTGGCCGACACCCTCGGGGAGGCCGACGGCTCCTTCGACACCGTCGTCGACCGGGAGGCGGCCAAGGAGGGACTGCGCCGGCTGCCCGAACGCGAACGGGCCATCCTCTACATGCGTTTCTTCGAGGACATGACGCAGAGCCGGATCGCCGAAAGCCTCGGCATCTCCCAGATGCACGTCTCCCGCCTCATCAGCCGCAGCTGCGCCCAGGTCAGGGAGGACGCTCTACGCCGGTGACGTCTCTCTCCTCCCGCACGTACACGGCCCGCATGCGGGCCGTACCCAACCCGCATGCGGGCCGGCCTGTCCTCGGCGCGGAGTGACCGACGGTGGGCGACGAACGCGCGGAGGGCCTCGACTTCCGGCCGAGCGTGCCCGCGTTCATGCCCCCCGCCCGGTCACTCCCTCGGCACCGGCCGCGCACATGTTCGCCGACCACCGGCAGATCCCCCTCGGGATCATCGTGAGCCGATGCCGCGGCCTCCTCGAAGCCCAGGCTGCCGATGCTCAGGTTCGCGTGGACGTCGTGGAGCCCCGCGGAGGTGTGCGGAAGTCGCGGCTGAACTCCGGACCGCGCTCAGACGGGCTCCGGATCTCGAATGCGTGTCACACGCCGGCGCAGGCGGTTCCGTTCAGGCTGAAGCCGGACGGCTTGGCGAAGGTTCCGTCGGCGCTGCCCTGGAACCCGAAGGCCACCTGGCCGCCGGCCGCGATCTGGCCGTTGTGGGCTACGTTGCTCGCCGTGACAGCTCCCGACGACGAGGACAGGTTCGCGTTCCAGGCATTGGTGATCCGCTGCCCGGAGGGGAGGGTGAACGCGAGTTGCCAGCCGTTGACGGGGGAGGAGCCGGTGTTGGTGACGGTGACGTCGGCGGTGAAGCCGCCCTGCCAGACGTTCGTCGCGTACGCCACCTTGCAGGACGTGGAGCCGCCCGGGTTGCCCGGGCCACCACCGGAGGACCCGGTGTTGACGGCGGAGGAGAACGAGGTCACGGCGAGACCCGCGCCGTTCTGCCAGGGCTCGAACCCCGCCTGAACACTCGTCAGATACCAGCTGTTCTGCGCGAGTCCGCGAGAGACGGCCTGCCGGGCGAAGTCCATGACGTCGAAGGCCCAGCTGGTGATCGCCGACGGTGCGACGAACGACAGCACGTCGTTCGAGCCGTTGTTGCCGGACCACACCTGCCACTCGCGCCCGCCCACGGATGCGTTGCCGACCGGGGAGCCGATGGGCTGGATGGACCCGACCTTGTTGAACCAGATCATGATCTCGGTCCGGTTCACGCCGTCGGTGCGCGGCGTGGGGTCGAGCCATATGTCGTACGCGGCGTCGTACACCGCGTCGTTCACATAGGCGTAGGAGATGCTCGAGGGCGCGGCGGAGACGGCGCTGAGCTGCGCGGGGAGGTTGGTGCCGGGCGAGCAGTTGGTGTAGTGGCAGCCGTTGTAGACGGACGGGTACGACTTCGGAGCTCCGTTGGTGGGGACGGATCCGTCGGCCTGGGTGATCCTGAACCCGGACTCCGTCGCGGTGACGCACTGGGAGGCACTGGTGCCCCAGCGGTTGTTCTGGACCACGTAGCGGCCCTGGATGGTCGTCGTACCGAAGGGTTGGCAGATCGAGGTGTCGGCCTGTGCCGCCGTCGCTGAGGTCAGAAGCGCGGCGAGCGAGACGAGCGAGGTGAGCAGCGCGCCGAGCAGGCCACGCGCGCTGTGGGCATGGTGCGGTGAAGGACGCATGCGGATCCTCTTCCGAGGGATGGGGGGTATGGGGGAAGTGCTCCCATAACCTGGTGAATGGGAGCGCTCCCAATCCTGGGTTCGGCAGGACTGTAGGGTTGGTTCAGGTCCATGACAAGACTGTCGGGGTGAACCCGTCGAACCGATTTCGGAGCCGCAGGTCGGACCGGGTGCCGAGACGAGGCGTGCCTACTCCGCGATCGCTCTCCGGACGGGTTCGCCGGCGCGGGTCAGGTCGACTCGCGGACCACCAGCTCCGTACGGAGGATGACGTGACGCCAGGCCACGGCGCCCTCCTCCATCTCCTCCAGGAGCAGTCGGATCATGGCCCGCCCGATCTCCTCGATCGGCTGACGTACCGTGGTCAGCCGGGGTTCGGTCTGCTGGGCCAGCGGAAAGTCGTCGAAGCCGACCACGGCGACGTCCTCGGGCACCCGGCGCCCGGCCGCGCGCAGGGCCTCCAGAGCCCCCGCGGCCGTGGTGTCCGACGCGGCGAGGACGCCGTCGATGTCCGGATGCCGTTCGATGAGCTCGGCCATGGCGCGGCGTCCGCTGTCCGTCGTGAAGTCGCTCTCGGCGACAAGGGTCGGGCCGCCCTTCAGGCCCGCGAGTTTCAGGGCCTCCTCGTAGCCGCGCAGCCGGCACTGGGCGGCGTACAGGTCGAGTGGTCCGGTGATGGTGGCTATGACTCTGCGGCCCCGCTGGACAAGGTGGGAGACGGCGCTGCGGGCGCCGCCGATGTTGTCCGCGTCGACGTAGCTGACGTACTCCTCCCCGGAGCGGCGCCCCAGCAGCACGGTCGGCAGCCGGGCTTCGGCGAGCATGTCGGGCAGGGGATCGCCGGCGTGCACGGACATCAGCAGGACGCCGTCGACCCGGCCGCCGCGCGCGTACTCGAGGAAGCGCTGCCGCTCGGTGTCCGAGCGGACCAGGGTCAGCAGCAGTTGCATCCCCGTGTCTGTGAGCGCGTTCCCGAGTGAGCTGACGATCTCGGAGAAGAAGGGCTCCGCGAACTGCCGCCAGTCCGGTTCCGTCATGACCAGGGCGACGGCGTCGGCCCGCCGTCCCGCCAGGGAACGGGCCGCGAGATTGGGCACGTAACCCAGTTCCTCGATGGCCCGCTGTACGGCCCGGCGCGTCGAATCCTTCACGCCCGCCGCGTTGTTGATGACGCGGGAGACCGTGCCCCGTCCCACCCGCGCGTGGGCGGCCACCTCTTCCAGCGTCGGTGTCCCCGGGCGTCGCCTGCCCATGACCACCTCCCCCAAGAGATCACCGATCTTACCGGCCGCAGGGGAGTGAGCACACGAATTCACCAGTGGCATAGTTACCGGCGGTTGCCCTGCTCCCCATGATTGGGAGCGCTCCCGTTACGAGTGGGGAGGTCTGGGCGTTGTCCGCTGGTAGTCATGAGTGGCATGGGCTGCCATGGCACTGGTGATCTGTGTTTGTACAGGGGGCTATCGGTTGTTCGGCGGGGCGTCCCGAGCCGGTCGCGGGTCGGCCGGGCGGCCCTCTGTGTGGGTGGGCCGCCCGGCCGGATGTGCGTTCGCGTCCGGGATCCATGTGCTGTTCCTCCTTGCGTCGCGTGACTCACGGAGAGGTGCCAAAGCCTGAATCCAGTGGGAGCGCTCCCATCGTGGAGATGGAGGCGGGCGCGGTCAAGACGCTGGGGACTTCAAAGTTCGAACTGGGCTGATCCGGCGAAAAGTTTCGCAAGGGCCCTATGAAACCTCGCCAGTTGACGCTAGCTTCCTCCCCACCAGTGGGAGCGGTTCCATCAGGCGACGCGTCCGTAGCGGCGCGCCAAGCTGTGAGGACTCGCTCATGCGACACCCCCCGCATTCAGTACTTTTAGTCAGCGACGCTCTCTCGACACCGCTCTGCCCGGTGTTCTCGGGCCGGGGAGCCACGGCCGCGTGCGCCGTGGACAGGAACTCCGAGGCAAACACCGTCGACCGGTGCACGAGCGCCGAGCCGCACCGCACTCGCTTTGCGCCACTCCCGCGACACGCCGGCCTGACCCGTACGGGTCCTGCTTCGGCGTCGGCGCCTTCGGGCACCGCCGGGCGGCCCTGCGCCTGACCCGGTGACCCCCAGCACAGCCAAGGCCTTGAAGAGCCGGCATCACGGCCGCGCCTTCGAGCAGATGCCGGACGTACCGGCGCACCGACCACTGGAACGCCACGTGTGCCCGAGGTGTGGCCCAGACGTCGGCTCGCGCGACCGTCCGTGCGGCCTCTGTCCGTAACTCCCCACCCAGAGAAGGAAACCCGCACTCATGAGTCACACCAGGACATCGCTGCTCGCCGCCCTGGCGCTGGTCGCCGGGACGACGGGGACAGTGCTCGTCGTCGGCCAGGCCGGCGCCGCCACCTCGGCCGTTCCCTGCACCGTCGACTACCAGGTGCAGAGCCAGTGGGACACCGGCTTCACCGCTGCCGTGACCATCACCAACAACGCGTCCGCCAAGTCGAGTTGGTCGGTGAAGTGGTCGTACGCCGGCAACCAGAAGGTCACCAACGCCTGGAACACGAAGCTCAGCCAGAACGGTGCCGACGTCACCGCCGCCAACGAGGCCTACAACGGCACGCTCGCGAGCGGCGGTTCGGTCAGCTTCGGCTTCAACGGCTCCTACAGCGGCACCAACAGCGTGCCCGCCACGTTCACGCTCGACGGCGTCACCTGCAACGTCGACAACGGCGGCGGTACCGGAGGCGGTACTGGCGGCGGCACCGGCGGCGGTACGGGCGGTGGTACCGGCGGCGGTACGGGCGGTGGTACGGGCGGTGGCGGCACCGGCAGCCGCGCCGACAATCCCTACGCGGGCGCCAAGGTGTACGTGAACCCCGAGTGGTCCGCCAAGGCCGCCGCGGAACCGGGCGGCAGCCGCATCGCCGGCCAGCCCACCGCCGTCTGGCTGGACCGCATCGCAGCCATCAACGGTGTGGGCGGCGGCATGGGCCTGCGCGCCCACCTCGACGAGGCCTTGAAGCAGAAGGGCTCCGGCGATCTCGTCGTCCAGCTTGTCATCTACGACCTGCCCGGCCGCGACTGCGCCGCCCTCGCCTCCAACGGCGAGCTGGGGCCCGACGACCTCGACAAGTACAAGTCCCAGTACATCGACCCCATCGCGTCGATCCTGTCCGACGCCAAGTACGCGGGCCTGCGGATCGCCACCGTCATCGAGCCCGACTCCCTGCCCAACCTGGTCACCAACGCCGGCGGCACGCCCACGACCACCGACGCCTGCGTGACCATGAAGTCCAACGGCAACTACGAAAAGGGCGTGGGCTACGCCCTGGACAAGCTGGGTGCCATCCCGAACGTCTACAACTACATCGACGCCGCCCACCATGGCTGGCTCGGCTGGGACAGCAACCTCGGTCCCGCGGTGCAGGAGTTCCACAAGGTCGCGACGACGAACGGCGCGAGCGTGAACGACGTGGCCGGCTTCATCGTCAACACCGCGAACTACAGCCCCACCAAGGAGCCGTACCTCAAGGTCACCGACACGGTGAACGGTCAGACCGTACGTCAGTCGAAGTGGGTGGACTGGAACCAGTACGTGGACGAGCAGTCCTTCGCACAGGCGCTGCGCGACAAGCTCGTCGCGGCCGGATTCGATTCCGGACTCGGCATGCTGATCGACACCTCACGCAACGGTTGGGGCGGCTCCGCCCGGCCCACCGGTCCCGGAGCGCCGACCTCCGTGGACGGCTACGTCGACGGCAGCCGCATCGACCGGCGGATCCACGCCGGCAACTGGTGCAACCAGAGCGGAGCAGGCATCGGGGAACGGCCGACCGCGGCTCCTGCCGCCGGTATCGACGCCTACGTATGGGTCAAGCCGCCGGGGGAGTCGGACGGCAACAGCGCGGCCGCCCCCAACGACGAGGGCAAGGGCTTCGACCGGATGTGCGACCCGACCTACGGTGGCAACGCGCGCAACGGCAACAACCCCACGGGCGCGCTGCCGAACTCGCCGCTGGCCGGACACTGGTTCTCCGCCCAGTTCCAGCAGTTGGTCCAGAACGCGTACCCGCCCTTGTCATGACCTGCTGACGCGTTGTGTCCGCCGGGGTCGGTCCCGCTCGGCAGGGAGAGGGAGGGGTCCGGCGGCGTCCAGGTAGGGAGGTGCGGCCGGCCGCCCCGCGGGATTCTTCCCGGGGCGGCCGGTGATTCCCGTGGATCACGGGAGAGGCGGAGCTCCGGGAACTGGCGAGAGTGGCGTACTGCGGTGACCGACAGAGCAGGCGATTCGCGCTTCTGCCAAAATGGGACGTACCCGTCTGGCCCCTGCGCCGCACCCTGCCCTACAGATCTACCGAGGTTGTCGTGACCAAGCCACTGGCCCGCGCGCCTCAGCGCCGCGATGCACGGTCCAACCGGGCGCGCATCCTGGACACCGCCCGCCAGGAGTTCGGCCGGAACCCGAACATCACGATGGAGGAGCTCGCACAAGCCGCCGGTGTCGTACGGCGCACGCTCTTTGGACATTTCCCCGGACGTGAAGCCCTGCTGGGTGCGCTCGCCGACGAGGCGTCCGCAGCGCTGCGGGAGGCGGCGGAGGACGCGGTGGGGCTGGACGACCCGGCTGAGCGGGCCCTGGCCCGGCTGTTTCTTGGGATGTGGCCCGTCGGAGACAGGTACCGGATGCTCCTGGCGCTGGCTCGCAGGCACTTGGGAGCCGAACGTGTCACGGGAATCCTGGCTCCGATCCGAGATGCGGCGACGGACATTCTGGAGAGGGGACAGCGGGAGGGAGTTTTCCATTCCCACCTGCCGCCCGTGGTGCTCAGCGCCGGACTGGAAGCGCTGACGGTCGCCTTGCTGGAGAGCGTCAATGACGGGGTACTGGACGATGATGTCGTCCCACTCGTCATCTCCACCCTGATCGCTGCCGGGGTGCCGGAGAAGCGTGCGAGTGACGTGGTCGAGGACGTCTCTTCCGTGATCAATGCCGAGCCGGGCTTCGCTGATGGCGGCTGATCCCGGTCGCTGCGCCTGCATCGACCGCGTCGCGGCCGCGAGGCAGGGGGCCGCTCCTGCTCGCAGTCTCCGGGGTGAGCCGTGGCTTCAGGGGGAATCCTGGATGAATTGCTCGGACCAGATCGTCTTGCCGTTCTGGCCATGGCGGCAGCCCCACCGTCCGCCGAGTTGAGAGACGAGGAAGAGGCCGCGTCCTCCCTCGTCCGTCGTGCGGGCACGCCGGAGGCGGGGTTGGGTGCTGCTGGAGTCGGTGACCTCACACACCAGGACGTGGTGGCGAATCAGACGGAGGTCCATCGGCGGACGGCCGTAGCGGATGGCGTTGGTCACCAGTTCGCTGACGATGACTTCGGTGGCGAAGAGGAGGTCGTCCAGGCCCCATATGGCGAGTTGGCGGGATATCCATCGTCGGGCTTTGGAGACAGCGGCCGGATCGGCCGGGATCTCCCAGTGCGCGGTGTCCGCCGCTGGGACGGCGCGGGTGCGGGCCAGCAGCAGGGCCGCGTCGTCGCGCGGGGCCTGGTCCGCCAGGTCGGCGAGGAGAGCCCGGCCGGTTTCGTCCAGGGCACGATCCGGACGGCAGTGCGCGGCGAGGCCCTTTGTCAGGCGTGGCAGGCCTTGGCCGATGTCGCGATCGCCCCGTTCGACCAGGCCGTCGGTGTAGAGGGCGAGCACGCTGCCCGGCTCGACGTCGATCACCGTGGTCTCATACGGCATGCCGCTGAGGGCGAGTGGTGGCCCCGGGGAGATCCCGACTGGTTCGGCGGTCCCGTCCGGCCGGACCAGGACGGGGGGCGGGTGCCCGGCACTGGCCATGGCGCAGCGCCTGGTGACCGGGTCGTAGACCGCGTACAGGCATGTGCCGCCGACGATGTCCCGGTCGCCGGACGGGGCTTCGGCCGCGAGGCGCTGCACCAGGTCCGCGAGCCGG
The DNA here is from genome assembly GCF_055567535.1 of Streptomyces sp. NPDC026538. NCBI lineage: Bacteria > Bacillati > Actinomycetota > Actinomycetes > Kitasatosporales > Streptomycetaceae > Streptomyces > Streptomyces sp. NPDC026538. The sequence goes on from NZ_JBVHQG010000008.1 coordinate 345,100, forward strand.
GCGAGCAGTTCGTCCGGTTCGAGTTCCAGGTCCGCGAGCGTCTGGATGGCGGCGCGCAGGCGGCCCATGGTGGCGCTTGCGGGCATGCCGTGGCCGACCACGTCTCCGGCGACGAGGGCAACCCGGAGCGAGGGCAGGGCAATGCAGTCGTACCAGTCACCGCCGATGTCCGCTCCGCCGCCTGCGGGCAGGTATACGCCGGCGGTCTCGGCTGCCGGAGTGTCGGTCGTGGCCGGGGGAAGGAGACGCTGTTGCAGCGCTACGGCCGCCCGGTGCTCGCGCGTGTAACGGCGAGCGTTGTCGATGGCGAGCGCACCCCGTGAGGCGATCTGCTTCATGAGATCCGTCTCGTCCTCGGTGAAGGGGTCGGAGCGGCCGCAGCGCCAGGCCGATATGGCGCCGAGCGTGTGCCCGCGGGCATGCAACGGTGCCGCCATCACCGAATGGGCGTCCTTCGGGACGAGATACACGACCAGCTGCGGGTCTCTGACCATGGCGACGAAGTCGTCAAGGTCGAAGACGACTGGCTCGCCGTGGTGGAAGCTGCGCAGCAGGGGGTGGTCGGGAAGGGGCGGGATGGACTCGCCGCGCTTGATGCCGGCCGGCCACACCGCGCCGGCCGGCGCGAGGGCCGCGTTGCCCATGTCTCCACCGCCCAGCTGCTTCGACGGTTCGTCCCCGTCGAAAACGGAGTGCGCGAGGTCGACGGCGGCGAGGTCCCCGAACGCAGGTGCGAGGACGTCCGCAAGGTCCTGCGCAGTACGCACGACATCCAGGGATCCTCCTACCCGCTCGGCGACCGCGCGGGCGAGATCCAGATTCCGTCGGGCGCGCATCTGGTCGGCATTGTCCAGGTACAGGGCCGCGACCCCGGTGGGGCGTCCTCGCGCGTCCTCCAGACGGAAGGCGGACAGCGAGAGCGCGTGCTGTCGCGCCGGGTCGTTCCGCCAGCTCACCAGCTGGTTTCTGCGGACCACCGGGACACCCGTCTCGAGCACCTGGCGCAGTACCGCCTCGAGGCCCTCGGCGTCCGCGGAGTCCTCGGCGCACAGCACGTCGCTCAGCCGAGTGCCGGGCTGTACCGGACGGCCGTCGGGAGCGCCCGGCGTGGCGTTCGTCTGCACAGTGACGAGATCCGTGTCATATACAGCGATCGTGATCCGGTTCTGTGCGGACAGCGCACGCAGGAGCGCCGCGCCGTGCTCGTGGCCGGCGACGTGGTGTGTAGGGGCCGCCACGACGAGGACCTCCGCCGAGCCGGAGCATCCCACCCTGGTGGTGCGGAAGGTGACATCTATGGTGTCGCCGCACCGATGCCACAGCCGTACCCGGCCGGACGCCGGCACCTCCGCGTCGCCCAGGTCGTCCGGGAGGTCGGCCACCAGTTCCCGCACGAGGCGGCCGCAGACCTCTTCGGCGCGGAACCCGGTCAGGTCCTCTGCTGTCCCTGTCCACCGCAGCACCGCGCCTCGATGGTCGAGCACGGCGGCTGCCGGCCCGTCGAAGGCGTACGACCCTCCGCCGGGACCGGAGCCGGATACGCCCGTCGATTCTTGGGAGCCGCCTGCCGAGCAGGCATTCTTGAGATTCTCTAGGTCCATGAGTGGCTTCCTTCGGGAGAGCCTGCCGCTGGAGAGATCGGCATGCTGTGGCGGCCGTCGGCCGCCCGGTCGGCAGCGCGTCACGCCGCAAGGGCTTTGGAGGGCAGGTCTTGTTCGGCCCAGACGACCTTGCCGTCCGTCGCGGAGCGGGAGCCCCACCTGCGGGACAAGTGAGCGATGAGGGAAAGACCGCGGCCGTTCTCGTCGATGGTGTGGGGATGACGGGGGCGTGGGTGGCTGGGGTTGCTGTCGGAGACTTCGCAAGTCAAGACCTGGTGCTGGATGAGCCGTAGGCGGATCGGCCCGCCGCCGTAGCGGACGGCGTTGGTGACCAGTTCACTGACGATCAGCTGCTCGGTGGCCACCAGATGATCAAGCCCCCATTCGCTGAGCTGACGGGCGGCTGCCTGCCGGGCGATGGGGACCGCGGCCGGGTCGTTCGGCAGTTCCCAGGAGGCGACCTGGGCCGCTTCGAGTCCGCGAGTCCGCGCAAGGAGCAAGGTGACATCGTCGGCCGGGGCCTGAGTCGGCAAGGTCTCGATCACGTGAGAGCACAGGTCCTCCAGGGACGGACCGGCCCCTGCCAGGGCGGCGCCCAGGCGATCCAAACCCACGTCGATGTCGTCGTCGCGGGACTCGACCAGACCGTCGGTGTAGAGCGCGAGCAGCGTTCCCTCGGGCAGTTCCAGTTCCACGGACTCGAAGGGGACCAGACCGAGGCCGAGGCCCAGCGGGGCCCCGGCGGGCATGTCGGGGAAAGTGATGTGGCCCTGCGGGTCGATGACCGCGGGCGGGGGATGCCCGGCCCGCGCCATGGTGCACCGCCGGGTGACCGGGTCGTAGACGGCATACAGACAGGTGGCGCCCACCGCCGCGGGGAGCTGGTCCGAACCGTCGGTGTCTTCCTCGCTCAGCCGCCTGACCGTGTCGTCGAGGTGCGCCAGCAGTTCGTGGGGAGGCAGTTCCATGTCCGCGAGCGTGCGGACGGCGGTGCGCAGTCGGCCCATCGTCGCCGCGGCGTTGATGCCGTGTCCGACCACATCTCCGACGACGAGGGCCACCCGGGCGCCGGACAACTTGATCACGTCGAACCAGTCACCCCCCACACCGTGGTTCAGGTCGGCCGGCACATAGCGCGAGGCCACATCGAGGGCGGCGCCGCCGCCCACATGGTGAGGGAGCAGGTCGCGTTGGAGCGTCAGGGCCGCGGTGCGTTGACGGGCGTACTGGAGAGCGTTGTCCAGGCTGAGCGCGGCCCGGGTGACGAGCTCCTCGGCGAGGAGGAGGTCGTCCTCCTGGAAGGGCGTCGATTCCCCGGAGCGGCCGAACACGGCCAGTCCCAGCACACAGCGCCGCGCCCGGATGGGTACGACCATCAGAGAGTGGACGCCGGTGTCACGAAACTTCTGCGTCCGCACAGGGTCGTGACCGACCCAGGGGCCCGAATAGGTGTCCAGCACCGATTCCAGGTAGGACCTGCCCGTGCGCAGGGCGGTGGCGAACAGCGAGGTCGGGAAGGGGCGGATCACCTCTTCGCGCACCCAGGGCAACTTGAGAATGCTCGGGTCGACGGAGGCCACACCGGCACGGCGCAGCACAGGTGGGCGGCCGTGGGCGTTGCCGGTCCCCGCCGAGGGATCCACGCCGAACGGAACCGACTCCATCAGGTCGACGAGTGCGTGGTCGGCCAGCAGGGGTACGACGAGGTCGGCCAGTTCCTGCCCGGTCCGCATGACCTCGAGGGTGCTGCCGATGCGCGTGCCGGCTTCGCTGAGGATGGCGAGGCGCTCGCGCGCCCGCCGGTTGCCGGTGACGTCCACGCTCATGGAGCACACTGCCAGCGCCGTGCCGTCCGCGTCCTGGAGGCAGAAGAACGAGGCCGAGAACGCGTGCTCCCGGCGCCGGTCCGTCGACGACCACGCCCGGTACTCGTGGACCATGGTGGTGCCGCTCTCCAGCACCTGCCGCATCACCACCTCGAGCGCCTCGGCCTCGACCGCGGGCAGTGAGTCCCGCAGGCGGCGTCCGAACCGTCGCTCGCGGGGAGTGCCGTCGTGGCGCTCCATGGCGTCGTTGACCCAGGTACAGCGCAGCTGCGGGTCATAGACGGCGATGCCGATCGGTGCGTGGGCCAGCAGCGACTCGCGCACAGCTCCGTTGGATGCCCCCGAGGACAGGGTGCCTATGTCCGTCACGGAGACCAGCCACCGGGTGTCGGCGTCCTGACCCCACAGCAGCGAGATCCGCAGCGTCATTCTGATGGCGTGGCCGTCGCGGTGGCGGACCGTCACGGTGCCGGACCAGCCACCCTGGGCACGGCACTGCTCGGCGAACGCCGAAGCACTCGGGGCATTCTCGGCGGGCAGCAGCACGTGTGCGGCGGACCGGCCCACCACTTCCCTGGCCGAGTACCCGACGAGCTGCTCGGCGGCGTGCGTCCACCCCACCACGGTCCCTTCCGCATCGAGCATCGCTATTGCCGCATCGGGTGTCTCTCGGGGACTCACCGGTTCGGTGAGGGGCGTGTGGTCGGTGTTCGTCATCCGGTTCTTTCCATCGGGGTGGGGGTGAGACAGCGTCGGCCTGTGCAGCGTCGGCCCGATCCGTGGCCGGGGTGGAACGGCGCTGGCCGGGGGCTGAGGATCGCCCCGGGAGGACCTGCCGCGCTGAGCGGGCGACATGGCGCGGACCTCGCCGAGGGTTCAGCGATCTATCGGCACGCTGCCCGCCGACCTTGGACGGTTTTGTCCACTTCTGATGGAATAGTCAGATACGACGGCTTTATCGTCAAGCCCCCGAAACTGATCAAGCCCACCGATGTGATCGCGAGGTGAGCCGCCGATCTTGCTGACGGGGCAGGTCGTGCGGGCCTTTCTTGGCGCCTCGACATTTCCGTACGACGTATGGTAAACCTGAGAAGGTAGTTCCGTACGTCGTATGGAAAAGTTGCCCGACCGTGCCAGGTGTCGCATATCGCCTGATGCAGCCGCCTGGTGCGGATCGCACCCCATCGGGAAAGGAAGATCATGAAGAAGCTCACGAGGCGCGTTGCCGTCACCGCTTCCTCCGTGGCGGTCGCGAGTGCCGCTGTGCTTGGTGCCGGGGGTGCGGCTTCGGCCGCGACTTCCGCATCCGCGCACGTCCAGCGTCCGGCCGTCAGTGTCAACGTCGGCGACTACCGCTGGGACCACGGTGTCGGCTACCTGCTCGAACTGGGTTACTCCTGGGACGAGATCCATGGCTGGCGCTACGCCGGCCCCGACGAGATCAGCAGTCGCTGAACACCGCCCGGTCGGGAGTGGAAATCGATGGAGTCCTTGAAGACCGTCATACAGGGGGTGGCCGTAGAACTCGTCATCTCGCGTACCTGCTCGCTGTCCATGCGCATGAGCCTGCGGTACGAGTCCAGTGATCCCTATGTCGTCCGTGCCGTCTTCTTCACCGGCACTGACGAGCCGACCGAATGGGTGCTGGGGCGTGATCTTCTGGCCGATGGCCTGACCGGCTCCGCAGGGTGTGGGGACATCCGGGTCTGGCCGGGTGTCGGCCGCGGCGACCAGGTGATGTACATCGTCCTCGGGTCTCCGGCGGGCACCGCCCTGCTCGAGGTTCCCGTGCGGGACGTCAGGACCTTCCTGGAGGACACGGAGGCGCTGGTGCCGCGGGGTACCGAGTCCGGGCGCATCAACTGGGAGCTCGAACTGGCGAACCTGTTCGCGAAGGGCTGAGAGAAGCCTCCCAACCATCGTGCCGCTGGGGATCTTTGTCCCGGCGACGGAAGAGAAGGAAAAAGTATTCATGTCCCAGTACCAGCTTCGTGTCTACACACTGCGCGGCCCTGAGGCGCTCGTCGCCTACGAGAACATCTGGGCCAAGCACATTCCCGGTATGGCCAAGCACAGGATCGCCACACATGGCGTCTGGACGGTGTCCGCGGCCGCCGGGAGTGAGGCGCCCCAGCTGTACGCCCTCGTTTCCTACCGGGACGCCGACGACGTTCAGGAGAGGCTGGAGGCGTACCTCTCCAGCCCCGAATTCCGTGCGGACATGGAGGGCTTCGACATCAGTCAGATCGTCGGTGTCGCCGAGTCCCTGCTGACGCCCACCGCCGACTCGCCTTTGCGGTGAGGGGTACCGAGCCCGCCGAAGTCCGCGGCTCTCGTGTCCCGGGGCCGTACGAGGCCGCAGTCGATGTGCACCGTCCAGGCGAGCGAACCAGCGGCAAGGGTGAGGGCGGGGTGCTCGGGGCGGCCTGTCGCGCGCAGAGCGCGCACGGGGATCCGCCGACGGTGTGCGTCCTCAGGTCGGCCGCACGGTTCGGTCGCCCGGACGGTGTGCGTCCTCAGGTCGGCCGCACGGTTCGGTCGCCCGGACGGTGTGCGTCCTCAGGTCGGCCGCACGGTTCGGTCGCCCGGACGGCGTGCGTCATCAGGTCGGCCACGGATCGGTCGCCCGGACCAGCCGCAGCGGTTCGCGCATCAGCGGCGGGCCGCATGGTGAGGGCCTTCCCGGACGGGATGGGTGCCTCCTCGTGCGTCGCGGCCTCGGCCCGCCCGACCGCGGGCCGCAGGTGACCTCAGGGGACGAGGAATCGCGGCCCGTCCCTCCCGTTCGGGTGCCCGTTCACAGGGCCGCAGGGGTGACGGCCACCACGGGTGGCGAGTCTTTTCGCCGGCCCGCGGCTTGATAACATACGTTGTATGGAAAGAGCGAAGCGTACCCCCAGAGGTACTCGGAAGAGGGATGTGCCTCTCACCGAGGCAGGGATCTGCGCCTCCGCACTGCGGCTCATCGACGCGGACGGGGTCGAGGCGCTCACGATGCGCAAACTCGCCGCCGCGCTGGACGCGAACCCGATGTCGCTGTATCACCACGTCCCGAACAAGGAGGCATTGGTGCATGGCGTGGCGAGAATGGTCGGCGCCCGGTTCCGCACCGTGACACTGGAGGACGCCCCCTGGCAGGAGCGCATGCGCCTGCTTGCCACGGATTTCCGGGCGCTGGCACACCGCCATCCCAACCTCATGGCCTACTCGTTCAGTCAGCCGGACTTCATCCAGCCCGAAGATCCCTTCTGGGTCGCACTCACCGCCGTGCTGGACGCCGCCGGGGTTCCGCAGTCGGATATCCCGCAGCTCGCCGCCCTCGTGTGCGCCGTCGTCATCGGCGTGATGATCGCCGAGCTCAACGGCGCGCTCCACCGGTGGTCGAACCTCCAGCCCACCACGCCCGCCTCCGGCGAGGGCGGGCCGACGAACGAGGGCCTTGGCGAGGACCGGATGTTCCGCCTGGTGCTGGACACGATCATCAGCGGCATGGAAAGCCGACTCGCGGCCGATCCCGCCGCTGGGCGCGACGTCCGGCCCCCGCAGAGCTCCCCGCGTGCCTCCGGACGTGTCCCCCGTCAACTCCGACCACCGGCCGCACGCTGCGAAGGTGAGTCCCCGGGGAATCCCGTCTCGGACATGGCGGCCGGTTTCGACCTGAAAGAGGAGTGAGGACCAAAGCCAGGACATGCTGTTTTTGTTCAGTGACAAGGGAGTTCAGCCATGCCTGCCATTCTGATCCACGGCGTCCCCGACACCCACCGTGTGTGGGACGGCGTGCGCCGACATCTGATCCGGAGCGACGTCGAGGCCTGGGATCTGCCCGGCTTCGGCACGCCCCGGCCGCCCGGCTTCGGCTCCACCAAGGAGGAGTACGTCGATTGGCTCATCGAACGGCTGGAGCGGGTGGGCGAGCCGGTGGACCTGGTCGGCCATGACTGGGGCTGCATCCTCACCGCGCGCGTCGCTTCCCTGCGGCCCGACCTGGTTCGTACGTGGGCCGGCAGCAGCGCTCCGGTCAGTGCCGACTACGTCTGGCACCCGCTGGCCAAGATCTGGCAGGATCCGGTCGAGGGCAACCGGTTCATGGACGAACTCCACCCGGCGTCCTTCGCCAAGGATCTGATGGAGCACTTCGATGTCCCGGCTGAGGTGGCCGGGGACATGGTTCTGCGCGTGGACGGGACCATGAGGGACAGCATCCTCAAGCTGTACCGTTCCGCCGAGACGGTGGGTGCGCAGTGGGAGCCGGAACTGGCGAACCTTTCTGCGCCGTGCCTGGTCTTCTGGGGCACGCTCGACCCCGCCTGTCCGGTCGAGTTCGCCGGAAAGCTCGGCGGAGCCGTGCGGGCGTCGCGGGTCGTCGAGCTGGACTGCAACCACTGGACGGTAGTCCAGAAGCCGGCCGAGGTCGCTGCGGCCTTGGAGGCGCACTGGACTGCATAGCGAGGTGGCAGCCCTCGGGTTCGCCTACCGGGCCGCCCCTCGGCGCCGCTGACACCGAGGGGCGAGCCGCCGCCGGACCGCTCGCCGCCGCACCGGAGCCGTCTTGCTTCCGTCACACCCTCTGGCGGGCTCGTGCGACATGGTTCTCCACTCCGGCGACCGCCGCGTCCAGCGTGGAGTCGAACATGGTGTCGATCACGTCCTGGGAGGGCGGGGGCGCTTCTTCCTCGTCGGGGCCCGACGGTGCCGGTGGCAGAGTGGCCCACCGCTGCAGTGCCCCGTTCAGTTCGCTGAGCAGCAAACCCGTGAACACGCCGACCAGGGTCGCGGCGACACGCGGAATCTCCTCTTCGGGCAGTTTCGCGGTGGCCAGGATGTCGACCAGCGCCCGCCAGAAGGGGTCCTCGGGCTGCACGTAGTCGGGGCGCGTGAAGGAATACCCCATCAGTTTCGGGTGACGGTGCGACAGTTCGCGGAAGTCCCGGGCCAGTTCACGCAGTCGGTCCTGCCAGGGGATGTCTCCCCGGTCCTCCGCGCTGAACTGTGAACCGACCCGGTGGGCCACGCCGCGCAGCACGGCGTCCTTGTTCGGCACGTGGTGGTACAGCGACATGGGGTTCGCATCGAGCGCGGTCGCGAGTTTGCGCATGGTGAGCGCCTCGACCCCGTCGGCATCGATGAGCTGCAACGCCATGGCGTGGATGCCGTCCTTGGTGAGTGGTACGTCCCTCTTTCTCGTGCCCCGAGGGGGCTTCCGTTCAGTCGCCATACGGTGTACGGTACCAGGCTTTGCCGATGTGGGGGCAATGTCACCGCTTTCAGCCCCCGTCCCTCCGGCTTCGCCGACAGTCCCGGACTGGGTGGCCCTGGCGGGCGACGAGGTCGCCCCGCCCCCGGCGCACCCGCCTTGCCCGATCTCGCGGACTGACGACGGGTGAGCGAGCGCGGCACGGAGGTGCCGCCGCGAGGAAGCGCCCGAACCTGATGCCCACCGCACTGCGCGAGCGACCCCGCCCCTGGAGGGCCGGACATTCCTGATTCCCGACCCCGGACCGGCGATTGCAGTTCCATACGTCGTATGGTACTACTGAAGCCATACGGCGTATGGAAATCGGGTGCCGCCGTACCGGCGCCCCGCGACACCGAGTGGCGCCCTGCCCGCCTTTCCCCTTGAAGGAGCCAGCCATGACCACACAGCCCGAGACCGACCTGCGGCCCATCCGGTCTCCGCGGGGGGTCCCGCTCTTCGGCCACACGCCGCAGATCCCCAGCACCAACCCGGTGGAGTACTTCGGCAGGCTGTCCAAGCAGTTCCCCGAGGGGCTCTACGGCATGGAGATCGCCGGCATCGAGCAGGTCTTCGTCTGGGACCCGGACCTGGTGGCCGAGGTCTGCGACGAGACGCGGTTCTTCAAGCAGATCGACAAGACGCCGCTGGCGCACGTCCGGGACTACGCGGGAGCCGCCCTGTTCACGGCCCACCAGCACGAAGAGGAATGGGGCATGGCGCACCGAGTCCTCCTCCCGGCCTTCAGCCAGCGGGCGATGAAGGGCTACTTCGGGCAGATGCTGGAGATCGCCCAGAACCTGGTGGGCAAGTGGGAGCGCAAGGAGGGCCGGCCGGTCAACATCACCGACGACTACACCCGGCTGACCCTGGACACCATCGCCCTGACGGGGTTCGGTTACCGGTTCGACTCCTTCGCCAAGGAGGATCTGCACCCCTTCCTCAACGCGCTGCTGCAGGCGCTGGTCGAGTCGCTGCGGCGCTCGCAGGAGCTGCCGATGATGACCAAGATGCGCAAGGCCGATGACAGGAAGTACCGCGAGAACATCCGGCTGATGCGGGACCTGGTCGAGAACGTGATCAAGGAGCGCCATGACGGGAAGGGCACCGGTGAGGACGACCTGCTGGGCCTGATGCTGGAGGCCACGGACCCGGAGACCGGCAAGGGGCTGGAGGACGACAACGTCCGTGACCAGGTGCTGACGTTCCTGATCGCCGGTCACGAGACCACCAGCGGTCTGCTGTCGTTCGCCACGTACTCGCTGATGCGCAACCCGCACATCCTGGCCCAGGCCTACGCCGAGGTGGACCGGCTGCTGCCGGGCGACACGGTCCCGGACTACGACACGATCATGCAGATGGACGTGATCCCGCGGATCCTGGAGGAGACCCTGCGCCTGTGGGCTCCCATCCCGATGATCGGCAAGTCCCCGCTGGAGGACACCGTCATCGGCGGCTGCTACGGGCTGAAGAAGGGAGCGCGGGTCAACATCCTCGAAGGTCCGCTGCACACCCACCCCAAGGCGTGGGAGCGGCCGGAGGAGTTCGACATCAACCGGTGGCTGCCGGAGAACCGGGTCAACCACCACCCGCACGCCTACAAGCCGTTCGGTAACGGCGTGCGTGCCTGCATCGGCCGGCAGTTCGCGCTCACGGAGGCCCGTCTTGCCCTCGCGCTGGTGCTGCAGAAGTTCAAGTTCGCCGACCCCGACGACTACAAGATGGACGTCAAGGAGGCGCTGACGCGCAAGCCCGGCGGCTTCGAACTGACCGTGCGGGCCCGTCAGGAGCACGAGCGGGCCGTGTTCGGCGCGGTGGACCCGCAGGCCGACGACACGGGGGCGCAGGCCGCGGTCAGCGGTGTCGGGGTGAACCTGACCGTCGCCTACGGCTCCAGCCTGGGTTCGTGCGAGGACCTGGCGCGCACCATCGCCGACCGCGGTGAGCGCTCCGGATTCGGCACCACTCTGGTCGGTCTGGACGAGCTGGGTGACAACCTGCCCACCGAGGGCCTGCTCGTCGTCGTGGCCTCCAGCTACAACGGCAAGGCCCCGGACAACGCGCAGCGCTTCGACGACCTGCTCGCCGCCGGACTCCCGGAGGGCTCGCTGTCCAACGTGCGGTTCGCGCTGCTGGGGGCCGGCAACACCCAGTGGGTGGCGACTTACCAGGGCTTCCCCAAGCGGATCGAGGCAGGCCTGCTGGCCGCCGGCGCCACCCGCGTCATCGAGCGCGGCATCGCGGACGCCGCCGGTGACTTCGACGGCATGGCCACCCGCTGGATGGACACCCTGTGGACCACCCTGGCCGAGGAGTACGCCGCCGACACCTCCGAAACCACCGGCCCGCGCTTCGAGGTCCAGCTGCTCACCGAAGCCGAGGTGCGCCCCGCGATCGTCTCCGAGCAGGCCTACCCCCTCACGGTCGTGGCCAACGAGGAACTGGTCAGCGACGCGACCGGGCTGTGGGACTTCAGCATCGAGCCGCCGCGCCCGGCCGCGAAGTCCATCACCATCGAACTCCCCGACGGTGTCACCTACGACACCGGCAACCACCTGGCCGTGTTCGCCAAGAACGAGCCGCAGCTGGTCGCCCGGGTCCTCGCGCGGCTCGGCGTCGACCGCGACCAGGTCCTGCGCCTGGACCAGCCCGCGGGCGGCCGCACGCACCTCCCGGTGGGCACACCCGTCACAGCGGGCCTGCTGTTCACCGAGTTCGTGGAGCTGCAGGACGTGGCCACCCGCTCGCAGATACAGACGCTGGCCCAGCACACCGACTGCCCGTGGACCCGGCCGCAGCTGGAGGCCTACACCGCCGACACCGCCGAGGCCGAGGAGCGCTACCAGAGCGAGGTCCTGGGCAAGCGCGTCTCCGTGCTCAACCTCCTGGAGCGCTTCCCGGCGGTCGAACTGCCGCTGGGGGTCTTCCTGGAGATGACGGGCCCGATCCGCCCGCGGTTCTACTCCATCTCCTCCGCCCCGCTGGCCAATCCCCGGCACGTGCGGCTGACCGTCGGTCTGCTGGAAGGGCCGGCCCTGTCCGGCGACGGCCGGTACCGCGGCACCTGCTCCTCCTACATCGCGGGCCTCAATCCCGGGGACGTCTTCTACGGCTACGTGCGCGTGCCCTCCCCGACCTTCGCCCCGCCGATCGATCCCGCCACGCCGCTGATCCTCATCGGCCCCGGCACCGGCATCGCGCCGCTCCGCGGCTTCCTGGAGGAGCGTGCCCACCAGTATGCGAACGGCACCCAGGTAGGTCTGTCCCAGGTCTTCGTCGGCTGCCGTCACCCGGAGCACGACTACTTCTACCGGCAGGAGATGCAGGACTGGGAGCAGACCGGGATCGCCCAGGTGCACACCGCTTTCTCCGCGGTGACCGGACACCCGGCCCGGTTCGTCCAGGACGCCATCGCAGGCGCCGCCGACACCGTGTGGCAGGCCATCCAGGACGGCGCGTACATCTACGTCTGCGGCGACGGTCGTCGCATGGCACCCGCCGTGCGTGAGGCGCTCGCCGCCATCTACCGCAGGAACACCGGCAGCGACGACGAAGCCGCCCAGCAGTGGCTCGCCCAACTGGAAGCGGACGAACGCTACCAGCAGGACGTCTTCGCCTGACCCCTCCAGACGCCGGGGGCGCGCGGCGCATCTGCCGCCCCGCACGCCCCCGGCCACCACTCACCCGCGATGCACCCCACGGCCCCCGTCGGCCCGAACCGCCGGGAGTGCCGCTCACAGAAAGCAGAGCACCATGGACACCATGCTCGCCGGACGCTTCCACCTGGACAGCAAGAAGTTCGCCGTGGAAGAGGTCCCCGTCCCCGTGCCTGGCCCGGGCGAGGTCCTCATCGAGGTCAAGGCCGCAGGCGTCTGTCTCTCGGACGTCCACCTCCTGGACGGCTCCCTCGTCCCGTTGTTCGCCACCTCCGACACGGTCACCGTGGGCCACGAGATGGCCGGTGTGATCCACACTCTCGGCCCCGACCTCAAGCGCGGCCTGACCGTCGGTACCCGCGTCACCCTGGAGGCCGGCAAGACCTGCGGCCAGTGCGCCGGCTGCGTACGCCGCCGCCCCTGCACCCAGATGCTCACCGCCGGTATCGATTACGACGGCGGCTGGGCCCAGTACACCGTCGCCCGCGAGGACACCCTCATCCCCATCCCCGACAACCTTCCCTTCGACCAGGCCGCGATCATCCCCGACGCGGTCTCCACCCCCTACGCCGCCGTCGTCGCCACCGCGGGGGTGCGCCCCGCACAGTCCGTCGGAATCTGGGGTGTGGGCGGTGTCGGCGCCCACAACGTCCGCGTCGCCCGCCTGGCGGGCGCAGCGCCGATCATCGCCGTCGACCCGCTGCCCGGAGCTCGGGAGCGTGCCCTGGCCTTCGGTGCGGATTTCGCCCTGGACCCGGCCGCCTCCGACTTCGCCGACCAGGTCCGCGCGGCCACCGGCGGGCGGGGTCTGGACTTCGCCTTCGACTGCGCCGGCGTGCCGGCGGTCCGTGAGCAGGCCGCCACCGTGCTCGGCCTGAACGGCGTGCTCATCCTGGTCGGTATCAGCCCCAGGCCGATCACCATCAGCGAGGGCCTGACCTTCAACTATCTGGGCAAGCAGGTGCGCGGCCACTACGGCGGCACCCCCGAGTCCGTCACCGAGCTGGTCCGGCTGGCCGAGGTCGGTCGTCTCGACCTGGCCCCGTCCATCACCGACCACATCCCGCTCGCCGAAGCCGCCGACGCGGTCAACCGGCTGGAGAACAAGATCGGCGACCCGATCCGCCTCATCCTCGTCCCCTGACAACTGAAGAGAAAGCGGATCAAGACCACCCCGGGCAGGGGTGAGCGGGCGCCGGTGCTAGAGGGAGCACCGGCGCCCGCGGTTTCCCGGTGTTCCGGCGCGCCCAGGGCGCAGTCCGCCCAGACCGTCTTGCCGTGCCGGGCGTGACGTGTGCCCCCGTGCTCGGTGACTTGGGAGACCAGAAGCAGGCCGCGGCCGCCCTCGTCGTAGCCCCGGGCGCGGCGCTGGTGCGGGGCGGTGCTGCTGCCGTCGGAGACCTCGCAGAGGAGGGTGCGGGCGTGGATGAGACGCAGCTGGATGGGGGACCGGCCGTAGCGGATGGCGTTGGTGACGAGTTCGCTGACGACCAGTTCGGTGGTGAAGCCGAGTCCGTCCAGCCCCCAGGTGGTCAGCTGCCGGGAGGCGTTCGCCCTGGCTCGCGAGACGACGGCGGGATCGGCCTCCACGTCCCAGCCGGCGGATCGATCCGCCTTGGCTCGGTGTGGTGCTCGATGCCGAAGAGCAGGGCGACGACGTGCTCGGCGACGTTCTCCGCCGTCATCGGTGCGATGTCCGGTTCGTCCCACAGGTCGGGGACCTCGCGTCGAGACACTGCTTCACGTCGTGGATCAGCTCGTCCGCTCGCGGGCTGAGTTCATGCGCGGCGCGGGACAGGAGACTGTCCGCGGTGAAGTCCAGACCCACGACGTCACGCCGCCCTGGTGGGCGGCGAGGCCTCAGCCGGCCGCCTCCGGCTCAGCGGTGTCCGGGCAGCGGCCGCCGGGTCACCTGATGGGCGTCGTCCGGAGGGACGCCGAGCATGCGCAGGACCATCTCGGCCAGGTCGGAGGCGGCCTCGTCCCCGTCGAGCTCGGGGCGGGCCAGCCGCAGTGCCACCAGGGACATCAGGGTGCCGCCCAAGGCGGACAGGGCGGTCGTCGCGTTGCGGCAGGTGAAGCGGCCCGAGGCGATGCCGTTCTCCAGGTCGCGCAGGGCTCGCGGGGCGAGTCCGCGGTCGGAGTGGATGTAGGCCAGGCCGCGGTCACGCAGGATCCGCATGAGTTCGGGGTGGGAGTCGGCCATGCGGGCTGTGAGCCGGAAGCCCGCGGCGACGAGTTCGGCCGGGTCGTCGATCCCTTCTACGCGCTCGTCTATGACCTGCCCGAACTCGTCCAGGGCGTCTGTCACCGCGGCGTCGAACAGCTCGGTCTTCGACTCGAAGTGGTTGTAGAAGGAGCCGAATCCGACGTCCGCGCGCTCGGCGATGGCCTGGATGCTCGCGCTGGTGTCGCCGGTCTCGGCGAGGATCTGCCGGGCCGCGCGGACGAGCGCCTGACGGGTCTCGGCTCGGCGTCGCTCGAAGCGGTTCTTGGGCGGGGCTGACGTCGGCATACCGCGAGTGTAACAACCGCCGCGATGAGTCTGCCATTACTGATGAGGTTATCAATTATTTGGGTCCAGCCTATTGACGGTGAGGAACGGCAAAGTTGATGATTTCCTCATTACAGCAGTGTTGCTTGGAGGACACCATGTCCCACACCCCCGTTAACAAGGGCGTTCCCCAGACGCCCCACCAGGACCTCCACAGTGAGCAGGGCGCCCTGCGCGGCGAGCACCCCGGACGCTCCCGGAATCCCTTGATCAAGGTTGCGGATCTGGCCTGGCTCGAGTTCGAGAAGCCGGATCTGGACCGGGCCGAGGTCTTCGCCCGTGACTTCGGGTTCGCGATCGCCGCCCGCACCGAGGGGGAGCTGTGGCTGCGCGGCACTTTCGCGGGCTCACCGTGCATGGTCATCCGGCGGGGGCGGGCGTCCCGGTTCATCGGACCGGCGTTCCGCGCGGCCGAGCGGGCCGACCTGGACCGGCTGGCCCGGGCCACCGGCAGTACGGTCCGGGACATCGGCGTACCGGGCGGTGGGCAGTCGGTCGCCCTGCTCGATCCCTCGGGCCTGCCGGTCCGGGTGGTGCACTGCGCCGAGCAGCTGCCCGCGCTGCCCGAGCAGGAGCCGCTGATCCTCAACTTCGGTACCGATCACCGTCGTACGAACGCCACCCAGCGCCCGCCCCGCGAGCCGTCCCGTATCCAGCGGCTGGGCCATGTGGTGCTGGAAACGCGGGTGTTCGCCCGCACCCTGGACTGGTACCTGGACACCCTCGGGATGATCGTGTCCGACTTCCTGTTCCTGGACGGGCAGCGCGGGCGCGGGCCGACGATGACGTTCATCCGGTGCGACCAGGGGAGCGTGGCCGTCGATCATCACACGCTGGCCCTGCACCTCGGACCCGGAAGCGGCTACGTCCACTCGGCCTACCAGGTCACCGACCTCGACGCGATCGCCGCCGGCGGGGAATACCTGGCCGAGCGCGGCTACCAGCGCAGCTGGGGCATCGGCCGGCACATCCAGGGCAGCCAGCTGTTCGACTACTGGCGCGACCCCGACCACTTCATGCTGGAGCACTTCGCCGACGGCGACCTCTTCTCCTGCGACCTGGAGCCCGGCTGGGCACCGATGTCGGCGAGCGGCCTGGCCCAGTGGGGTCCGCCGGTCACCCGCGACTTCCTGGGCGCCACCCCTTCCCCCGCCAAGCTGCGCGAGGTCATGACGGCCCTGCGTGGCGACAACGAACTCGACCCGGCACGCCTGCTGGGCCTGATGAAAGCGATGAGCTCATGAGCACCAACGTTCTGCGGACCGCCGACGGCTGGTGGGTCGTCCGGGACGAACGCGCCGTTCGCGTCGAGACCAAGGCGGTCACCACCGCCGAACTGCTCGCCGACCGGGACGCGGTCCACGCGGCCGCCGCCTCCACCGAGAGTGGCACGCCCGTCGCCGACCTGGTGGTGCTGCCGCCGGTCACCACCCCGTGCCGGGTGGTCGCCCAGATGGTCAACTACCGCAGCCACGCCAAGGATTCGGGCTTCACCGGCGACATCCCGCCCACCTTCTTCCGCAAGGCGTCCGGCTCGGTCGGCGGCCCCCACGACGCGATCATCCGTCCCGCGCACGTGAAGTTCCTCGACTACGAGGTGGAACTCGGCCTCGTCATGGGCGCGGCCCTGCCCGTGGGCACCGTCGTCGAGGAGCAGGACCTGCCGCGCTACGTCGCCGGCCTTGTCCTGACCAACGACGTCAGCGCCCGCGATGTGCAGCTGACCAAGACCCAGTTCTACGAGAGCAAGTCCTATCCGACCTTCACACCGACGGGTCCGTACCTGGCTCTGCTGGAGCCCGAGGACTTCACCCATCTGCTGAACCTGCGGCTGCGGCTGTCGGTCAACGGCGTGTCACGCCAGGACCGCACGCTGGCCGACATGATCGTGCGGCCCGCACAGGCACTCACCCTGCTCGCCCGCTTCCAGACCCTCGACCCGGGCGACCTGCTGCTGACCGGCACTCCCGGCGGCACGGCCCTGAAGGCCCCGCCCAAGGCCGCCGAGAAGATCGCCGCGTTGCTGCCGCCCGCACTGAAGTGGAAGGCGTTCTTCAAGGGCCAGGCCAAGAACCCCAAGTACCTGCGCAACGGTGACCTCATCACCGCAACGATCGCCACCGCGGACGGACGGATCGACCTCGGCGAGCAGCGGACCCCCGTTACGGACGCGCCATGAAGGCTGCATCCCGGAAACCGGTGGTGATCATCGGTGCGGGACCCGTCGGGGTCACGGCCGCCCTGCTGCTCGCCCGGCACGGAGTGCCCAGCGTCGTACTGGAACGGCACCGGGACATCTACCCGTTGCCGCGCGCCGTCGTCGTGGACGACGAGATCCGCCGGATCCTGCAGAGCGCCGGGGTACACGAGGAGTTCGCCGCCCTCGCGCGACCGGCGCCCGGACTGCGGCTGCTGGACGACGGGCGCCGGGTGATCGCCGAATTCCCGCGGTCCACGCACGGCCACCACGGCTTCCCCCAGACCAGCATGTTCGACCAGCCCGAGCTGGAACGCCTGCTGCGTGACGCCTTGGCGCGTCGCCCTGAGTGCGAGCTGTGGAGTGGGGTGGAGGTCGTGTCCCTCACCCAGTCCGTCGCACGTGACACCGATGGACCGAACGATCCGACGGGTTCCGTCCGGGTCACTTTCCGTCGCGACGGCAGCGACGAGGAGGAGCACCTGTGGGCCGATGCCGTACTCGGCTGCGACGGTGCGGGCAGTCTCACCCGTGACGCCATCGGCGCCGTGTGGGAGGACCTGCACTTCGAGGAGAGCTGGCGGGTCATCGACGTGCGCACCAGCCGCCCTGTGCGCACCTGGGAAGGCGCCGAGCAGATCTGCTCGCCCACCCGGCCGGCCACCTTCATGCGCGTTGGCGAGGACCGTTACCGCTGGGAGTTCCGGCTGGCCGACGACCAGAACCTGGACGGGCCGGACGGATGGGAGCGCCTTCGCGAACTGGTCGCCCCCTGGGTGGACCTGCCGTCCGACGCCTCGCGGGGCGGTGACTTCGAGGTGATACGGCAGGCGCAGTACACGTTCCGGGCCCGTCTTGCCGACCGGTGGCGCAGGGGGCGGGTCTTCCTGCTGGGCGACGCCGCCCATCTCACCCCTCCCTTCGTGGGGCAGGGTCTGTGCGCGGGCCTGCGCGACGCCCAGAACCTCACCTGGAAGCTCGCCCGGGTGCTCCAACGGGGTGCAAACGAGGGGCTGCTGGACACCTACGAACGTGAACGCAAGCCGCACGCCCGCCATGTGATCCGGGTGGCGGTCGCCGTCGGCTGGGCCATGACCGGCGGACAGGACCGCGGCGCGGCGTTCCGCCGGGCGGTCGTGGGCACGGCCTGCCGGATCCCCGGTGTGACCGCGGCGGTGAGCCGTGACCTCAGTCCCGCACTGACAGCCGGTCCACTCGTACGGCGCCGGCCCAGACTGACCGGCCGCGTGCTGGCCGGCACCTTCTGCCCGCAGCCCTGGGTGCGGTACGACGGCCGGCGAGTGCGTCTCGACGACGTCCTCGGAGACTCCTTCGCCGTCCTCACCGCTGTGCCACCCACAGCGCAGATGACGGTCGTGGCCACGGCGCTGGGCGCCCCGACGATTCGCGTCGACGACCTGGGCGACGACGGCACCCTGGCCGGCTGGCTGGCCCGCGGCCGTGCCGACGCCGTCCTGCTGCGCCCCGACCGCGTCGTGATGGACACCGTCCCGGCCGGCGCCGGCGACTTCACGGACACCGTCGCCTGGGCCCCCCTGCTGCACACGGCCCGCCGAACCGCCGATGCCCGGCCCGCCTGACGAGGAGCACCACACCATGACCACCCCGCACCCCGAGCCGTATACGGAACCCTTCTTCACTCCCGACCCGAAGTCGGCCGCCCGTAGCCGCATCGCGGACTTCGCCCGATGGGCGGCCCGGCACCGGGGCGCCGAAGGGCTCCAGGACCCCACGGCCTACCGAGCCCTGCACCAGTGGTCCGTCACCGACCTCGAAGGATTCTGGGCCGCGGTGTGGGAGTACTTCGACGTCGACGCGACGACCGAGTACGAGCGGGTGCTGGACGAGGAGACCATGCCCGGCGCCCGCTGGTTCCCCGGCGCCACCCTCAACTACGTCCATCACGCGCTGCGCAACCTGCGGCCGGACGCTCCCGCGATCACCGCCCTGGACGAGACCGGGGCCGGCTACGAGATCACGGGCCGGGAACTGCGCGCCCGGGTCGCCTCCGTCGCCGCCGGCCTGCGCGACCTGGGCGTCGGACAGGGCGACCGGGTGGTGGGCTATCTGCCCAACACCCCCCACGCCGTCATCGCCTTCCTCGCCACCGCGAGCCTGGGCGCGGTGTGGTCGGTGTGCGGCCAGGACTACGCGCCCAGGGCCGCCGCCGACCGCTTCGCCCAGCTCGAACCCACGGTGCTCATCACCGCTGACGGCTACCTCTTCAACGGCACGGCCCACGACCGCCGCGCCGCCTCGCTCGAACTCGCCGCCGCCCTGCCGACGCTGAAGGCCACGGTGCTCGTGGACCACCTGGGCCTTGAGTGGCCCGAGGGCGGGGACTCGGGGCTGAGGGTTCTCTGGGAGGACGCGGTCAGCCGTGTCGAGTACCTCACCATCGCCCCGGTGCCGTTCGACCACCCCCTGTGGGTCGTCTTCTCCTCCGGCACCACCGGCCTGCCCAAGGGCATCGTCCACGGGCACGGCGGGGTCCTGCTCGAACACCTCAAGATGCTCGGCCTGCACACCGATCTGGGCACCGGGGACCGCCTGCTGTGGTACACCACCACCCACTGGATGATGTGGAACCTGGTCGTCTCCACCCTGCTGACCGGAGCCACCACCTGCACCTACGACGGCAGCCCGGTACCGCAGGCGCGTCCGGACGTCCTGTGGGAGCTGGCGGCCCGTCACAAGGTCACCGTCTTCGGCACCAGTCCCCAGTACCTGCTGGCCATGGCCAAGCTGGGCATCGAACCTTCCGTGCACGACCTGTCGGCCATCCGCGTCGTCGGCTGCACCGGCTCCGCTCTGCCCGCCTCCGCCTACCCCTGGGTCCGCGACCACGTGGGCGCCGGCGTCCAGTTGGCCTCCACCAGCGGCGGCACGGACATCGTCTCCGGCTTCGCCGGCAGCGCCTCCACGACCCCCGTCTGGGCGGGGGAGCTGTCCGCCCCCAGCCTCGGCGTGGCCCTGGCCGCCTACGACGCGACGGGCACCCCTGTCCTCGACCAGGTCGGTGAACTGGTCGTCACCCGGCCCATGCCGTCCATGCCGCTGTACTTCTGGAACGACCCCGACGGCAGCCGCTACCGAGACGCCTACTTCTGCGCCTACCCCGGCGCCTGGCGGCACGGCGACTGGATCACCCTCACCTCGCACGGCTCGGTGATCGTCCACGGCCGCTCCGACGCCACCCTCAACCGCAACGGCGTACGCCTGGGCAGTGCCGACATCCACGACGTCGTCGAACGCCTCCCGGAGATCACCGAGGCTCTCGTCATCGGCGCGGAGCAAGCCGACGGCGGCTACTGGATGCCGCTCTTCGTGGTCCTCGCCGACGGGGCCGACCTGGACGACTCCCTGCGCGAGAAGATCCGCGACGCCATCCGCACCGGCGCCTCACCCCGCCACGTCCCCGACGAGATCCTCGCCGTACCGGCCCTCCCGCACACGAAGACCGGCAAGAAGCTCGAGGTTCCCGTCAAGCGCCTCCTCCAGGGCGCCCCCGCCGAGCAGGTCCTGAACCCCGAGGCCGTCGACGATCCCGACCTGATCGCCTACTTCGCCCGCCTGGGCGCGGAGCGGAACAAGCGGTCAGCGCACACATGACGTCGGCCGGGGGACCCAGGCCCACGTGACAGCACCGGGTCCATGTGCCCTGCCCGGCTCCGCAGACCCCGTCCCCAGGGGGTGGTGCCGGGGCGGTCAGCCCGCCCCGGCACCACACACAACCGAAGCAAGAGAGAAATGATGAGCATGACCGACCGTGAACCGCTGGCCCTCGACGTCCTCGACGACGCCGGACGAAAGGTGTTGTTCACCGAGGCCCGCACCGCGAACACCTTCGCCGAGGTGGCCGTCGCCGACGACGAACTGGCCATGATCTGGGAACTCGCCCGCTGGTCGCCGAGCGCCGCCAACGGCCAGCCGCTGCGCGCGCTCTTCGTACGCACCCGCGAGGGCAAGGAGCGACTCGTCCGGCATCTCGACGAGGGCAACAGGGCCAAGACGCTCAGCGCGCCGGCCGTCGCGATCCTGGCGTACGACCTCGACTTCCACGAGCAGATGCCGACGGTCTTCCCGGCCCGCGGCGACATGCTGCGAGCGGCGTTCGCCGACCAGACCGACGCGCGCGCGAGCATGGCGGCCTACAACTCGGCACTGCAGACCGGAGTCTTCCTGCTCGCGGTCCGCGCGTCGGGCTTCGCGGCCGGTCCCATGGCGGGCTTCGACAAGGCCGGCGTGGACGAGGAGTTCTTCGCCGGTACCAGCTGGCGCTCGCAACTGGTGGTCAACATCGGTCACCCCGGTGCCGACCCGTGGTTCCCGCGGCTGCCCCGCGTGCCCGTCGAGGACGCCGTCGCCTGGGCCTGACGGCACTGCGGCCGCCTGGTGGGGGAGAGGCGCCATGCCATGGGCGCCGGTGCTCCGCTGAGCACCGGCGCCCATTTCTCACGCATCGCCCGCTGTCCGTAGGCCTGTTGCCCGGCGCCGGCCGGAATGCCGACAGGGGCAGGCAGGAGGGTGCCGTCGGGCTCCTCCTGCCTGCCTCCCGGGTGCGGTCAGAAGTCACCGATCCGGAGATCAGCGACCGCCTCCCTACCGTCGGCGGTTGTCACGGCGACGTGCACGGTCTGAGCCCACCCGTGCCGACGGCGCCGGGTTCGCCAGTTGTCGCGGGCTCAGTCGTTGTAGGACCGGTTCCAGTAGTCGTCGGACCTAGTCGAGTTGTCGTCGTGCCGGTCCCCGTCGCGGTCGTACCGGTTCGAGTCGTGGTCGTACCGGTTCCAGTAGTCGTCGGACCTACTCGAGTTGTCGTCGTGCCGGTCCCCGTCGCGGTCGTACCGGTTCGAGTCGCGGTCGTACCGGTCCCAGTAGTCGCGGTGGTTCCTGTCGTGCTTCCAGCAACGGTCCTCGTCGTCCCAGTAGTAGAAGTGACCGCGGCGGTCGTACCGGTCCGAGTCGGCGAAGCGGTCGCTGTGCTGTCGGGCGCGGTGTCCGTCCTGGCGGTAGTCCTCTGCGGTGGTGTGCCGGTAGGCGACACCGCGGTCTCCGCGGTGGTCGTCGGCCTCGACGCCGACGGCCGGGCGCTGCACGTGCGCAGACTCAGAGACCGCGGCTGAGGCGGTGCCCCCGGCGCCGAGAACGGCGCCACCCGCGACCGCGGCGGAGGCGGCAGCGAGAGAAATGCGCTTCGTGAGCTTCCTCATGGTTATCTCCTTCGTATGGGCGTCGTCCGCAAACCCGGCGACTTCTGTGCCGGTGATGCGGTGCGCCCGTCTATGTCGAAGCCGTATCGGCGAGTTCACCCCTCGTGAGGGCGTGGCCGGCGGCCATCAGTCGAAACGGAGGCCGCCGTTCCGGCGAGGCCCACCGCTACGTTCCATACGATGTATGGAAGTACAGTGATATCAGAGAATGTCCAGAAATGCCCAATGCGGTGCCCATGGCGCCGAGGAGTAACTCGCCGGATCCGGTTCCCTGATCGAGAGTCTGGTGGCGCAGGCCACTTTGGGACAGGTTGACTCATAGATGCTCTGTGAGTCAATCTGTCTCACATGAGGGGTCGTGAGAACACGGATCCCCTGACTGTCCGCAGCTGCCGCGGATGCCCTCGCATTCGCGCGCAAGGTCCCCAATGGAGGAAACCATGACCGCTACGACCACGAAGAAGGCGGGCAAGGGCGCCACCGACGGCGTCGTTTCCGAGATGGCCACGTACTTCCACGTCAAGCCGGGGCACGAGGCGGAGGTGGCGGCGGCCTGCCGGCGGATGTGTGACGCCCTGGCGCAGGGCCCCATGGCCGCCACCATCAAGACCGGTCTGCGTGACACCCGCCACGTGCTCTTCAACAACGGCACGGAGCTGCTGTGGGCCACCACCTTCGAGACCGAGTGGGAGCCCTACATCGACGACGCGTTCCTGACCGTCGGCTTCGAGCACTTCGTGGACTGGATGCAGCACACCGTCGAGTGGGACACCAAGATCGCCCCGTGGATCGAGAGGTCCGGCGGACTTGAGTCGCTCACCGGCGACAAGACCCGCGAGGGCTTCGAGGAGCACATCATCGCGAACATGGCCGGCATGAGGCAGATCCTGCAGGACGGGCAGCACAAGGCCGCCGCCTACTGGAACCCGGTCAGCTCCCTGACGATGTCCGAGATCACCAAGGCCCACCGCATCAACACCGCCTTCCAGCAGGTCCTGGACGACCCCGCCGCCGAGGAAGCCCTCCAGCACCCGGCCCTGCAGCCCCTCCTCGCCCAAGCCGCCAGCTGACCCACCCCACACCCTCGGAAGGGGCAACACCCCCGCCCCCTCCGCGACCTCGGTATGACACGACTCGAAGCGGTACGACCACGCCTCCATCCGGTCCACCGACGACCGAGGCCACGACGACTGGGTGAGACCAGGCGGCCACTGATCTGGGAATCAGCGACTCCTGACCGCGCCCGCGTGGCAGGTGGGAGGGGCCCGACGGCACCCTCCCGCCTGCCCCGTCGCGGTCCCCTTCACCGGGGCGGCCACGCCGTCCCGCAGCCGTACCTGATCTCTCCGGCCGTTGCTGTCCCTGCCTCTTTCCGCCATACCCCCGTCCGCCGCCTGGAGCGCTGTCCTCATGACACAGAACGCCATCGCCGCCGCTCGCGGCGCCGAGACCGCACCTGAGAATTCGTCTGTCGACCCGTCACGCCGGCGCCGCCGGTGGATTCTGATGGTCATTTCCCTTGCCCAACTGATGGGAGTCCTCGACGGCACCATCGTGAACATCGCGCTGCCGTCCGCCCAGCGCGACCTGGGCTTCTCGGACGCCGACCGGCAGTGGGTGGTCACCGCCTACGCCCTGGCCTTCGGCAGCCTGCTGCTGCTCGGCGGCCGGGTCGCAGACCTGGTCGGGCGGAAGGTGACCTTCTTGGTGGGCCTGACCGGCTTCGCGGCCGCGTCCATGTGGGGAGGCGCGGCGAACGGTTTCGGCATGCTCGTCACCGCGCGCGCGGTCCAGGGGCTGTTCGCCGCGCTACTGGCCCCGTCCGCGCTGTCGCTCCTGATGACCACCTTCACCGAACCGCGCGAGCGTGCGAAGGCCTTCACCGTGGCAGGCTCCGTCGCCGGAGCGGGTGGAGCCATCGGCCTGATCCTCGGCGGGTTGCTGACCGAGTACCTGGACTGGCGCTGGACCATGTACGTCAACGTGGTCTTCGCGGTGGTGGCGTTCGTCGGTGGTGCAGTCCTGCTGCGCCGCACCCCGCGAGACACGTCCTCGAAGCTCGACGTCCCCGGCACCCTGCTGGTCTCCGCCGGCCTGTTCTGCCTGGTCTACGGTTTCTCGAACGCCGAGACGCACGGCTGGGGTTCGGTGACGACCTGGGGCGTGCTGGTGGCCGGTGCCGTGCTGGTTGCACTCTTCGTCTGGCGACAGAGCAGGGCGGCGTATCCGCTGCTGCCCCTGCGGGTCCTGCTGGACCGTAACCGCGGCGCCTCCTTCGCCGCCCTCTTCGTCAGCGGCGCGGGCCTGTTCGGCGTGTTCCTGTTCCTGACCTACTACCTGCAGCAGAGCCTCGGTTACAGCGCACTGAAGACCGGCTTCGCCTTCCTGCCCATGATCGTGGCATCGTCGTCCGCCTCCGCCGTCGCCGCCAACGTCCTGGTGCCGCGCGTAGGCCCCAAGCCGGTGGTACCGGTGGGCATGGCCACAGCGGCCGCCGGACTGGTCTGGATGACCGTGCTGGACTCGAACAGCGGATACCTGACGCAGGTGGTGCCGCAGCTGGTGCTCGTCGGCATCGGGCTGGGCGCGGTCATCGCGCCCGCGATGAGCCTGGCCACCTCCGGCGTGGCCGAGGCTGACGCCGGCGCCGCGTCCGCCGCCGTCAACACCGTCCAGCAGGTCGGCGGGTCCATCGGTGTCGCCCTGCTCAGCACGATGGCCTCCGAAGCCGTCACCGATTACCTCTCCGGCCGCAACCCCAAGGACCCCGGCGTCCTGGCCCAGGCCGGCCTCGAGGGCTACTCCACCGCCTACTGGTGGTCGGCGGCCATCTTCGTCATCGGCCTGGGCGTGACCGCCCTGCTCTACCGCCGCGGCGTGCCGCGGCAGGACGAGAACGCCGCGCCCGTCCTTCACATGTGACCGACGAACTGGGCGGTCCGGGAGAGGCGCGGCCCGGGCTGCAGTCACCTGCTCCGACAGCTGCCGTGCACGAATAATCCAGAGGGGGAAGTGTCCGGGTACCTTTGACGGGCGGCGCCGGGGGAGTCGTGCGGATTCTCTGAGGAGCGCCGCCCCTTTTTGAGACAGAATGTCCCATAGTAGGCTGTGCACCGCACTGTCTCACGGAAGGGGTCGACGAGGTGGAAGACAGAACCGATCCGCGCCTGTTGCGCAGCCGTGAGGCCATGGTCGCGGCGGCCACGGCATTGCTCACGGAGGGCGGGCTGGAGGCCGTGACGCATCAGGCGGTGGCCACCCGTGCCGGCGTCGGGAGAGCCACCGTCTATCGGCACTGGCCCGGTCTTCTCGACCTCCGCCTCGCCGCACTGGAAGCCGGCATGCCGCCTCTGCCTCCGATGCCTGAGGAACTTCGGGCCGCGTCGGGCAATGATCCGCGAGCGGAGCTCGTTCACCGTCTGAGTGTGCTTGCCGAGCGGTGGGACGACGAGCAGGCCGGCGCCGTCCTTGCTGCGATCCTCGGCGGTTCGCGGCACGACGAAGGCATGCGCCGCCTCCGGGAGTCGCTGCTGAACCAGATCGCCGACGCTCTGCGTCCCGCTGTCGCCGCGGCCGTGGAACGCGGCCAACTCCGGCCCGACGTCACCCCCGAAACCTTCGCCATGGCCACCGCGGGCCCCCTGTTCTTCGAGCGCTTTCTCGCCGGGAACCGCCTGGGGCGTGACACCGTGAACGTCGTCGTCGATGCCGCCATGCGGGGCTGGTCCTAGCATTCGTCGAGTCCCCGGCGCGGCCGAACGTCCGCCGCTGGGCCGGGGCTGATCGAGGCGGCAGTCCTTCGCTCCGGTGAACAGTTGCGAGGCCCTGTAACCGTTGTGGTGCCGCCGATCCGATCCGATCACCGTGCACCTGTGAACTGAACCGGTGTGACGCAGGCCACTTTGAGACAAGTTGACTCATAGATGCTCTGTGAGTCAATCTGTCTCACATGAGGGGTCGTGAGAACACGGATCCCCTGACTGTCCGCAGCTGCCGCGGATGCCCTCGCATTCGCGCGCAAGGTCCCCAATGGAGGAAACCATGACCGCTACGACCACGAAGAAGGCGGGCAAGGGCGCCACCGACGGCGTCGTTTCCGAGATGGCCACGTACTTCCACGTCAAGCCGGGGCACGAGGCGGAGGTGGCGGCGGCCTGCCGGCGGATGTGTGACGCCCTGGCGCAGGGCCCCATGGCCGCCACCATCAAGACCGGTCTGCGTGACACCCGCCACGTGCTCTTCAACAACGGCACGGAGCTGCTGTGGGCCACCACCTTCGAGACCGAGTGGGAGCCCTACATCGACGACGCGTTCCTGACCGTCGGCTTCGAGCACTTCGTGGACTGGATGCAGCACACCGTCGAGTGGGACACCAAGATCGCCCCGTGGATCGAGAGGTCCGGCGGACTTGAGTCGCTCACCGGCGACAAGACCCGCGAGGGCTTCGAGGAGCACATCATCGCGAACATGGCCGGCATGAGGCAGATCCTGCAGGACGGGCAGCACAAGGCCGCCGCCTACTGGAACCCGGTCAGCTCCCTGACGATGTCCGAGATCACCAAGGCCCACCGCATCAACACCGCCTTCCAGCAGGTCCTGGACGACCCCGCCGCCGAGGAAGCCCTCCAGCACCCGGCCCTGCAGCCCCTCCTCGCCCAAGCCGCCAGCTGACCCACCCCACACCCCCGGAGGGGGCAACACCCCCGCCCCCTCCGCGACCCGCGTGACGACTCCGTCCGCGCAAGACAGTTGGAAGGCATCATGAGCATCGAGAAGGGCAACGCCCTGGAGCTCGACGACATCCAGGCCGCCGCTCTGGAGCCGCGGCCGACGCCCTACGCGGGCGCCTATCTCGCGCTGCGCGTCGACGACCGGCGGCAGGGGCGCGAACTACTGCGGCGGCTCACCCCGGCCCTCGACTCGGTCGCTTCGTTCGACCCCAGGCGTCAGGTCTCACTGGCGGTGGCGCTCAGCTTCCAGGGCCTGAAGTCCTTGGGGGTGCCCGAGGAGTCGCTGGCCGGCTTCCCGGAGGAGTTCCGGGAGGGCATGGCCGCGCGTGCGGAGTACATCGGGGACGTCGGCGAAAACGCGCCGGAGAACTGGGAAGGCCCGCTCGGTTCGAAGGACGTGCACATCGTCCTGACCGGACTCGCCCCGGACACCGCCCGCCTGGAGACGGTGGTCCTCCTGATCCGCGACGCCCTGCGCGATCTGCCCGGCGTCGTCGCCGTCTGGCAGCAGGACGTACACATCGGACCGGACGAGAAGGAACCGTTCGGGTTCCGGGACGGCATCGGTCAGCCGGCGATCGAGGGTACGGGCATCCTCGGCACCAATCCGTACGAAGAGCCGCTCAGGGCAGGCGAGTTCATCACCGGATACAAGAACGAGACCCACGGCATCACACCCGTTCCGCAGCCCGAGGTGCTCGGACGCAACGGAACGTACGTGGCCTTCCGCAAGCTGCACACGCGAGTGGCCGACTTCCGTACGTACCTCCACGAGCGCGCCGCCGACCCCGCCGACGAGGAGTTGCTGGCGGCCAAGTTCATCGGCCGATGGCCCAGTGGCGCCCCGCTCGCACTGACGCCGGACAAGGACGATCCGGAACTCGGTGCCGATCCCGAGCGCAACAACGCGTACCTGTACGGCGACGACCCGGAGGGGCTCAAGTGCCCCGTGGGCGCCCACGCCCGGCGCATGAACCCGCGGGACGCCGTCGTCACCGGTGAGGTGCGCCTGCACCGCATGATCCGGCGCGGTACCACCTATGGTCCGCCGCTTCCCAAGGGCGTGCTGGAGGACGACGGCGCCGACCGCGGCATCATGTTCGCCTTTGTCGGAGCGCACCTGGACCGGCAGTTCGAGTTCGTCCAGCGGCAGTGGGTGAACGACGGCAAGTTCATCGGGGCGCCTGCGGAAAAGGACCCGCTGATCGGCACGAACGACGACGGCGGGTTCACCGTCCCACGCAAACCGATCCGCCGCCGCTTCAAAGGGCTACCGCCGTTCGTCGTCAACCGGGGTGGCGAGTACTGCTTCATGCCCGGACTGTCGGCGCTGCGCTGGATCGCCGACCTCGACACATGACCTCTCTCACAAGCAACACGACAAGGAGCGTTTCTCATGGCTGACCACTTCTCCGGACCGCGTGCCATCGCGGACCCCGCGTCCGACATCTGCGACGTGTACGCCTTCCCGAGCCCGGAGCGGCCGGGA
Source organism: Streptomyces sp. NPDC026538 (assembly GCF_055567535.1). Classification (NCBI taxonomy): domain Bacteria; kingdom Bacillati; phylum Actinomycetota; class Actinomycetes; order Kitasatosporales; family Streptomycetaceae; genus Streptomyces; species Streptomyces sp. NPDC026538. The sequence goes on from NZ_JBVHQG010000008.1 coordinate 373,620, forward strand.
AACCTGGTGCTCGTCCTCAACGTGCTCCCGGCCTCGGCCCCTACGGCCCTGTTCTCCGACGTGATCACGCACCGTTTCCGCGTCCGGCCGGTCGCGTCCGTGAGCGAGGGAGCCGCCGCGACGTTCCATGTCGGCGAGGACGAGTACGTCTTCGACTTCACCTTCGACGCCCCCCAGCAGGTCGGCGGCACGGACACCCTGGTCCAGGCGGGCACGTGCCAGGCACCCGGCGGCCGGAAGGTCTCCTTCCAGGTCGGCAACGAGGTGCCCACCGAGGCGGAGGGACTGAAGATCTTCGCCGGTTCGCGGCTCGACCCGTTCTTCATCGACTTCGTGGGTGTGATCGCCACCGAGGCGACGGGGAAGCTCGCCTTCACGTCTGACGCCGGCAACGTTCTGGAGGGCCTGAACACGCTGAGCATCGTGCTCGAGATCGACACCGCGGTGCTCGGCCCGGCCGCAGGCCCGCTGGTGGCGGTCGTCGGCGAGACACTGACTTCCGGTGGTGGACGCCCGGTCCGGCTGGAGCGCATGGGCCGGCCGGAGATCAAGAACGTGATCATGTCGCCCAAGAAGTTCGACACCGTCAACAGCGATCTGGAGATCCGCGACCTCTTCAACGAGGAGGACGCCTTCAGCATGCGGCCCGACTACGCGGGCGCCTACCGATCGCGGCTCAATGCCAACCTGGCCTTCTACGACGGCCTGGACGGCAAGACCGCCTGGCCGCTGGACGAGCAGGGTGCTCACCCGTTGACCGAACTGCTGCTGGCGGACTTCCTCGTCGTCGACCTGTCCAAACCCTTCTCCGAGGACGGCTGTTTCGAGATCGAGACCGCCCTGCTCGCCGGCCGCCCGCACACGACCTGCGGCGGCCGGTGGCTCAACGACGACATCGTGGACACTCTCTACACGCTGGTGGTGGGCGGCATCGGCGGCGAACGCATCAGTGACGGCGTCGACCAGCCGACCAAGCCGGCCACGCAGACCTTCCCCTACCTCAACGCTCCCAACGGGACCCCGCCGGACCTGGGCGCCCGTCTGGCCGCGCTGGCGCCGCCCCCCGGGGAAGCGGCATGACCGGGGCGTCTCCCCAGGAGTGCGAGCCGCTCACCACGAACGGCACCATCGCCGTAACGAATCTGCACGGACAGATCGACGGCCTGGCCGTACAGCTCAGCCGTGCGGGTGCCGGGGAGAAGCCGGGGGCTTCGTCGGCGGTGGCGCAAGGGGCGGCCCTGATCGACCTGCTCAACCTCCGAGGCCACATCCTGGCCCGCGTCGCCGACTACGAACGGGCTGCGGAACTCGCTGAGGGGCTCGTACGCGGCGCACCCGAGGACGGCACCGCCCTGCTCGCCCGCGCCAGGACGCGGGCGACCCTGCACCGCTTCGCCGAGGCCGTTGCCGACCTCGGCGAAGCCGGCCGGAGGGGCGTGGACGAGGCCACGCTGGACGCGGAACGAGCGGTCGTCCTGCAGGCCCTCGGCTGCTACGCGGATGCCATGGCTCTGATCCGCGAATCGGCGGATCGGCAGAGCGACTTCACGACGCTCGGCGCGCTCGCCGTGCTCCAGGCGGAGCGCAGGGAGGTCACCGAGGCGGACCGGCTGTTCGGCGAGGCACGGCGTCACTATCGGGGGACCTCGCCGTTTCCGCTCGCCCAGTTGGACTTCCGGCGCGGTGTGATGTGGCACCGCGAGGGCGATCTCGATGCGGCGCGCTCGTGCTACGAGGCCGCCCGGCGCCGGGTGCCCGACTACGCGCCGGCGCAGGGCCACCTGGCCGAGATCGAGCTGCTGCGTGGAGACCCTCAGGCCGCCGTCGCCCTCCTGCGTCCCCTCACCTGGGCCAGCGACGACCCCGAGTACAGCGGCCACCTCGCAGCCGCGTTGGACGCGTGCGACAGGTTCCACGAGGCGAACCAGTGGCGCGAGCGCGCGGCGGCGGGTTACGAGGAACTGGTGCTGCGTCACCCGGAGGCCTACGCCGACCACGCGGCCGACTTCTGGCTCACGGTGGGGGCCGATGTCGAGCGGGGGCTCGAACTGGCGCTGCAGAACCTCGCGTTCCGCCAGACAGCCCGAGCCCACGCCCTGTTCCAGCGCGCTGTCCTGGCGCAGAACCGAATGTCACAGGCTGCCCCGTAGCCGCCGGGCGGCGATGCCGGCGCTACGGAGCACCGACGGGGTCGGCCGGACGGACCGGCCTGCCGTTCGGCCGGCCCCGCACCAGCCCGCCGGGGCACATGCGACCCGGCCTCTTACCGACTGGGCCCCCTGGCAGCGCCCCTCACCCCTCTTTGGTCCCACGGACCGTGCAGTACTCCACATCAGCAACCACTACCCGGGAAGGCCCACAACGATGGACACCATGCTGGCAGGACGCGTCCACCTGGACACGAAGAAGTTCGTCATGGAGGAGATCCCGGTCCCCGTGCCCGGACCGGGCGAAGTACTGATCGAAGTGAAGGCGGCGGGCGTGTGCCTCTCCGACCTCCACCTCATCGACGGCAGCATCACGCCGCTGCACTTGAACTCCGACGTGCTCACCCTCGGGCACGAGATCTCCGGCGTCGTCCATTCCCTGGGCCCCGGCCTCAAGCGCGACCTGGCCGTCGGCACCCGGGTCGCCCTGCAGGCGGGTCAGCCCTGCGGCGAGTGCGCCCGCTGTGTCAGCGGCGGCACGTGCGTGTCGTTCCGCGGCCGCGGCGTCGACTACGACGGTGGCTGGTCCCAGTACACGGTCGCCCGTGAGGACACCGTCGTCCCCATCCCCGACACCCTTCCCTTCGACCAGGCGGCGATCATCCCCGACGCCGTTTCCACCTCGTACGCGGCCCTGGTCGACACCGTGCAGGTGCGTTCCGCGCAGGCCGTGGGCATCTGGGGAGTGGGCGGGGTGGGGGCCCATGCTGTCCGGCTGGCCCGCATGATGGGTGCCACGCCGATCATCGCCGTCGACCCGCTGCCCAACGCGCGTGCGCGAGCCCTCGCGTTCGGCGCCGATATCGCCCTCGACCCGGCCGACCCCGGTTTCGAGGAATCCGTGCTGCGGGCCACCGACGGCCTGGGCCTGGACCACGCCTTCGACTTCGCGGGCGTTCCCCGGGTCCGGGAGCAGGCGTCGCCTCTCCTCGGCAACCACGGTGCGCTCGTCCTGGTGGGTATCACGACCGAGCCGCTGAAGATCTCGGAGAAGATGACCTTCAACCTGAAGAACAAGAAGGTGTTCGGACACTACGGATCCTCGTTCGATCACGTCTACGAGCTGATCCGGTTGGCCGGCAGCGGCCGTCTCGACCTGGCTCCGTCCATCACCGACCACATCTCCCTGGCCGACGCCCCCGAGGCGATCCACCGCCTGGAGAACAAGATCGGCGATCCGATCCGCCTCATCCTCGTTCCCTGAGGAGTCGACCGACGGCGATGGGCCGCCCCCGGCGATGGAGCCGGCCCATCGAGCGACCGACCCTCCGCACCGCCGCCCAGGAGAAGCAGACCGACATGCGCGACTCAGGCAACGCCACCGCATCCAGCGACAGCAGCAGCAATCCGACGAGCCTGTCGGCAGCCACGCTGCGCACCCGCGTGACGGTCCCGCTCCGCTTCGGCGACGGCTGTACGGTGAGCGCCGACCTCGCAACCTTCCACCACCTCGCCGACGGGCAGGAACATGTGGCCGTCGTGCTCGGCGATCCCGCGCCCGGCACGCTCCCGCTGGTCCGGCTGCACTCCGAGTGCCTGACCGGCGACGTCTTCGGCTCGGCCCGCTGCGACTGCGGACCCCAGCTGCGCGAGGCCGTCGAGCGCATCGCGGAGCGCGGCGGCGTGCTGCTGTACCTGCGCCAGGAGGGACGCGGCATCGGCCTCTACAACAAGCTCGACGCCTACGCCCTCCAGGACCAGGGCCTCGACACGTACCAGGCGAACGCCGCCCTCGGCCTCCCCGAGGACAGCCGCGACTACACCGCCGCCGCCCAGATGCTCGCCGCCCTCGGCATCTTTGAGCTGGACCTGCTGTCCAACAACCCGGACAAGGCGGCCCAGCTGCGCACCCTGGGCCTCACGGTGGCCCACCACATTCCCACGGGCGTCTTCACCACGGACCACAACGTCCGTTACCTCCGGACCAAGGTGGTCCGCACCCAGCACACGCTGCCGCTGACGGAACTGGCGTCGGGCTGACGGCCGACCTCCATCGGGCCATGGCCCAACCCTGTCGTCACCGCGATGCGGGGCTTGACCAGGTGGAGCCGAGTTCGGGCGCATCCAGTGAGACGCCCTGTCGGCACACCTCATCGCCGAAGGGTGACGGCAACCAGCTGCTCCGCACCGAGAGGCTGGCCGCTCCCAAGGGCCTCGCCTCGCTCCACCACGTTCTGTTCGCGTGCGCACCCTGGGGCTGGCAGACTGAATTTGTGTTTCCGCTGATGGCCGCTGCAGTTCAGGAGGCGTTTCCATCGATTCCCGGTGCCGGCGTGGTGTCGGTTTGCGCATTGATCTTTACCGTCGCGTCCTTCTGGTGGATCAACGCCCGGCAAGGGCACCTGAAGTCCTGGGAGCCTCATTCCTTTGCTGCGATTGTCCACTGCTCCATGGCTCGCCTGCGGCTTCCGCTCGTCCTCCACAACACCGGTGCCAAGCCGATAATCGTGCAGGATCTCAGGTTGACCTTTCCCGATGAGCCCGCCTCCCATCTGCCGCTCCTGTGGATGTCCTCACCGTCCCGTCTTCAACCCGGGCCGGAGGACGAGCCGAAGTTGCCGGCCGGATTCGCCGTGGCCGGCAGACAGGCGGAGCAGCTCTTCATCGAGTTCGAGGCACCCTTTTCCGGATTCGTTGCGGAGCCCCGTGATTACAAGGTCCAGCTTCAGGTGAGGGTCGGCCACCGCAAGGGATGGCGCCCCCTTCTGACGTTCTCCTTGAGGGCCGCCAACATCGTTGATCCCGACCGGTACACGGTCTACAGCAACGCACCTCTTGAACTGACGAAAGAGGACAGGCAGAAGGCGGACGCCGCGCTCCTGGAGCTGCTGGACGAGCGGGAGGACCTCGCTGCTCCGGGAGACAGGAAGCGACGGGACTCCTCGCATGACGAGGGCGACACCGGCACGAACCTCTAGAGCGGGAAGCCCCAGGTCAGTGCAGGTCCACCTGGAACGCGTGACGGTGGTCGGCGGGGCAGGTGAAGACGCGCAGGTCTCCGTGGCGGCCGACGACGACCCCTGTCTCGTCGTCGCTGGCCACCGTGAACAGGAGCGTCATGGCCGTGCCGCAGTCACCGCAGGGAAAGACTGTGGGCTGCGTCAGGTGCCAGGTCGGCCAGCCGCCGAGCTTCCAGCCGGCGAGGCGGGTGATGACATCACCGCCGTCGCCCGTCTCGCGGACCAGTTCCTCAAGCCGCGGGCGGAGTTCCGCGGGTAGCTCCTCACGGAAGGGGAAGTCGGTCACGGGCTCGGCGGTGACGGCACACGCCCGGGGCAGGTAGCCGTCCTCGTCGTACCGCGAGGGCGACGGCGGAGTCGTCATCGGGCTGGTCACCTCAGCGGCCCGACGCCATCGCACCTCAAGCACGGGGCTGACGTCGGCCTGCTGGACCGGGGGATCCCAGTGTTCGTTGGGACACCAGAGGATCTGCAAGAGGTCGGCGCCGGCGGGCCACCAGGGTCCTGGCGCGTCGCGCCGGAAGACCTGTGCGACCGGCACCATGGCCGTGGCAGGCACGCCGACGGGGTCGTTCCCGTCGGGCAGGGAGCACTCGGGCCACGGTTCGTCACTCGGCCACAGCAGCGGCCCGCCGATCGAACTGTTCATGCAGTCCGGTTCTGCGCGCTCGGGATGGAGTATGACTGCGTCGCGCGCGTGGGGAGCAAGTTCGGGAAGCGCGGTGAGTATCGCTTCGAGCGTAGGTCTGGGGCTGTGGGTCATCATGGTTTCCGGTCGGACGGTCGTAGATCGCTCGCAGCGTATCGGCCGGCTGTGACAGCCGTTCCCACTCGCGCCGCGAGCCCTTGGGCGCCAAGGCCGCAGCAGTGCCGACCGGCGGTGTCTCCCCTGGTGGCCGAGGCGATCGGCTTCGCGCTCGACCAGCCGGCAGGCGTCGACCTCAACACGGTGACGATCCGTCCGATCGGCCAGTCCGTCTGACTCCAGGCGGGCAGCGTGCTCACTGGTGCACCATCCTCATGTCAGTGATCTTCGATGGATCGCTGACGCATCCGAGGTGCTGCCGGGTCATCGCCCTGCTCGCTTGACTCTGACCGGCCACCGGCCGCGTCTGACGTCATGAGCGGTTCGTGCCACCGCCGGCCGGATCGTTCGAGATGCGCGGTCCCTGCTGCGGTGAACTCAATGGGGTACGGCATGACCTCCACGGTCCGTCGGAGCCGTGCCGTACCCGTTCGCAACATCGCAGGAGGGCTGTCATGGTCGCTACCCCGGACAGGGCACTCAATGGCAAGGTCGCCTTCGTCGGCGGCGCATCCCGCAACCTCGGCGGTCTGATCAGTACCACTCTCGGCGCGGAGGGCGCCCTGGTCGGGGTGCACTACAACAGCGACTCCTCCCGGGCCAAGGCCGAGGACGTCGTCGAGCGGATCAGCAAGGGGCCGGGCGAGGCGTTCGCGGTCCAGGCCGACCTGACGAAGGTCGACGAGGTGGAGCGGGTCTTCGACGAGGTCGTGAACCGGTTCGGCAGGCTCGACTACAGCATCAACACCGCCGGCATGGTGCTGAAGAAGCCGCTCAGCGAGATCACGGAAGAGGAGTACGACCGGATGTTCGCGGTCAACTCCAAGGCCGCGTTCTTCGTCATGCGCGAGGCCGCCCGCAGGATCGAGGACGGCGGGAAGATCATCACGGTCGTCACCTCGCTGCTCGCCGCGTACACCGGCCTGTACTCCACGTACGCGGGCAGCAAGGCGCCGGTCGAGCACTTCACCCGCGCCCTGTCGAAGGAGCTGTTCGGCCGGAACATCTCGGTCAACAACATCGCTCCTGGCCCGATGGACACCTCGTTCTTCTACCCCGCCGAGGACGACGACTCCGTCGCCTACCACAAGTCGTCCGCGATGAACGGCGAGCTCACCAAGATCGAGGACATCGTGCCGTGGGTGCGGCACCTGCTGACCGACGGCTGGTGGGCCAACGGGCAGACGATCTTCCTCAACGGCGGCTACACCACTCGCTGACCACCACCGAGGAGCTGGGCCCCGGCACGGTCAACCTGCTCACCGGCGACTACACGCTCGGAGCCACCGACGCGCCGGCCTTCGGGCTGGCGGTGGAGCGCACCGCGTCCTCCCGCACCCCGCGAGCGGTGCCGGCGGGGCTCCCGCAGCGGCTGGACGCCCGAGCCGGGTGCCGAGTACCTCACGCTGACCGGCTCCACCTCGGGCACGTTCACGCTCGCTGGAGACGACGGTGGGGTGACGGTCTTCACCAAGCCGTCCGGGGCGAGCACCTGGCAGGTGTCCGGCAGCAGGAACGACGGCCAGACCGACTCCACGACGTCCATGGACTCCGAGACGGTCACTGTCGACGGAACCCAACTGGCCCGTCCCACCTGGGTGTACGCGCCCACCTCGGCCACCAGGGTGGCGGCCTGCTAGGCCCTCTCTACGGAGCCGTGCCCCTATGACGAAGTCTTCCGACGACTTTCCTTTCCTTGACAATTTTCTTTGTCGGTCGAACACTGGAGACGTGGCTCACGGCCGCAGCCGGCGCCGAGCAGTCACCCCACACGTCTCCAACCGCGAGGAACCCGACATGCGTACTCTGATCAGCACCGCCTTCATCTCCCTAGACGGCGTCGTGGAGGGCCCGGGCGGCGAGCCCGGCTACCGGAACTCCGGCTGGACCTTCAAGGACATCGAGTTCGTCGCCGAGGCGTTCGAGATCAAGGGGCGGGAGCAGCAGGAGTCGACCGCGGTCCTCATGGGCCGGGTCAGCTACGAGGCGTTCAGCCCCGTGTGGCCCGACATGGCGGAGTTCGCCCACTACAAGACGCTGCCGAAGTACGTCGTCTCCACCACCCTCACCGACGACGAACTCGTCTCCGACTGGGGCGAGACAACCATCCTGCGCACGCTCGAAGAGGTCGCAGCCCTCAAGGAGACCTCCGGCGGCCCGATCATCGTCCACGGCAGCGCGAAGCTGAACCAGGCCCTGTCCGACGCGGGCCTGATCGACCGCTACCACCTGCTCGTCTTCCCGCTGCTGCTCGGCGCCGGCAAGCGGCTCTTCAGCGCAACCGACAAGGACACCCAGAAGCTGAAGCTCATCGAGCACGAGGTCTACGGCAACGGCCTGCAGAAGCAGGTCTTCGACATCGTCCGCTGAACCTGACGATGCCGGGGTCCGTGTGCCTTCGGCCCTCCGACGGTTTTCCCTGCTCGTGGGCGCGGGCGCTGAGTGTTCAGCTGTGCTGGGGGAGCCACAGGGGGGCGCTGCTGCCGCGGGGGAGGAGGATGTCGCGGAAGTGGCCGGGGGTGCGGGACATGATGATCTGGTCGGTGACGCCCTGGTAGTGGCCGCAGGGGGTGTCGGCGGTGAAGGTGTCGGGGTCCAGGTAGGCGTGCGGAGAGCCGGGGTCGGGGTCGAGGGCGGTCGAGTGGGCGTAGCCGCGGTCGAAGACGCCGAGGCTGAGGATCCAGGTGGCGATGCGGGTGAGGTTGAGGGTGACGCGGTAGCTGCCGCCGTCGGTGGCGCGGCGCATCAGCGCGGCGAGCGCGCCGGTGGTGGCCAGCCAGGAGAGTACGTAGTCGTTGACGACGCTGATGTACGGCAGGGCCGGGGTGCTGGTCGGGCCGGCCGCGACGCCGTCCTCGCCCTCCATGAGCATGATGCCGGTGAGTGCGCCGGCGGTCTGGTCGAAGCCGACGCGGTGGGCCCAGGGGCCGGTCTGGCCGGCGAGGTAGATGCTGATGTGGATGATGCCGGGCCGGACGGCCGCCGCCTCCTCGGCGCTGAGGCCGATCTTCTCCAGGTAGCCGGGGCGGCGGTTGGCATAGAAGATGTCGGCCTCCCGCAGGAGTTCGCGGATTTTGGCCTGCCCCTCGGCACCGTAGGGGTCGATGGTGGTCGAGCGGACGCCGACGTTGGCGGTGTTGTAGGTGGAGTCGTGCTCCAGCTCGTTCGGCCGCCAGATGTTCAGCACGTCCGCGCCGTGCTGGGCGAGGTCCCGGCCGACTCCGGCGCCGGCGATGATGTGGCCCATGCCCAGGGCGCGCACTCCGGAGAGCGGCTGGGCGGCCGCGGCGGAGAGGGGCTCGGGCTCGCTGTCGCCGATCTTCTCGATCTTGATCAGCGGTTGTCGTGCGATGTACCCGTAGGCGGGCTCGCGGAGGTACTCCTCGGTGGTGCGCAGCATGGGCATCACCACGCCGATCTCGTCGCCCGCCTGCTCCAGGTCGGCGGCGTTCCACTTGGAGACGGCGTCCGCGACGGCCTGCTTCTCGGGCCAGGTGCGAAGCAGCTTGTAGACGGCGTTCTTGATCTTCGGGTAGGGGTTGAGCGGCATGACCCAGCGGCCGTCGCGGGTCTGGTAGAAGTCGAAGCCGAGCGGGTTGGCCGGGTCCGAGGGCGTGCCGCCGGGGTAGCCGTTGAGCAGTTCCCACTTCTTGTCGTAGAACGGGCACAGCCGGTGCGGGGCCTTGCGCAGGTCCATGGTGATGTCCTGGCCCTCGCCGGTGCGCCGCTGCCAGAGGGCGGCCAGGGCGACGGACTTGGCGGTCATGCCCAGGGCGGGCACGGCACCCAGGCGCATGATGCTGGGGACGACGGGGTCGGCACCGATGAAGGTGATCTCCCCGCCGCTGTCCTCGGGGTGCAGGCCGACCGAGGAGAGGACCTCGCGCAGGGCCTGGTGGATGTCGAAGCCGTCGTCCGTGGTGGACGGATCGGCGAGGGTCTTCTGGATGCGTTCGGTGAGTTCTTCTGCGCTCATGGGTTCTGCGATCTCCGTGCTGGCGGGTGATGGCCGGGCGGCGAGGGCGGGTCAGGCGTCGAAGGTCTCGCCGAGCGCGCGCATCAGGGCGAGCTGCTTGCGGTCGCGTTCCGCGGCGAGTTCGTCGACGGTGCCCCCGAAGTCCTTGATCTGGTCGGTCAGCAGCCGCCTGGTGGGCTCGTCGAAGGCCACCTTCTCGTGGGCCATGTCGGCCCAGCGTCGCTCCATGCCGACGCCGAGGTGGCTCATGAAGTGGGCCAGTCCGCCCTCGCCGCCGCCGAGGTGGAAGGAGCGGAAGGGCCCGGCGACGGCCCAGCGCTGGCCGATGGACGAGGTGACGATGTCGTCCAGCTCCTGCATGGTGACGACGCCCTCGCTCACCAGATGCACGCACTCGCGGAAGATCGCCGACTGCAGCCGGTTGGCGACGAAGCCGGGTACCTCCTTGCGCAGCACCTGCGGCCGCTTGCCGAGGTCGTGGTAGAAGGCGCGGGCGCGTTCGACCGTCTCCTCCGAGGTCCGCTCGCCCGGAACGACCTCCACCAGCGGCACCAGATGCGGCGGGTTGAAGGGGTGCCCGACGACGAGCCGGGCCGGGTCCCTGAGGGCGGTGGCGATCTCGGTGGCGGGGATGCCCGAGGTGGAGGTGGCGAACAGGGCACCGGCCGGGGCGCTGCTCTCGATGGTCTGCCAGATCTCGTGCTTGACCTCCAGCCGTTCCGGGCCGTTCTCCTGCACCAGATCCGCCTCACGGACCGCGGTGGCAAGGTCCGGTTCGAAGGACAGCCGTGCGGTGAGCGACGAGGTGTCCAGGCCGAGCGCCTGCAACGCGGGCGCGGCCTGCGCGACATACGTGCGCACGGCCTCGTCGACTCCGGGCTGCGGGTCGCTGACGGTGACGGACAGGCCGCGGGCCAGGAACAGCGCTGCCCAGGAGGCACCGATGACGCCTCCCCCGACCACGGTGACCTTGCGGATTCCGGCGATGCTGTCGTACTCGGACATACGGGACACCTGCTCTTCTTCTTCTCGGCGCGCGGGCGCGTGGGTGTGGGGCGTGGGGGATGCGGGGGACAGGGCGGACGTCGGGGATGTGGGGGGATGCGGGAGCTGGGGGATGCGGGGAGCGGTCAGGTCAGGTAGTCGTGGACGACCCGGGCGCGGCCGAGAGTGAGGTCGGTGAGGATGTGCGAGGCGGAGACGACCTCCAGGACCGGCAGGTCGGCGAGCGGGGCCAGCGCGTGGGCCAGCAGTTGCAGCCGGGCGGGCCCGCTCCAGGCGCCCTTGACCGTGAGGTCGTCGATCTGGGTCCGGACGAGTTCGCAGATGCGCGGCGTGCCGTCGTAGTGCGGAAGCTTCTTGAGCATGAACGTCGGCAGCGTCAGCTCCTCCCGGGCCTTCTCGGTGGCCAGCGGCCGGTGCTTGTAGCCCATCGTCGCGCGGGCGACGGGCAGCGAGCCGTAGTCCAGGGTGCCGACGAGGGTGTCCTGGTCGACGTAGAGCCGGGGCCGGCCGAGCTTCTTCGGGAAGGCGCCGATCTCCCGCCCGCTGGCGATCGCGGGAAAGTTGTCCACGTACATCGACAAGCTGTACTCACCCGTCTCGCCCTCGTACTCGACGACGGCGAGCTGGCCCGACTCCGTGTAGTCGCCCAGCCCGGTGACGTCCGGCATCCGCATGACCTCGAAGCGGACCAGCGGCTCCGCCACCCGCAGCGGCTCCGGCACGACCCGCTCCAGGGCCCCGGGATCCGTCCGGTACGTGATGTTCAGGTACTCGCGGTCGGTGAACCGGTACGGGCCTGCCGGAAAGGCCGGGGCGTCCAGCGGTGTGCTGGGTGCGTGGACGACGTCCTCGACTCGCATGGCTCTCGCCTGCCTCTCACGTCCCCATGATTGACATAACGACACTAAGGGGACGAAACGCTGTGCACCTGTCCTCGGTCGAGTGTCTCCAGGACGCTCGGCGGGACCTGCGCGGTCTTCATGGTCGGTTGCATAATGCAACACGCCCACTGTAAATCCGTCCGCCATCTGTTGCAAAATGAAACTCCGCGGCAGGAGCCCGGGCCGCATGGAAGGGACACGCACGTGGCCGATGACGACACAGAGCTCCGGGGGCTCGTCCGCGAGCTGGTGACTCTCTCCCGGCGCTTCCGGGGCAACGCCGAACGGCTCCATCCGGACCTGAGCTTCGTCGACTACTCCCTGCTCTCCGAGATGGCCGCACGCGGTGGGGCTCGCGCGACAGACCTGGTCGGCCTCTACGGCCTCAACAAGTCCACGATCAGCCGCCAGGTCGCCGCCCTGGAACGCGCCGGCCTGGTGGTACGGGAGGTCGACGCGCGCAACCACCGAGCCCAGCTGCTCCGCCCAAGCGAGCGCGGCCGGGAACTCCTCGCCCGCGCCGACGCCCTGATGTACCGGGAGGTGGACGCCCGCACCGAGGGCTGGGCCGCGGAGGAGGTCCAGGCCCTGCGCGGCCTCCTCGCCCGCTACAACGCCGCAGCCTCCGCCCTCGCCGCCGACGCACCGAACGGCTGACCCGATCGGAAGGGCCCGGAGGCCACGCGGGCGGCCGGGGGGTGTAGCCCTCTACACCGTGGATCCGGGAGCGGGCTTCCTCGTGGTGGCGAGCCCGCGCCGGGATCGTGGATGCAGGAGATCGGCCGGGGTCCCAACGGATCCGCCGATCGAATCGACCCGCGTATCCCGCGTATCCCCGACACCCGAAGGACAGTTCCATGCATCCGCTCGCCCGTGTGAAGGTGTTCGTCTCCGATCTGCTGCTGTGGTCGGGCTTCGTCGGCGGACTCGCCGCGAGTTCTGCCTCCGGTGCCGTCCTCGACGGCACCGGGAAGGACATCGCCACCTACGTCGGAATCGGTGTCTCGCTCCTGACGGGCTCGCGCATCGCGAAGAAGCCGAGGATCGGGGCGTTCCTGTCGCGGCGGGGCACGCTCTGGTTCCTGTTCCTGTTCAACGGCGCCACCGCCGCCGGGACGTACTTCGCCATGGACGGAGCGAAGGGGATCATGGGCGCCGCGGGCATGGGTCTGGTCTCCCTCGGAGCGGCCGGCGGCCTCGTCGCCGGCTACCGCAAGCCGAGGCCTGTCCGGCCGGCCGACCAGCCCTCGTCCTGACCGGCCACACGACCGGCGTCCCCGCCCCGGCGAGGAGAGGCCCGCGCGCCCCGGACCGCGACCATCGCCGCCACGTCACCGGCGTCGATGTCGCCATGGCCGCATCACCGTGATCACTGGCCTTCGTCGTCGCGCTTGCCTTCTCAGATGCCGGGGTCGAGTTCCTGTTCGGCCCACACGGTCTTGCCACCGCCTGGCAGGCACCTGGCTCCGTGGCGCCGGCAGAGCTGCGCGACGATGTACAGGCCGCGACCGCCTTCGTCACTGGTGCACGCGTGGCGCAGCCGGGGAAGGGCGTTGCTGGTGTCGGAGACTTCGCAGGTCAGAACCTGGTGCCGGATCAGACGGAGGCGGAGTGGGCCGGTGGCGTGGCGGACAGCGTTGGTGACCAGTTCGCTGATGATCAGCTGGGTGGAGGCCTCCAGACGTTCCAGTCCCCACTGGGCCAGCCGTCGGGTGACCAGGGCGCGGGCGCGGCGGACGACAGCCGGATCGCTGGGCAGTTCCCAGCTCGAGGTCTGGCTCGGGCTCAGCGCATGGGTGCGTGCGACGAGCAGCGCCACATCGTCGCCCGGTGACTGAGTCGGCACCGTCTCCATCACCAAGGAGCAGAGACCTTCCAGCGACTGGCCGGGGTCTGCCAGGGCGCCGCCCAGGCGCTTCATGCCGATGTCGATGTCCTGGTCGCGGCTTTCGATCAGGCCGTCGGTGTACAGAGCGATGCGACTCCCCTCGGGCAGTTCCAGCTCGACGGCTTCGAAGGGGACACCCAACCCGACGCCGAGCGGCGTCCCGGTGGGCAGGTCGGGGAAGGTGACCTTGCCGTGAGGGTCGATGACCGCGGGCGGCGGGTGCCCGGCCCCTGCCATGGTGCACTTCCGGGTGATGGGGTCGTAGACGGCGTACAGGCAGGTCGCACCGGTGACACGGGTCGGGTCCTGGGAGTCGGCGTCTTCCGCGGCGAGCCGCCGGACCGTGTCGTCGAGGTGGCTCAGCAACTCGTCTGGGGGCAGATCGAGGTCCGCCAGCGCGTGTACCACCGTGCGGAGCCGGCCCATGGTCGCCGCGGCGTTGATGCCGTGTCCCACCACGTCGCCCACCACGAGCGCCGTCCGGGCGCCGGACAGCGGGATGACGTCGAACCAGTCGCCTCCGACACCGTTGTCCACATCGGCCGGCAGATAGCGCGAGGCCGTCTCGATGGCCGTGCCCTGCACCACACGCTGCGGGAGCAGTTTGCGTTGCAGGGTCAGGGCCGCGCTGCGTTCCCGCGCGTACCGGCGAGCGTTGTCCAGGGCAAGCGCCGTACGGCTGACGAGTCCCTCGGCCAGCAGCAGATCATCCTCCTGGAACGGCGCGGGTTCCTCGGTCCGTACGAACACCGCCGTGCCCAGGGAGGTATGCCGGGTACGGATGGGGACGACCATCAGGGAGTGCATGCCGCTGTCCCGCATGGTCCGTGCCCGGTCGGGGTCTCGATCGAACCAGGTGCCGGGAGAACCGTCCAGGACCGGTTCCAGATGGGAGCGGCCGGAAGACAGGACCTTGGTGAAGGGCGAACTCGGTGGTACGGCGACCAGCTCACCGCGCGCCCATGGGGACTCGGGGACCCCGGGATGGATCGAGGCCATACCCGCGCGACGGAGGAAACGGCGATGGCCGTCCATCGGTCCGATGCGGGCGAACGGTGCTTCGCCGAACTGGATCGACTCGGCCAGGTCCACGTTGACGTAGTCGGCAAGCAGCGGTACCGCGAGGTCGGCCAGCTCCTGGCCGATCCGCATCACGTCCAGGCTGTTGCCCATGCGTGTGCTGGCCTCGCTGAGGATGGCGAGGCGCTCGCGGGCCCGCTGACTGCCGGCGACGTCCACACTCGTGCAGCACACCCCCGTGGCCCGGCCGTCGGCGTCCTGGAGGCAGAAGTACGATGCTGCGATCGCGTGCTCACGGCGCGGATCCGCCGACGGCCACGCCCGGTACTCGTGGACCGTGGCGATGCCGCTGTCCAGGACCTGTCGCATCACCACCTCGAGCCTTTCGGCTTCGACGCCCGGCAGCACATCGGGGAGACGGCGTCCGAGACGCTGATCGCGAGGAATGCCGTCCTGTCGCTCCATCGCGTCGTTGGTCCAGGCGCAGTGCAGGTCCTGATCGTGAACGGTGATGCCGATCGGTGTACGGGTGAGAAGTGAGTCCCGTACCGATCCGATGGTCCCCACCGGGGAGAGCGAGGCGATGTCGGTGCCGGAGATGAGCCAACGGATCTCCCGGTCCTGCCCCCACAGCAGCGAGAACCGCAGGCTTGCCTTGATGGCGTGGCCCTCGCGGTGGCGGACGGTCGCGGTGCCGGACCAGCCGCCCCGGGCAAGGCACTCCTGGGTCGACGCCCAGTCCAGCAGCGTTTGACGGCTGAGCGGCAGGAGCTTGGAGACGGGCCGGCCGACCACTGCCGTGGCCGGGTAGCCGACAAGCCGCTGCGCCGTGCTCGTCCACCCCACCACCGTTCCCTCGGCGTCGATCATGGCGATGGCGGAGTCGGGTGTCTCTCGGGGGTCCAGCCGTTCACAGAAGCTGCCTTGAAATATCTCGGTCACCGGATTTTCCCCATCACTCGGGTTGCTGAGAATCGGGCCGGGGCGATCCAGCGGCTCTGGCCGGTGTCATCCGGACCACGACAGTAAGGAAGAGGTTAGGAGTACAGCCCGGGACGAACGCGGGGTGCAACGCACCATATTCCGGGCTTGGATTGTGACGGGGAAACAAATCGCTCACCCGTAGGCACCGGTAGTCTTCCAGGCGCCCGTAGTCTTCAGAGCATGGGCGTGGAGACTCCGGAGCCCGGGTGGGAACTGTCCGTGAGTGCGGCCAACGTGGAGTCACGCCTCGCGGAGATCTCTCACGACGTATGAGAACTTTCCTTGGCGCTCGCCAGCAGGATTCTTTCGGCGACGTCGTCCGCCCTGACCTGCGGGATTTCGATGAGCAGGTGGCCGAGGAGATCATGGGGCACCTGGTCCGGGCAAGACGTGCGGAACCCGAGGTCGCCCTGCTCGCTGTCCAGTACCTCGGCTCCACGGTCACGCAGCCGTCCGGAGACGGCACGGAGGTACGCCGGCGCACTGGAAGTCCTCGGCGTCGCCACTGAGGGCATCGAGTTCGCGGACCTGGAGGTTGTCAGCGCTTGTGTCGGCCGCCCGCTCCACGCTCGCTGGGCCGCCCAAGTCCTGCAGCTGGGAATGGGGTGACCCCACCGACCGCAAAGCCCCGATCTCACTGCCGCGCGCTCATGGGCAATGAAATGAATGTGATGCGATGATCGGAGGCGTGAGCATGCTCGCTCGGCGATAGCGAGGGGGCGGCAGGTGGACTTCTCGGACGAACTCCTTGACCGATCGGAACCGTCGGCTCTGCTTTACCCCGAGGGAGTCATCCACTCCCTGAACGACGCGATGGCCACCGCGCTCGGCAGGCGGATCGACCAGTGCGTGGGCCGCCGCATATGGGAACTGGTGCCCGCAAGCCAGAGCTCCGTGGTCCGGCGCATCGTGGCCCACGCGAACGAGCAGCAGCTGGCGATGCGGGTGCTGGAGCTTCCAAGGCCTGGCCGGGTGTCCCTGGTCACTCTCGTAGAGGCGCGGTCGACGACCACGGCCGGGGGCGAACAGCTGGTATGGGTGCACTCGCTGAGCATGCACAACGACCTCGGCAGCCTGCTGATCCCGTTCCGCATGTCGGCGAAGTCCGCCGGCCTCGGGCTGTGCGTGTACCTGCCGGAGGTGGAGCAGATCGAATGGCTGGGAGGGGCGCCCGCCGTCGGCGCGCTGTTCCCGGAGGCCTCCCTGCCTTTGCCGTGGGTGGTCCGGCGTGTGCACCCCGATGACCGGGGGGCCTTGCGACAGCTCCTAGGCTCGGACACCCCCGGGCGCCCCTGGACCGGCCTGCGCTTCCAGGACGAGCGAGGGGACTGGCACCATCTGGCCTGCCAGACCCGGAGGATCCAGCTGGGGTTCGACGGTCCGGAGCAGGTCTTCGGGACGATCCGCGACGACACCCGGCAGGAGGCGCGCCGACAGAAGATGCTGGCCGCGCTCGGAGCCGAACGGCACCGTGCCCACGAGATCGCCGTGTTCTCCTCCGCCCTCGTCCGCACCGCCACCGAGCAACAGCTGCAGCAGGTCGTTCTGACCCGGCTGGCCGCGACCTTCGGCGGCACCGGCGCGGCCCTCGCGCTCGTCGACGACGGGCATCTGGTCGTGTCCTCGGATGCCGGGCTCACCCTGTGGGATGTCGGTGTCCTGGATCGCGGATACCTGGACGAGCAGCGTCCGTTGGCTCAAGCGATCCGCACGGGCGAGCCGCAGTTCATCCCCGATCAGGAGGAACTTCTCCGCCGCTGGCCGCACGGGGATGCCGCGCCCCTGCCGTGGCCCGGCCCCGCCGCCGTGTCGATCACCCCCCTCGGCTCCACCGGCGAACAGCCGCTCGGGGCCTGGGTGGTGACCTACGACAGCGGGCACCGCCCGTCCGCGGACGAGAGAGCCTTCATGATCACACTGGCTGAGCTCGCAGGCCAGGCACTGGGGCGCATCAGACTGGAGGAGGCTCGCCTCGAACTGGCCGCGGCGGTCCAGCGGAGTATGCTCCCGACGCTGCCCGAGCACCTGCCTGGCCTGCAGGTCGCTGCCCGCTACCAGCCCTGCCGCTCCGGTCTCGACATCGGCGGAGACTGGTTCGACGCCTTCCTCATGCCCGACGGTGAGGTAGCCCTGGAGATCGGCGACGCCCAGGGGCACGACGCGGACGCGGCCGCCTGCATGGGACAGGTGCGCGGCGCCATGCGCGCGATCGCCGCCCGGGAGCCGAGCCCTGGAAACGTGCTGACGCACACCAACCAACTGCTCGTCGCGATGGACGTACCGCGGTTCGCCAGCTGCACGATGCTGCACATCGATCCACGCACCGGACAGGTCACCGGCACGAGTGCCGGCCACGTGCCCCTGTTGTGCGCACGCGCGGACGGCAGCCACGACGTGTACCACCTGCCAGGCGGTCCGCTCCTGGGGATCCTGCCGGACGCCGACTACCCGCAGGAGACGTTCACGCTGGACAAGGACACCGCCTTGGTCATGGTCACCGACGGCGTGGTCGAAGGACCGGACCTGGTGCTGGACGTCGGACTCGAGCGAACCGGAAAACTGGCCGCGGATGCCCTCCACGACGGACTGAGCGCCGAGGAGACCGCCGACCGAATCCTCGACGCGGCGGCCGAACTCAACCACCGCGACGACCTCGCCGTACTGGTCGTCCGACGCACGTGATGAACCCCCGTGATCACGTTTCCCACGCTCGCCGCAGAGCTGCCGGGTTCGCACCGGCCGGACGAGCCTGCACGAGGATGGCGGCCCAACCGCGGGTTGGCCAAGGAGTGCTGTTTCAGACGAACGGCGGGACGGTGACACCCCATGAGACGGTCAGACGAGGCCGCAGCGGTCCCTGGTCATGGGTGGGCCGTCACGGTGGAACGCACGCCGGGCGTCGGAGAGGCGGACGGCGGGGGATAACTCGGATGCAGCGAGGGGGACAGCGGAGCCAGCGACTCGCACAGTGAGGACGGGAAGGCGGGCTCCTCGCGCCGCACATCCCGGCAGCCTCCGGCGGAGGTCCGGATGATCGGCTTCCAGCCCGCCTTCTCTGCCCGGAAGAACCAACGGTCGCCCAGCCGGGAAGAGCAGGCCGAGTCCGTCGAGTCGCCGCAGGCCGGTCCCGTGCGCCAGGAGAAGTCCAGCACCAGCCACTTCCCGTCGCATTTCTCCGAGTCGCGGTACGTGTGCTCGGGCGCGCCGACCGCCATCAACGCCTGATCGTAGGAGGCGGGGGTGCAGCCGGTGGCCGGCGGTGTGCAGCCCAGCTTTCCGCACAACCGCAGCGCGGGCGGCTCGGCACCGTCGGCGGTGAAGCGGGTGTAGTGGTCGACGATCACGTCCCGGTCGCCCAGCGGCTCGGGCAGGGTGACCTTTGCCGTGGCCGTGCTCTCCTTGGTGCACCCGGAAGCCCTGTCCCCGGACGGCGAGGTGAAGGTGACCTGCACCCACACGAGGTCCGTCAACGGGTCGGTGAGCACTGCCTTCAGGTTGCGCACGCACGCGTGAGCGCCACTGGGCACCTGGGTGTCGATGAGCAGCGTGCGCCGGTCCCCGCCGAGTTGGACTCCGGTGACCGCGGAAGGCTGCATCGTGGTCCACGGGATCGGCTCGGCTGCCGCCGAGGAGGGCGTCCTCTCGCCCTGCTGACCGGCCACCTGTGTCCCGCACCCGCCGAGGAACGGCACGGCAACGGCGCAGAGCAAGGCGGCCGCTCGAAGCGTTCTGCCTGATCGTCTCAAAGCGCTCAATCCCCCCGGTACGCACAGACGTTTCCCAGGCAAATATAGGACTGCGGCCGGGGAGGCCCACCAGTTGGGTGGGTGGGCTCGGTCGATGTGCCGACGCACCCGCTGTGCCGACGATGGTGAATGCGACACCGATGCCTGTTGTCGCTGCTGCCCCGACCACGAGTCCCGGCTCTCTTTCAGGCGGCGGACTTCGCTCCGAGGGCCGCGCGATTCCGGCCACAGCCGGTCTGGTCCGGCACGGTGAATTCAATCTGTGAGTTTGCGCTGTATTCCGTGTGATGTGGATCGGGTGGGCCGACAGCATGCGTCCCACCGGCGTTTTACCGGGCATGTCAGAAGGCTCCCCACGAACTCGATCCGTCGATACTCGTCGTGAAAGCTGAGCTTGCGTCCCGCGAATTGCCGTTTCCCGGGGGCACTGTGATGCTTCCTCGGTGTTATGGCGCTGCCCCCGACGCACGCCGAGTCAACCGACCGAAAGCGCCGGCGGTCGCTCATGGACCCGACCCCTTCCAGTGGAGGACTGCGATGTCTGAGCGAAACGAGAACGAGATGGACGAAGCGGCCTCTTTCGGCGACATGAGCCGGCGTTCGTTCGTCGCGGCGACGACCCTCGCGGTGGCCGCCACGGCCGTGGTGGGCGGCGCGACGACCGCCGGGGCCGCCACGAAGCCCGCGACCGGGCTGAAGGTGGGTGCCGGAAAAGCCGCGTTCACACCCGACGCCTCGATCCTGCCCCTGGACAACTTCACCTCGGTGCACGATGAGCTGTATGCGCGTGTGCTGTTGGTGGAGTCCGGCTCCCGCCGTGTCGCCCTGGCCGTGCTGGACCTCACCTCGATCAGTGCCGAGGCGATCGGCCTGATGCGCGAGGCCATCACCGCGGCCACCGGCATCGCGGCGGCGAACATCATGGTCACCGTCACGCACTGCTTCTCCGCACCGCACGTAGCGGACAGCAGCTCGTCGGCGGGCGCCGCGACGTACGTGCGGAACATCGTCACCGCCACCAAGAGCGCGGTAGCCGACGCGGTCGGGAACCTTCAGGACGCCCAGGTCGGCTACGGCCGAGGTGAGGCCGGCATCAACGTCAACCGCAACGTGCTCACCGCGGACGGCTACTGGCTGGGCGTCAACGAGCAGGGCACCTCGGACCACGGCGTGTACGTCGCCCGGTTCAACGATCTCAACGGCAACCCGATCGCCGTCCTGACCAACTACAACGTGCAGTCCTGCGTGATGCAGGACTCCGTCATGAGCGACGGCAACCTGCCGATCACCGCCGACCTGGCCGGCGCCGCCACCGCGCACGTGGAGAGCGAGTTCCCCGGCGCCATCGGTTTCTGGCTCGTCGGCGCCTGCGGCGACCAGTTCCCGGCCTACCGCTCGAAGCGGTACACGATCGACAAGAACAAAGCGTGGACCTACGGCGTCGACCTGCACGAGGCCGGCTTCGCCCTGCTGACCGCGCAGGGAGAGCGCCTGGGCGACGAGATCGTGCGGGTGTCCCAGGCCATCACCAGGTACGAGAGCGGCAAGAACGTCACGGTGCGGCTGCTCACCGACGACGTCACCACCACCGAGATGGAGACCGACCATCCCACGGGCCCGGTGAAGACCACCACGTACACCCCCACCGACACCGCCGAGGTACCGATCTGGGTCTTCCAGGTGGGCAAGGGCGTGTTCGCCGGCGTGGAGCCGGAACTGTCCACCAGCACGGCGGACGCCATCCGCAGGGCGTCCCCCTTCGCCAGCACCTTCGTCATGTCGATGTTCGAGGGCGGCGCCAAGAACATGCCCGACCGCTGGAACTACGACAACTTCACCTACGAGGCACGCGACGGCTTCTACGTCGAGGGCACCGCCGAGAAGGCCGCCGCACGCATCGAACGCCTCGTCAAGTCCCTGAACTGACAGACGAGGTCGCCGACGCCCCCGGCCTGAGCGCCCATGCCGATGACGATCACCACCAGGAGCGGGCCGGGGCCGCCACCTCCGCGTTGCCGCAACACGCGGCGGGTTCGAACTCCTCCGAAAACGAGTTCTCCTCGCTCCGTAAATCGCCGACCTCCGGCATTGCGCCACGAAGGAACGCTTCATGATGGCGGGTTGAACAACTTCCAGTGGCCCTCGGAGACCACTTCGACGGTGCCGTCGGCCACCTTGATGGCGGTCTGTTCGTCAATCGCGTATGCCGGACCCGCGAACCCGGATGCCCATCGTTCTGCCACGGCCATGGTGTTCTCCGGACAAGCCGGATGATCCAGGTGCGGGAAGATCGAAAAATCAACCACACCCAGCGTGGTGTCACCACCGGCGGGCGGCTCCCAGCCCACGAAGCCCGCGCCGATGCGGGGCGTCATCACCAAACTCCCGGCGCTGAGCCCCACGTAGACCATGTCGGGCAGCGATGGCAGGAGTGCAGCCAGCCCGGACTCCCGCATCCAGTGGCCCAGGTACAACGCGTCACCGCCATTGACCAGCAGGACGTCAGCCTCCCGGATCCACGAGACCCAGCGTGCTTCGTCGATGCTGGGCAGTGCGGTGAGCTCCAACACGCCCACCGACTTCCACTCCAATTCGGTCATGGGGCTGGAGGATCGTCCGCTGATGAATCGCCATGGCCCGCCCGGATCGGCGTCGGGGGCTCCGTATCCGGCTGTGGGGATGCAGAGGGCGCTGCACTCGGCGATCGGCTTACCCAGGAGGTCGACCAGCGCATCCCGGATGCTCGCGTTCTTGATACCGGAGTCGGTGAGGAGAAGTTTCATCATGCCCTTCCCGAGAAACTGTGAATGGATCCCAAGCCAGGAGTCATCCTCAACGAGTCCAAAACCTTCGGGGGAGCCCTCCAAGAACTCGTGGCGCGAAGGACCGGTCTCCTCAGCAGCCATCGAACCCCTCGGTCGATGAACGCACTTCGCTGATCACTCGTCAGCTGAGTCACAAGGTGGGCAACACCCTCCTAGTAATCCAGCTGTAGATCGTGATCTTCACATCTTGGATGCGGCTTGTCGCTGGTAATGGCTCGTGCGGGATCGCTGCTGATGCCGGCGTCGCCAGTCGGACCAACCGAGTCGGTGGGCGACGTCGTGGAGGGGCTGGACGACGAGCGTGATGAACAGGCGCTGGATCTCGTTGCAGGACAGCGGGACCAGCCCGTCCGGGGCGGGGTTGCGGGCGTGTTCGTCGGCGCGGACGACGGCGAGGAAGGCGTGAGCGAGCATGGCGAGGGTGACCCAGCGGGTCCAGGAGGGGTAGCGGCGGACTTGGTGCTCATCGAGTCCGGCCAGCTCTTTCTCGGTCTGGAAGGTCTCTTCCACACGCCATCTTGATCCGGCGACCTGCACCAGCTCGGTCAGTGGCGCGGGCTGGAGTGAGAAGCAGCGGTAGTAGGCCAGTTCGCCGGTGGTGCGGTCGCGGCGGATCAGGAGCTGGCGGTTGCCCGGCGCTGCCTCGGTGAGATCGATGACGGCAGTCGTAGAACCGCTGTCCCTTCGCACCGCGTCCGGCCGAGAGTTTCTGCCAGGCCCGCTTCGGCACCTTCTTCACCAGGGCATCGGCGCGGAAGGCGCCTGCAAAGGTGGTCACTTCGGCCGAGCAGGCCACCGCGAGGACATAGCCGATGCCGCGTTCCTCCAGAGCCGTGCGCAGTTTCGGGTTGCCGCCGTAGACCTCATCCCCGGTGACCCAGCCCACGTGGTGTCCGGCGTCCAGGAAGCGTTCGATCATCGTGCGGGCCAGTACCGGCTTGGTCGCGAAGACGGTGTCCTCGCCGAGCCCCGCTGCCCGGCAGCGGTCCGGGTCGCTTGTCCCGGAGCGCGGGATGTACAGCTCCCGGTCCACCGCCGCGTGTCCCGGCTCTCCGGCGTAGACGAGGTAGACGGCGACCTGGGAGTTCTCGATCCGCCCGGCCGTACCGGTGTACTGGCGCTGGACCCCGACCGTGTGGGTGCCCTTCTTCACATCGCCGGTCTCGTCGACGACCAGCACCGCTGCGTCCTCGTGGAGGTGCTCGACGACGTATTCGCGCACGTCGTCGCGGACGGCATCGGCGTCCCAGGAGGCCCGGCACAGCAGATGCTGCATGCCGTGCGGGCTGGCCTCCCTGGCCCACTCCGCGATCGTCCAGCAGTTCTTGCGCGGCAGGTCAGACAGCAGGCCGAGCACCAACCGCCCGGCCCGCAGGCGGGGTTCGTACCGGGCGATCCGGCCCGCGATCCGGCTCATGGCCACCTCGAACGCCTCCCGCCAACGAGCGGGATCTTCTGTGACCTGCGGCCACCGCCTCGTCGTTACTCCACACAAGTCACGATGATCAACGGTGGCCGCGTCCGTCCCCGCACTGGCCCGACCAGCAAGATCTACCAACAGCTGGAGCACTACTAGTGCTTGGTCAGGTTCACTTGCCGATGGTGTGTCCGTTTGATCGGGTGCGTCGTTGACCTGATGTGCCGGGTGGGGAGCTGGCCGCGGTCCGGTGCGATCTGGAGGACTTCGCGGCGGAGATGTTCGAGCCGTTCGCGCGGGCGGATCAGCGCCGGTGGGGAGCGGTCTATCTGCGCGGACTGCTGATGGAGGGGCGGCGCAAGTCGGTGGAACCGATGGCCGCCCGCCTGGGCGAGGACGGCAACCGGCAGGCCCTGGCGAACTTCATCACCACCAGCCCGTGGGACGCGGCGCATGTCCGCGCCCGCCAGCCTGCCCATCATCAGCTCCGGAAAGCGAAAGGGCCCACCGACTCCGTCGGCGGACCCTCACGAAAGATCGAGGCTAGGTTGAAAAAGGCTCAGTCACGTGACTTTAGAACAGCCCTGCCTGTGCAGGTACGCGCCGCTTACGAATGCGTGCCGTTCCAGTAGTGGGTTTCCTCCGAGATCCCCACAGAAAGGTCATACCCCGTATTCGACGAATAGACGGAATCATATCCCGGGGAGATTCGCAGGCTGTTATAGGTAGCCAAGTTGGCATCGTCGTAGATTCGCGCCGACTCCTGATCCCAGTAACTACCCAGTTGGCCGTCACACGTGCTCAGCCAAACGGCGTTCCGCTGCGAGTTCGCATCGGTTGTCAGGCAGAGACCTCTAGTCCGGCTCTTCAGTTGGTACTGTCCGTACGCATTGGGAGAACCGACCCAGTCCCAGTCCTGTGAATACCAGCCTTGGCAAGCGGTCGTGAAAACACCGGAGCTATCCGCGGAGGCCGTCAGGCAGTTGCCGTTGCTCTGACTCCTGTAGGTCCAGTAGACGGGTGCGGCCGACGCCGGGGAGACGCTGCCGGTACCGACGAAAAAGAGTGCGGCGAGGCCCGCGGCGAAGGCGGAGCGCTTCCATCGAACAGAAGTGATCATGGGCGGCAAGTGTACTGACGGGGCATCGATTCACACTTCCGGCACGCTACCGCCGGGTGAATTTTAGCGTAACAATTACCTACGGTGAGGCGTCGCCGTCAGAGTTCATCAGCATTCGTGAACGCCGCCTTCATCGGTATTTTCAACGCCGGGCAACAGGACGTGTCACTGCGACCATGAGGGGCTCGCGTTTTTCCGGACAGATGTCTGACCGTCTATTTCGTCTGCGTGTCGCCGACATCGCGCGCGTTCTGCATGACCGCCTGGGTGAGCGTGCTGCGAAGGCCCCGACCCGTGAACTGCCCCGTGTGACTCGCGCGTGCGCTGGGCATCCTGAAACCGGAACTGCGGCTGCTGAGGCACCAGCTCGGCCGGGATTTCGATGCCGAGTGCCAAGGTGCAACAGCTTTTCGGCTGGCGAGCGCGTCACATCGAGGACACCCGCCGCCGACCACATCGAGGCCACGAAACTGGCCCTGTCCCAGCTGCCGAAACGGCTCCGGCGGGGCGCCAGACGCTGATCCGCACCGACTCGGGCGGCGACACCCACGAGTTCGTCGCCTGGCTCACCCGGCGCAGGCGGTGGCTGTCCTACTCGGTCGGGATGACCTTCACCGACGCCATCCACCAGGCCGTCTTGAAGGTCCCGGCCTCGGCTTGGACGCCGGCCGTCGAGCCCGACGGCGACATCCGCGACGGCGCCTGGGCCGCCGATCACGGCGCACAGCTGATCATCGTCAACGCCGACCCGACGCCGTACGACGACCGGGCCGACGAGATCGTCCGCGAGCCGATCGGAACCGCGCTGCCGAAGCTGCTCGCGGAGCTGCGGGCCGGCTAGCTAGTAGTCCTTGGTCAGGTTGGTATGGGTTCTGGCATGTCGCGGTGACAGGTGGGGCAGGCGCCGGTCCAGACCGCGAGGAGTAACTGCAGTTCGCGGGCGACCTCAGCAGTCCGCGCAGATAGACCGCTCCCCACCGGCGCTGATCCGCCCGCGCGAACGGCTCGAACATCTCCGCCGCGAAGTCCTCCAGATCGCACCGGACCGCGGCCAGCTCCCCACCCGGCACATCAGGTCAACGACGCACCCGATCAAACGGACACGCCATCGGCAAGTGAACCTGACCAAGCCCTACTAGGGCCTGTCTGACAATTCCCGTCTGCCTCGGGACGCCATGCACCCACTCTCGCCGCACCGGGCGCAGACCCAGGTACGTCCAGTAGGCGGGCCTACGCCCGGCACTCCCCCAGCCTCCGGCCGGGGGGACCCCAGAGCACGCACCTGACGCCGCGAGGGGAACCCACGGTCTTCCGCGAGGGGTCGAAAGCCGTAGGTGTTGCGGACTCCGAAGAGGCAGGCAAGGGCGTCGTGGGCGTTGCCGATGTTGAGCAGCCACAGATCGATGGCGGCGTGCCATACGGCGTCCTCGTCGTCAGGTGCGCCCTTCGCGACACCTGCGGCTGTCAGCGCCGGCCACGCGGGGTGAAGTCGCGGTGTCGACCGATTGCGGTGATGCTGGCAGAGGAGCGTAGCCGGCTTCGCGCGGACGTGTGCGTCGGTGACCGCACCGTACAGGAAGGGAGGCTGCTGCCATGACAACGGTTCCGAACGGGACAGGGCGAGGGCACGGCGGGCCCGACAGCAGCGCAACACTCACCGGCGCCTCTTCGTTCGCCGCAATCCTGATGATGCTCAGCGGGCCCCTCAGCATTCTGATGGGCGCAGCCGGCATCGCAGAGGACACCCTGTTCGCCGCGTCCCGGTACGCCTACCGGTTCGACCTGACCGCTTGGGGCTGGATTCACCTGGTGATCGGAGTGGTACTCGTCATCGCGGGCCTGGGAGTGCTGACGGACCAGAGCTGGGGTCGCGGGGCCGGCGTGGCGGTGGCAGTGATCAGCCTGATCACCCAGTTCATGTTCGTTCCGTACTACCCGCTGTGGTCCATCCCTGTGATGACACTCGACCTCCTGATCCTGTTCGCGCTGACCAGGGCCCATGTCGAGACCAGCGGGCGTCAGTGAATTTCAGACGGAGCCGTACGATCCGCCTGGTCATGAGTCGTTCAGCGGCCCAGGGCTGCGTACTCGGGTTCGTCCCGATGCGGAAACCCCGGTTCGAATCCGGGCCATTGGCCGCCCCCTTCCCAGGCCGCGACACACCGCGGCGCGGGTTCAGCTCTGGAGAACACGCTCGAGCGCTGCCCGGCCGGCGGGTCCCCACGTCGGCTTGCCACCAGGAAGGCCCCGGTCTCCGTTCTGGCCCATCAGCATGAGGAACAGGCCTTTCAGAGCGGCCAGCCCTCGGGCGCGCCGGATCGTCGCCACGTCCGCATGCGCGTACCCGTCGAAGAACCGCGCGGCGGCGCCCGCGGGAAGAAGCACCCACGCGGCCGCGAGATCCCACGCCGG
Organism: Streptomyces sp. NPDC026538; assembly: GCF_055567535.1. Lineage (NCBI taxonomy): Bacteria > Bacillati > Actinomycetota > Actinomycetes > Kitasatosporales > Streptomycetaceae > Streptomyces > Streptomyces sp. NPDC026538. The sequence continues at coordinate 400,866 of NZ_JBVHQG010000008.1, forward strand.
ATCACCGGCGAACATGTCACCGAAGTCGATCACGCCCGCGAGCGTCCCGTCCGCGACGACGACGTTTGCCGGATGCAGGTCGCCATGCACCCATACCGCGGGGCCCTCCCACTCGGGCGCCGCCACGGCGTCGTCCCAGACGGCCCGGACGTCGTCGGCGAGGTCGGCGGGGGCGACGGCGTGGAAGAATTGGTCGAAGCCGGCCGTGCACTTCTTGGGGTGGTCGCCGCGGTCCCCGCTGATCGGCGCGCCAGCGGGCGCCTCCACGTGGAGTGCGCTGAGGAAGCCTGCCAGCGTGTCGGCCGCGTGGTCGCCGCGGCTGATCGAGCCGTGGTCCAGCGGCTCGCCGGGAACCCACGTCATCACGGTCCAGTGCTTGGGGAAGCGCCCGGACGGTTCGCCGAACCGCACCGGCGTCGGCACCGGGAGCGGAAGGCGCGGAGCCAGCACCGGTAGCCACCGCCGCTCCTTGAGCTGGAGCTCCGGGGTGGGGTCCATGCGCTGCATGCGCACGGCCAACTCGTCCCCGAGACGCCACATCTGGTTGCCCCAGCCGCCCACCACCTCGCGGATGGCCAGCCCCGCAAGGTCTGGATGCTGCTCCTGCAGCAGCTCGCGCACCAGATCCGCAGTGATCTCGATCTCGGGGTCGGTCATGCGAAGCCACAGTACTGGGGTAACGGGTGTTGCGGAGGAGTCCCTGGCCCGCCTCGGGACGGGGGATGGGCACCCGTTCCAGGGCGAAGTCGTCGGCGGGCGGCAATCCGGCGGGGCGGCGGACCAGGCGCACGAGGCGATGAGTCGCGTTCATGTCCGGACGCCAAGCCTTGACCCGTGGGTCAGGGGCAAGACTCGGCTGAGCACTGCCACGCGCCAGAGCCGGGCCGAACTCGGGATTCAGCCTGCCGCTCAGCGGCCGCACGGCCGGGACAATGAGGGCCGGGGCACCACGCGTTGGGATCTCGGAGCTGAAAACTCAAGCTGAGCTTGCTCTTTCACCTCCGAACGTCCTGCCTGTAAGGGCTCCGAGTTCGGGACGGCTCACAGCACCGGCTCCTGGACCCGTCCTTTCGCCCGCTGCGCGAGGTGTGCCTGTCGGCGGGCCGGCGGACAGCTGCCGGCCCCCGGGCTGTTTCGTCTACTTGGCACTCGTGAGATGGCCCCAAAGGGGGAAACGGCGGCGCCGCCGACCGTCGCGGCAGGTGAGGTTCCGGGCGCTGACTAGCATGCGCGAGATCCATCCTCGCGTGATGTGGAATTTCCAAGGAGTAAGGGACGTGAAGGTTTCAAGAGGCACGGGCGCGTCCATTCCGCGGGACCTCGCGTATGGCAGTCGCGCCTGTGACGACCAGCTTCCATGAAGCTCTTCGGTGTCCGTTCTCCCTGATTCCCCATGGCGGTGAGCACGTGACCGACGCGCGGGCCGTCCGCCGCTGTCCGAGCCGGAAAGAGAATCCATGCCGTTGTCCGCGCTGCTGGCAGCCGCCGACCCGCCACAGCTTCTCCCTGCGCGTGAGCAGATGGCGTTCACCCTGGGCTTCCACGTCGTTCTGGTGCCGTTCGGCGTCGCATTCACCTTCATGATGCTGGTCTGCCACTACCGGGCGCTGCGTCGTGACGATCACGAGGCGCTGCTTCTCGCACAACGCTGGTCGAAGGTGGCCGCCGTGCTGTTCGCGGTGGGGGCGGTATCCGGTACGGTGCTTTCCTTCGAGTTGGGGCTGCTGTGGCCCGGGCTCATGGGCAGGTACGGGGCGGCGTTCGGGTTTCCGTTCGCCTATGAGGGGCTTTTCTTCTTTCTGGAAGCCGTGTTCGTGGCCATTTACATCTACGGCTGGAAGCGGCTTCCACGGTGGCCGCACTTTTTCACGGGCGTGGCGGTGACCCTGGCCAGTGTCGGCGGCACGGCTTCCGTCATCGCGGCGAACAGCTGGATGAACCAGCCTGCGGGCATCGTCGTCAGTCACGGGCGTGTCGTCCAGGTGTTCCCGTCCCAGGTGTTCTTCAACGGCGCGTTCTGGTGGGAGATGGTGCACATGCTCCTGGCGGCGTACATCGTCGCGGGGTTCATGGTCGCGGGGGTGTACGCGTGGGGCCTGCTCAAAGGCCGCCGGGACCGCTACCACCGACTCGGCTTCCTCGTGCCGTTCACGGTCGGGTCGATCGCGATGCCCTTGCAGTTCCTGGTCGGTGACACGATCGCCCGGCAGGTCTTCGACAGGGAGCCCGCCAAGTTCGCCACCATCGAAATGGTCCCCGAGACCGGTGACCACATCCCCGAGACGCTCGGCGGCATCCTGGTCGGCGGCAAGGTCCGTTACGGCATCCCCCTTCCCGACGTGGCATCGATCCTCGCGGGCTTCAGGCCGTCCACCACGATCAAGGGTCTCGCGGCCATCCCTCCGGCCGTGCGCCCCGACGACGAGGTGGTGAGCGTCGTGCACCTCGCGTTCGACGTCATGGTCGGAACCGCCTCGCTGCTGTTGCTGATGTCCCTGTGGTTCGGCTGGCTGTGGTGGCGGCGCCGCGAGGTCCCGGTGAACCGCTGGTTCCTGCGCGTCGCGTCGGTGTGCGGACCGCTCGCGCTCCTGTCGCTGTGGAGCGGCTGGGTGGTGACGGAGGTCGGCCGGCAGCCGTGGACCGTGGTCGGGCTCCTGCTGACGCGGGACGCGGTCACCACGGTGGGCAACCTGTGGCCGCTGTTCGCCACGGTCCTCGCGATCTACCTCTGTGTCGGGACGGGCGCGGTGCTCGTCCTGCGGGCGATGCATCGGCGCTGGTTGCGTGAGGGTACCGAGGCCGTCGCGGTTCCGTACGGACCCGAGCCGGTGCCGGCGACGAGCGAACGCGGGTTCGGAGCTGATGACGTATGAGCACGCTGACCGCCGTGGTCCTGTTCGTCGGCGTGATCGCGTACGCCCTTTTCGGGGGTGCCGACTACGGGGCCGGATTCTGGGATCTGGCAGCCGGTGGCCGTCGGCACGGCCGCCCCGTGAGGGAGTTGATCAACCTCTCCATCAGCCCGGTGTGGGAGGCCAACCACACGTGGCTGGTCTTCATCCTGGTGATGATCTGGACGGGATTTCCGCAGGCGTACACGGCCATCACCACCACGCTCTACATTCCTCTGGGACTGGCGGCGCTGGGTATCGTGGCGCGCGGTGCCGGCTTCGCCTTCCGCCATGCGCTGGCGGGCGGCCGGGGCGAGGCCGTCGCCGGTGTCGCCTTCGCCTCTTCGTCGGTGCTGACGCCTTTCTTCTTCGGCGCCGTCGCCGGCGGGATCGCCTCCGGCCGTGTCCCCGCGGCGGGGCACGGTGACCCCCTGTCCAGCTGGCTCAATCCGACGTCCGTTCTCGGCGGCGTGCTCGCCGTCACCGTCTGTGCCTACCTCGCCGCCGTGTTCCTCACCGGACAGGCCCAGCGCCGGGCACAGCCCTCTCTGGAAACGGCGTTCCGCTACCGCGCCTTCGGTGCCGGCATCGTCGCGGGACTGGTCGCGCTGGCGGGCGTGTTCATCCTGCGTGCGGACGCTCCCCGGCTGTTCCACCAGCTGAGCCGGGTCGGCGTGCCGCTGCTGTTCGTCTCCGCCCTGTGTGGTCTGGCCGCGCTGCTTCTGCTGCGCAGGGGCAGCCCGACCGTCGTCCGAACTCTTGCCGCCGTCGCGATCGCCGCGGTCGTGGCGGGCTGGGGGGTCGCGCAGTACCCGTACCTCCTGGGCACCCACCTGACCATCCAGCAGGCGGCTTCCCCGTCGGCCACCTTGTGGCAGTTGTTCGTGGTCTCCTGCGTGGCCGCGGTCCTGGTCGCGCCGTCGCTCCTGCTGCTCTACATCCTGCAACTGCGGCGCAAACTCGGCTGACGGCCAGGCACGGCCCATGACGACCACCGCCGGCCCAGGCCTCCGGGCCGCCACCTGACAGCTCCTTACACCTCGAAGGAGTACCAGACCACCTCGAAGGCCGGCTACAGCCGCAACCTCCAGTACGTCGACGACACGGGGCGCCTCGTGATCCTCAACAACCAGGGGACCTCGACGATCGCGTACGCCGAGACGGACCTCGGCAACTCGGCCGGCACCTACCACCAGCTGTTCAACCGCAAGACCGGCCAGGTCATAGGTACCGGGACAAGACCAACGACGCCAACTTCGGCAACGGCGACGTGCCCGACGTCCGGCTGGAGGACGCGGGTTCGGCGGCCGACCCCGACACCCAGTTCCGGCACGTGGTGACCGAACCGGGCGGCGGAACCACGCTGCTCAACAAGTCGGGCGGCCGCGCGGCGGCGATCTGGACCGGCAACGCGACGGTCGGACAGAAGATCGGCCAGTGGGTCGACAACAGCTCCACCGGCAGCTGGAACCTCGTCAAGACCGGCGACGGCCTCTACAAGCTCCAGTCGGTCAAGAACACGAGCCTGTACGTGACCGGAGCGACCGCTGGAGGACAGCTCACCCTGCGGACGGCGACCACGGACGGCTCGCAGGACTGGGAACCGGTCCGGTAGCCGCCGGTGATGCAGAAGGAGCCGGCTCACAGGCGCACGATGACCAGGGCGGTGTCGTCGGTGGCGTCGCCGGGTGGGAGCAGGTCGGTCAGCACGGCGTCGGCGAGGGCTTCGGGATCTTCTGCGCGATGGCGGGTCAGGGAGTCGGCGAGCCGGGTGAGGCCGGTGTCGATGTCTTCGCCGCGGCGTTCGATCAGACCGTCGGTGTAGAGCACGAGGGCGGCGCCCTCGCGGAAGGCGGTGACGGCCTGGGTCCGGGGGCCGTGCTGGGGGCGGGCGGCCAGTGGCGGGTCGGTGGCCTGGTCCAGGAACTCGATCGTCCCGTCCCTGTGCAGGAGTGCGGGTGGTGGGTGGCCGGCGCTGCTGTAGGTGATGGTGTCGTTCTCCCAGTCGACGAACGCCGTGGCCACGGTGGTGTTCTCGGCGCCGTCGACGGTGCGGGCGTACAGTCCGAGGACTTCCAGGGCGCGGGCGGGGCCTTCGGGGACGAGCGAGGCGGCGGTGAGGGCGCTGCGCAGTTGTCCCATGACGCCGGCCGCGGACAGGCCGTGGCCGACGACGTCGCCGACGGCGACGGCGATGCGGTCGCCGGGCAGGTCGACCAGGTCGTACCAGTCGCCGGCCACGGTGAGCGCTTGGGCGGCGGGCCGGTAGCGGACGGCCGTCGGGTGCCGCCCGTCCGGGCGAGGGGTGGGCAACATGGCCTCTTGCAGGGTCAGGGCGACTTCACGGGCGCGGATGAGTTCGGTGACGTCCTCCAGTCGCTGCAGCAGCAGCGTCACCCGCCCGTCGGCTCCGAACACAGGAATGTTGGTCACGTTGAAATACCGCTCATGCCACACCCCGGGCCGGTCGGGATCCTTCATGTCGAAGCGCTCCAGCGCCACGACGGTGCGCTCACCGGTCTCCGCCGCCCGGCGCAGAGACGCCAGAACCTTGAGCAGGAGAGGCTCGGCGGAGTCGCTCTCGGGGCGGTGCTCGGGCATGAAACTACCGACCACTTGCTCGCGGGGAAGGCCTCGCAGACGCAGGAACTCCGCGTTGGCGTCCGCGATCACCAACTGCGGAGTCACCAGGGCCACCGCCCCGGGAAGAGCCTGGAACACCGCCGCGTAGTCGACCGCCGGTTCTGCCATGATTTCCCGCTTACCGCGCCGCTCTGTCTTCCCACGATACGAGCAGGTGGTCACGGCTCGCATCATGAGGTCGCGGCATCCCCACGCCGCCGGTGCGCCGCGTGTACGGATCACGCCGGGCGGAAGGCCGCCCCTGGCCTCCACCCGGCACCGGAACGGCGAGGAGGGCCGGGAGCTGTTCCAGGTTGCGGGCGCCGGCGATCGGGGGCGAAGTCGAGGGACTCCCGGAGCCGTTCCGCGGAGAGGCTCGAGGCGGCGACTCTTTCGCTCCGGACAGCCGCGAAGTACGGAGCTAGTGCCGCTCGGCCAGGCTCTGGGTGCCGAGTACCGAGATCAGTTCCAGTTTCTCGGCGTCCTCGGTGCCCGGCTCGGCCGAGTACACGAGGATGTGCAGGTCGTGCTGCTCGACCCGGAGCTGGTCGCAGTCCAGCGTGAGCAGGCCGACCTGCGGATGCTCGATGGTCTTGCGCGACGCCTCCAGCCGGCCGACGACCCCCGCGTCCCACAGCTCGGCGAACCGTTCGCTCCCGGCACGCAACTCCGTGATCATGCGCTGTAGTTGGCGGTCGGCCGGATAACGGGCGGCCGTCGAACGCAGCTCGGCGACCATGCCTACCTCGAAGGCACGCCGCTCCTCGGGCGCGTGGCGGACCCGGGTCGGCCGGCCGAGGAAGTTGCGCCACACGCCGTTGCGTTCGAAGCCGCGCCGACCGGACGGGTCGCCCATCAGCGCCGCGTACATCGGATTGGCCACCAGCAGGGTCATGGCCGCGTCCGAGACCGCGACCGGAGTGCCGGACAGCCGGTCCAGCAGCCGCTGCACGCTGGGCGTGAGATACCCGGGAACCACGTCCGGACCCGGCGGCACCAGCCCCGACAGCCCGAACAGGTAGGTCCGCTCGTCCGCGGAGAGCCGCAGCGCCCGCGCCAGCGCCTCGACGACCTGCACGGACGGATTGACCGCCCGGCCCTGTTCGAGGCGGGTGACGTAGTCGACCGAGATCCCGGCCAGCAGCGCCAGCTCCTCGCGCCGCAGGCCGGCCGCGCGCCGCTGGCCACCGGCCGGCAGCCCCGCCGCGTCCGGGGCCACCCGGTCGCGCCAGCGCCGCAGCGCCCGTCCGAGTTCCGTCGCCGTCATGCCCCCCAGTCAACACCGCCGGCCGCGGATGTGCCTGGTACCGGCAGTCCCAGGAAGAAGGGGCTGCTGGCTGACCCGGCGGCCGGGGCGCAGGCTGGACGCATGACGACAACACTGATCACCGGAGCCAACAAGGGCATCGGCTACGAGACCGCCCGCCAGCTCGTCGCCGCAGGTCACACCGTGTACGTGGGCGCAAGGGACGCCGAGCGTGGCCGCCGGGCGGCCGAGGAGCTGGGCGCCCGGTTCGTCCTCCTCGACGTCACCGACGACGCCTCCGTCGACGCCGCGGCCAAGACGATCGAGGCCGACGGCGGACTGGACGTCCTGATCAACAACGCCGGGATCGAGACCCGGACCGCGGACAACAGCGTGCCGACCGCCGAGACCGTGACCGCCGACCAGATGCGGAACACCTTCGAGACCAACGTCTTCGGCGTGGTCCGCGTCCTGCACGCCTTCCTTCCGCTGCTGCGGCGCTCGGCCGCACCGGTCGTGGTCAACGTCAGCAGCGGACTGGCCTCGCTGACCGCGCTCTCCGACCCCGACCACCCCGCCCACTTCTACCCGGGCATCGCCTACCCGACCTCAAAGACCGCCGTGAACATGCTCACCGTGCAGTTCGCGAAGGCGTTCCCGGACATGCGGATCAACTCCGTCGAGCCCGGCTTCACCAAGACCGACCTGAACGGCAACACGGGCACGCAGACCGTGGCGGAGGGCGCCGAGATCATCGTCCGGATGGCACAGCTCGGCCCGGACGGACCGACCGGCGGCTACTTCGACGTCAACGGCCCGCTGTCCTGGTGAATCAGGGGAACCCCAGCTGAACCAGCCGGGGCGCGGTGCCCTTCACGCGCACCAGCGCCCCGGCTTCGGGGTACAGCACCTCGGTGCGACCTGCTGCCGGAACGGCCGGCCGATCCCGGCGCCGCCGTGGCCCAGGCGCGGAGGAAGCTTTCTTCAGGAGTCGCGGCTGGGATCGCACAGCACCATGACCGCGCGGGCGACGAGTTCGCCGGCGCCGCCCAGTTCCTGGCGGTAGCGGCCCGTGATGCCGCGTACGGTCTCCGCGAAGGCCGGGTCGGCGGCGCGGGCGCGGGCCGGGGGCGCGAGTTCCTGGGCCATCGCGCGGCGGCGCGCGAGCAGCGCGATGATCTCCTCGTCGAGGCGTTCGAGCGGGGCGAGTGACAGATCCGCCGGCGCATCGGTAGCGGGGTTCGTCGTCACAGGAGGTCTCCGTTCTCCGAGGACGGGTTCCCGGTCGTGGTTCCCGTCCGCCCTTTCATCGCGGTTGGTCCTTCATCACTTTGCCCGTGGCGTTCGGCGGCAACTCCTCCCGGAACCCGGCCACTCGAGGACCGGCACGGGCCGGATCCTGGCGGGGCGAAGACGACTCCGCCGCGTCGTCGTCGCTCGCCTGCCTCTCGAACGGTGAACCCGCCGCCAGGAAGCCGGACTTGAGATCGATCACGGGCACACCCGGCGGCCCGGCGAACTCCCGCCCGAGGACTCCCTGTTGGACCAGTACCCGCCCGAGAGAACAGTGTGAACGCGTACGTCGGGGCGGCCTGCCGTACGGGTTCGAGGGCTACTTGTTCTCGCCGGGTTTGCCGACGTGTGCGCGGTCGCCGGTGGGCGTCGGCGCCGCGGTCGGCCTTGCGGACGGCGGTGATCCAGGCGGCCGGACCGCAGACATGGATGTCGCGGTGGACGATGTCGGGGACGAGGCTCTTGAGGGCCTGCGCGTCGTCGCCGGGGTGCGCGGGGCCCGCGGGCCTGCCAGGAGGTGTCGGCTCGGCGGGGCCCGGGCAGGAAGACGAGCACGACGCCGCGCCGGGCGGCGATCTCGCGGAGTTCGCCGACGAAGACGGCGTGCCGGTCTTCGCCGTGGCGATAGACGAGCGTTGTCTCGCCGGGGGCGTAGGGGGTGTCTTCGAGCTGGGCGCGCAGCGGGCCGCGAGCCGGAGGTCCTGGTGGTCGACGACGACCCCGGTGTACGGCTTGACGACGTGGTCGTCGGCACCGGCGGCCAGTCCGGCGACCCGGTCGTCGATCCACGGCCGGTTCCTGACGTCCCCTGCGATGAGCAGCGTCAGGTGCCACCTGTGGCTGAACGCGCCCTGGCCCGGGGGCCGGTGGACCGGATCGAGGTGGTGGCTCGGCCCTCGGGGAGGTGCGTCAGCCGATGCAGATGACCAGCAGACAGAGTTGCGAGGGCGAGGTCGCGGTCGGCTCGGGACTCGCTGGCGGTGCCGGTGTGCCGGCGCCGGCGGTGGGAGCGGGCGTGGGCGTGGCCGCCGGTTCCGTCTGGGGGGCGGTGGCGCTGCCTGCTGCCGCGGCCGGCGCCGCTGCCTGGGGCTGGGCGGCGGACGACGCCGTGGACGGCACCGACGTGAGGGTGAGCCGACGGGGCGTCGAGGTGGCACGCGGGGTACCGGCACTCTGCTCGTGCGGCGCGTTGGCGGTGGCCGTCGACCGGGCGGAGGGGGTGGGGTCCGGGGCCCGGTGGCGGCCGGTCGGTGCCGACGCCGACGGCGTGGGCACCGTGGCCTCCTCGTCCGCGAATCCCATGGTCGTGTTGTCCGGAGCGCTGGCCGCCTGCGCCCGGTCCGTGGACTGCCGGTCCACCGAGGCGACGGTCAGACCGCCGCCGACCAGGGCGACCGCGGTGGCCACCAGAGCCCGCCGCTGGGTCTTCTTCCAGCGGGCACGCTGACGCCGCCGGGCTGCCCGGCCGGTCGGCGCGGCAGCCGGGGCGGGGGAGCCGTCGTACGAGAGCTCGGTGGCCTCGGACCCCTCTTCCGTCTCTTCCATGTCGTCGTGCCAGGTGCTGTCCGCCGGGGCCCGCCAGGGCGTCACAACGGCGCGGGGAGCGATGTCCGGGGCGTAGGCGCCGCAACCGGGGCACGCCAGGGCGCCGTTGAGGTGCCGACGGCACGAGGAGCAGTAGTCCATCCGCGTCTTCCTGACTCGACTGCGCCAACGGCGTTCTCGGCCGTGGCCTGATCTCGATCGCACGTGGGATCGAACGGCCAGAACGGTAGCGATCCTTTGGCCGGGCAGTGTGCAGCCTGTGTGCTGGTTCTGCGCAGATGCGATACCTGGACACGACCGGACACGCGGAGTCACCGTCGTCCGCGAACCGCGGCAGGCGCCGCCGAAAACGCGGTACGTCGGCGCGCGTCGACACGCGGTACGTCGGCGCGCTCGGTGTCGTGCGTCCCGTGCGCCGCCGGAAGCGGGAGCACGGGAGTCCGCCGGTCGCGGCGGGTCAGCCCGCGGACTGCTCCTCGGGTCCGCGTCCCCAGGCGGTCAGCATGCCGGCGGAGAGCGCGGCGCACTCGTCGGAGGCCAGGTAGCGGACCGCCGCGTCGACGGCCGCGTCGTCGACCAGGCCGGTGGCGAGCATCGCCGCCCGGCTCCGCTCCCAGGTGTCCGCCCAGAACCGGCTGATGGGGCTGCCCGGCAGCAGTGGCGGCACGTGGATCTCGGCGGCGACGGACACCAGCCCCGCCCCCCGCAGCAGCTGCGGATACGACGGCACCCAGGAGATGTCGGTACCGATGGTCGCCCGCAGCCCCTGCCACATCGCCCGCATCGCCAGGGTGTAGGGCGTGTCGGGCGTCCGGTCGCTCGTCAGGTCGACCGCGTCGCTGAGCACCAGCACCCCGCCCGGCTCCACGAGCCCGGCCAACGCGGTGATCAGGCGGTCGTGCTCGGACAGGTGCATCAGCACGAAGCGCGCGTGGACGAGCCGGAACCGGCCCCGGACCGAGTCCGGGGCGGCGGCGATGTCGGCCTCCAGGACATCGAGCCCGGGCCGCTCGGTGAGGAACCGTACGTCCCGGTCCACGGCGAGCACGCTCTCCACCCCGGCCTCCTCCAGGAGCCTGCGGGAGACCGTGCCGGTACCGGCGCCCACATCGAGGCAACGCCAGCCCGGGCCGACCCCGAGCGCCCGCAGCCGGGCCATCGTGACGTCGTCGTAGACGAGGGCGCCGACGTCGATGCGCTCACCCTCGCCCGCCTGATCGGGCCGGAAGAAGGTCTCGCCGTAGCGGCCGCCGCCCGGAGCGGTCGTCACGCCGCCGCCGCGGTGCCGCCGAGCCCCAGCGGCCGGAACAACGGGCTGTCGAGGAGTGTCATGGCCGGGCCTCTTCACGTGGTGGTGCGGCCCGTCCCGAGGCGGCCGCACACCCGATCCTGCACCGACGACCGCCCGCACACCCGAGGCGCGCCGCGCCTGACCCGATCGGCCTCACCCGTCGTGGGCGGCCGCGCCTGCGCGCCGTACAGTGCCGATGGCCCTCACCTTCCGCGCGCCGACCAGGAGTTACGACGATGACGCAAGTGACCGGTAGCCCCGACGCCCCCCGGTACGGCTTCGTGGGGCTCGGCGTGATGGGGCAGCCCATGGCGCTCAATCTCGCCCGGGCCGGTACCCCGCTCGTCGTGTGGAACCGGACCACCGACCGCGCCGAGCCGCTGCGCGCGGCCGGGGCGCAGCTCGCGGCGAGCGTCGAGGACGTCTTCGCACGCGCACGTGTCGTGATCGTCATGCTCCTCGACGAGGCGGTGACGGACACGGTCCTCGGCCGGGGCGGCCCGGGGTTCGGCAAACTGGTCGCCGACCGCGTCGTCGTGTCGATGGGCTCGACGGCACCGGAGTACGCGCGCGGGCTGGCCGCCGACGTCCACGCCGCCGGCGGCCGCTTCGTCGAGGCTCCGGTGTCCGGATCGCGCAGGCCCGCCGAGGCGGGCGAACTGGTCGCGATGCTCGGCGGCGACCGGGACACGGTGGAAGAGGTACGGCCGCTGCTCGCCCCGATGTGCCGGGAGACCGTCTACTGCGGCGGGGCCGGCACCGGCGTGCTGATGAAACTGGCCGTCAACCTCTACCTGAACACGACGATCGCGGCGCTGGCCGAGGCCGTCCACTTCGCCCGGCGGCAGGACCTGGACCTGGAGACCTTCCGGGCCGTCGTGGACTCAGGCCAGCTCGGCAGCGGCGTGACCCGGGTCAAGGTCCCGATGCTCGCCGCGCACGACTTCACGGTGCAGGCCGCCACCTCGGACGCCTACGCCAGCACCCGGCTGATCGCCGACGCGGCCCGCGCGGCCGGCATCGCCACCCCGCTCCTGGACCTCAGCAGCGATCTCTACGGCGAGAGCGTACGGCTGGGCAACGGCCGCCTCGACATGTCCTCGGTGCTCACCGCGATCGAGGCCCGCACGGATGCCATCCCGGACCGGCCCTAGGCTGGGGGCATGCGGATCTCCGTCTCCTCCGACATGGACGAACCCGTCGCGCGTCTCCTCGTCGAGGAGTTGCGCCGCCGTGGCCACGAGGTGCGCGCGTACGGTGCGCTCGAACCGGGGGCCGACCCGCAGTGGGCGGTCTGCTCGGAGACGGCCGCCCGCGATGTCGCCGCCGGCACCGCCGACCAGGCGGTCGTCTGCTGCTGGACCGGTACCGGCGCCTCGATCGCCGCGAACAAGGTGCCCGGTGTCCGCGCGGCCCTGTGTGCGGACGCGTACACCGCCGACGGCGCCCGCCGCTGGAACGACGCCAACGTCCTCGCCCTGAGCCTGCGCCTGACCTCGCAGCCGGTGCTCAAGGAGATCCTCGACGCCTGGTTCGCGGCAACGCCGAGCCAGGACGCCGAGGACCTCGGGAACGTGGCCCACGTCGGACGTCTCGACGCGGGCCGGGGGCCTGTCTAGGGTCAGTGGGCGCCGAGCCCGCCACCGCCGAACGAGCCGCTGCTGCCCTTGCTCCAGCGCGGCCGGTCCGTCGACGTGCTCGGCCTGGTCTGCTGATTGCTCAGCTCGTAGGGAGTGAGCGGGCGGCCGCCCTTGGGTATCCGGGGGATCTCCTCCGACTCACGGTTCTCCCGGATCTCATGGACCGCGCCCTCCGGTGGCAGTTTGGGCTGCTCATCAGGGCGTGGCCGGGGCGACTCGCGGTACTTGACACGGTTGCCCAGCCAGAAGCCCCCGGCGAGCATCGCCAGTACTGCCACGGCCACCACGAACAGCCCGAGACTCAACAGGCCGCTGGGAGCGGCCAGCTCCATCGATACGGTGCTCATAGCAAAGGGATACCCCGCCCAGAACGGTACGAACCGGACACGCTCGGTGGTCGGTCGTACTCGCTGGGCCGCCTTCGACGGTAGTCGCGGCGACCGGAGCCCGTGGTGGACCGCCTTCGATGACGGCCGGAGCGGGGGCGGCGTCCCCCGAACCGCAACTCCGCTGCCACCCCGACGGCATCGGTTGGCGGCTGCAACGCGCCTCCCCTTCCCCCGTCGGCCTTGGCCGTGCTCCCGGAGAGTCGATCCCTGCTGCCGGGTGTTGAAGCAGCTCAAGGCCGGGCGTATCGCCTCGCCCGGGTCCGTGCCGCTCATGCGGTGCGCCCCTTCCGGGGTGCTGTGATGGGCTTCACCGCAAACATGAGGCCCCCCTCGAGTACGCTGGGCAGCGCTGAACATGAGGGCCCCCTCAGGATGTCTCCCACAGCTCGGCACCGGCTGATCCGGAACCTCCGGGTCGCGCAACACGGACATCGCAGCGGCCGCCGTATCGGCGCACTCGCCGCGCATCACATGGAGATGACAAGGAAATGACCATGAACAGGTGGATCAGGCGCGTCTCGGTCGCTGTCGCTTCTACGGCACTGGCGGGCGGAGCCCTTCTCGGCGCCGGCGGCTCGGCGTCGGCGGCGACGACTTCGGGAGCCACGGAGCACGCGCGGTCCTCGGCCGCCGCCTTGGCCGCCGTCAGCGACCGTGACAGCCACCGCGAGGACGGAGACAGGAGCGGTCACCACGGGGAACACGGCGACAGCTGGGACGCACCCCGTGGCTGGTACAAGGACGACGACCGCCAAGGTCGCCACGACGACCGGCACCACCACCACCGCACGCAGGATGAGCGTGGGTACGGCAGCCACCGGTACGCCTGGGACGGGCACCGTTGGCAGGAGGAGGTCACGACGCGGTCCGGCATCACCGGCGACCGCTGGTACCTGGACCAGGTCGCCTGGTATCTCCACCAGCGCTGATGCGGCGGCAGGCCGTCACGGTCGGTTTGACGAGCCGCAGCGCCGTGGCCGGGGGACACGTCGTTGCGACTCGTCAAACCGACCGCTCGCCGAGCCGACATCAGGCCCGGTCCGATGAAATCGCTTCTTGGCCGAACGGGGCCGGCACGCATGAACCGCGTGTACCGCTTTCGCCTTCCGACGCTTCCGGTCGGGCCGGCGATGCCACCACGTGCCGTGCCTCGAAGCACCCGGGGAGCGATCGCGGTGCCGGGCGAGCGGGATGCAGGAGTGAGGGACATGAGATCGGTCAGAACCGTGGCGTACGAGCTGCCCGTGGAGCTCGTCCTGTCACCCGACCTGTCGGTGCCGATGCGTACGGCACTGCGGTACGAGACGCATGATCCCTATGCCGTCCGCACCGTCTTCCACCTTCCGGGCCAGGAGCGCACGGTCGAGTGGTTCTTCAGTCGCGAGATGCTGGCTCAGGCCCTGGGCGGGCACACCGGGCAGGGAGGCGACGTGCACATGTGGCCGGTCGTCGACTCGGGACGCGAGCTGGTGTCCATCGCTCTGCGCTCACCCGAGGGATCGGCCCTGCTCGAGTTCCCCGCGCAGGGCGTGAAGTCCTTCCTGCGCGAGACGTGGTCCGTGGTGCCGCCGGGGTCCGAGTCCAGCCGGTTCGACCTGGACGCCGAACTGGCACAGCTGCTGGCGGGAAACTGAACGCCTCCCCTGGAAGGCGACGCCCTCGCGGTGACGAGCGGGCCCGGTGCCGAAGTCGGCACCGGGCCCGCTCGCTGTCGTGTTGCCCGGTGGCCTCACCCGCCGCGGCTCATGCCTCCTCCTGGCACTCGCGGCACTCCTCCTCGGGGCACTCGAGCGTGGTGAGGGTCTGATCGACCTGCAGGGCGGTCAGCGGAGGCTCCGGCAGCTCATGGGCGCACTGCGCACGGAACGCGTCAAGCATCAGGTGCAGGTGGCGGCGCCAGGCGTTGGGGGCGACGGCACGGGTGGCCTGGATGATCCCGGCCTGGGACCAGATCACGAAAGCGAGGTCTTCCGGAGTGACGTCGTCACGGAGGACGCCCTGCTCCTGCGCGTTGCGGAAGATCTGGGCGGCCCGTTCCTGGGTGCGCTCGAAGATTCCCCTGCCGAGCGC